>NZ_JALDYQ010000020.1:0-68706 GCF_032153725.1 Sphingobium sp. | reverse complement strand
CCTGAATCACGCAAACGACCAATCCTCAAGCCATTTTATGAGTTTACGGCCTAATAGCCGCTGCCCAGCGTTTCTGCTCGCAGATCGCTTTGGGCGATAGACCCTGTCCTTTGGTGGACACCGTGGTCGTGATCCGTTCCCACAGGATCAGCCTTCGGCCCGGTCATCAAATATGCGGGTGCGGTCGGACGGCCAGAAAGATCGAATAGGCTACTATATCAACCCGAAGTATGCGCATGACATCAACAGCCGATAGCTGAGCGCGGTAGCTTCCGTCGCCGTTTGTCTTTCGACGATCGTGTTCAGGATCATGTCCCGGCATGGGTCATGCTGATGCGGGCAGAACTCTGTCAGCCCTTATGATGGCGTCGCGGTCCACGCATGACCCGGTCGGGATATGTGCCGCTCAACCGAATAATTTGGGAATGAGGGCCAGTTCGTCCCTCGTGTCCTGCGGGTCCAGATAGTCGTCAAGAGAACGGACGGTCGCCAGATTGTCCCGCAAATCTTCCGGGCCATGATCGGGATTGAAATATCCCCCGCCGACGACAAAGCCGACGCGGGCAACCTTGCCCGACGACACGCTGAAAATGTCACCGTTGACGGTCGTGGAGCGATGGGCCAGCCACAACACGGCTGGGGAAACGATGGAGGGTGGCCCCATGGGAAGCTTCCCCGCGCGGATGTCGGCTTGCCAATCGTCCCCCTGCGTCTGCGCGCCGCCGAAAAAGGCATCCCGGTTCATGCGCGTGATCGCCATGGGCGCGATCGCATTGACAGTGATGCCGCTGTCGCCCGTCTCCTGCGCAAGTCCCTTGGTAAAGCCCGCGACCCCCAGTTTCGCGGCGCCATAATGGACGAGCTGCGCATTGCCGGCAAAGCCCGCATTGGAGGTGGTGTTGATGATGCGGCCATGTTTCTGGCGCAGGAAATGGGGCCAGACCGCCTTCGACATCTGAAAGCTGCCGTCCAGCGTCACTGCCATCATGCGCCGCCAGCTGGTATCGTCGATCTCTTCCAGCGAGCCGAAATCGATGATCCCGGCATTGTTGACCAGCACCGTGACCTTGCCGAATGCGTCCAGCGCGGTTTGCACGACGGCGCGCGCGCCTTCGGCAGAGGTCACGTCATGGCTGTCTGCGACGGCGCGCCCGCCGGTTACGATGATCTCATCCACGACTCCCTGTGCCACCTGTGCGGAGCCGCCCTCGCCATCGGGTTCGACGCCGATATCGTTGACGACGACCGCCGCCCCCCGCGCCGCGAAGGCGAGCGCATGTTCACGGCCCAGCCCCCGGCCCGCGCCGGTGATGATGACGACATCCTCGTCAAAGCGCATGGCTTCCATCGCGATCCTCCTCAGGCCGGAATCTCGAACAGACCGGCTGCCCCCATGCCGCCCGCGACGCACATGGAAACCACTGCCCAGCGCACGCCGCGCCGCCGCGCCTCGATCAGCGCATGGCCGGCGATCCGGCTGCCCGTCATGCCGAATGGATGGCCGAGCGCGATGCCGCCGCCATTCACATTGATCTTTTCAGGATCGATGCGCAGGAAATCGCGGCAATAGAGATATTGGCTGGCAAAGGCCTCGTTGATTTCCCACAGGCCGATATCCTCGACCTTCAGGCCGGCGCGCTCCAGCAGCCTGGGTATGGCGAAGATCGGGCCGATGCCCATTTCCTCTGGCGGACAGCCCGCCGACTGGAAGCCGCGATAGATGCCCAATATTTCGCGTCCCTCCGCTTCAGCCGTGGCGCGGTCCATGACAATCTGGGCGGATGCGCCGTCGGAAAGCTGGCTGGCATTGCCGGCCGTGACGAAGCGGCCCTCCTTCACGATCTGGCCGTCGCGCCATACGGGTTTCAATCGCGCAAGCCCTTCGGCAGTGGTATCGGCCCGGATGCCCTCGTCCACCGAGAGGGTCAGTATCTCCGTGCCGGAGATGCTGCCGCCCTTTTCCACGATATTCTTGGTGACGGTGATCGGCGCGATCTCGTCAGCGAAGCGGCCTGCGGTGACGGCGGCGGCGGCGCGCTGGTGACTGAGGGCGGCGATTGCGTCCTGCGCCTCGCGGCTGATGCCGTAGCGGTCCGCGACGATTTCCGCCGTCTCGATCATGGCCATATAGGCATGGGGCTTGCGGTCCAGCACGGCGCGGGGGCGGGCGCGGTGGGTGGGGGCATAGTCGCGGGTGTGGGTGATGGCCTCCACCCCGCCCGCGACCGCCACATCCATGTCCCCGGCCATGATCCCGCGCGCGGCGAAGGCGAGCGCGGTCAGCCCGCCCGCGCATTTGCGGTCGACCGACGCGCCGGGGATGGCGTCGGACAGTCCCGCCGCGAACACCGCCGTCCGGCCAATATTGAACCCCTGATCGCCCCATTGCGATCCCGCGGCGAAAATGACGTCGTCGATGCGGTCCGGGTCGATCCCGGCGCGGGCGATGGCGGCATTGACCGCATGGGCTGCCAGCGCGGGCGCGTCGGTATCGTTGAATGCGCCGCGAACGGCCTTGGCCACGGGCGTTCGGGCGGTGGAGATGATGGCAGCTTCACGCATGGGATCGTCTTTCGTTCGTTTTGAGAAAATCGGTCAGCACGGCCAGAAAGGCATCGCGCGATTGATGGTGCAGCCAATGGCCGACGTCGGGAAAATGGATCAGGCGATGGTCGCGGATGCGCGCCAGCCGATCGGACGGCGGCACGGGAATCCAGCTTCGCTCACCATAGGCAAGCAGCGTGGGGCAGGCGATGGCGGAGAGGATTTCATCCAACTCGATGCCATGGGCGTCTTCGGGCGCGCGCTGGCGGCAGGCGTCGTCATATTTCCAGCGCCACCCGCCATCGGCAAGGGCGACCACGCCATGCCGGGTGAGGTGGGCGATGGTATCGGCATCGATGCCCGGATTATGCCCGGCCATCCGCGCCTGCGCTTCGGCGAAGCTGGCATAGGTTCGCGGGGAGCGCTGCCGGTTCTGCCGCTCTCCCTCGATCCATTGTCGCAGGCGCGCGGGGTATGGCTGCGCCGCCTCGCGCTGGTCCCGCACGATCGGCAATTCGACCCCTTCGATGATGAAGAGCGATTGCACCCTGTCGGCATAGGTGGCGGCAAGACGCAGGGCGAGTTGTCCACCCAGCGAATGGCCCACCAGCCGGATGTCGCGCAGATCGAGCGCATGCACGATATCGGCCAGATCCATCACATGATTGGCGAGCGAATAGGATGCGGGCCCGGTCCAGTCGCTGTCGCCATGACCGCGCAGGTCCGGTGCCATGATATGGAAGCGGTCGGCGAGCGCGGCGGCGATCCAGTCCCAATTATGGGCATGGTCGAGGAGGCCGTGGACCAGCAACAGCGGAGGGGCCGATGGGTCGCCCCATATCAGCATGTGACGGCGCGTGCCTGCCACGGCGATGAAGCGGGAGCGGGGTTCGGCCATGGCCTAGCGCGCGATCTTCCCGGGCCGCAGCGCGCGGCGCAGGATCTTGCCGGTCGGTCCCTTGGGCAGTTCGTCGCGCACATGGATGGCGAAGGGCAGTTTGAACGGCGCCAGTTCCGTCCTGCACCGCTCCAGCATCGCGCCGCCGGACAGGGTGCAGCCCGGCCGCAGTGCGACGAAGGCGACCGGCACCTCGCCCATCAGATCGTCGGGCATGCCGACCACGGCGACCTCCGCCACGCCCGGTATATGGTAGAGGACTTCCTCTATGTCCGCAGGATAGATATTCTGCCCGCCCCGGATGATCACATCCTTCTTACGATCGACGATATAGGCATGGCCGTCTTCGTCGAGATAGCCGATGTCGCCGCTGTGCAACCATCCGCCCGCCAGCGCGAGCGCGCTTTCCTGCGGCGCGCGATAATAGCCGGCCATCATGTTCGGCCCCCGGATCACGATTTCCCCGATGCCGCCGGCCGGCATCAGCCTGCCCTGCTCATCCATGATGCCCAGCGTCATGCCGTCCAGCACCCGGCCGATGGTGTGGCCATTGCTCGGCGCGCCATTGCCGTCCGGCCTGATCCTGGTCAGGGTGACGAGCGCGGTCCCTTCGGTCAGCCCATAGCCGGTCAGCACCTCCGCCTGCGGCGCCGCGGCCAGCAGGCGTTGCAGCAGGGCCGGCGGGACCGGCGCGCCGCCGGTCATGATGCGGGTCAGCGTCTCCATCCGCGCGGTCGCAACGGCTGGGTGATCGACGATCTTTTGCAGCATGGTCGGCACGGCGGGCAGGAAAGTGCAACCATGCGCGGCGATGGCCTCGATACAGTGCCCTGCATCGAAACGCGGATGCAGAACCATGGTCGCACCCGTCACCAGCATGGCGTTGATGCCCTGATTCAACCCGAATGTATTGTAAAGCGGCAGCGCGCAGAGGATGACCGCATCGCCGTCCAGCCCCAGCCATTGCGGCGTGCGGTCATAATTGGCCGCAAGGTTGGCACAGCTCAGCATCACCCCCTTGGCCTTGCCGGTGGTCGCGCTGGTCAGCAGCAGCATGGCCAGATCGTTCGGCGCGACGTCTGCGAGCTTCTGGAGTGGCTGCGATGCTGTCAGGGCTGCGGGCAGCGAATGAACAGGCCCGTCCGAACCCTGCATATCGATCCCGATGAAGGACAGGCCGGGCAAGGGTTGGGCGATGTCCAGTGGTTCGAGCAGCGCCTGCGTCGACACCAGCCAGGCCAGATCGCAACTCATCACCGCATCGGCGATCTCGCTGGGGCGATAGAGAATGTTAAGCGGCGTCACCACCGCTCCCAGCGCGAACAACGCCTGTTGCACGATGATGAAATCGGGGCAACTGGGGATCAATATGCCGACATGCGTGCCCTTGCGGATGCCCAGATGAGCCAGGCCGCCCGCCACCTCCTGCACGTGCCGGGCGAGCGTGCCGAAATCGATGCGCTCGTCCTCGAAGATGAGGGCGGTCTTGTCGGCGCAATCCCCGGCGCGGGCAAAGAGATGGGCGGCGCGATTAGCCATGCAGCGTCTCCGCCGGGCGCGTCGGGGCCTTTGCCGTGATGCCGTAAGTGCGCGCGGCGGTCCCGGCGAACAGGTCATGTTTTTCCTGCGCGCTGGCGCCGCTGGCGATGCGTTTGAATGCATTCCACAGCGTGCGATAGGAATACATCGCCTTGTCGACGGGAAAATTGCTTTCGAACATGCAGCGATCGGCGCCGAACAGGTCAATGCAGCTTTCGAACCATGGCCGCCAGGCATCGGCCAGTTCCTGCGAGCCGGGCGGTTCGGGGCGTTCGTGCCAGCGCGCGCCGCACACGATCATGCCCATGCCGCCCAGCTTGACCGTCACATTGGGGCAGCGCGCCAGTTCGGTCATGTCGGCAAGCCAGCGCTGGAAGATGGCTGCTTCCTGCCCCTCATGGGGACCGACGCCGATGACGCAACCGATATGGTCCAGCACGATGGGCAGCCGGGGCAGGGCGCGCGCCATGACGGTCAGTTCGGACAGCTGGCAATTATAAAGCATCGCGTCATAGACCAACCCATGGGCGCATAGCCGGGCGAGGCCCGCGCGATAGCGGCTGTCGGCCAGCAATTGCGCGGGGGCAGGCCGGATGACGATACCGTCGGGAAAGAGCGGATCGCGCGAAACGCTGTGGCGAATGCCCCGCAAGGCGCCGTTGGCGGCCGCCGCATGGGCCTCCAGTACCTCGTCCACGGCATCGCCCAGGGTCAGGTCGGCATAAGCGACGATCGCGGCGGCAATATCGGTGGTCGCGCCTTGCGCCCCTGCCGCGGCGCTGATCGCGGCGACCTTCTCCGTCTCGCCCACCGGGGCGAGATGCGCCGGGCCTGACGGGCGATAGCCATAATGCGCCTGCACGAACACGGTTGCGTCGATGCGGTGGCCGCTGGCGGCGTCGGCCATGATCTCCCGCAGCAGATAGGGGACGCCGCCCTCATCCCAGAGATGATGATGTGCGTCGATGATCGGCAGGTCCGGCTCGATCACATCCTCGACCCGCAGCGCCAGCCATTCGGGCGCGGGGGGCGGATAACGATAAGGGCCGCTGACGTTGAGTCCCACGCCTGTCCTCTCCTGCAAAATTTTGTTGATCCGAGAATGTTTCGGATAAAAGGAAAATGCAAGGCCGGATTTTTTTCGGCCATATTATCCTGCATATCTGCCATTTCTTCCCATTTCTCTCCAGAATAAAAATCCGACGTTTAGTCGAATTAAATTGACAACTGCTCCGGCGAATCAATATGACAGGATCAACGAAGGCGGCTGACCGGATCGGTCCCGGACGCGATGGCGCAGGCTTGACCGGCGGGCCGATGGGCGGCGCAAGGATGAGGAAGCACTGATGGGGTTGAACAAGGTGGCGGTCGTCGCGTCCGCCCAGACGCAATTGCGACCCGCGTGGAACGGCGCGCAGCATATCGACCTGATTTCATCGGTCGTTGCCTCGGTCTTCAAGGGCAGCGGCCTGACGTTGGATGATGTCGATTTCATCATCGATTCCGGCAGCGACGTTCTGGACGGCCGCTCCATCTCCAACTGCGGTTTCCTGGGTGCGCTGGGCGCGCATCATAAGGAGGAGGCCCGCGTCGAGGAGGACGGGCTGTGGGCTGCGCTCTATGGCGTGAACAAGATCCGTTCGGGCGCGTCGGCCATTGGCCTGATCGTCGCTTACTCCAAGCCATCGGAATCCAATATCGACGCCTATTGGTCGTCCCAGTGCGAACCTTTCTACCAGCGCCCGGTGGGCTTTGGGCAGCGCGCGGCGACGGGCATTCAGGCCCAGCGCTATCTGGCCGCGAACGCCGTGTCGGATCGCGATCTCGCCGATCTGGTCGCGCGCCGCTGGGCTGCCGGGGCCGATAAGGGCGATGTGCTGATCGACACGCTGCCTGATGTCGATGCGATCCTGGGTTCAGGCGAGGCGGCGGCGCCGCTGACCCGATTGATGCTGTCGCGCCCGGTGGATGGCGCGGTGGCGATCCTGATCGCCACTGAGGATGTCGCGCGTCGCTCCGGCGGCAATCCGGTGTTCATCACCGGCATGGGCGCGTCGATCGACACGCACAGCTTTGCCGACCGCAGCGCCGACGGCCTGTCCTCCGCGCAAAAGGCTGCGCACATGGCCTATGGCAAGGCGGGCTGGTCGGATGCGAAGGCCGACATCGCCGAAATCAGCGCCAGCTCGGCGGTAGGTGAACTGCTGGTGATCGAAGGGCTGGGATTAGCCGAAAAGGGCAAAGGTCTTGCGGCGGCCAGCGACGGCAGGGTGGCGATCAACCAGTCGGGCGGCGCGCTGCCGGCCGATCCGATCATGGCGACGGGCCTCATCCGTCTGGCGGAGGCGACCAAACAGCTCAGCCAGCCTGCGCTTTACGGCGGCGGAAGTCCGACCCGCGCCATCGTCCACGGCGCCGGTGGCGTCGGCATGCAGAACAACTGCGTCTTCACTCTCGAGGTTTGATATGAGCCGTCATGTAGGAATTGTCGGCGTCGGGCAGACGCATCACTCGCGCCGCCGCACCGATGTCAGTCAGGCGGGCCTTGTCCGCGAAGCCGTCAACCGGGCGCTCGCCGACGCGAAGCTGACGATGGAGGATATCGACACCGTTGTCGTCGCATCGGGACCGGTGCTGTTCGCGGCGGTCAACCACCCGGAAAAATGGGTGGTCGACGCCATCGGCGCGCAGGGCAAGTCGGTGGTGCGCGTCACCAGCGGCGGCGGCGCGGGCTTTGCCGGGGCGCTGTCGGGCTATTATCAGGTGGCCGGCGGCTATTCGGACCGCACGCTGGTCGTTGCCTATGACAAGCTGTCGGAAGGGCAGCTGCAATATTCCATCTCGACCCTCTACGATCCCTTCTGGGGCCGGGAATTCGCGGTCGGCATCATGGGCTTTTCCGCCGCCTATTGGCGCGCCCGCATGGACATGCTGGGCCATACGGAAGAAGCGGCGGCGATGGTTGCGGCGAAGAACCGCAAAAATGCCATTGCCAACCCCTATGCCCATATCAAGAAGGAAGTGACGGTCGACGAGGTGCTGGCGTCCAAGCCGCTCTGCTGGCCGATCAAGCTGCTCGACGTGCCGCCGATTTCGGACGGGGCGGCGGCGGTCGTCCTTGCGGCGGAGCATGTCGCGGCGAAATCGACCGATCGCCCGGCCTGGATACAGGGCATTGCCTATTGCTGCGAGGCGGACAATGCGCCGGAACGATCGTTGATGTTGTCGGAGCCGCTCGCCATCGCCAGTCGCCAGGTTTATCGCGCCGCCGGCATCACCAATCCGCGCCGCCAGTTCGATGTGGTGGAAGTGCAGGAGCCCTATAGCTGCTTTGAACTCAACTATTATGAAAGCCTGGGCCTTTGCCCGCCCGGACAGGCGGCGGAGCTGATCGCGTCGGGCGCCACGCAGCTGGACGGCGACATTCCGGTCAATCCTTCGGGCGGCTGCATGGGCGCCAATCCGATCGGCGCGGTCGGTTTGATCCGTCTGATCGAGGCGGCCACGCAGGTCATGGGGCGCAATGAAACCCACCAGATCAAGGACGCGAAACTCGCGCTCGTCCAGTCGGGTGGCGGCTGGGCCAATCTGCGCGGCTGCGCGGTACTGAGCGCTTAAGGGAGATAAAGCAATGTTTTCCGCACCGGATACCGTTCCGATCGACCTGCCTGTGTTCCACAGCGAAATCTCCATGCCCTATACGCTGACGCCGGGGCGCGCGGCAGGCACTTTCCTTGCCGAAGTGAAGAACCGCCGCATTACCGGCACGCGCTTCCCGTCGGGGCGGGTGGTGGCGCCCGCGCAGGATTTCTCCTCCGTCGATGGGGAGGAGCCGGACGGCTTCGTCGCCGCGCCGCATAGCGGCGTGCTGACCGCCTTCACCCGCGTCGATGGCGACGTCATCGGCCTTGTCCGGCTGGATGGCTGCGACAATGATTTCGCGCACCGCATCCTTGCCGACCTGTCCGACCTTTCCGTGGGGTTGCGGGTGGAGGCGCAATGGGCAGACGGGATCGAGGGATCGATGCTGGCGATTGCCGGTTTCCGCCCTGCGCCCGATGCGCCGCTCGGCACGGTCGAGCCGCTCGACAATCCCGAATCCCCGGTGGAAGTCGTCCCTTATTCGATGACGCTCCATTATGAACATGCCTATGGCCCCTATTATGGCCGTATGTTCGATGAGATCCGGGAGTTCGGCCGGGTCATGGGCGTCCGCACCTCCGGCGGCGAGGATGCCCTGCTGCCGCCGCGCGAGATTGACGACATCACCCACAAGCGCACCGGCACATGGAAGGCCTGCGCCGATACCGGCACCATCCGGGGCTGCTCGATCATCAATATGAGCTTCATCGGCCAGACCCGCGAACCGCCCTATGTCTATGCGGAGATCGTGCTGGACGGCGCCTCCACCCGCCTGATCCACATGATCGACATCGACGACATCGAAACCGCCAAGGCGCGGATCAAGCCGGGCACCCGCGTCCGCGCGATCTGGCGCAAAGGGGAGCGCGAAGGGTCACTCAAGGACATCGAACGCTTCGAGGTGATCGACGCGTGACCCATTATCGCATCACCTCCCTGCGGATCGGCGAGCTGCATCTGCCGCATGGCGGCGGGATCATGCGCGATCCCATCCATTGCTGGCTGGTGCGTGGGGAGGGGGTGAACCTGCTGGTCGACAGCGGCATGGCCGAGGTGGCGACTGTCACCAGGCGGCTGAAGGTGAACGGCACCCGAGGCGGTCATCAGGCGTTGCGTGAGGAACTGGCGAAGGAAGGACTGAAGCCGGAGGATATCCAGTACATCATCCTTACCCACCTGCATTTCGACCATGCCGACAATCTGGACCTGTTTCCCGATGCCTGCGTCGTTGTGCAGCGGGCCGAGCTGATGGCGGCGATTGATCCGGTGCCCTCGCAGCGCATCTATTACTGGCGATCGACCATCGACAATCTGCTGGCGCGCAAGCGTCCCGGCCAATTGCGTCTGGTGGAGGGCGATACCGACCTGCTGCCGGGCATACGCCTGCTCTATGTGCCCAGCCATACGGAGGGGATGCAGGTGCCGGTCATCGCCACGGCGAAGGGGCTGGTGGCCATCGCGTCGGACCTGGGCGACCATTATCGTTACTGGTTCCCGGCCGACCCGCGCGCCACCGACCGGCCACAACGGTCCCTGACCGGCGCCTATCTGACCGGCAATATCCGCAGCGAAAGCGAGCGCGTCTGGCAGGCGGCGATGCGCCGGGTGCAGGACAGCAGCGACATCGTCATCCCAGCCCATGATTTCCGCATTCCGGTGCAGATACCGGAGCAATGGTTCGCGATCCCCGATTCGACGGACGGCGACATCGCTCATCACCCCTTTGTAGAAACGCCCTGAGAGGTGCCCATGGCCTACGAAAACATCCTCTACGACGTCAGCGACCGGATTGCGACGATCACGCTCAACCGACCCGAGGCGATGAACGCCACCACTGACGGGCTGTATCAGGAACTGCATGCGGCGTTGCGTGAGATCGCCGCCGATCCCGGCGTGGGCTGCGTCATCCTGACCGGCGCTGGCAAAGGCTTCTGCGCTGGCGCCGACCTTAAGGCGCGCCGCGACGACATGACGCCGATCCAGCTGCGCGCCCGTCACCGCTGGATATTGAAGGACATATTGGAACCGCTGTTCCGGCTGGAAAAGCCGGTCATCGCCGCCGTCAACGGCGCGGCGGCGGGGGCGGGGTTCAACATCGCGCTCGCCTGCGACTTCATCATCGCCAGCGATAAGGCCAGCTTCATCCAGGCGTTTGCGAAAGTCGGTCTGGTCCCCGATCTGGGCGGTCTTTACCTGCTCGGGCGGGTGATCGGCATCAACAAGGCGAAGGAATTGTGCTTCACCGCCCGCAAGGTGCTGGCGGACGAGGCGAAGGAGCTGGGCATCGTCAACCATGTCGTGCCGCACGACCAGTTGCTGGCCGAAGCACGGGCGATCGCGGCGAAGATCGTCGCCGGTTCCCCGACCGCGCTCGCCATGACCAAGACCTTGCTCGACAAGGCCAGCAATTCGACGCTCGACCAGATGCTGGAATATGAAAGCTACGCCCAGACCGTCGCCTATCTGACGCCGGAATATAAGGAGGGCGTGCAGGCCTTCCGCGAGAAGCGCGCCCCCGATTTCGCGGCTGCGGCAGCAAGAGGCTGATATGGACTTCACCTACACCCCCGCCGAAGAGGCCTTTCGCAGCAGCCTGCGTGCCTGGCTGGTCGACGCCCTGCCGCAGGGGTGGGGCGAGAGCGTGTTCGAGCCGGAGGATGAGGACGAACGCGCCATGTTCCGCCTCGATTGGGAGCGCAAGCTGCACGCGGGCGGGTGGAGCGGCATCAACTGGCCGACCGAATATGGCGGGCGCGGCGCCACTCTGGTCGAACGCGCCATCTTCGCTGAGGAAATGGCGCGGGCGCGGGCGCCGGAGGGGATCAACATCATCGGCCATAATCTGGCCGGGCCGACCATCTTGCGCCACGGCACGCAAGCGCAGAAGAAACGCTTTCTGCCGCCGATCATTGCCTCGCAGGAGGTCTGGTGTCAGGGTTTTTCCGAACCCAATGCCGGGTCCGATCTGGCGTCGGTGCGCACGCGGGCGCAGCGGCGCGGCGACAAGTTCATCGTCAATGGTCAGAAGATCTGGACCAGCTTCGCCCAATATTCGCACTGGTGCTTCGCACTGGTCCGCACCGATCCCGATGCGCCCAAGCATAAGGGGCTGAGCTTTCTGCTGATCGACATGAAGTCGCCCGGCATTTCGATCCGTCCGCTGCGCCAGATTTCCGGCGAATGCGAGTTCAACGAAACCTTTTTCGACGATGTCGAGGTGCCAGCGGAGAATATCGTCGGCGATGTCAATGACGGCTGGCGGATCGCGATGACGACGCTGGCCTATGAACGCGGTCCTGAGGACGGCCTTGCCCGTCAGGTCCGCTTCAAACAGGAACTCGACAAGCTGCTCGGCATGCTTGATACGCAGGCCGGTCATCATCGCAGCATCGACAATGCGGCGATCCGGCAGAAGCTGGCCCGCTCGATCACCGAGGTGGAGGTGATGCGCCTCAACGCGCTGCGCACCTTCAGCAAATATCTGAACGGGGAGGATCGCGGTCCCGACGCCTCGATCATCAAGCTCTACTGGAGCCACGCAGCCCAGAATATGTATGAAAATGCCATGGATGCGCTGGGGCCGACCGCCCCGATCGCGGGCGGCGACCCGTTGAGCGCGGCGGGCGGTCGCTTCCAGCTCAGCTATCTCCAGTCCAAGGCCTTCACCATCTATTCCGGTTCGTCGGAAATCCAGCGCAACATCATTGGCGAGCGCATGCTCGGCCTGCCACGCTAAGGGGGGAGGGCGGCGACCCATGAATTTCGGCTTTGACGAAGACCAGAAAAGCCTGGGCGACACGGTCGCGCAGATGCTGGGTGATTTTCCCGCGCTGACCGCTCCTGATCCAGCTGACGCCAGGGATGCGGCGGTGTGGAGCGGTCTTGCCGAACTCGGCCTGTTCGCGCTGCTGGTGCCTGAAGAGCATGGCGGCGCCGGGTTGGCGCTGGTCGACGTGGCGCTGGCGGTGGAGGCATTGGGGGCAGGGCTGGCGCCTTTCACCGTCGCCACCACGCTGATCGCCACGGACCTGATCGTGCGCTATGGCACGGATCGCCAGAAAAGCGCCTGGCTGCCTCGGATCGCGGCGGGCCAGCTCAGAATAGCCGTCGCCATGCTGGAACAGGGGCGGGGTTATGATCCTGCCGATGTCGAAACCAGCGTCAGCGGCAATATGATCGGCGGCAGGAAGATATTGGTGCCCGATGCCGTCGATGCCGACCTGTTCCTGACGCTGGCGCTGGTCGATGCCGAGCCGGCACTGGTCATGGTGGAACGCAATGCGCGCGGCGTGGCGCTGCGTCCCCATGCGGACATCGATCCGTCCAGCGGCTTTTGCGAATTGATCCTGGAGGGAGCATCACTGACCGATTGCGCGATCATCGGGCATAAATTCTCCGATGCGCCGGTTCAGCGACTCATTGATCTGGGCGCGGCCCTGCATGCGGGGATGATGATGGGCATTGCCGCGCGCATGCTCGACACGTCGGTCGACTATGCGCGGACCCGCGTGCAGTTCGGCCAGCCGATCGGCGCCTTCCAGTCGATCAAGCATCGCTGCGCCGACATGGCCGTGGCGGTCGAGGCCGGGCGTTCCGCAGCTTATTATGCCGTCTGGGCCGTATCGGAGGATGCCCCCGACCATGCCCGCGCCAGTTCAATGGCCAAGGCCTACTGCGGCGAGATCGCCCGCCGCGCCTGTAATGAGGCGATCCAGATCCATGGCGGCATGGGTTTCACCTGGGAATTGGGCCTGCACCGGTTCCTGCGCCGCAGCAAGGTGATCGAACATGCTTTCGGTGACGAGGCATGGCATTATGAGCGCGTGATTGCCGACACGCTGGCGGGCCAGGCGAACGCCAGCGATCATGGACGGGCCGCGGCATGACGGAGATGGTGACAGGACTATGAGCGAACAGCTTGCACGCGACATCGCCCTGTTGGCCGAGCTGTTCAAGTCCGGCGGCTGGAGCGAGATACGGGTCGAAGGAGAGGGGATCAGCCTGCTGCTGTCCACCAATCCCGACACCGCGCCGCTGGGCGGGCATGGACCGGCGGTGGCCCCGACCGTTAGCACGCCCCCGCCCGCTGCTGCGCAGCCAAAGGCCGTTGCCGCCGATGCAGCAGCCGCGCCGACTGCTGGCGATGTGAACCCCGATTGGGCGCCGGTGGTCGCGCCCAATCTCGGCACCTTCTACCGCTCGCCCAAACCCGGCGCGCCCAGCTTCGTCGAGGTCGGGCAACGGGTGGAGGCCGATACCGAAGTCTGTCTGATCGAAGTGATGAAGCTGTTCACCTCGGTCAAGGCGGGGATAGCGGGGACGGTCAGGCATATTGCGGCGGCGGATGCTGCTCTGGTCGAGGGCGGACAGATACTGCTCTACATCGAACGCGATTGATTGGGATGCGCGCTGTCGCCGACAGCCGCAGCCGGGAGAGGCAAAGACATGGCGCATATAGAATTTCTCGACGAAACAATGCGGGACGGTCAGCAGAGCCTGTGGGGCCTGCGGATGCGGGCGGGCATGGCCCTGCCGGTATCACCGCTGCTGGACCGCACCGGTTTCACGACGATCGATCTGACGGGCGGCGGCATGTTGGATGTGCTGACCCGCTATTGCCAGGAAAATTATTGGGAGGGGCTGGACCTGCTGGTCGAATCCATGCCGCGCACGCCGCTTCGCGCCGGGCTTCGCGCCAATGCCAATGTGACCTTCAGCGTCAGCCCGCGCGCGCTGATGGACCTGTGGGTCCGCCGCCTGTGCGCCCATGGCGTGCGCTCCTTCTGGATATATGACGTGTTGTTCGGCATGGATAACATGCTGCGGCTGGCCAAGGTCGCGAAGGAAGCGGATGCGAAGGTCGCGGCGGCGATCATGTTCGCTTTGTCGCCGGTCCATACCGACGCCTATTATGCCGAAAAGGTGCGGCTGCTCGCGGCCAGCCCGGACGTCGATTCCATCCTGCTCTACGATACGGCGGGCGTGCTGGAGAAGGAACGGCTCCAGACGCTGATGCCCGGCATCGTCGCGGCGGCCAATGGCAAGCCGATCGAATTCCACGCCAACAACCTGCTGGGGCAGACGGCCAAGGCCTATCTGGATGCGGTGGAACTGGGCGTGTCGGTGCTGCACACCGCCAGCAAACCAATGGCCAACGGTCCCTCCGTCCCGGCGACCGAAACCATGGTGCGCAATATCGAGCTGAAGGGGCACAGCCATTCGCTCGACACCAGCCTGTTCCAGCCGGTGGCCGACCATTTCCGCGCCGTGGGCAAGGCGGCGGGCTATCTGGTCGATCAATATGCCGAATATGATATTTTCTCGATCGAGCATCAGATTCCGGGCGGGATGATGGGCACTTTCAAGGCGCAACTCGAAATGCACAAGATGATGGACCGGCTGCCCGATGTGCTGGCGGAGGTTGCGGCGGTGCGCCGTGATCTGGGCTATCCGGGCATGGCGACGCCGTTCAGCCAGCTGGTCGGCATTCAGGCGGTGCTCAACATCGTCACCGGCCAGCGCTATGGCACGGTGCCGGACGAGGTGGTGCAATATGCCGCCGGTTTCTATGGCGATACGGTCGCGCCGGTGGACCCCAATGTGATGGACCGCATCATGGCGAGCGCGCGGGCGAAGGAAGTGCTCGACAATCCGCCCGCCGACCCGTCTCTGGAAGATCTGAAGAAACAATATGACACGGATGACGAGGACGAACTGATCCTGCGCGCCACGGTGCCGCAGGCGGACATCGACAAGATGCGCGCCGCCGGTCCGGTGCGGCGGGACTATCCGCTGCTGTCCTCGCCCGAACTGGAGCAGGTCCGCAAGCTGATGACCGTCGCCACCATGCCGGTGGTGGAGATTCAGTCGGCGGGTCTGAACATCAGTCTTCGTCGAGAAGGCTGATATCTTCCTGTAATTATATTTCGGCCCGGTGATGGAAACCCCATCATCGGGCCGAACTGATTCAAAGCGCGGTCAGCCCGCCGTCGATGATATGCTCGGTGCCGGTGATGAAGCTGGCCTCATCCGAGGCGAGGAACACGACCAGATTGGACACATCCTCGACTTCCCCGACCCGTTTGATCGGCACCGATCCGCTGGCGATCCTGATCTGCTCCTCGTCCAGCGCCTGCGTCATCATCGGCGTGCGGATATAGCCGGGATGGACCGAATTGGCGCGGATATTCTGCCCGCCAAATTCGATCGCGGTCTGCTTGGTGATGCCGCGAACGGCGAATTTGCTGGCGGCATAGGCGACGTTCGGCGTGCCGTAGATCGCGACGATGCCGGAAATGGATGATATGTTCACGATGGAACCGCCGCCGCCCCTGATCATCGAGGGGATGACATGCTTCGTCCCCAGAAAGACCGAGGTCTGGTTGATGGCGCAGACTTTCTCGAAATCGGCTTCCGACAGGTCGGTCGCCAGCGCGCCGGGGCCGATGATGCCCGCATTGTTGACCAGCACCGTGACGGGACCGAAGCGGGCCTCCGCCGTTTCGACCACGTTGCGCCAGTCGGCTTCGCAGGCGACGTCGTGCCGGATGAAGAGCGCGTTTTCCCCCAGCTCCTCCGCCAGCGCCTGCCCGGCCTCCTGGTTGATGTCGGTGAAGATCGTTTTGGCGCCCTCGCGGACGAAGCGGCGGGCATGGGCCAGGCCCATCCCCTGCGACGCGCCGGTGATGATGGCGACCTTGCCCTCGAGTCGGTGCATTTCACTCTCCATATTTTGTGATGTTAATTCGGAATATTTCACCTAAAACTTCAAAATAATCAAGAAAACGGACATTATTTCGAAAAAATCCGACGATTTATCTTTTATTGGAGATGCTGTTCCGATAAAAGCTGAGCCGACAAAAGCGCGAGCGCGAAGATCGGCGCCGCATATGAGAGGTGGCAATGGAAATCGGCATAACGCAGGCTGTGGATCAGAATGTCGCGCGACCGGACAATGTGCCGGCCGATCGTGTCTTCGACTTCGATATTTACCGCGACGTGCCCGAGGGGACGGATTTCCACCGCAGTTGGCGTGCCCTGATGGATGTGGTGCCCTATCCCCTGATGTGGACCCCGCATAATGGCGGGCATTGGGTCGCGATGCGCGGCGACGTGTCCGATGTGGTGATGTCGCAATCCGATCGCTTTTCCAACCATACCGTGCTGGTGCCCAAGGATACGGCGGGCGAGGCCTATCGGCTCATTCCGCTGTCGCTCGATCCGCCGGAGCATCAGCCATTTCGCAAGCTGCTGAACGACAATCTCGGTCCCAAGCCGCTCAAGGCCGTCGAGCAGAAGATCACCGACCTGACCGTCAGTCTGATCGAGGGGTTCCGGGGCAAGGGTCGTTGCGACTTCATGCATGAATTTGCCGAGCAATTGCCGGTCCAGATCTTCATGCATATCGTCGACCTGCCGCTGGCCGACCTGCCCAAGCTCAAGCATCTGGCCGACCAGTTCACCCGTCCCGATGGATCGCTGACCTATCCCGAAGTCGCGCAAATGTTCCGCGACTATCTGATTCCCGTCATCACCGCACGGCGGGGCGGCGATGGTCAGGACATGATCAGCCGCATGGTCAACGGCACGGTCGGCGGTCGCGAACTGACCGATGTGGAGGCGCAGAATATCTGCATGCAGGTGTTGGTTGGCGGTCTGGACACGGTGGTCAATCTGCTCAGCTTCACCATGTCCTATCTGGCGGAGGATCATGACCTGCGCCGGGCGCTGGCAGCCGATCCGTCGCGTATCGATGACGCGCTGCTGGAATTCCTGCGCCGCTTTCCGGTGGTGTCCTCCTCGCGCGAAGTCCGCCACGACGTCGATTTCGAAGGCGTCCGGCTGAAGGCGGGCGACATGGTGATGGCGCCCACCATCGTCGTGACGCTGGATGACGCCTATAATGACGATCCACTCGAATTCCGGCTCGGCCGCGCCGGGCGCAGGCATTCGACTTTCGGCAAGGGATCGCACACCTGTCCGGGCGCGCATCTTGCGCGGATGGAGATGAAGATCGTGCTGCGCGAATGGTTTGCGCGCATTCCCGAATTCCGTCTGGCCGACGAAGCTGGCCTGCGCTTCACCAACGGGATCGTCGGCAGCGTCAAACCCTTCATTCTTGAATGGGACGAGTGAGCAAAACCATCGGGTCATTCACCCTGACGACCGATGCCACGGGGTACGCGCCGCGGGCGTGGACGGCGGGGAAGGTGTCGGAGCGTTCCTCGACAGACGCCCGCCGGATTATCGCGATGCCTGATCCGCGTCAGCCGCGTCCGGCCCCTTCATTCTCCAGCATGCTCAGCAGGCGTTCGGCCATTTCCGTCCCTGCCTTGGTCAGGTTGCGCGGGCGCCGATAGAGCAGCCAGGTGATGATCACCTGGTTGACGCCGCCGACCAGCAGCGCCGCCGTTTCATAGGGATCGCGGTCGGCCGCGAGCTTTCCTTCGCTGATGCCCTGCCGGACGAGGAACAGGATGACCCGCGAGAAATCGTCGATGCTGCGATGCAACTCGGTTTCGCTGACGAACACGCTGGGCCAGATTTCCAGATAGAGCAGCCGCGCCCATTCCGCATGTTCGCGGGCATAATCGGCCGACATGGACAGATACAGCATCAACCGCTCACGCGCCGTTTCCTTGCCGGCGACGGCGTTGCGGTAGCTTTCGAAAAATTCGGCGAGGTGGGACAGCGGCACGTCATAGGCCAGGTCCTCCTTGCTCTTATAATATTCATAGAGGGTGGAAGTCGAAATCCCGGCTTCGGCGGCAACATCGGCAATGCGCGTGCGGGAAATGCCGTCGCGGGCAAAGACGCGCAGGGCGGCTGCGAGGATCTGCTGCTCGGTCCGCTTGCTGCGGTCCTGCTTGCGCTCGGTTGCCCGCTTTGGCCTGTGCGAGATTTCGTCGAGCAGTGCGTCCCAGTCGGAAAGTGGGGGGTGCGCCGTTCGCTCATCCGCCTGCGTGGAAAGCGGTTCCGGTAAATCCGAAAGATTCTTGGTTTTGCCTTTTGTTGCCATCATGTCTTGTCCGCGCAGAGGAGAGCAGAATTCCTGATCCAGAGAATTGAAAAAACTGTTTAGCAGCACCTTACGTGCCGACCAAGTATCGATTTTTTAATAGGCGATGGCAAGAGATGACAGAAAAATCCCATAATTCTGACGTTTCTTGGACGGCAGCGCATATTTTTCCGACAAAAAGTCGAAAAAATATTGACGGGGAAGAGAGCAAGTAGTAGCTCAGAATCATCGAGAAAAGACGGCCGCATTTCGCAAGGCGGCGCAGGACTCGGGAGAGAGTGATGGCGATCAAAGGCCGTTTTTGCGACATCGCGTTCGATCTTTCGCGATTGAGTCGACTCCAATATCGTTCGAAGGTCCGGGTCTGATGGCAGATGTGGCGGCCGCTGCTGAGCGCCTGATCCGGGCCTATAATGCCAAGGATTTCGAAACGCTGGAAGCGTTGATCGCGCCGGACCTCGATTTCGCGCATTATAATCGGGATTTCGCCATGAACAGCCGGGAAGCCCTGCTGGAGGTGCTGCGCGGCTTTGCCTCGACCTATGCGCCGGACCGCCATTTCGAGGCGCCCGAACGGGTGACGGTGGCGGGTGATATTGTCGTGCGGGAGGCATGGTATGCCGGTACCGCGGCGATCGACCTTCCGGGCTTCGGTGCGGCGGGCGAGGCGTTCCGGTTCAAATTCTGTAGCGTCATGCGGTTCGATGATGCGGGCCTGCTGGTCGAGTGGAAGGATCACGGCTGAGCGGCCGCAAGGCGCGGGCCGATAGGATAAGAGAGGTGAGATGATGCAGATTGGGATGTTCCAGACCCCGTTCGTGCGCCCCGAACGAACACCCAAGCAGGTGTTCGATTGGGCCGTGCGACAGGCGGTCCATGCCGACAGGATCGGCTTCAGCGAATATTGGGTGGGTGAGCATGCGACGCTGAACTGGGAGGGGATTCCCAGCCCCGAACTGGTGATCGCCGCCGCCGCCGCGCAGACCCAGCAGATCAAGTTCGGGCCGCTCGCGCATCTTCTACCCTATCATCATCCGGCCACGCTGGCGATCCAGACGGCCTGGCTCAGCCAGATACTGGAGGGGCGCTATATGCTGGGCGTGGCGACCGGCGCCTATCCGACCGACGCGGCGCTGCGCGGCATCACCGACATGTCGAAAAACCATGCGATGATGCTGGAGGCGATCGACATCATGGAACGGGTGTGGAAGGCCGAACCCTTCCAGATGGAGGGCGAATATTGGAAGGCGGGCTTCCCGGAGAATAATCCCAAAAAGCCGCTGCGCGACGTCCGCCCCTGGGGCGGGGAGATGCAGATGGCGATGACGGGCCTCAGCGCGCCGTCGCCGTCGATCGCCTTCGCCGGGACGCATGGTTTCATCCCGGCGTCGGTCTATGCCGGCAATGATTTCCTGCGCAGCCATTTCGCGACCTATCGCGAGAAGATGGAGGAGGCCGGGCGTCCTTCAGACCGCTCCATGCATAGGGTGGTCCGCGACGTCATCGTGGCGGACACCGATGCCGAAGCGCGCAAGCTGGCGATCGAGGGCGGCATCGACCATGCCTGGTCCGAATATATCAAGCCGACCTATGAGCGGTTCGGCGTCCTTCCCGGCCTGCTCCACGATCCGTCGATGGACCCGGCCGATGTCGATGCCGCCTATCTGGCCGAACATGTCTGGATCGTCGGGTCGCCGGAAACTGTGCGGCAGAAGATCGAGACATGGTGCGACGATCTGGGCGGGGCGTTCGGCACGCTGCTGATCTACAGCCACGATTATATCGACGCGCCCGAAGCCTGGGAGCGGTCGATGGAATTGCTGGTCAGGGAGGTTGCCCCGAAAATCGGTCAGGTTTCGCAGACCGCGGTGGCCTGATCCATGGGTCGCCTGTCGGGCAAGGTCGCGATCGTCACCGGCGCGGCGCAGGGGATGGGGGAGGCGCATGCGCGCACCTTCGTCCGCGAAGGGGCCAGCGTCGTCCTGACCGACGTGAACCGGGAGGGCGGCGCCGCACTGGCCGCTGAGCTGGGGGACAAGGCGCTGTTCGTGCCGCATGATGTGGCGAGCGCCGCGGACTGGAGCGAAGTGGTCGGTCAGGCCGAGGCTCGTTTCGGCAGGGTGACGGTGCTGGTCAACAATGCGGGCGTGATCGGCCCGGTTCAGGGGCTGCTTGATTTCGCCGAGGAGGATTTCCTCAAGGTTTGCGCGATCAACCAGCTGGGCGTGTTTCTGGGTATGAAGGCGGTGCTGCCGTCGATGATCGCGGCGGGCGGCGGGTCGATCGTCAACATCTCCTCCATCGCCGGGATGCTGGGGACCAGGGAATCGTCCAACGCGGCCTATTGCGCCAGCAAATGGGCGGTGCGCGGCATGAGCAGGCTGATCGCCGTGCAGCATGGCCGGGACGGCATAAGGGTGAACTCCGTCCATCCCGGCTACATATTGACGCCGATGATGGTCGCCGCGGTCGGTGAAGACGGTGGCGGCGCGGCGGACGTCATACCGCTGGGCCGCATGGCCCAGCCGCAGGAAGTGGCCAATGTGGTGCTCTTCCTGGCGTCGGACGAAGCCAGTTTCGTGTCCGGCGCGGAACATGTCGTCGACGGCGCGATGATCGCCGGCTGACGGCCGAATAACAGCGAAGGCCCTAATAAAGGCACTGAAAAAAACCGAAAAAACAGTCGCGCGACAAGCGCTGACGGGAGGTGAGGATATCATGAGCAAGGCAATATTTTCGACACGCGTTTCCGCGTTGGCGCTGGCGGCTTTGGCCGCGCCGGCATTCGCCCAGACCGCATCGGTTTCCGGGCCGGCTCCGGCGCAGGAGCCGCCGAGCAATGTCGGCACCGCGGATATCATCGTGACCGCCAACAAGCGCGAGCAGTCGGTGAACGATGTCGGCCTGACTATTTCTGCTGCGTCCGAAACCGAATTGTCCAATCGCGGCATTGGCGGACCGGCCGATCTGTCCAAGCTGGTGCCCGGCTTTACCTTCACCCAATCGCTTTATTCGACGCCGGTATATACTTTGCGCGGTATCGGCCTCTATGATGCGACCTTTGGCGCGGCGCCGTCCGTGTCGGTCTATACCGACCAGATCCCCCGCAACGTGCCCGTCATGTCCGATGCGCTGGACCTCGATATCGAGCGGGTCGAAGTTCTCAAGGGGCCGCAGGGCACGCTATTCGGTCAAAGTTCGACGGGCGGCGCGGTCAACTATATCGTCGGCAAGCCCACGCGCGATTTCCATGCCGGTTTCAACGCATCCTATGAGCGGTTCAATCGCGCTGAATTGGGCGGGTTCATCAGTGGCCCGATCGCTGAGAATATGCAGGCCCGTCTGGCGGTGAAGAGTATTTCAGGCGGCGCCTGGCAGCAGAGCCTGTCACGTCCCAACGACGATAATGGCGATGCGCGCAAGCTGATGGCGCGTCTGACGCTCGATATACAGCCGGTCGATGGCGTCAAGGTCGAACTGATGGCGACGGGGGTGCGCGACCGGTCCGATCCGCTGGCGCCGCAATATGCCGGGACGCTGCTCGACATCTACGGATCGCAGGCGGCGCTTGCCGCGTCGGGCAACCCCTATGGCTATGTCGATGCGCAGCGCTATGCCGATCTGACGACGCCGGGCGGTTCGGGCTATGATGCCAGCTTCCTGTCGCGCCAGTCGACGCTCGTGTCGCGCCTGAGCAGCACGAATGCGGCCGTTGCCGCAGGTGCGCGCGCCGTTCTGGGAACGCCGGTCAGCGGCAAGGCCCGCGATGCCGAATGGACCCCGGGCCTGCTCGGCAAGTCGGACAACAGCTATTATCAGCTGGCTGGCCGGGTCGACATCGACCTCAACGACACGATCACGCTGACCTCGGTAACAGCGCTGGCCAAGCAGAAGCTCGACTATGCGCAGGATCTGGACGCCACCGTGGCGCAGGTTGTCGACGTGCCGCTATTCGGCAATGTGCGGTCCTTCAATCAGGAATTGCGCCTTGCGGGTAACAGCGACAGGTTGCACTGGATATTGGGCGCGAGCTACGACAATCTCCGTACCTCTCAGAATAATTATTTCTACCTTGGCGACTATTCCGCCAATGCCGATCTGATCAAGCTGACGCTCAACAACTTTACCTCGCGTCAGCGTTCCTATGCCGCCTTTGCCAATGTGGAAGCTGAAATCATATCGAACCTCACGGTTCAAGGCGGCATCCGCTATACCAAGAACAAGCTTGATGCATCCTATTGCTACAATGATCCGGCGATCGACACGGGGCAGGGTGCGGCCTTCCTGTTCGGGCAGTTCCTCAATATTCCCGCGATCAATATCCAGCCGGGCGAGTGTTTCCCGGTGGACGCGAACTTCCATTCCTCGCTGACGCCGGTTCCGGGCAAGCTTTCGGAAGATAATGTCTCATTCCGTGTCGGGCTGAACTACAAGTTCGATCAGGGCACCTTGCTCTATGCGACCGTCAGCCAGGGGTATAAGGCGGGCATATTCTCCGCCATCGGCGCTTCGGCGCAGAGCCAGTACACACCGGCCGTGCAGGAAAAGGTGATTGCCTATGAAGCGGGTTTCAAAGCGCCGCTGATGGATCGCAAGGTTCAGCTGAACGGCGCCGTCTTCTATTATGACTATTCCAACAAGCAGGTTCGCGGTCGCATTGCCGACCCGATTTTCGGATTGCTGGAGAAGATGCTGAACGTGCCCAAATCCTATATTCTGGGTGTCGAGGGTGAACTGGTCGTCCGCCCGGTGGACGGCCTGACCCTGACGGGCAGCGCCAGTTACCTGAAGACCAGGGTGACGTCGCATTATTCGACGACGCCCGATGGGCAGGCGGTCTATAATGCATCGGGCTATACCGGGGATTTCAAGGGATCGGAACTGCCCTACACGCCCAGGTTCAGCGCCAATGCCGACGCCCAATATGAATTCCCGGTCAGTGCGTCGATCAATGCCTTTGTCGGCGGAACGCTGACCTATCAGGCGCGGCAGAACACGACCTTCCATAATGCGACGCTGCCCGCGAACGAGTTCGA
Source organism: Sphingobium sp. (assembly GCF_032153725.1). Classification (GTDB taxonomy): domain Bacteria; phylum Pseudomonadota; class Alphaproteobacteria; order Sphingomonadales; family Sphingomonadaceae; genus Sphingobium. The sequence goes on along the minus strand of NZ_JALDYQ010000020.1, from coordinate 45,029 downwards.
AATCCCCGGCTATGCCCTGGTCGATGCCCGTCTGGGCGTGACCAGCAGCGACGATCGCTGGCGGGCCACGCTGTTTGCGCGCAACCTCACCAACAAGAGTTATGTCACGGCGGTTTCGACCTTCCTCGACACGCTCATCCGCTATCGTGGCAAACCGGCGGTCTACGGGATTTCGCTTTCCTACAAATATTAACTTTTTTCCCCTGGCGCGGTAGCCTGAAGGTTGCCGCGCCATCTTTGGATCGACTGATGAACGAGCCATATTTTTCTGCCACCCTGCAAAGCCTGATGGAGGAATTCTCCCGCTCGGGGGTGCGCGAACTGCATTTGCGCAGTGGCGATTTCGAAATCTATCTGTCCAATGACCCCGCCGCGAGGGGACCGGCGGTATCGAGGCTGGCCCCGGTTGCGCGGCCCCTGGCACCGACGGCGGCTGCCCCATCCGTTTCGGCGCCTGCCGCGCTGCCAGAGGATGCGATCATCATTCGCGCGCCCAATCTGGGCACCTTCTATCGCGCGCCCAAACCGGGCGCCGACAATTATGTCGAACTGGGTTCGACCATTTCGGTTGGCGACGAGGTTTGCCTGATCGAAGTGATGAAGCTCTTCACCGCCGTCCGCGTGGAAGAAGCGGGCACGGTCCATGCGATCCTGGCTCCTGATGGCGCGATGGTGGAGGCGGGCCAACCCCTGTTTGCGCTGGTGAGGAACTGATGGCGATCAAGCGACTCTTCATTGCCAATCGTGGCGAAATCGCGCTCCGCATCGTGCGGGCGGCGCAGGCGCTCAATATCGAAACGGTCGTTGCCGTGTCCGATCCCGACCGGGATGGCGCGGCGGCGCGACTGGCGGATCGCGCCATCGTCATCGGTCCCGCATCGGCGGCGAAATCCTATCTCGACCCGCGCCTGATCGTCCATGCGGCGAAGGAAAGCGGCTGCGACGGGCTGCATCCGGGCTATGGCTTCCTGTCCGAACGCGCCATCCTGCCGCGCCTGTGCGCCGACCATGGCATTGCCTTTGTCGGGCCGGAACCGGACGTCATCGATGCGCTGGGCGACAAGCTGCGCGCGCGCGCCATGGCGAGCGCGGCCGGTGTTCCGCTGGTTCCGGGCAGCGATTGCGTCGCCACCGCCGCCGATGCGCGGCGGGAGGGCGACCGGATCGGCTACCCCGTGTTGCTCAAGGCATCGGCGGGCGGCGGCGGGCGCGGCATGGTGATCGCCAACAATGCGGACGAGGCCGAAGCTGGTTTCCACCGCGCATCGGCGGAGGCGATTGCGGCGTTCGGCGACGGCACGCTGTTCATGGAACGCTTCGTTCCCGAGGCGCGCCATGTCGAGGTGCAGCTGATGGGCGACGGCAAGGGCAAGGTGCTGCATTTCGGCGAGCGCGACTGTTCGGTCCAGCGGCGCTACCAAAAGCTGGTCGAGGAAGCGCCCTGCGCCGCCATGCCCGATCCTCTGCGCGAACAGTTGCACGCTTCGGCGGTCGCTCTGGCCGCCAGCGTCCACTATCGCAATGCGGGTACCTGCGAATTTCTGTTCGATGTGAAGCGGCAGGAATTCTACTTCATCGAGGTCAATGCCCGCATCCAGGTCGAACATCCGGTGAGCGAGATGATCGCCGGTTTCGATCTGGTGCAGGAACAGATCCGCATCGCGGGCGGTGCGCCACTGTCGGTCGCGCAGGATGAGGTGAAGCTGTCCGGCCATGCCATCGAATGCCGGATCAATGCCGAGGATGTGGGGAGGGATTTCCTGCCGAGCCCGGGTCGCATCACGCGCTGGCAGCCGCCGGAAGGGGAGGGGATACGCCTCGACAGCCATATGGCAGAGGGTGCGATGATCCCCCCCTTCTACGATTCCATGGTCGGCAAGCTGATCGTGCATGGCAAGGACCGCGCGGACGCCATTGCCAAATTGTCGGCAGCGCTGGACGGCTTCGTCGTGGAGGGCGTGCCGACCACCATCGAACTGCATCGCGCCATCGTGGCGCATCCCGATTTCGTGGAAAACCGCATCCATACCCGCTGGCTGGAACAGGTTCTCCTGCCCGAACGCGCGAAGAGGGTCGCATGATGGACGATGATGCCGTGACGCGCGCGCTCAACGACGCCCGGGCGCTGCTCGATACGCTGCTGGCGAGCGGCTGGCAGGATATGCATGCGGTGTCGGGCAGGACCGAGATTTTCATTGCCCGGACCGGCGGGCGCGCCAATCCTCTGCGCCGGCAGGCGGTGGTTGCTGAAGTGCCGGTGACGGTCGACGGCCCGCAGACCGCCATTGCCACCGAACATGTCTCCACGCTGGTCGATGTCCTGTCGGTCGGCACGCCGGTCGTTGCGGGGCAGAAGGTCGCGACCGTCCGCGTGCTGGAGGAGGAAATGGCGCTGCTGTCCCCTGTCGTTGGACGGGTCGCTGCATCGCCGGTCCAGCCGGGCACGCTTGTTGAGTTTGGGACGACGATCCTCAGCATCGCCGAGGCGGCATGATGACGGGGGCGCTCACGAAGATTGCGATCTGCGGGGCGGGGGCCATGGGTTCCGGCATCGCGCAGGTCGCGGCGCAGGCGGGGGCGGAGGTGATCGTCTTCGATGTTCAGGACCAGGCGCTCGCGGCGGGCGAAAAGCGGATTGCGGCGTCGATCGATACGCTGGTCGCGCGTGGCAAGCTGACGTCCCCTGAAGCGGTGGCTCTTCGGGCGAGAATGACGTGGACGTCGGACCTCGCCCGCCTTGCCGATGCCGAACTGGTGGTCGAGGCGATCGTCGAGGATGCCGTGATCAAGGGCAGGTTGTTCGAACAGCTGGAAGCCATTGTCGCACCGGATGCCATCATCGCCAGCAATACCTCCTCCCTGCCGATTTCGCGGTTGGCGCGGACGCTGAAAAAGCCTGAGCGCTTTGTCGGCATGCATTTCTTCAATCCGGCGACGGCCATGAAGCTGGTCGAGGTGATCGCTGGCGCCGCCACCGATCCGAAGGTAGCCGATGCCGTCTGGCGGACCGCACAGGCATGGGGCAAGGTGGCGATCCTGGTGGCCGATGTGCCCGGCTTCATCGTCAACCGCGTGGCGCGCCCCTTTTATGCGGAGGCGTTCAGCGCGATTGGCGAAGGGGTTGCCGAACCGGCGGTGATCGATGCGCTGTTCCGGTCGGCGGGGTTCCGCATGGGGCCGCTGGAGCTGACCGACCTGATCGGACAGGATGTCAATCTCGCGGTCGCGCGGTCGGTTTATGATTCCTATTTCGGGCGGGTCCGTTTCGTGCCGCAATTGCGTCAGGCCGCGCTGGTCGATGCCGGGTGGCTCGGACGCAAGACGGGAAGGGGGGTCTATCGCTATGATGATGGTGGGCCATCGGCGGTGGTTCCCGAAAGCGCCGGAGCAGCCGTGCTTGCCGAGCATCGGCGCGTGGCACGCCTGTGGAGTGAGGGAGGGGCGGAGGCCTTTGTCGATTGCCAAGGGGTCAAGATCGGCCGGACGCGCGGCATTTCGGCGCGGGCGGAGTCCGTCGCGCTTGGTAAGCCGGTCGCGTTGCTCGACTGGTTCGCGTTGGACGGGGGCGAAGATGTTGGCTTTGCGGCAACCAGCGACGATGCCGATGCCGCCGCGAGGGGCTTCCTTGCGGCATTGGGAAAAACCGGCCATCGCCTTGCCGACCGTCCCGGCCTGATTGTCAGCCGCACGCTGGCGCAGCTTGCCAACGCCGCCGCCGATGCTGTGCTGGAACGGGTGGCGGATGAAACGGGGGTCGATGCCGCGCTGCGTTTCGGCGCCAACTATCCTTTCGGTTCCTTCGCCTGGGCCGACGCGTTTGGCCGCCGTCGCCTTGTGAGCCTGCTCGATGCCATGGCCGGTGAAACGGGCGAGGCGATATACCGCCCCTCCTTCTACCTCAGGAATTTCGCATGACGGGCATTTCCGACATTCTTCTGATTGAGCGGCCGGCGGAGCATGTGCTGCTGCTGCGTCTTAACCGGCCGGAAAAGCGCAATGCTCTCGCCACCGATCTGTTGGCGGCCGTGGCCGACGCGCTGGATCATGCGGCGGCCGACGAAAGCGCGCGCTGTGCCGTGATCACGGGCGCCGACCGCTTCTTTGCCGCTGGCGCCGACATCAACGAACTGGCGTCGCGTGATACCGGCGGCGCGCTCGCTGATCCCCGCCCGGCGATCTGGGCGCGCATCCGGGGCTTTGCCAAGCCATTGATCGCGGCGGTCGAGGGCTGGTCGCTGGGCGCGGGCAATGAACTGGTCATGTGCTGCGATCTCGTGATTGCCGGGCGGAGTGCGCGCTTCGGTCAGCCGGAAACCAATCTGGGCATCATACCGGGCGCGGGCGGAACCGCCACGCTGCCGCGCCTTGTCGGGCGCACGCGGGCGATGAAGATGGTGCTGCTGGGCGATCCGCTGTCGGCGGACGAAGCGATGCAGGCGGGCCTTGTGAGCGATGTCGTCGATGATGGCGGCGCCTTGTCCGCGGCGTTGGCCATGGCGGGCCGGATCGCGGGACGCGCGCCGCTGGCGATGCAGCAGGGCAAGGCGCTGGTGCGCGCTGCCCATGAAACGACGCAGGCCGCGCATCTGATATTGGAACGGCAGGGCTTTGCCGCGCTGTTCGGCACCGCCGACAAGCGCGAGGGCGTCACGGCCTTTTTTGAAAAGCGCGATCCGGTTTGGAGCGGCACATGAATGAGATGACGGCCATTATTGCCCAGGTAACGCCTGACAAGGCTGAGATCGCCCGCCTGTTCGACCTGCCCTTTCTCGATCTGGTGGCGCGCGCCCATGCGGTGCATGTCGAGCATCATCCGCGCAACGCCGTCCAGCTTTCCACCCTGCTGTCGATCAAGACCGGCGGCTGCGCGGAGGATTGCGGTTATTGCAGCCAGTCGGCCCATCACAAGAGCGGCCTGAAGGCGGAAAAACTGATGACCGCCGATGCCGTGGTCGCGGCGGCGCAGGCTGCACGGGACGCGGGGTCCGGCCGCTTCTGCATGGGCGCTGCATGGCGCGAACCCAAGGACAGGGACATGCCCGCGCTGCTCGACATGGTGCGGCGGGTGAAGGCGCTGGGCCTTGAAACCTGCATGACGCTGGGGATGCTGACTGACGGGCAGGCCGAGAGCCTCGCGGAGGCAGGGCTGGATTATTACAACCATAATATCGACACCAGCCCGGACCATTATGACCAGGTGATCACCACCCGCAGCTTTCAGGACCGGCTGGATACGCTGGACCGGGTGCGCGCGGCGGGCATGGCGGTGTGCTGCGGCGGCATATTGGGCATGGGGGAAAGCCGGGAGGACCGCATCGGCTTCCTGCATGCGCTGGCGATGCTGCCGGCCCCGCCCGAAAGCGTGCCGTTGAACGCGCTGGTGCCGATCGCCGGGACGCCGCTGGGTGACATGCTGGCGGATACGCCGATGGCCCGGATCGATGAGATCGAATTTGTGCGAACCGTCGCGGTCGCGCGCATCCTGATGCCGGCCAGCATGATACGCCTGTCGGCCGGGCGCGAGAGCATGAGCGACAGTAGCCAGGCGCTGTGCTTCATGGCCGGGGTCAACTCCATCTTCACGGGCGACCGGCTGCTCACCACCGGCAATAACGGCGCCGACGCCGACGCGCTGCTGTTCGCCCGGCTGGGACTGATGGCAAATCCTTGACCGCCGCCGTCGTGCGAGCGCTTCCGTGAAGAATCGGACCCATAGCGCATCCCTCCATTCCTGGCTGAATAATGCACCAGCAATGCCGGGACTAAACAGCTAGAGCGCGCCGCGTTAAATCAGACGCAGGCCGCGCGCTCTAATTCTTTGTTGTCGCATCGTTTTAAGCGCAAAACCGGTTCCCACTTTTGCGCACGATGCTCTAGTCCTGCTTACGCTTCCTCTTGCCCTTGAGCGCCGCGAGAATGGCTGCTTCGCTTTCCGGCCGTTCGACCAGCGCTGATGACATTTCCTGCGCTTCCAGATAGGCTTCCATCCATTCTGGCCCCTCCTGCATCAGCGAGGCGAGTTTGCGCGCCCGCAACGCCGGCATGCTCTTGCCCGCAATCTCGGTGGCCAGATCCAGTGCCAGCGGTAGCACCGCGGCCCTTGGCACGACATAGTTGAAGAAGCCGGTCGGCTCCAGTTCCCGCGCGGTGAAGGTGCGCCCGGTGTAAACCATCTCCCGCACTTTCGCCTCCGGCATTTTCAGCATGGCGAACATGCCCGCGCTGCCGCCGACAAGGCCGTAATCGACCTCCGGGCAGGCGAACTGGGCATGTTCGCCCGCCACGCGCAGGTCGCACATGCCCGCCAGCATGACGCCCACGCCGATGGCCGCGCCCCGGATGGCGGCGATCATCGGGCGATCGATCTGGTGAAAGCGGGGCAATTGCGCATTGATGAAGCGATAGCGTTCCTTGCGCTTCTCGACCGTCATGCCCTTGAATTCATGTAGATCCGCGCCGCCGCACCATGCGCGTGCGTTGTCGGGAGCGGTGATGACGATGCACTTTATATTGTCGTCGCCCGCCACATGATCGGCGAAGCGACCGATATCCTCATAGACCGACAGGGACACGGCATTGACCGGCGGGCGGGAAAAAGTGGCGATGGCGACGCCATCCTCCCGTACCTCCAGTGCGAAGGAGCCGAAGCTGCGAAGGATGCTCATGCCTGTCCTGCCAATTCACGATGCATGAAGATCAACGCCGGTCAGTTCTTGCAAGCGCGCGAACGTCATGCCCTCCACCATCTCCACGACCCGCGCGCCATCCGGCCCGACGTCGAAGATCGCGACGTCGGTATAGACGCGCGACACGCAGCCGATGCCGGTCAGCGGGTAGCTGCACCGTTCGACCAGTTTGCTTTCGCCGCTTTTGGTCAGCAGGTCCATCATCACGAAAACCTGCTTGGCGCCGATGGCCAGATCCATGGCGCCGCCGACGGCCGGGATCGCGTCGGGCGCGCCGGTATGCCAGTTGGCGAGGTCGCCCTTCACCGAAACCTGAAAGGCGCCTAGCACGCAAATGTCGATATGGCCGCCCCGCATCATCGCGAAGCTGTCGCCATGATGGAAATAGGCCCCGCCCGCCAGCAATGTCACCGGCTGCTTGCCGGCATTGATCAGGTCCCAGTCGACATCTTCCTCGGCCGGCGCGGGTCCCATGCCCAAAAGACCATTCTCGCTCTGAAGGAAAATGTCCCGCTCATGCGGCAGATAATCGGCGACCTTGGTGGGCAGGCCGATGCCCAGATTGACATAGGCGCCCTCGGGAATGTCGCGGGCAACGCGGGCGGCGATTTCGGTACGGTTCAGAGGCTGCATGGCTTGTCCTTGTTTCAAGCGGCTTGCGCGGGGACTGTGCAGCGGACGATTTTCTGCACGAAGATGCCGGGCGTCACGATCGTTTCGGGGTCGAGATCGCCCAGCGGCACGATTTCGCTCACCTGCGCAATGGTGCATTTGGCGGCCATCGCCATGATCGGGCCGAAATTGCGCGCGACCTTGCGATACACCAGATTGCCCCAGCGGTCGCCCGCGCGCGCCTTGATCAGGGCGAAGTCGGCGTGGATGGGATATTCCAGCACATAATGGCGGCCATTGATCTCCCGCGTCTCCTTGCCCTCCGCCAGCAGCGTGCCATAGCCGGTCGGCGTGTAGATGGCGCCCAGACCGGCCCCGGCGGCTTCGATCCGCGCGGCCAGATTACCCTGCGGGACCAGCTCCAGCTCAATTTCCCCCGCCCGATAACGCGCGTCGAAATGATGGGAAGCGGCTTGCCTGGGAAAGGAGCAGATCACCTTCCGCACCCGCCCTGCCTTGATCAGCGCAGCGATGCCGGTTTCGCCAGCCCCGGCATTGTTGCTGATCACGGTGAGGTCGCCGGCGCCATGATCGATCACGGCATCGACCAACTCGCCCGGCATGCCCGCGTCGCCGAAACCGCTGATCATGATGGCGGCGCCGTCCCGCAAATCGCTCACGGCTTCGCGCATGCTCTGTACGATTTTGTCTATCATTCATTCTTCCTGCTGCGGATGGGCTGGACCGTCGAGCCTCAGTTATTTATCCGACAATTAATCGATTTAATTGGGCATGCTTTCGGTCGGCATGGCAGCCCTGGCAAATCGCCCGTCCAGATAAAGCATGGGATGGGCGTCCTCCCGGCTTCTCATATCCTCCACATGGCCGATCAGGATCGTGTGGGTTCCATAATCGTGGGTTTCGTGCAGGCGACATTCAAAGGCAGCTACAGCGGAGCGCAGAAGGGGTTGCCCCTGCGCGCTTGGACTCCAGCATCCCGGAAGGAAGCGGGCGTCCCCATCGAGTCCCCTTTGCGCGGAAAAAATCGCGACCGTTTCGGTTTCGGTTTCATCGAGCAGGTTCAAGCTGAAGGCGCCCGCCCGCAAGATCAGCGGATGCGCGCTGGCCGAACGGTTGACGCAGACAAGCAGCATCGGCGGGTCGGCGCACAGCGATGTCCAAGCGGTCGCCACAAGGCCGGACCGAGCGCCATCTGCCTGCGTGGCGATAATGGCGACAGCGCCGGGAACCCGTCGCATCTGGCTTAAAAATTTCCCCCTTTTGGCTGCCGCTTCGGTGCCTGCTGGGCCGGTTGCGCCAGGCATGATCATCCTCTCAAATGCGATAATATCCGATAAAATGTCGGATATGACTACTCTTTTGCGATCGCTCCTGCAAGAGAAAGCTTGCGCCGGTTGATATGTTGCGTTTCTGGACCGCAAGAAAGGCGAGTCCGCATTTACCCGGCTCAGGAATCTGTAGTTTGCATTAGGGTATGTGGGGCTTCAGCCCATGATGGGCTGCAAATGGCGGCTTTTGCAGCCGACGCCGTCAGCCGCTCTTTGGTCGCGGCCATGCCGCTATCGAGCCAATCGACCCACAGCCGTCCATCGGCGTTGAGCATGATCTCGGAGATATTACCGTCGTCGAGCCACGCCGCGATCGCCGGCCCCAGTGCGCTCTTCAGCATCGCGGTGCCGCGTGCATGAACGATGGCCGAAGGCTGGGTCACTGAGGCTGTCTCCGTTGACTGGCGAGCCGCATCGCGGCGTCGGAGACAGGTGAAAAATGCGAAATCCGGGCGCTTACAACAGCATTCCACGCGTGTCGTAAGGCCGGCAACGGTCGGATAAAATCCCCGTGCTTGATCTCGTAGCGCCCCTGACAGCTCTGCCGACGCATCACCGTATCGCGACGGGCAGTGTGGCCAGCCCTCTAAGGGTGTTGTTGTATCGACGCTCTGGAGACGCCGTCATTTCCATCGATCTGACGCGCCGGGCGAAGGTCGAAAGCAGCGCTTCCGCTTCGAGCTTCGACAAGAGTTGGCCGACACAAGCATGGATGCCTGCGCCAAAGCCGACATGGCCGATGGTCCGACGCATGATGTCATAGCGATCCGGCGCCGCCCATTGACGGGGGTCACGGTTCGCAGCTCCCAGAAACATAAGAACCTTATCGCCGGAATTGACGGCAATCTCTCCCAGCGTCGTATCCCGTGTGGCGGTGCGGAAGAAGGTCTGGACCGGCGACTCCAGGCGGATCGCTTCGTCGAATGCTGCTCTGGCCAACGATGGATCTTGTCGAAGGAGAAGCCATTGATCAGGGGCCTGCAGCAAGCAATGCAGCGTCGCGCCGAGACCGTTGATGGTGGTGTCGAGCCCGGCCTGCAGCAGTGCCCTGACCAGCATGGCCGCCTTTTCGGGAGGCATGGATTTCCGCTCGGCGGCGTCATGCACCATCATGCCCAAACCGCCAGGCTGGAGCATTTCGCGCCGGCCCTGTTGGTCGACCCACGCAAAATTGGCCTTGTCCGCCGATGCCTGGAACAGCGCGTTTCGTGGCCCGAAAGAGTTGAACAGCATGTCGGCATGCGGAAGAAGTTTCTCGCGCCCGTCGCGGCTCATGCCGATGGCGTCGGGGAAGACGCGGAGGGGATAAGCTTCCGCCAGATCCTTGATCCCGTCGAAAGTTCTACGCTCGAGGAGTTCGGAAACCAGCAGGTCTGCCTCCTCAAAAAACCGCTCGCGCAATGTCTTGAGAACGAGCGGCGACAGAACCCTGCTTAATATGTCGCGTGAAACGGAATGTTCGGGCGGGTCGGCTTCAAGGATCAGGCTCGGCAGGCGGAAGCGGCCATGCACCTCGAAGTCTTCCATGCCGACGCCGCGCGCGGACGAAAAGGTCTTCCAGTCCGCCAGGACGGCACGGACCTGCTCGTATCGTGCGACCGCGCCGATATCGTATCGCGACAGCCACACATAGGGACCCGCGTCACGCAGCGCCGCATGACCCGGCAGAGGGGCGTCCATGAATGGAAGCGAGAACGGGTCAAGATCGAGTATTGGCGCACCGGCCGGCGGCGGCCTGTCATAGAGCGCATAACTCGATTTGACAGGCTTCATTGACGCGCTATCCGGACTTCCTGCGCGCCCTTCCAAAGGGTCCGCTTGCCGAGTATCGGCAATTGCTCCAGCCCCTCAATGATCGTCAGGAAATGATTTCCGGCCAACTGGCCCAGCTTGCTGGCGAAGCGCACGCCGCCATACGCCAACAGGATCTCCGTCTCGCTATAGCCGCCGGGATAGAAGATCATTTGACCAGGCGCGGGGTGGCTCGTGGCGTTCTCGAACCCGAAGGGCATTGCTTCATCGCCCATCGGAACCCAGCATGCTTCGCCGCTCCAACGAACATGAATGAATTTGGTGATGTAGGGCAGTCGCGCTTCGAAATAGCTGCACGTCCGCGGCGCCAATTCGCGTTCGAGGCGCCCGACAAAGCGCAGGTCACCGGTCGTGATAAGCACGTTACTCATTATATCCCCCAATCCTATGCCGCGCCGCCTGCGCGGCAACGGGCGATGACTTCGATCTCGATCAGGGCCGAGGGCACCACCAGGTCGCTCACGACTGTCGAGCGAGCGGGTTTGTGGACGCCGAAACAGTCTGCATAGGCAGCATCGAAGGCAGCGAAATCCGAGGCATTCTTGAGCCACACCGTGGCCTTGACGACGTCGTCCAGCGTCAGGCCTTGAGGCCGAAGCACAGCGATGATGTTGGCGAGAACCTGGCGCGTCTGCCCGTCGATATCGGCGGCGGAGATTGTCCGATCGGCGTCGAAGGGCAATTGGCCAGAGAGGAACAGCAGGGAATCGCTTTCGACAGATGCAACTAGATGAGGCGTCATTTACGAACTCCGGTTGATATTATTGCGCTGTCGCCGCTTGCGGCGATCCACCGTGATCGCGCCGTAGCCGCCAGATGCCGACGGTCAGCAGCGGGAAGATGAAAATGGCGATGAACGCGATGGCGAGCCAACGGTAACCATCGGCGATCAGCGCCACGAGGCCGATCCGGTCGGCAACGACGATCGCGCCGAGGAGAATCCCAACCGTAACGGCTGCGCGGGCCTTATTGGACAGTTCCGTGCCACGTCGCTTGGCGTAGGCAAGCGCAATGCGTTGATTGATGGCATGAACCTGCCCCGTGCCGCTTTCAAGAAGCGCGGCGAAGATCATGATCTGGAAAACATAGCGGAACGCGGGAAAGTCGAGGCGAGCCAGCAGGTAGTCCGAAGGCAACGTCTCATTGGCGATCTGCGGATAGAAGGCGCACATCGCCACGAAGAACAGGATCGCGGGCAACATCGCGAGCGGGCCCGAAAGCAGCCCGGCGGCAAGCGCGTCGCGCGAACCGCGCAAGTGGCGCAAGACCGGCAGAATCAGCACCGCGCCCACGGCATTGTAGCCGGCATAGGTTAGGCCGCCGCTAAACCACCCCGGCTGCACCGGCACCTCAAACGCCTTCGCAATGGGCCCGCTAAACCGCGTGAGCGCAAGGAACAGGAACACGGCATAGGTCGCGTAGAGGAAGAACGAGACGTATTTGAAAAGCTGTTCCACCGACTCGTTTCCGAAGGTGGCGAAGACCGTGATTGATCCCGCGAGCAGGAGCGCCCCGATCATCGACGGCCAGCCGAACAAGGCATGTCCGATCGCGCCGGCCGCTGCGGCAAACACCGCCAGGATGAGAATCATGCCCAGGACAAAGGCGATCTCGAATGCCGGCCAGAGCGGCCCGAGGAGGTGGACGAAGAAGGCGCGATAGTCCCGCGCCCCAACCCGTACCGCGATGAGGAAGGTGAGCACACACACCAGGCTCCAGATCGCGGTCACGACGAGCATCCCGAGAATCCCGCCGGCGGGACCGCTCGGCATGAAGAACGTCGCGAGTTCCCGCCCGGTCGCATAGCCGCCGCCGATGACCACCGCCTTGAATGCGAAGCCTGGAAGCAGAAAGCGGCGGAACCAATTCGACCCTGACTCCATCACGCCGCCCTCTCATGCCTTCAGCAAATTCAGAAATTCTCTATAAAAGAAAATATTTTTCTGCAACGGTATATTTCTCCATTTATGAGAATATGACATTGTGTCAACTGCATCACCGCAATTCGGCCCGAAACGAGAATCGATGTCCGCGCTTCCACCCGCAAGTCTCGACGAAAAATATTGGATCGGCACAGGCCGGGCGCTGGTCGCGGGCCGGCAGGTGCTGGTGCGCCTGCCGATCGTCCAACGTGAGCTCGACAAGCGCCGGGGACTCAATACCGCAGGCTATATCAGCGGTTACAGGGGCTCGCCTTTGGGCGGCTATGACGCCGAGCTATGGAAAGCGGCGGAGGCACTTGCCGCGCAGGATGTGGCCTTCGATCCCGGTTTGAACGAGGATCTTGCCCTTACCGCCGTCGCCGGAACCCAGCAGATCGATTTCGTGCCCGGTCGCACGGTCGATGGCGTGTTCGGCATCTGGTATGGCAAGGGACCGGGCGTCGATCGTTCGGGGGACGCGATCAAGCACGCCAATCTGGCGGGCACGTCGCGACTCGGCGGCGTCGTGCTGATCTTCGGCGACGATCATGCTGGAAAGTCGTCGACGACCGCGCATCAAAGCGACCTGACCCTGGCGAGTTGGGGGGTGCCTATCCTTTATCCCGCCACGGTCGCCGAAGTGCTTCCCTTCGGGCTTGCCGCAATCGCGATGTCACGCTTCTCCGGCGCCCTGGTCGGGCTCAAGGTCGTCAACGAAACCGCCGAATCGACCGGCGTGCTCGATCTTTCATTGCCCCCCGACTTCACGTTTCCAGATGTCGCGCTTCCGGATGGAGGGGTGCATGTGCGCCCAGAGTTTCTCGCCATGCAGCGCCAGGAAGCTCGCCTGCTGCAATACAAGCTGCCTCGTGCACAGGCTTTCGCCCGCGCCAACCATCTCGATCGGATATGCTTTGGTGCGGAGGAGCCGAAGCTGCTCATCGCCACGGCGGGCAAAGCCTATTCGGACGTGCTCGACGCGCTGGCCCTGCTGGGCCTGGATGATGGCAAATGTCGCGAACTTGGCATCGGCGTGTACAAGATCGGCTTGATCTACCCGATCGAGCCCGAAGGTCTGATCACCGCAGCATCCGCCGCAGCCGAAATCCTCTTCGTTGAGGAGAAGCAGGCGCATACCGAGATTCAGGCGAAGCAGATTCTCTTCAACCGCACGATACGTCCCGCGATCAGTGGCAAGACCACATCCGACGGCGCACCGCTATTGCCGTCCGATGCGCCGCTCAACGGCAATATCGTCGCGCGGGCGATAGCATCCCGGATCATGGCCGTCCTGCCAGGCGTTCTTGCCGATCTTCAACCGGACCGGGTGATCGGACCCGCGATCGAGCCGCCTGTGCCTGCCATGGGCAGGAGGCCCGCCTTCTGTGCCGGCTGCCCGCACAATGCGTCGACCAAAGTGCCGGTGGGATCGATGGGGGCTACGGGGATCGGGTGCCATGGCATGGCCGTCTTCCATCCGGACCGGAACCCGCTGCCCATGGGCCAGATGGGCGCGGAAGGCGCCAACTGGATCGGGCTCTCCCGCTTCACGACAACATCGCACATCTTCCAGAATCTGGGCGACGGCACCTATAATCATTCGGGCTCCCTCGCGGTACGCGCCGCGGTCCAGGCCGGCGTCAACATCACATTCAAGATCCTGTTCAACGATGCGGTGGCGATGACCGGCGGACAGCCCGTGGAGGGACAACTCTCGGTAAGCGCCATCGTTCGCCAGGTTTCGGCGGAAGGCGTGAAGCGCGTCGTGGTGCTCTCGGAGAATCCCGATCGGTTCGCCGACGAGCCGCTGCCGCCGGGAACGGATCTGCGCCATCGCGACGAACTCGAAGTCGTGCAGCGGTTGCTGCGCGAGCAACCCGGCATCACGGTGCTGATCTACGACCAGGTATGCGCGGCCGAGAAACGCCGACGCCGCAAAAGCGGCAACTTCCCCGATCCCGACAGGCGCGTCTTCATCAACGCGGCGGTATGCGAGGGTTGCGGCGACTGCTCGGTCCAGTCGAATTGCCTGGCTGTCGAGCCGCTCGATACCGAACTGGGTCTTAAGCGCCGCATCGATCAATCAGCCTGCAACAAGGATTTCTCGTGCCAGAAGGGGTTCTGCCCCTCCTTCGTCACGGTCGAGGGGGCCAAGGGGCACATGCGCCCCAGCGCCGATGCCCCGACGGGCGAACTTCCCATGCCGCAAATTCCGGCGATCGCGCAGGTGTTCGACATCCTCATTGCCGGCATCGGTGGCACCGGCGTCGTCACGATCGGCGCCATTCTCGGCATGGCGGCACGGATCGAGCGGCTGGGCGTGAACCTCTTCGACATGACCGGGCTCAGCCAAAAGGGCGGCGCCGTTTTCAGCCATGTCCGCCTGAGCCGGAACCGTGATGCGGTCCTGTCGGCGAAGATCGGGCCGGCGATGTCGGCGACGGTGATCGCCTGCGACATGATCGCGGCCACCCAGCCTGAATGCCTGGAGACGATAGCGCCAGACACGCTGATCGTGGCCAACGGCGACGTGATGGTCACCGCGGCGTTCCAGTCCGATCGGGAGGCGGTCCCTTCGGCAGCCGGGCTGGCGGAAACGCTTGCCCGATCCTGTGAGCGGGAACCGGAAATTTTCCCGGCGACGAAACTCGCCGAACGTCTGTTCGGCGACGCCATCGCGGCCAACATGATGATGCTTGGCTATGCCTGGCAGCGCGGCGGCATTCCGCTCTCGCTCGATGCCATAGAGCAGGCGATCGCGGTCAACGGCAAGGCGGTATCCGCGAACTTGCGGGCCTTTGCCGCGGGGCGATCGGCCGCGCTGACAGAGGTGGCGACGGCGGCAGACGCGCTGGACGTGGATGCCTTCATAGCGGCTCGCATCGTCGACCTCTCGGCATATTGGAACCGCGCCTACGCAAAGCGGTATGCGGACCTGCTGACGGCAACCCGCCGCGCCGCGGATGGCCTGGAAGCGGGCGAGGCGCTGGTCTGGGCCGTCGCGCGCGGCGCGTACCAGCTGATGGCATACAAGGACGAATATGAGGTTGCCCGCCTCTATTCCGATGGGCGGTTCCGCGACGCGCTGGCGCATGAATTTGGCAGCTACCGGGCGATCAAGGTGCATCTCTCGCCCCCGCTGCTTGCTCGCCGCGATCCCAACACCGGCCGGCCGCGCAAGTACGCCTTCGGGTCCTGGATTTTTCCGGTGTTCAGGTTTCTCGCATCGCTTCGATGGCTTCGCGAAACGCCATTGGACATCTTCGGCCGATCGCTCGACCGGCGGATCGAGTGCGAACTGCGCGATGCGTATCTGGCGGCGGTTGGCCGTCGCATCGATGATCTCGCTGCGCAGGATGTGGCCGCGGTGATCGAGCTTGCGAACGCGCCCCTCGCGGTCCGTGGCTTCGGCCCCGTCAAGGAAAGCGCCGCGCGGGCGCTTCTCAAGCGATTGGCGACGCAATGAACCGCCGCTTCGTCTCCTTGGCGACCAGCATGACAGAGTCCTGATCCATGGCGACCACCACCACTTCGCAGACGAATATCCTGGGCCATCCGCGCGGTCTTGTCGTGTTGGCTGGGACGGAATTGTGGGACCGGATCTCGTTCAGCGGCATGCAGGCGATTCTGGTCCTCTACATGGTCGAGCAGTTGTTCGCGCCGGGACACCCCGCTAACGTCGCCGGCTTTGCCTGGGTCAAGGCGGCGATCGAAGGCGTTTTCGACGACCTCACCACCCAGGGCCTGGCCACGCAGATATTCGGACTGTATGTCGGGTTCAGCTATCTCACTCCCTTGTTCGGCGGCCTGGTCGGCGATCGCTGGCTTGGCAGGAGGCGCGCCGTGATGCTGGGCGCGCTCTTGATGACCGCCGGCCATTTCTGCATGGCCTTCGAGGCGAGCTTCCTGCTCGCGCTGGCGCTGATCATCCTGGGCGCGGGCTTTCTGCGCGGCAATCTCGCGCCGCAGGTGGCGGAGCTGTACGCCCCCGAGGACAGCCGCCGCGCCACCGCCTTCCAGGTCTATGCCAGCATGGTTGCGATCGGCGCGTTCGTCTCGCCGCTCATCACGGGCTGGCTCAGCCAGGCATATGACTGGCATGTCGCATTCACCTTTGCCGGCTTCGGCATGCTTGCCGGGTTGATCTGGTACGCTGCGGGCCAGTCATTTCTGCCGCCGGGAGACGTCGTCGTTGCGCAGAGCGCGTCGGAGCCGCTGACCAAGCGGGAATGGCGCGCGCTCCTCGCCCTCGCTTCCCTCGTACCGTTCTGCACCCTGTTCTGGGTGGCACAGGCCCAGATCTGGAACAGCTATAATCTGTGGGTGCGCGATCATGTCGATCTCGCGGTCGGCGGATGGACCGTGCCGGTGCCCTGGCTTCAGGCGTTCGACGGGCTTTCCCCCTTGCTCGCCCTGCCCCTGCTGCTGCTGTGGTGGAAAAGGCGCGAGCAGGCCGGGGTCAGGTCCGACGAGATCGTACGCATGGCGATAGGGTGTTTCATCTTCGCGGCGGGGGTATTGTTGCTGGCCGCGAGCGACAGGGTAGTGAACGATCAGGGCAAGGTGCTGCTGATCATGCCGATCGCGTTCCACCTCATATCCAATGTCGGCTGGCTCTATTTCTCACCCAACGCCAACTCGCTGTTTACCGGAGCTGCACCCCGGGGAACCCGCGGTACGATGGTCGGCATCTACACGCTGTCATATTTCTTCGGGAGCGTGATCAGCGGCCGGTTGGGCTCGCTGTACGAACATTGGCCTCCGGCGGATTTCTGGCTGCTCCACGCTGCCCTGGTCGGCGCGGCCGGCGTCGCGCTCATGGGCGTCGCATCATGGGTGCATCGCATGACGCGGAGGGCAACGTCGGATGGCCCGGTCGGGAGCGAGCTGGCCGGCCCGCTGCCGGAGCCGATTGCATGATCCTGCACCTGTCCACCTGGCCCGAGATAGAGGCCCAGCTTCGCCGCTCGCGAACGATCGTCATTCCGATCGGTTCGACCGAACAACACGGGCCGACCGGCTTGTTGGGAACTGACTGGCTTTGCCCGGAAATCATCGCACACCGCGCCCAGGCGAGTTGTGCCGGGATACTCGTTGGTCCGACCTTCAATATCGGCATGGCGCAGCACCATCTGGGCTTTCCCGGGACGATATCGCTGCGCCCGTCGACGATGATCCTCGCGTTGCGCGACTGGGTTGCCTCCCTCTCATTGCACGGGTTTGAAAAGATCTATTTTCTGAACGGTCACGGTGGCAACATCCCCACGATCGAGGCCGCTTTTTCCGAAATCTATGCCGAGGCAAGCTATGTGCGGCACCGTGCGGGCCTGGCGTTGATTCTCCGCAACTGGTGGCAACTGCCCGGGGTGGAAGCACTGGCGCGTCGGCAATTTCCCAGGGGCCATGGCAGCCATGCCGAACCCTCCGAGATCGCAGTGACCCAGGCGGTTTATCCGGACTCGATCAAGATCGCCGAATGCAAACCGCGTATCGCGCCGACGGGTCCCATTCGCGACGCTGTGGATTTCCGCGCTCGCCATCCTGACGGACGCATGGGATCAAATCCGCTGCAGGCAACCGCCGGCCATGGCGAGGAATTGATCGCGCTGGCCGCGGAAGGCCTGGCGGCGGAGGTCGAGAGGCTGGCGGCGGCAACCGGCCGGGGCTGAATTCAGCTCTTCGGTTTGCGGGAAACGACGGGCCTGGCCTTCTTCCCGTTGCGGCTGGACGCTGCCTCCGGTTGGACATTTTCCACCGTGCTGATCAGCTTGGATTCATCGCCTGAACAGATACACAGCACTCGGAGCGGCTCCTCGCCCACCGAAATATAGGCGTGACCCATCCCGCTGTCGAAATAGATCGAATCGCCCGCTTCCAGAATCGCGGGAGCGTATAGTTCGGTGTGGAACTCCAGTGTCCCTTCAAGGACATAGCAGAACTCCTCGCCCTGATGGCGGATCATCTCGCCGAACTCCTCGATCGAGGTCGCGAAACCTTCACCATAGATCGGCACAAACCGCTTGTTGAGCAGATCGGTTGCAAGGAAACGGTTCAGATAGGACCGCGTTCTGATGTTGCGCCCTTCGCCCTTCCGAATGATGCTGCGCCGTCCGCTGGAGGTGATCTGCGACCCGCCCGGATCCTCGCCGGCACCGGCAAAGAAAATGCCGATATCGACGTCCAGCCCCTTACTGATTCGGGCCAGCTTGTCATAGCTCAACGAGACTTGACCCTTCTCGATCTTCGAAAGCGTCGAAATGGGGAAGCCTGTGCGTTCCGAAACGTTCGCCAGGGTCCACCCGCGTTGCGCCCGAAGTCGTTTGAGGATGGTTCCGGGTTGGGCTTCGTCGCTCATATTGCAATTGCTCGGTTGATAGGGATGTGCCCTGATCGCCAATTTTCTCCCAACTGGCAAATCTTTCCGTCAGTACGCTTGGCGCGCGCCTCGTGAGCAATGCGGCTTTCGCACACCAACCGTCCAGATATCGTCCATACCGAGAAAATTCCCCATGACATATAATTTTTATGTGTTTATGATAATTTTATATCGATTCCAGGTAGGTTGCATCGATTCATGAGCGACAAAGATTTCGACATTCTGGTTATCGGCGGAGGGATCGCGGGAACCGCGCTCGCCGCCCAAGTCGCCGGCTGCAAGCGGGTCGCCGTTTTGGAAATGGAGGCGCAACCCGGCTATCATTCGACAGGACGCTCCGCCGCGCTCTTTGCGGAAACTTACGGCAACCCGATCATACGGTCTTTGACTCGTGCGAGTCGGGACTTCTTCTTTTCGCCGCCGCCGGAATTTACCCAGGACCGATTGGTAGCGCCTCGCAGGGTGATGATTTTTGGATGCGAGGAAAAGCGAGAGGCATTCGAGACGTATATCGCTGCGGAGCTGCCAGGCTCCAATCTCGACTTGATCGATGCGGCAGCCGCGCTCGCGCTTTGTCCCGTCTTAAAACCGGAAGGACTGCTCGGCGCGGTCGTCGATTCCGCGTCGGCCGATATCGAGGTTCACACGCTGCACCAAGCCTATGTCGGCCAATTGAAGCGGAATGGCGGACTGCTCGTTCTCAGCGCTCGGGTCGAAGCGATCAGCTATGATTGGGGGACGCGGCGCTGGAGCGTGCAAACGTCGGCAGGATGCTATCGTGCATCGATCCTTGCGAACGCGGCGGGTGCGTGGGCGGATCATATAGCGAGCCTGGCGGGAATAAGGCCGGTCGGCCTCGAACCGCGCCGTCGGACGGCGGCCCTTGTTGATGTGCCGGAGGGCTTGGACGCCCATGATTGGCCGATGATCCTCGATGCCGAGGAATCGTTCTACATGAAGCCCGATGCGGGCTTGATGCTGATCTCGCCGGCGGACGAGACGCTGTCCGAGCCCGAGGATGCCCAGCCGGAAGAACTCGACATCGCGATCGCCGTGGATCGGGTCGAGACATACACGACCATCGAAGTGCGGCGCATCAAGAGCAAATGGGCGGGGCTTCGGACCTTCGTGAAGGATCGGTCACCGGTTGTTGGGTTCGATCCAAGCCAGCACAGCTTTTTCTGGATGGCGGCCCTAGGAGGGTATGGGATTCAAACGGCTCCGGCGCTTAGCAGTCTCGCAGCGAAGCTTCTCCTTAAGTTGTCGGTGAGTGCTGATCTGGAAGCGATGAAAATCGAGGAAAATGATTTTTCGCCCGCGCGCCTTTTTCGTGCGCTCGCACCGATCGGACAAGACCGATTCAAGCAGAACAAAATAACGGGGTAATAACTGAGCAATTTTAACAAGGGGAATGGCTATGCATATGCCTTACAAATATCGTTCCATTTTGCTGACGGCAACGGCCAGCGCTCTTGCCTTGGCCATCCCTTTTGTCGCTCACGCTCAAACAGCAGGCGCAGCCGCGGAGACGGACGAAATCATCGTGACGGCCAACAAGCGGTCCGAAAACATTCAGATCGTTGCGCAGGCCGTAACCGCAGTGTCGGGTGAACTGCTCTCGGATACCCAGGTCAAGTCCCTGACCGACATCGGCGGCTATGTCCCCGGTCTGCAAATAGATTCGGCCGGAACCCCTGGTCAGACCATGATCAGTATTCGCGGCGTTGCCCCCGTCGGACCAGGCGCTACGGTTGCTACCTATATAGACGACACGCCCGTCGGCAGCAGCAGTGCCCATGCGGGCGCCGTCTCCTTCATGCTCGACCTGTTGCCCTACGACCTCGATCGGCTCGAGGTGCTGCGAGGGCCGCAAGGCACGCTCTATGGTGCGAGTTCGATGGGTGGCCTGATAAAATATGTTCTCAGCGAGCCGTCATTGTCCAAATTCAGGGCTCAATTTGGTGTTGGCGGCTCCACCATGGCTCACTCGGACGGTATAGGCCGCGGTGCTCGTGGGCTGATCAGCGGGCCGATCATTGATGGTAAGCTCGGCGCAACGGCGAGCTTGGCCGTCGAGCACACCCCAGGCTACATCGACAACCCGCTATTGGGGACAAAGGACCAGAACGGCTATAATCAGATCAACGGGCGAATTGGCCTGCTGTGGGAGCCGGCCGATAATCTGAAGATCAAGTTCAACGCTCTCTACAATCGCATCCGGTCGAAGGGTAACGCAAATGTCCCTCTCGACCCGGCCACCCTGCGACCGCTGGTAGGCAAATGGGCGGATAACAATCAGCGTCCGCAACCGTTCGAGAGCAAGATTCAATATTATTCGGGCATGATCAATTATGACGTTGCGGGCGCCGAATTCGTCTCGGCGACGAGCTATTCGGATACAAGAACGCACCAGGCCATTGATGAGACCTACATCTTCGGTATCGCTTACCCGCTCCTCGGTTTCCCGGCGGGTACGTCGCAAAGCCATTACAGGCTGCATCTCAAAAAATTCACGCAGGAGGCCCGCCTGCAGTCTTCGCCTGGGGCCAAGCTGGAATGGTTGATCGGCGGCTTCTTCACCAATGAGAAAGCCACCAACTTCCAGCGCCCGGATGCGCTCGCAGCGGACGGGACGCCGCTGCCTTTCGATCCGATTTTCGACGCCGCGCTCCCGTCATCTTACACCGAATATGCAGCGTTCGGCGACCTGACCCTTCACCTGAACGATCAAATCGAGATTGCAGGGGGAGTCCGCTACTCGAAGAACCATCAAAAGTTCAGCGAGATCGCTACGTCCGCATTGATTGGCGACCAGCTGCTATTAGACCAGAAGTCCCGTGACAGCGTCACGACTTATTCCGCCAGCGCCAAATATCGCTTTACCGATAAGATCATGGCTTATGCGCGCGTCGCCAGCGGCTACCAGCCCGGCGGCCCGAACATAGCGTTATTCGGCGCGCCGCCGACCTTCAAGCCGGACACCCTCACCAACTACGAAGCGGGTCTTAAGACGCAATTTCTGGACGACCGCGTATTGCTCGACCTGGCAGCCTTCCACATTGACTGGAAGGATATTCAGCTGATCGCTTCGAATGGAGGGATAAGCTTTGTCGCAAATGGTGGAAAGGCGAAGAGCGAAGGGTTCGAGGGCAATGTCACGCTGCGACCAGTAGAAGGGCTGCAGTTCGACGGCACCATCGCTTATGTCCATGCCGTTCTTACCCAGGACGCCCCTCCGATCGACGGTCTCAAGGGCGATCATTTGCCCTATATCCCCAGCTGGAGCGGCTCGGTGCGGGCCTCTTATACCCATCCGGTTTCAAGTGAATGGGATGCCAGCCTCGGCGCCGGACTGCGGCTGGTCGGCAAACGGATTTCGCAGGTGAACAGTTCACCATTGTCGTTCCCCTTGGGCGGCTATGCCGCGCTGGACGTGAATGCGAGCCTTTCGAACGATCGCTATACCGTCAGGTTGTTCGCCAAGAATCTGACCGATCGCCACGCCTACCTGTCGTACAATGTGCTCCAGAATGGCTTAACGAATGCCGTATCGCAAATATCGTCGACTGTGCTCCAGCCACGGGTGATCGGCGTCGCTTTCGACGCCAAGTTCTAAATAATCCAGGGACGGAGGAGAATTTTCTTCCGTTCCTTCTTATTCAAGGGAACACTCTCCGATGCGTTTGAAAATTGCCATCACTCTATTGTTTGGTACAGTTCTTTCGGTCACCGCAATTGCTGCCCCAGCTCCCATAAAAACGGCTAACGCCGCCACCGTCACAGCCGACACCCGCATCGTTGAACGCGATGGGCGCAAGATCGCGTTTCACGTCATTCCGGGGAAGTTGCCAGCCATCGTGCTTGATGCGGGCGGTGGAAATGATTCGTCTTATTGGTCGACTTTCGTGCCCGAACTCGCCAAGCAGACAGGCGCACAGATCATCACTTATGACCGCGCAGGATTTGGCGGGAGCGAAGAAGCGCCGGGTCCGTGGAGTCTCACCGGCGCTATCGACGATCTGGAGGCCGGCCTGCGGGCGTTGGGTGCTACGCGCGGCACTATATTGGTTTCGCATTCGCTGGCGGGTGAGATCGCCACCGGCATAACCGCACGGCATCCCGATTGGTTCGCTGGCGCCGTCATGGTCGATGCGAACGTACCCGAATTTTACACGGACGAGATGATTGCGCGGCAGATCAAGGTCTATGCGCCATTGATGGAGGAAATGCGTAAGGCGCCGCCTACGCCAGCAAGCCGACAGCTTTTGGCGCTGGGCGCATCGTTCGAGTCGGTTTCCCGTGCCTTCTACAAGATGGAGTGGCCGGCCTCGGTTCCCGTGGCGGTGATCGTCGCCGAGACGCCACCTCAACCCGATCCCGCCGATGCCCAAGCCTGGCGTAACGCACATGCGCTGTTCGCGAGCAAGGCCCCCAATCGCACATTGATCGTTGCCGACAAGAGTTCGCACGAAGTCGCGCATGATCGCCCGGATGTCATCCTGAGCGCGGTCGCCGCAATAGGCCGGGGACAAACGGCGGCCGCGACGGGCGCAACCTATGATGTGGTGATCCGCAACGGCAAGGTCCTCGATGGCAGTGGAAATCCGTGGGTCCGCGCGGATGTCGCGATAAAGGACGGACGCTTTGTGCGGATCGGCACCGTCGAGGGACGCGGCGCGCGGGAAATCGACGCTGCTGGACAATTCGTAACGCCCGGATGGATCGACGATATGGATCAATCCGGCGACAGCCTGCTTCAGGACGGTCGAGCGGAGAGCAAGCTACTCCAGGGCGTCACGACGGCAATTGCAGGCGAAGTCGGTGCGCCGGTCGGATCGGCCAAGCTTGCCGATTATTTCGACCAGCTGCAGAAAGGGGGCATCTCGCTAAACTTCGGTACGCTGTATGGCGCGAGCCAGGCCCGGGTCGAGGTGATGGGGGATGTCGACGGCCTTCCCACGTCCGCGCAGCTGGATCGGGAGCGCGCGCATGTTGACGAAGCGATGCGCGCCGGCGCCATGGGGCTTGGCACTGCCCTCATCTACGCCCCGGCAAGCTACCAGCAGACACCGGAGCTGGTGGAACTCGCAAAGGTCGCCCACCGATATGGCGGCATTTATGCCAATCACATGCGCGACGAGGGTGAAAAGCTGCTCCCGGCGGTGGCGGAATCGATCGCCATTTCCGAACAGAGCGGCATCCCGGTCGAGATTTACCATCTGAAGGCGGCGTTCGCGCCCGGCTGGGGCAAGCTCATGCCGGCCGTCGGGAAGCTGATCGACGATGCACGCGCGCGGGGCGTCGACATCGCCGCCGACATGTATCCCTACACCGCCGGGGGAACCGGGCTTGATATCACCGTTCCGAACTGGGTCTGGGCCGAGGGCAAGGAAAAGGGATTGGCCAAGCTCGCCGATCCTTCGATCCGTAACAAGCTTAAACAACAAGTGGCGGCAGGATCGATGCCGGGGTGGACCAACCTCCTCACCGCTTCGGGCGGATGGCGCCATGTCGTTCTGGTTGCCGCTTACAACGCGAAATATGACCAGTATCGATTCAAGGACATGGTAACGATCGGCCGCGCGCTCAAACGCGACCCTGCCGATGTGGCTTGGGACATCGTTATCGCAGGCGCGCCACACCGGCCGATCGCGCTCTATTTCGGGATGAACGAAAAGGATATCGAAACCGCGCTGCGCTTTCCCTGGACCAGCATCGGCAGCGATGCGACGGCAGCATCGGGTGATCAGGAAGTGGATGGCCACCCCCGCGCCTACGGCACCTTTCCGCGCATCATCTCCGAATATGTGCGCAACCGGCGAGTGTTGACACTGGAAGACGCCGTTCGGAAGATGACGTCCTGGCCTGCGGCACGATTCAAGCTGTACGACCGCGGCGCCATCCGCCTCGGACTGCGCGCCGATGTCACCATCTTCGATTATGACAAGATCAAGGATCTTGCCACATATGAAAAGCCGACGGCCCTTCCTCAGGGCATCAACTATGTGCTCGTGAACGGCACCGTCGTCGTTGACGGTGGGCGCCATACCGGAGCCAAGCCCGGAATGGTCCTGCGAGGGCAGGGCTGGAATCCGGCCAAATGAACCTGATCCGCACCGGAGGTGCGCTGCTTGCGGTCACTGACCATCGCGATTGCCTGAATTTGGAGATGACCGTGAAACGAATAATAATGATTTTCGTCAGTCTACTGCTGTCGATTTCGCCTATTACTTCAGTTTTGGCCCAGCCTGCTCGCGCTTTAATCTTGTCCTCGAGGGTGACGGCGCCAGCTTTGGCGTCCACCGCGCCAGCATCCGGCAACACCAGACACGACCTCTCCAAGACTGACGCTGACGCGTGGCTCGATGGATTCCTGCCCTATGCGCTACAGCAGGCCGATATTGCCGGCGCGGCGGTGGTGATCGTCAAGGACGGTCAAGTCCTGACCGCGCGCGGTTTCGGCTATGCCGACGTGGCGGCGCGTAAGGCCGTCGATCCTGATCTCACACTTTTCCGTCCTGGGTCCGTCTCGAAACTATTCACCTGGACCGCGGTGATGCAGCTGGTGGAACAGGGCAAGATCGACCTCGACGCCGATGTGAACCGCTATCTCGATTTCAAGATCCCGCCCTTTCGAGGCCGTCCTATCACCATGCGGGATCTTATGACCCACACGCCCGGCTTCGGTGACGTCTTCAAGGATGGGATCAGATCGACCGGCGACGTTCCTCCATTGGGCGCGGTGCTGAGGAGGATGCTGCCCGATCGGATATTTGCCCCGGGGACTACGCCTGCCTACTCGAACTACGGCTGCGCATTGGCGGGGTACATCGTGGAGCGGGTATCCGGAATGCCGTTCAACATTTATGTTGAACACAACATATTTTGGCCGCTCGGCATGGCGCATTCCACCTTTCGCCAGCCGTTGCCGCCTAAGCTCGCGCCTTTCATGTCCAAGGGCTATGTGATCGCGTCCCAGAGCCCCCAGCCGTTTGAGCTCGTGTCCATACCTCCGGCGGGCGGGCTATCAGCCTCAGCCAGTGACATGGCAAAGTTCATGATGGCCCTGCTCAACCATGGCGCAGGCCTGATGCGGCCGGAAACCGCACGCCAGATGCTGGCGCCGACCAACGTCGTGCTGCCTGGACTCAATCGCATGGCGCTCGGCTTTTATGAACAGCAGGTCAATGGACTAAGCGCCGTCGGTCACGCGGGGGATCTGAATCGCGCCCACGCCTATCTGTGGCTGCTCCCGGCTCAGAATACCGGGGTGTTCGTGGTCATGAACAGTGCGGGCGCGACGGAATCGGAAAGCTTCGATATTCGGCTTGGCTTGTTCCAGGCTTTCGGCGACCGCTATTTTCCTGTTCCCGCGCGGGCCCCGCTGGAACTGTCCACCGCTAAAGCCCATGCCAAGCTGTTGGTCGGCAACTATTCCTTGAGTCGCGGATCCTTCACCAACTTTATCGATGCCGCGAACTTCCTCCGACAGACCCATATCGGCTTAGATGAAGATGGGCGCCCGCAAGTGCCCTATGATTTCAGCAGCCGCCCCCATAAGTGGATCGAGATCGCGCCGTTCCTGTGGCAGGACGCCTACGGCCCCCAGCGCCTCAGCGCCAAGGTCGAGAACGGTAAAGTGGTGCGCTGGAGCGTCGATGCGGTGTCCCCCTTCATGGTTTGGGAACCCACGCCATGGACCCGAAATATAGCCTGGCTGATGCCGGCCTTTCTGGCGGGCCTTGGGATTATCGCGATAACCGCGTTGGGTTGGCCGGCGGGCGCCATTGCTCGACGGAGATACGGCGCGTCTCTGGGCCTGACGGGCATCGACCTCACTCTGCACCGGTTGATCCATGGCCTCTCGTGGTTGGCGTTGGCGATTCTCGGTGGGTGGATGCTGCTCTTCCAGTCCCTCGGCGCCACCGACGCCAGCCTGGACGCATGGATATGGCTTCTCGAAATCACGAGCGCCATCGGATTCGCGGGTCTGGCGGCTTGCGCTCTCTGGATTGCCTACCGCTCCTGGACGCGTCCAGGGACCTGGTTCGCCCGAGCATGGCCGACGCTGCGTGCTGCCGCAGCGCTATCCATCCTTTGGGTGGCTGTAGCATTTCATCTCACCAGTTTCGGCGCAAACTATTGAACCTGCGGATGCGCGCTAGCCCTACCACTGACAGTCTTGGCAAGAGGTTTTCCATGCTCAAGAACCTGATCGCCGCATCTCTGGCCAGCGTCCTGCTGGTCGGTGCGGTGCAGGCGGCCACGCCTTCCCCCCTGCTGCTACGGGTCACACTCAGCGACAAAGCGCCCGCAGCCGAATCCGGCCGCCTGCTGGTGTTCGCCGAGCCCTGGGACGAGGCGGTGGCTGCCAATCATGGTCAACCACCGCCGGCCGTGGATATCAACATCCGCAAGGTCCTTGATGTGCATGTTGCTGCTCAGGAAACCAGTCGCATCGTTCCCGGCGGGAGCCGGTGGATCGATCTCGATCGCCTGGCGTTTCCAACACCATTTTCGGCGCTCAAGCCGGGTAGCTATGCCGTGCAGGCGCTGTTGGATGTAAACCACGACTATAATTATCTCGGGCGCACCGCCGAGGATGCGACCTCGCCGGTGGTCAAGCTGGAAATCGGCGCAGGGAACGCACCGCCCGCTCTGGTGCTGACCCTCGGTCATCCTGATCGCGTTCCACTCGATCCACCATTGAGCGCCTCGCCCGACGAACGCGCCGCCTATGCCGCCGCGCGTGCAGATATCGACACTTTGGACTTTGTCAGTCCCTCGCTCAGCACCTTCTGGGGCCGGCCAATCCATATGCGCGGCTGGGTGCTGCGCCCGCCGGGCTATGATCCGGCCGGCCATGTGCGTTATCCGGTGGTCTATGTGACCCACGGCTTCGGTGAGGATTCGCGCACCCTGGCTAGTTGGGCCGTGCGTTTCCGCCAGAGGATGGCGTCGCGCGAAACCCCGCCGATGATCTATGTGCTGCTGGATGAATCCGGTCCGACAGGCACCCACGAATTCGCCGACTCGGTCAACAACGGTCCCTGGGGTCAGGCCCTGACTACTGAACTGATCCCGGCCCTCGAACAACGCTACCATATGGACGCGCGGCCAAGCGGCCGTCTGCTCACCGGCCACTCCTCCGGCGGCTGGGCGACTTTGTGGCTACAGACCCGCTACCCCAAGGTGTTCGGCGGAACATGGTCTACCGCACCTGATCCCACCGACTTCCACGATTTCGTCGGGATCGATCTATATGCACCCGGAGCCAATGTTTATCGGCGGCCCAATGGGGCACTCTATCCCTTGGTGCGCCATGACGGCCAGATTCTGGCCACCTACGAGCAGTTCGCCAAATTGGAGCGGGTCCTGGGTCCTTATGGCGGGCAGCTGACCTCCTTCGAATGGGTTTTCTCGCCCAAAGGGGCGGATGGCCGCCCGATGCCCATGTTCGACCGCGACACCGGCATGGTCGACCAGGACGTTGCAATCTACTGGCGCGACCATTTCGACATCGCATGGCGCGTGGCCAATAACTGGCCGGCGCTGAGGCGCGATCTGGACGGCAAGCTCCACATCGTCGTCGGCACTGCGGACACTTATTATCTCGACGGTTCGGTTCATCGATTGAAGGCCGTCCTCGACAGCCTTGGCGCAAAGTCCCAGGTGACCTTCATCGATGGCCGCACCCACGCGAACCTCTACCGCATCGGTGACGACCCCTATGGTCTGGAAAAACAGATCGCCTGGGCCATGTGGGCAGTAGCGCGGCCGAACCGCCCAAAATAGTTCTGGTGCTGCTACAGCACCAATTCAGTTGAGGCAATATTCTTCTTCGAAATGCGAGCAGTGTTATGAAAAAGGAAAGTAAAAATATATGCCATCGCCCCTAACATCTTCCTCGTCGGCAGGAAACGCTCCAATCCTTCACTTTCATAACCCCAATGCGAACCCGTCCGCTCCTTATGACGATGAGCTGCAGTCAGTATTGAACGAGCAAGGCGCCGAGGATGCCAAAAAAATCATTCGGCAGTTGCCTTGGTACAACCCAACTCCTCTGCGCGAACTCGAAGGCCTGGCAAAATCCATTGGAGTCGGCCGCATTTTCCTGAAGGACGAAAGCACGAGATTTGGACTGAAGGCTCTCAAGGGAGTGGGCGGAGCTTATGCCATCTACCGCCTGCTTGCAGAAAGATTGCGGGACACCACCGGCGCGGCGGAAATACCCGTAAGCGACATCCTAAATGGTGTTTACGCAGACGTCATCGAAACCGTCACCGTGGCATGTGCCACGACCGGAAATCATGGCCGTTCCGTCGCTTTCGCCGCCAAGTCGTTCGGGTGCCGATGCAATATCTATGTGCCGTTGCAGACAAGTCCAGGGCGTGTCGATGCGCTGCAGCAACTTGGGGCAAATGTTGTGCGGATCGAGGGGAACTATGATCTGGCCGTCAAGGCGGTCGAAGCGGATGCGAAGAAGAACGGCTGGTATATCATATCGGACACCTCCTACGAGGGTCACGAAGATACGCCGCGCGATGTCATGCATGGCTACCAGCTTATAGCCGACGAGATCGTAGGCCAGCTTCCGGCGGGAGTCCTCCCGACGCACGTGTTCGTACAGGCCGGCGTTGGCGGAATCGGCGCGGCCATGTGTTCACACTTCTGGCAGGCGTGGGGACGTCAGCGTCCCAGGTTCATTATTGTCGAATCCAAGGAAGCAAACTGCCTCTACCGCAGCGTGGAGAGTGATAAGCTTGTGATCGTCGAAGGCGCCCATAACACGCGGATGTATGGTCTCGCAGCGGGTAAGCCCTCTCTGAATGCGCTAAAAATCCTGAGAAAGGGCGCCGATGATTTTCTCGCGATCGACGATGCGGAATCATTCGAAGCGATGCGGCGGCTGGCAAATCCGGTCGGCGCTGATCCCGCGCTCACCATCGGCGAAGCAGGCGGCGCCGGAGCGGGGGCGCTTCTCGCGGTGATGGAGGATAGCGACGGAAAGCTGCGATCCGAGCTTGGTTTGACGACTGACAGCGTCGTCCTGCTGTTCGGGACCGAGGGAGACACGGATCCAGAGAGCTATCTCGACATCATCGGCACCGCCACGGCTAACAGCTGAATTTGAATCGCTCTATCGTGTGAGACGAGGCTTCTCGATTT
The DNA here is from genome assembly GCF_032153725.1 of Sphingobium sp. Taxonomy (GTDB): domain Bacteria; phylum Pseudomonadota; class Alphaproteobacteria; order Sphingomonadales; family Sphingomonadaceae; genus Sphingobium. Next base: position 15,103 of record NZ_JALDYQ010000020.1, on the reverse strand, counting down.
GGTGTCGCGGCAGCGAGATGGATCGAGCAATCAGCGGCGATGCGGCGGCAGGAATTCTATATGATTGCACTTGAAGAACGCCGGGCCGCCACCATCGCCAATCTCTCCTTGCTGGACGAGCGCCTGCGGTGGCTTTCGTCGTGGATGATTCACAATGCCAATCACTTGCGCGACAGCCGCGACGGGCTGAAGGTCGGCGGCCATCAGGCGAGTTGCGCGTCGATCAGCACGATCATGACCGCGCTATATTTCCATGCGCTCGGACCCAATGACAAGGTCGCGGTCAAGCCGCACGCCGGGCCGGTGTTGCACGCGATTCACTATCTGCTCGGCAATCAGAGCCTCGACCAACTTCAGCGCTTTCGCGGTCTGGGTGGCGCGCAAAGCTATCCGAGCCAGACCAAGGACATGATACCCGTCGACTTCTCCACCGGCTCGGTGGGCCTGGGTGTAGCGATCACCGCCTTTGCCAGCCTGGTCCAGGACTATCTGGTAGCGCATGGCCAGCTTGTCGAGGCTGATACGGGGCGGATGATCGCGCTCATGGGCGACGCGGAGCTCGATGAGGGCAATATCTACGAGGCGCTGATCGAGGGTTACAAGCACGACATCCGTAATTGCTGGTGGATCGTCGACTATAATCGGCAGTCACTCGACGCCACCACTGCGGATCGCATGTTCAACCGTTTCGACGACATTTTCCGGACGTGCGGCTGGCGGGTGATCACACTCAAATACGGCAAGCTGCAGCACGAGACTTTTCGGCGGCCGGGCGGCAAGGCAATCGCCGACTGGATCGACAATTGCCCCAATGTCGATTTCGCGGCTCTCACCTATCAAGGCGGCAGCGCCTGGCGCACGCGGCTGAATGCTGATCTGGCGCGCATTCCGCAGACGCTGAAGCTGATCGCATCATTCGACGACGACAATCTCGCCGCGATCATGCCTGTATCCCTTCGCTTTTCAGATGGCGGCGGGACGGCGCTCGGCCGGCGCGACCTTGTCCGTGGACGAGATCGCGCCGGCGCGGCAGGCTCAGTATTTGTAGCTTAAGGTAATTCCGTAGGTCGCCCCCATTCCGGTCGACCGACTGATCGTATCTCCGCCTCGAAGGATTGCCGTCAGATAATATTTGTTGAACAGGTTTCGGCCCCAGACTTGCGCGGACCACTTGCCAGTGGAGCTTTCGATTTCCGCGAAGGCATCCACAACCGTATAGCTATGGATCACATAGTCCGGATCGTTGCCGAATGTCGCATTCGACGAGGTCTGATAGCGGGCGCTCGCACCAAGACGGAAGTCAATCGCCGACGACATCGGGACGGTATAATCTACACCGCCCTGTAGCTGCCACTTCGGCGTCGTAGGTAACTGCTCGCCGCGAACATCGACCTGGGCTCCGCGAGGGTTGGGGAGCAGGAATGAAGACACCACCTTGGAATTGACATAGGTCGCCGCGGCGCTGAGTCTGAGCTCCCTTGTCGGGCGAACCGTCGCATCGAGTTCAAAACCAGAAATGCGTGATTTTGGAATTGAGACAAGCGCCAGTGTCGGACCGATCGCCGCATTGGGCACGATGCCTACCAGCTGCTTGTTCTTGTAATCATAGTAAAAGCCCGCACCATTGAGCTGTATCATGCGATCTGCGAGAGCAATCTTGAAGCCAGCTTCATAGGCAAGGACCGACTCCTGTCCGATGGGATTGAACTGGTCCGAGACGATGGCCACAACGCCGGGGAAGCCCCCGGACTTATAGCCGCGAGTAACATTGGCGTAGACCATGTTATCGGGCGAAACCTTCCAGCTCAGACCGGCTCGCCACGAAATATTGTTCTGCTTGAGCGACTTCCTGATTGTGGCCGGCACCGCAAAGGTTGGCGGCGACGGCACTAGCGTTATGCACTGGCCAGCCTGAAGGGCAACCGGGGGATTGGCTCCAAGAACGTTGTTTGCAAGCGCCTGAATCGCCGCTGCCCACAGACCGTTCCCCGGATCGCGTAGACAGCCGTGGAAATTGTCCTCGTATTTTGTGTAGCGAGCCGAACCTTGCGCCGTCAGATCAGGCAGGATTTCATATTGCACGTCACCAAATGCCGAGACGGTGTTGACCCGCTGCGACATATCCTGCTGCCCGGCGGTAAAGCGTACCCCTATAAGGGTGGAATTGCTGCCAGCGAGATCGTAACGTTCGGTTTCGTCCACCGAGTCATGGGAATAATTGCCACCGACCATCCACTTGAACTTGTCCATGTCGCCGGCCAGACGCAGCTCCTGGAACATATTTTCGATGTCGCCGGTAATGCGGAAGTTGATACCCCAGAACTGGGTCGCATCGGTGTCGAGCGGGCTATCCTGCTTGTAGTGTGAATATGCCGAGATCGACGTCAAACTTATTGCGTCCGCCAGCTGAACTTCGCCCTTTAGCGAAACCTGTACGAAACTATTGTCCTTGTGCAGATCGGAACTCGGAACCGCCCCCAGATAGACCGCGGGCAAGCCGGGTTGAAGCTGGACACCCCAGTCCGCCAGACGCGGGTTTCTGGCCGCCGGCTGCGTGTAGATGGCCGCAGCCGCCGTAACGAACTCGGTGGCGCCACCTACCGCAGCAGGAGACTGTGGCGACAGCTCTTGAAATTGCTGCGCCTGGGTTTCGCTTCTATCGCGCCAGCCGTTGACGTTGAGTTCGAATTTCAGGGTATCGCTCGCGTCCCAGTCGAGCAACGCCCGTGCCTGGGTGAAATCCCGAACCCCGAGGCGGTCGTCGGGGCGCGTCTGGCTGACCTGCCAGCCATCGCGCGACTCATGCCGTACCGCAAGGCGGCCGCGTAGTGTGCTGGTTATCGGTCCGCTGACAAAAGCTTCGATGTCAGCCTGATTGAAGCGCCCGTAAGTGAAGCTGCCGCCAGCCTGGAAATCATTGGTCGGCTTTGCCGCGATGAAATTGACCGCCCCGCCCGTCGAGTTCTGCCCGAACAGCGTGCCCTGCGGCCCTTTCAGCACCTCGACGCGTTCGAGATCGAAAGCGGCCCCCGACGCTTCGACGAGATAAGGCAAAGGCACCTGATCCACATATACGCTTACTGCGGGGGTGATGCCCAGCGAACTGTCGGTCACGCCGACACCGCGGATGATGAACGACGGCGCGCCCCACAAGGTTCGCGTGTAGGAAAAACCCGGCACTACTTTAACGAGATCTTCCGGAGCCACCACGCCAGCGCTTTTCAACTGCTCGCCAGAGGCCGCCGTGATCGAGAGCGGCACGTCGTTGAGTCGCTCGCTGCGCTTCTGCGCAGTCACGATGATGTCACCGATTCCCTGATCCTGCGAAGCCTGTGTGGTCGGTGGAACCGACTGAGCCAGAGCCGGCATGGCGACCGACAATGCTGCGGAACTCGCGCAGCAAATAGAAAATGCTCGTTTCATAATCCCTCCTCTGTCCAACTTTATTCTTTATCTTCCCAGCAGGCCTTGCTTTTTCGCCATGACCGGTTGCCGCAAAAAATCCTTCACGATCTGGATATCCTCTCCAGTTCATCGAGGTTTCTCTATTTTCTGAAAATTGGCCGTATCCGTTTTAATCGCATACGTTATAAATAATCTCGCGGCCGGGGCAGGTCAAGCGCTTCCGATTTAATAGGATGAGATTTATATCGGCAGCGGCTACAACGCCCGGGGAAGCCATGACCCGTTCCCAAAAGGCTGAAGCCAAAGGCTGAAAAACGCGTTTAGTTGGCACTGTTTACTTGTTGGCGAGTCGCGCCCTCGATTTCCGGAGGCCGGCCACGCCTTTCTCGACGGGCATAGGGATCGGATTGGCCGTTCGCATTGCCGCTATGCCCGCAAGGAGCGCGCGCAAGTTGAACTCGAATCTCTCATCTTCCGATTCTTCCATGCGCTTCGTCGAGATAGACCGCATCAACGGCGCTTCCCCTGGTGGAAATTCCCGCACGACACGCCTGAGCGACATTTGACAGCTTTTCCCGGTACGCCCGGTAAGCGCTTCGCGAATCTCCACTCTATGATACCAGGAGAAGACAAATTCCTGGATCGCTCGCGTGGCCCACCAGGCCGTCTTTTCATCAAAGCCGGATTTCAGGGCGAGCCGTACCGACTGCTCCAGACGCGGGATGGCCGCATTAATCGTACGCTGCACAGCCACTTGTGCCAGGCCGGGGAACCTCTCGTAGATGGACCGCTGCGAGTAGGCGAAAGTGTGAGCCCAATGAAACCAGTCGCCCGTGCCATCAGGCGAAAGCGGATAATCGACGATAATGGTGTTCGCGACAAACTCAGCAAGTTCGTCCCGATCCTTGAAATACTTATAAAGGGCCGCGAGGGAGACTCCGAGCGCCTTGGCAACCCCGCCGAGGGTGAGGTTCGGCAGTCCGATGGTAACCGCAGCATCGAGAATTTGCTGGTTGGTAAGCTTAGCCGGACGGCCGCGGCGTTCCCGCTTGTTGCTCTCGTTCATCATGATCGTCCGGTGAGGGTTGCAGCTTCGCCGTAAGCCGACGTGCCTTTCTCAGGCGTTGGATGCATGGCCGTTATTTGATGAGGTCCTGGATAGCGAAGGCTCGGTGGCCACTGATCTTCGAGATGAGGACCAGCTGGTCCGACTGACCGTCCTCGAACTCTTTGGCCCGTACGTTCATTCATGCTCTCCCCAGGCAACGACTCTCTGTCTGTCCCCGTGCTCGGCCAGCCATTTGGCGAGGACCTCGTGGGCGTCATCCTGCTCCATTGTATCGGCGCAGAAGGGCGCGGGACGAGCGATCTCGAACCAGCCGCCGTCAGGCTCGGTGATGTAGGCCGAGGTGCAGTTGGGATGCTCGACGAGGAAGTACGGGATGTTCTCGGCCTTCACCCGCTCGACGGTCGCCCAAAAGGTCTCGTCGTCCCGGACGGTGACGGCGCAATGGTCCATGTAGCTGGGCTTGCGCTCGAAATAGGGATATTTGTCGTTGTTGTACTGGAAGAACGCCAGGTAGCTGCCGTCGGCGAGTTCGAAGAAGGTATGAATATAGTGCGAGGGCGAATTGTCGATGGGATCGACGTCCACGACTTCGCATCCGATGAGCGGGACGCCGATCACGTCCTCGTAGAAGTGCTGGGTGCGCTCCATGTCGGCGACACGGTAGGCGTTGTGGAAATATTGCATGACGTCGGTCTTCGCCTGGCGTAGCCGCCGCTGCGCGGCTTTCTCACGCGATGGCGTGATTGTGAGTGCTGTCATATCTGCCAAAGCGTCTCTCCCAGATTCGGGGCCGATCTTCATGGTTTTGTTCACAGCAGTTTCTCCAATTTCATTGGGTGCTGCCACGTTTGCGTGGCGCAAGCCGAGCAGCGTGTCGATCAAGCATTGTGCAGGGTCCCGACGCCCACGGTTGCGCTGAAGAAGGCTTCCATATGCTTGTCCTCCGGGAACGGGGCGGGGATGGTCAGACCCTTCTGAACCGCCGGGCGGGCGAGTACGCGCTCCAGCCATGCGGCCAGGTTTGGGTTCGTCCTAAGCGGCAGATCGGACGTGAACGGGACGATCGAGCCGTTGCGGATCCAGGGCAGGAATGCCATGTCGGCGACGGTATATTCGTCGCCGGCCATGTATAGTTGCCCTTCAAGGCGCTTGTTCAGCACGGCATAGATACGGCTGACTTCTACGAAATAACGATTGCTGACCTCGGGCGCCTTGTTCTCCCAAGAGCCGCGGAACACGAAAAGCTGCCCGAGCATCGGCCCGAGTGAGGACATCTGGTTAAATACCATCTCAATTGTCCTGATCCGTCCTTTCGGGTCTTTTGGCAGGAATTTACCTGTCTTTTCAGCAAGATAGATCAGGATGGCGCCGGATTCGGTGACTACGAGGCCATCATCGACCAGTACCGGAATCTTGTTGTTGGGGTTGAGCGCCGTGAATTCGGAGGTCAGCTGCTCGCCGCCGAGCCAAATCCGGTGGACGTTGTAGTCGAGACCCATTTCTTCGAGGGCGATCGAGACCTTCTGGCCGTTTGCCGTCGCATCCGTATAAATGTCGATCATGTTTCCAGCTCCTTCGTGCGCGCTGGTGAATTCACGCGGTGAGCTCGCGAACCTGTTCGTGCCGAGACCAGGGGCCGTGCCTAAACCTTCGGAACGAGTGTGGCACATTTTTACGGTTCAGAAGGCATTGTCGCTGCTCGACGCAGGGGAGGCTTTACCAGCCTCTTCGTGCGGAAATGGTCTCGACATGCCAGTGCCTGGGCTCACGATATCCTGGAGGCTTCCGCAAGCGCCTGTGTGTCAATATACTCCCGAATACATGTGATCTTGCCGTCTCGAACGGTAATGGCGAAGACCCAATCATCCTCGAACGCCTTGTTCGTGGCCAGGATTTTCCCACGAGCGTAGCCGACGACCATTACCCGGTCTCCCTGCGCTATGAATTCGCGAGTCTCTATGAAGGAAGTTTCCACCCCATCTTCATGGGCCTGAAAATGATCCTCCAAACCCGCGTGCCCGCGGCGCGTGCCGGCCAGCGGCCAATCCTTTCCGGGAAGAATCCACTCGATATCTTCGGCAGCCAACGCCAACAGGCCTTGCTTGTCGCCGCGGCCGATTGCCGCAAAAAAATCCTTCACGATTTGGACATTCTCGTCGGTGCTCATCGAGATCTCTGCTCTCCTACATATTAATCGTGCACGCTTTAATCGAATACGCTTCAAATAAACCCGCAAATGGAGCAGGTCAAGCACTTCCGATTTAAGCGGATGAGATTTATACAGGCGATGACCACAAACTCTGGAGGGATTCATGACCCGTTCCCCAAAGGCCGAAGCCAAAGACCGAACACTCTCAAATTTCCTGTGCTTTGCGGTCTATTCGGCCAATCTGGCCGTGGGCCGTGCCTACAAGCCGATTCTGGACGCGGTTGGCCTGACCTACACCCAATATATCGCGATGGTTGCCCTGTCGGAGCAGGGCGACCAGACCGTCGGCGCGCTCGGCGAGAAACTGTTCCTGGAATCCAACACGCTGACGCCGATCCTCAAAAAGCTGGAGCAGAGCGGCTATATCAGCCGCATCCGCGACCCCGCCGATGAGCGGCAGGTGAGGGTGAGCCTGACCGCAGCCGGCCGGCGCCTGCTCGAGAACGATCCTGGTGAGGCACTGATCGAAGCTTGCGGCTTGGGTGACGAGTTCTCTGTCGTGCAGAAGAGCGTCATCAGGCTGCGCGATAATCTGCTGCGCAACACCGGGCGCAAGCAGGCTCTAGGCAACATCACTCCGCCAGCAGCGCGCCCTTGAAGAATACCGCGGATCCCAATGATCAAAGCCGCTGTCCAGTATTTCAGGCATATCGTGCTTTAGCATCCACTCGGCGGCTTCAACGCAGGTCGGATGCCAGAGGTGATCGTCTGCTATCGTCATCTCGACGATCCGACGAAACGCATCACGGCGCTCGATGCTATCGAGCGGCGTTGTCACATGGCAAATCGGTGACTGAATGCCACCATGTTCGACAATATTGTCCAACATCCTTCCACGGGCATCGACAAAAACGGCACTGTTGGTCGTGCCTCTGGCGGCGGGATCGCGGAATGGGCGGAACGCCTTTGCGTAATAACTCACGTCCGCGTATTCCGGACGGGTGGGCAGGACAGCCAAGCCGTTTTGAACGCCAAAACCCCCGCGTACCGGCGAAATATAGGCATAACCCAGTTCGGCCATCAGCGCTTCCGTCGCGGCGGAGCTGATTCCGCCGGGAGGCCGAAATCCACGCGGTTGCACGCCTATGCTCGCAAATCGTTAATGCGCGAGCCGGAGCGTAGCGATCTGCCGGTCTTCGGGTAGGGCAAACCAACTTTCGTGGCGGTAACCGTGGTTGCCGATCTCATGGCCGGCATTGGCAATCGAGCGCACCGCCTCGGGATAGTGATCCACATTCCAGGCTTCGAGGAAGAACGTAGCTCGCAAGCCATATTCTGCCAGAGTGCCCAAAAGGAACGGTAATGTCTCATGGACCGATTTGTGGCGGCCTACAGGCTCGTCCTCTGGCCAAACGCCCGTTTCCAGATCGGCGGCCTCACCCATATTGTCGAAGGAAAGGAGCACTGCTCCCTGCTTCTTGTCCGGACCCCAACCATCATAAATCTCCAGCTTCAGGCCTGTCGGCCTGTATCAGCGTGCCCCCCGCCAACTTGTCGACCTTGCCGGTGACGGTAAGCGGCACCTTGGCGCTGGCGTGTTTTTCTAATGGTGTCGAAATATACAAGTCAACGGTCCGCGTGGCATCAAGGCAAATTATCACTTCGGATATGACTTATCCCGCCGCAGAGGGCGTAACCTGCAGGACCCTCATGAATCGCCGACAGCGTCGCCGACATCGTTATCCATCTTGGATGTCGAGGAGCGGGGGATGACCTCGGGCGCTCCGATCGGCGATCTGGTTCAACACGCTGCCCTTTCGGCAATGTTCCTCGACGGATTTGTCAGAATGGCGCTCGCGATGATGTGAAAGAGATGATCGGCGCGTGTCGCGAATGAGGGTAGGTCGACGACCCAGCCGAGCGCCGCCATCAGGCCGAACAAATCATCCCCATTCATGTCGGTGCGCGCCGTACCGTCGGCCTGGGCACGCAGCAACAGCCGCGCGCTGGCCGAATGTACCGCTGCACAGGAAGCATAAAGCGCGGAGTCCGGGTTTGTGTGGGCCGCCGCCATCAAGGCGACCACCCCCTTATAGCTTTGGGTAAATGCCACCCATTCGCGAAACCAGGACACGAGCGCTTCGTCAGGTGAATTCGACGTTTCGAGTACATCTGCCTTCTGCGTCAGTGCGTCCAGATTCGTACACAGTAACGCTTCAAACAAGGCTTCTCGTGTCGGGAAATGACGGAGCAGCGTGGCCAATCCGACACCGGCGCGACGGGAGATATCCCGCATCGACGCATCGGCACCATGCTCGGTGATAACCTCGCGCGCGACCGCGAGGATGTGGCTGTGATTTTTTTTAGCGTCGGCCCGCATGGACTGCCTTGATAAGTGGATCGGTGATCCATATATGTGGATCGGTGATCCATTAGATATATCGCCTTTATGCAAAGGACAACAGAGGCACTGCTCCACAGCCCACAAGGAACGGACATGAGTACTATCAGCATCATCGGATCAGGCGGTATGGCCGCAGCGATCGGCGGCCTTGCCGCCAGGGCCGGACACACCGTCGAGGTAATGAGTCGCGATGCCACCAGGGCGCAGGCGCTGGCCGAGCAGATCGGAGCCGGCGCGAAGACAGGAACCTTCGGTGCCGTTCCCGCCGGGGACATCGTCATTCTGGCGGTTCCTTACTCCGCCGTTCTCGACGTGGTGAAGCAGTATGGCGACAAGCTGGCGGGCAAGCTCCTCGTCGACATCGCCAATCCCATCAAATCCGACTTCTCGGGGTTCTTGAGCCCTGAGAATAGTTTCGGCGCGCAGGAGATCGCCAAGGTCGCCCCGGCCAATGCGGTTATCGTCAAGGCGTTCAACACCCAGTTCTCACACGTTCTGGTTGCCGGTCCGGTCGAGGGCAATCCACTGGACATCTTCCTCGCCGGGGACGACGCGTACGCGAAGGCGCGCGTCTCCGCGTTCGTCGAGAGCCTCGGGCTGCGCCCCATGGATGCCGGGCAGCTGTTCATGGCGCGCACGCTGGAGCACGCCTGCATGCTTACGCTGGGTCTCCTCACCCACTCCGTAAAGCACACCAACTTCGCACTCGGCATCAGCTTTCGCGGCTGAGCGCGCCCGCCCACCACGTCTCACACCCCATCATTCAAAGGGAGCAATAATATGCGCGTTTTCGTTGCTGGCGGGACCGGTCATTCCGGTCCGTACGTCATTTCCGACCTCATCGCAGCCGGCCACGAGGTCATAGCCCTGGCCCGGTCGGACTCGGCCGCGGCGGCGGTGTCCGCGCTCGGGGCGACGGCGCGTCGCGGCAGCCTTGAGGATCTCGACGGGCTCAAGGCGGCGGCCGCGGACTCGGACGGCGTCATTCACGTCGCGCACAGGCAAGACCTGCTTCCGTCCGGCGGGATCGACGCCGTTGCCGCCGCCGAACTCCAGATTATGCTCGCGTACGGCGAGGCACTAGCCGGCACCGGAAAGCCGCTGGTCGTGTCGGGGAGCATTGGTTCGCCCACGAACGAAGGCTGGCCGGCCCCAAGACCACACTTCCTGGGCCGACCGGCGACCGAGGAGGACCAGGCCCTTCCCCCCGCTGGCGATGCCTACAAGGGTTCCCTGCGGGCTCGCAACATCGTGGAGCTCACGGTAACCGGTCTCGCGGAGCGGGGCGTGCGGTCTTCGATCGTGCGAATTCCTGAAATCATGCACAGCACGTCCGATAAAGCCGGCTTCCTCCCGACCCTGATCGGGCTCGCGAAGGAGAAGGGCGTTGTCGGCTTCCCCGGCGACGGCTCGAACCGGTGGGCGGCAGTACACGCCCGCGACCTCGCCTCCTTGTTCCGCCTGGCGCTGGAGAAGGGCCAAGCCGGCAGAAATTGGCACGCGGTTGCCGACGAGGGGATACCGTTCCGCGAGATCGCCGAGGCCATCGGCAGCCGTTTGAACCTGCCGGCCGTGCCCATTCCCGCGGACGTGCTGATGGGGCCGGGTTTCTTCGGGTTCCTCGCGAATCTGGTCACGTTGGACACCCCCGCGTCGAGCGCAATCACGCGCCAGACCCTGGGCTGGGAACCTAAGCAACCTGGCCTGCTCGCCGATCTGGACAACGGCCATTACTTCCCTGCCGGCTGATGAGACGACCATAGGAAGCTGGATCGCAACGAGTCCGGTGGACAGAAATCTCGCGATCGCCGCGTCCTTGCCCACCGCAACCACGAGCAAAACGCCAACTCTTCAGGAGACTGCATATGAGTACTATCAGCATCATCGGCGCAGGAGGTATGGCCACGGCAGTCGCCGGCCGTATCGCCAAGGCCGGACACACCGTCGAGGTGGCCAGCCGCGACGCTTCCAAGGCGCAGTCGCTGGCCGACCAACTCGGAGCGGGAGCGACCATAGGGACCTATGGCGCCGCGCTGGGGGGAGACATCGTCATCCTTGCCGTGCCGTACACCAGTGCAGCGTCGGTGGTGGCCGATTATGGGGACGCGCTCGACGGCAAGGTGATTATCGACATTACCAACCCGGTCGCCCCCGACCTTTCGGGCCTCGTCAGCCCCCCCGGCAGCTCCGGTGCGCAGGAGATCGCCAAGGGCCTCCCCGCCGGCGCACATGTCGTAAAAGCCTTCAACACCATCTTCGGTCATGTCCTCGCCAAGGGTGAGCGCCTCGACGCGTTCATCGCAGCCGACGATGCAGAGGCGAAGGCGCGGATCTCCACCTTTCTTGAAAGTCTCGGGCTGCGTCCGTTTGATGTCGGCGGCCTTCAGATGGCCCAGACACTCGAGGCGCTCGGCCTGATGATGATCGGCCTGGCCAAAAACGGCGCCGGCACCTGGGATTTCGCCTTGAATGTTGATCTCGGCTAATCACCGGCGCAACGCCCTCACCGGCGGGTCCACGACGCTACCGGGAACAGGCCTTCTTTCACGCTGTCTCCGTCTCAGCCAATTCCTCTGAGCTGCGAATTTTTACAATCACGAGCTTACGATCGGCTTTTCCAAGCACCATTCTAAAATGGGACTGGTACAAGGTAAAAACCTCATGTCTCCCTCGCAAATTGTAATCACGAGATAATCACCGAGGAAAGTAAATTTGCTTTTTACTATAGTAGCTTAGCGTAGGGGGGCGGGAAATTAGGGCTTTAGCGCATTATCGGCGCCGATAGGTCATATACCAGACTTCGTGGCCGAGGCGGCGAGCCTTGGCTTCGTAGCGGGTTTCGGGCCAGCCGCCGGGACGGAGCTGGAAATTTCTTGGCTCGCTCGCCAGCCATTCGAAATCGGGATGGCCGTTCATCACCATCAATGCCCAGCGCAGATAGATCGGGTGATCGGTGCCGAAGCGGAATTCGCCGCCGGGTTTCAGCTTCTTCGCGATCATCGCGACCGGACCGGGGTTCATCATGCGGCGCTTGGCGTGGCGCGCCTTGGGCCAGGGATCGGGATGGAGGAGATAGACGAAGCTGAGCGCGCCGTCTGGGATGCGGCGCAGGACCGACAAGGCGTCGCCCATATGGAGGCGGATGTTGCCCAGTGCCTGGTCGCGAACATGGCCAAGCGCGGTGACGACGCCGTTCAGAAAGGGTTCGCAGCCGATGAAGCCATGGTCGGGCAGCAGGTCGGCGCGATAGGCGAGATGTTCGCCGCCGCCAAAGCCGATTTCGAAATGCAGCGGGCGATCGTAACCGAACAGGTTCGCCGCCGTGATCTCCCCTTCTTCCGGAACGGAGAGGGCGAGCAGCAGCGTGTCGACCAGTTCCTGCTGGCCCGCGCGCAGCTTGTGCCCGGACTGGCGGCCGTAAAGGCGGTTGAGCGTGGTGGGGTCGCCGGATTGATGTCCGGATTTATCCCCGGATTCGTGCCCGGAATCATGCCCAGAATCATGTGCTGTCATGGCCGCGCCGATAGCGGGCGGCTGCGATCGGGGCAAGCGGGGATGATGGGGTGCCTCCTGCCCCCGTTGTTGAGGAGATGGGTGCCGGGGGCAGGAGGCAGGGAGCCACAGCGCCGGGGCTTGCGGCGCTGGGCCATGCTGGAGGAAAGGGGGAAGCTCGGTTCAGCTTATCTGCATTTGGTGAAGCGGCCCTTGGCATCCTTGCACGGGCCTTTCTTGACGACCGGCTTGGGCGGGCATTTCACGAACTTGCCCTTGGCGTCCTTGCAGGGGGCGGCGAGGGCCGGAGCGGCGCTGCCGGCCAGGAGGGCAAGGCCGAGAAGGGCGGAGGTCAGCTTCCGGAACGCTGAAGTCATCGCATGTCCCTTTCAAGAGAGGGAGTTGCCGGACCCGACAGGGGTGCGGGTCCGACGCCCTGCTTATGGGCGTTTTCCGGGGCTGAAGCCAATGAACTTTTCGTCATGTTGCCGCCATGGGGGGCGGCCGTTCCCCCCCTCCCGCAAGCGGGAGGGGAGGGATGGGCATCAGGCGATGGCGGCCTTGAGCTTTTCCACCAGATCGGTGCGTTCCCAGGGGAAGAAGTCGCCTTCGGCCTTACGGCCGAAATGGCCATAGGCGGCCGACGGCTGGTAGATCGGCTTGTTGAGGCCAAGATGGGTGCGGATGCCGCGCGGGGTCAGGCCGCCCAGTTCCTTGATGTCCTTGATCGCCTGCTCGATCCGGTCGTCGCCGATCGTGCCGGTGCCGTGGGTGTCGACATAGAGCGAAAGCGGCTCCGACACGCCGATGGCATAAGCGAGCTGGATCGTGCAGCGGCGGGCAAGGCCGGCGGCCACGATGTTCTTGGCAAGATAGCGGGTGATATAGGCCGCCGAGCGGTCGACCTTGGTCGGGTCCTTGCCGCTGAACGCGCCGCCGCCATGGGGCGAAGCGCCGCCATAGGTGTCGACGATGATCTTGCGGCCGGTGAGGCCGGCGTCGCCGTCAGGCCCGCCGATTTCGAAGCTGCCGGTCGGATTGATGTGATAGACGGTTTCGTCCGAAAGCAGGTTGGCGGGCAGGATTTCCGCCACGACGCCCTTCACGTAATTTTTGAGTTCCGCTTCCTTCGCGCCTTCGTCATAGCCCGGCGCGTGTTGGGTCGAGACGACGATGGCGGTGGCGGCGGCGGGCTTGCCGTTTTCGAAGCGCAGGGTCACCTGGCTCTTGGCGTCGGGTTCCAGGAAGGGTGCGCGGCCGCTGTGACGGTCAGCGGCCATCTTCGCCAGGATCTTGTGGCTGTAATCCAGCGTGGCGGGCATGAGGTCGGGGGTTTCATCGCAGGCGAACCCGAACATGATGCCCTGGTCGCCGGCGCCTTCATCCTTGTTGCCGGCGGCGTCGACGCCCTGCGCGATATGCGCGGACTGGGCGTGGAGGTTGTTTTCAAAGCGCAGGCTTTCCCAGTGGAAGCCGTCCTGCTCATAGCCGATGCGCTTTACCGTTTCGCGGACGGCGCGTTCGATCTCTTCCTGCGCGCCGGGTGCCCATGCGCCATTTTCATAGACGCCCTTGCAGCGGATTTCGCCCGCCAGAACCACGAGCTGGGTCGTGGTCAGCGTTTCGCAGGCGATGCGGGCTTCAGGATCTTTCGACAGGAACAGGTCGACGATGGCGTCGGAAATCTGGTCCGCGACCTTGTCGGGATGGCCTTCGGAAACCGATTCCGAGGTGAAGAGATAATTGTTGCGCATGGGACTCCCGTTAGCACGCTTGGGCATGAGGCGACATAAAGAAAAGTTTATGTGGCTATTAGCGGGTCGTTCCGCGGGTGGCAATGGCCAGCGCGACGAGCAGGATCAGGAAGACGAATGGCGCCCGGTTGCCGAGGCGGGAGAAGAGCGTCGGCGGCAGGGACGGAGGCAGCGCGGTGTCGAGGAAGCCGGCGCGGTGATGGCCGATGCTGCTGAGGACATGGCCGCGGGCGTCGACCACGGCGGAGATGCCGGTGGGGGTGGAGCGGATGATGGGCAGGCCTTCCTCCAGCGCGCGGAGGCGGGCCTGCGCCAGATGCTGGACCGGACCCCAGCTGCCGAACCAGGCATCGTTGGAGGGGTTGAATAGGAAGGCGGGGCGATGGGCTTCATCCACCACCTGCCCGGAGAAGATGATCTCATAGCAGATCTGGACGCCCATTTTGAGTTCGGGGCGGCCCAGGGTCGCGGGCAGGGTCAGGCTTTGGGGACCGGGGCCGGGCCAGTAGTCGACGTCTCCGGGAACGAGGCGGGACAGGCCGATGGGCTGGAGAATCTGGCGCATCGGCAGATATTCGCCATAGGGGACGAGGTGCGACTTGTCGTACCGGCCGAGCAGCCCGGCGCCGGGGGTGACGATCCAGAGGCTGTTGTTCGCCCCGGCGAGGGCGTTTTCGATGACGCCGCCCTTTGCCACCTGCTTGAAATAGACCTTGGTCGCGCCAGTCATGAGGAGGTCGCCCGGGCCGAGCAGCGATGCGAGGCGCGCGCGCCAGTCCGGTTCCAGGTCGAGATAGGCGGGGATGGCGGCTTCGGGCCAGAAGATCAGG
>NZ_JALDYQ010000089.1:0-17393 GCF_032153725.1 Sphingobium sp. | reverse complement strand
GGGCGCCCGCCGGACCCAGGCAAAGAGGGCATCCCGTGCCGCGTCCACCAGCACCCACTCAAAGCCCTCCACCTCACAATCACGCGCATGGAGCGCCGGGCAGGAGCGATAGAGGCGATTGAGGTCGCTCACCAGCAACTGCACCCCTCGATGCGGTGCATGATCGAGCAGATGCCAGTCGAGCGCGCGCTCCTCGCTCCACTCATCGCGCTGGGCGAATTCCTGCCCCATGAACAGCAGCTTCTTACCCGGATAGCCCCACATCATCGCGTAATAGGCACGCAGGCTCGCGAATTTCTGCCAATCGTCCCCGGCCATCTTGTAAAGCAGGGAAGATTTGCCGTGCACCACCTCGTCATGGCTCAATGCCAGCACGAAATTCTCGGTAAAGGCATAGAGCAGGCCGAAGGTGACGTCGTCATGATGGTGGACGCGATGCACCGGATCGCGCGCCAGATAGCGCAGCGTATCGTGCATGAAGCCCATATTCCATTTGAAGCCGAAACCCAGGCCGCCTTCATGCACCGGGTGCGACACCTTGGGCCAACTGGTCGATTCCTCGGCAACGGTCATGACGCCGCGATGGGTGCCATAGAGCGCCTTGTTCATCTGCTGGAGGAATTCGACCGCCTCCACATTTTCCCGCCCGCCCTGGCTGTTGGGAATCCACTCGCCTTCCTTGCGGGAATAATCGAGGTAGAGCATCGAGGCGACGGCATCGACCCGCAAACCGTCGACATGGTAGCGCTCGGCCCAGAACAGCGCATTATTGATCAGATATTGCGCAACCTCCCGCCGCCCGAAATTGTAGATCGCCGTATTCCAGTCGGGATGAAAGCCCTTGCGCGGGTCCGCATGCTCGTAAAGCGCGGTGCCGTCGAAGCGGGAAAGGCCATGGGCATCGGTCGGGAAATGCGCGGGCACCCAGTCCAGGATGACGCCTACGCCGGCCCGATGCGCCCCGTCCACGAAACGCGCGAATCCCGCCGGGTCGCCGAAACGCGCGGTCGGCGCATAGAGGCCCGTGGTCTGATAGCCCCAGCTTGGATCATAGGGGAATTCGCTGATCGGCAGAAATTCGATATGGGTGAAGCCCATCCCGACCACATAGGGGATCAGCCGGTTGGCAAGCGCATCCCAGTCAAGGAAATGGCCGTCCTCGTCGCGCTGCCATGACCCGGCATGGACTTCGTAGATGGAGATGGGTTCGCGGCGCGGATCGGCCTTTCCCCAGTGGGCGCGGTGGCGATCGTCGCCCCAGACATGATCCGGCGCGGCGGCCACGATTGAGGCGGTCGAAGGGCGCAGTTCGGACCGGAAGGCCAAGGGGTCGGCCTTGAGCGGCAATATCGTGCCATCAGGGCCAATGATTTCGAACTTATAGGGACTGCCCACGCCGACTTCGGGCAGGAAAATCTCCCATATGCCCGCATCCTGCCGCCGCCGCATCAACCCCCGGCGACCGTCCCAGCGGTTGAAATCGCCCACCACCGACACGCGCCGCGCATTGGGCGCCCAGACCGCGAAATGGGTGCCCTCCACCCCTTCATGGCTGATGACATGCGCGCCCAGCTTGTCGAACAGCCGGGCATGGGAGCCTTCCGCGAAATAATGGTCGTCCATCGGCCCCAGTACCGGGCCAAAGCTGTAGGGATCGATCAATTCATATTCGCTGCCATCGGCATATGCCGCGCGGTAGCGAAGCGGCTGGCGCTTGCGGATCGAAACCTTGCCGGAAAACAGCCCGCCCGGGTCGATCGGGGACAGCGTGCCGACCAGCTTTCCATCGAGCTTGCGCGCCGTGACTCCGACCGCTTCGGGAAGCAGGACGCAGGCCGTGAAGCCTTTGTCAGCCGGATGGACGCCCAGCGTTGCGAAAGGGTCGTCCTCAAGTCCCTCCAGCAATCGGGCCATCTGTTCCGGAGTCAATGCCACCCTAGTTCCGGCCTCCCGTCACACCGGCACCTTCCAGATATCGGTCGCATATTCCCTTATCGTGCGGTCGGACGAAAACCAGCCCATGCGCGCGACATTGTGAATGGCTTTCCTGGCCCATAGCGAAGGGTCCCGCCACATCGCGTCCACCCGCCGCTGGGCAGCGGAATAGCTGTCGAAATCGGCCGCCACCATGAACCAGTCATGATCGGTGATGCCCTGCACCAGATCCTTGTACCGGTTCGGATCGTCGGGCGAGAAAACCCCGCCCGCGATCGCGTCCAGCGCCTGCCCCAGTTCCCGGCTCCGAGCGATGACGTCGCGCGGATGATAGCCCTGGGCGCGCCGCTCATTCACCTGCGCGGCGGTGAGGCCGAAGATTACGATATTCTCTTCCCCCACATGATCGCGCATCTCGACATTGGCGCCGTCGAGCGTACCGATGGTGAGCGCGCCGTTCACCGCGAACTTCATATTGCCGGTGCCCGACGCTTCCATTCCCGCGGTGGAAATCTGTTCCGACAGGTCCGCCGCCGGGATCATCATTTCCGCCAGCGACACATTATAATTGGGCACGAACTGCACCTTCAACAGTCCCTGCACCGCCGGGTCGTGATTGATGGCCCGCGCCACGTCGCCCGCCAGCTTGATGATGAGCTTGGCATTATGATAGCTCGGCGCCGCCTTGCCGCCGAACAGCTTGACGCGGGGCACCCAGTCCTTTTCCGGATGCGAACGGATCTGGTCGTAAAGCGATACAGCCTCGATGATGTTGAGCAGTTGCCGCTTATATTCATGGATGCGCTTGATCTGGATGTCGAACAAGGCAGCGGGGTCGATCCGCGCATTCACCCTCTGCCGCAGCAGATCGGCCAGGGCGACCTTGTTCGCGCGCTTCACGGCGAGGAACCTGTCCTGGAACGCACTATCCTCGGCAAATCGATCAAGGTCGCGCAGCGCTTCGGGATCGTCCATGAAGCGATCGCCGATCGCCTCGCGGATCAGCATGAACAGCCCATGATTGCATTGCATCAGCCAGCGGCGGAAAGTGACGCCGTTGGTCTTGTTGTTGATCCGTGTCGGATAGAGTTGATGCAGGTCGGCAAAGACCGTTTCCTTCATCAGTTCCGTATGCAGCGCCGACACGCCATTGACGCTGTGCGATCCGGCAAAGGCGAGGTTGCCCATCCGCACACGCCGCTCGCCACCCTCATCGATCAGCGAGATGGAACCGATCGCGCGGTCATCGAACCGGCCCGAACGGCGCGCCTCGCCCAGCAGGCGGCTGTTCACCGCATAGACGATCTGCATGTGCCGGGGCAGCAGCCGTTCGAACAACGGCACGGGCCAGCTTTCCAGCGCTTCGGGCAGCAAGGTATGGTTGGTGTAGCTGAAGGTCCGCCGGGTGATGTCCCAGGCTTCATCGAAATCGATGCCATGACTGTCGAGCAAAATCCGCATCAATTCGGCCACGGCGACCGCCGGGTGCGTGTCGTTGAGCTGGATCGCCGCCTTATCGGCCAGAGTGCGCACGTCGCCAAAATATTGGAGATGCCGCCGGACGATGTCCTGCAAGGATGCGGACGAGAAGAAATATTCCTGCCGCAGCCGCAATTCCTGCCCCGCCGGTGAACTGTCGGCGGGATAGAGCACCCGCGTCAGCGCCTCTGCCCGATTGCTTTCCGTCAGGGCGCCCAGATGGTCGCCCGCATTGAAGCGGTCGAGCAGGATCGGGTCTATCGGCTGCGCTTCCCAGAGGCGCAGCGTATTGACCCGCTTGCCCCGCCACCCCGCAATCGGCGTGTCATAGGGCGTCGCGATCACGCGCTCCGCGGGCCGCCAGCGCATCTGATGCGGACTGGCGTCCACATTCTCCGACGGATCGACCCGGCCGCCGAAGCCGATTTCATAGCTCGCCTCGCGTCGTTCAAATTCCCAGGGATTGCCGTGGGTCAACCAGGTTTCGGGCAATTCCACCTGCCAGCCGTCCGAAATCTCCTGCCGGAACATGCCGTTCACATAGCGGATGCCATAGCCATAAGCGGGCACGTCGACCGTCGCCATGCTCTCCATGAAACAGGCCGCCAGCCGTCCGAGGCCACCATTGCCCAGCGCCGCATCCGGTTCCAGCGCGGCGATGATGTCGATGTCGACGCCCAGCGAATCCAGCGCCGCCTGCACATCGTCCAGCATTTCCATATTGGACGCGGCATCGCGCATCAGGCGGCCGATCAGGAACTCCAGGCTCAGATAATAGACCCGCCGCCCTTGTTCCTCATAGGTTTTCTGGGTCGAGTTGATCCACGCATCGATCACCCGGTCGCGGATCGAGAGGATCACGGCATGCAGCCAGTCATGTGGTTTCGCGGCTTCCGCATTCTTGCCGATGCGGTAGGTCAGCCGCTCGACAATCTCATGGGCAAGGGCTTGGGGATCGACCTGCCGGGGCGCAGGCTTGGGAAGCGTGGGTTGGCCTTTGAGGTTCATGCGCGTGCCCCTTGCCGTGAGTCCGGAAGGGATGATTGCACGCCCTCCTTCCCTCGCCAACAGCAAATTTTGCAGCGCAACAAATTACCGGAAATGCCCCCTGCGATCGACGATCGCATCGCGGATGCCGCGCCGCAATTCGCCCCGCACCGGATAGGTGCTGGACGGGAAATGCTGGGTCATGAAAAGGCCGATCAGCCGCTCGATTGGATCGATGAAGAAAAAGGTCGAGAACACCCCGCCCCAATAATATTCCTGCGTGCGAAGATCTGTCGCGAAGCCAAGGCCAAAGCCGACCCCCGCATAGTCCGCTTCGCTGAACATAGAGGAGGACAGGCTGGCCAGATCGCCCCCGCCCGGCAAATGGTTGGCATGCATCGCCGCCACCGTATCGGCTTTCAGCAGGCGCACCCCGTCCAGTTCCCCGCCACGCAGCAGCATCCGGGCAAAACGATGATAATCCGCCACGCAAGACAGCAACCCGCCGCCGCCCGAACGAAAGTGCAGGGATTTGCGCCAGCCGCTACGCGCGCCGCGATCATAGAGCGACAGCTTTCCATCCGCCCCCAATTGCCAGGCGTCGGTCAGCCGATCGATGCGATCGTCCGGCAGTTCAAAGAAGGTGTCGGCCATCCCCAAGGGCGCGAAAATGCGCTCCCGGAAACAGCGCTCCAGATCGAGCCCGCTCAGCCGCTCCACCACCACGCCCAGCACATCCGTCGATACCGAATAATTCCACCGCTCGCCCGGCGAAAATTCCAGCGGCAAGGCGGCGAGCGCTGCAATGAACCCGTCCGAACTACGCTTCTGCTGAAATTCATCCAGCCCCATTTCCCGGTAACGCGCATCGAT
The DNA here is from genome assembly GCF_032153725.1 of Sphingobium sp. Classification (GTDB taxonomy): domain Bacteria; phylum Pseudomonadota; class Alphaproteobacteria; order Sphingomonadales; family Sphingomonadaceae; genus Sphingobium. The sequence continues at coordinate 12,119 of NZ_JALDYQ010000089.1, read as the reverse complement.
CGCCGTCTGTCGTTGCAGGCCATAGGTCAGGCCGGAACTATGTCGCAGCAGGTCGATCATCAGCATCGGCCGCTTCATCCGCCCCTTGCCGTCGGCGCCCACCGCCAGGTCGGCAAATTCGGGCAGGACCTTCGCCACCGGATCGTCCAGCGCCACCAGCCCCTGCTCCACCAGCATCATGAAGGCGACCGAAGTCACCGGCTTGGTCATCGAAGCGATGCGATAGAGCGCACCCTCGCCCAATGGCTCGCCTGTCGCGCGCGCAACGCCGCTGCGGATCGAGACGATCGGCTGCTCATCGCGCGATATCAGCAGTTGCATATGAGGCAGCCTGCCGGACGCGACGTAGCTGTCGTGAACATGGTCGGCCAGCGCCTGCAGTTTTCCGGCATCCATGCCTGACGCCCGTGCCGCCGCCACGTCAACCTGCCCTGCTGCCTGTCCCCTCGCCTGCATCATTCCTCCTGCCGGTACCGCGACACCAGCTAGAACAGTCGCGCCCGCAGGTAAATGCCGTGCGTCCCCATGCTCTTGCCCGTTGCCAACACCCCCACCCGCCCATTATGGCAGCCGCCTGATCCCACTGGATGCATGTTCTTCATGGCTACCGGCCTTTCCGCCATCCTCCTGAACAATCGCCCCGCCTTGCTGCGGTTCCTGCGCGCGCGCGGCGCCGGCGACGAGTCCGAAGACCTGTTGCAGGACATGTGGATGAAGCTGGAGGAGAAGGATCTGGGCCCGATCGCCGATCCGCTGCCCTATCTTTACCGCATGGCGAATAATCTGATGCTGGACCGCTATCGCTCCGCCGCACGGCGGGAACGGCGGGAACAGGATTGGGCCGAGGGCGCAGGCGGCGTCATGGCCGATCCATCGGAGGATGTCGCCATAGACGAACGGCTGATCCTGACCGAAAGGCTGGAGGAAGCGCGCGCCGTGCTCCGGGCGCTGGGGCCGCGCGTCGAGCTGATATTCCGCCGCTTCCGCATCGAGGGCATCGGGCAAAGGCTGATCGCGGAGGAATTGGGCGTCAGCCTCACCACAGTGGAAAAGGATTTGCAAAAGGCCTATCGCGCCATGATCGCCCTCAAGCATAAAATGGATACGGAATGAGCAGGCTGACGGCGTCTTGCTCGATAAGGGGCATGAAATGAACGGGGCTGGAGCCATGATGGACGAGGAGGCGATCGGATGGGTCATCCGCACGCGCGATCCCGAATTTGCCGATTGGGAAGCCTTCACATCCTGGCTGGAAGCTGATCCCGCGCATGCCGGCGCCTATGACGCGCTGATGGCGGCGGATGCCGATCTGGACCGGATCGTGCCGGAAGAGCCGGTGACGATCGCGATGCCCGCCAATGATCCGGGCGAACGGCGCTGGCGTCCCATGCGCTGGCTGGGCGGGGGAGCCGTGGCGGCGGCTCTGGTCGGGGTGGTTTCCATCGGCCTGATGAACCGCAGCGACATCTACACCATCACCACCCGGCCCGGCGAAACCCGCACTATCGCGCTCGATGACGGCACCCGCGTCGATCTGAACGGCGGCACGACGATGCGCTTCGATCGGCACGATGCGCGGTTCGCTGCGCTCGACAGCGGCGAGGCGGCATTTACCGTGCGACATGATGCGGCCGATCCCTTCCGCGTGACCGTGGGCGACGCCGTGTTCGAGGATGCAGGCACCGTCTTCAACATCGTCCACACGGCCAGCGCCACGCGCATCGGCGTGTCCGAAGGCAAGGTGATCTACAATCCCGACGCCGAGGCGATCGCGCTGCCGGCCGGTCGCGCACTCAGCGAGGATGATAGCGGCCTGCGCGTCATGGATATCGCGACCGACGCGGTGGCAAGCTGGCGTCAGGGTCGCCTGACCTACGCCAATGCGCCGGTGACGCAGATCAGCGCCGACATCGCCCGATCGCTGGGCGTGCAGTTGACCGCCACGCCCGGCGCGGGCGCGACGCGCTTTACCGGCACGATCCGGCTGGACCGCGATCCGGCACGTTTCTTTGGCCAGACCGCGCCGCTGATGGGGCTCAAGGCCGTCCAGCAGGGCGACGGATGGCTGTTGAAGGAGGGGGATGGCCCGCCACGCTGACGTCCTTTTCGTCACCGCCCCATTCGTGATGGCCGCCATGACGGCCGCTTCGCCTGTGCAAGCGGCGGAAAGACAGCAGATCAGCATCGCCCCCGGACGGTTGGGCGAGGCGGTGATAGCGCTCGGCCGCCAGACGGGCGCCAGCATCGGCATGTCGGATCAGTCGCTGGCCGGGATCGTCACCTCTGCCGTGCGGGGCCGCATGTCGACGGAAGCCGCCCTCAGGCGGTTGCTGAAGGGCCGCGGTGCCAGCGTCCAGCGGATCGACGACAGCACTTACCGGATCGTGCGGCAGCACGTGGTCCGGGATCAGCCCCGTATCGCTGTCGCCACCCCCATGCCGCAAACCGGGCAGGAACCGGCCGAAATCATCGTCACCGCCTCCAAGCGCGACACGCCCCTGCCACGCTATGCCGGGATGGTCGATGTAGTGGGCGACAATGCCTTTACCGCCGGGGAAGCGGCAGGCGGCACCGCCAGCCTGATCTTCCGCGTGGCGAGCCTCAGTTCCACCCATGCGGGCGCGGGCCGCAACAAGCTGTTCATCCGCGCCATTGCCGATAGCGGCGTCGCCGGGCCGACGCAGGCGACGACGGGCCAATATCTGGGCGACATGCGCCTGAACTATGCCGCGCCCGATCCGGACCTGAAACTTTACGACATGCAGGGGGTGGAGGTGCTGGAGGGGCCGCAGGGCACGCTCTATGGCGCGGGTTCGCTGGGCGGCATCATACGCATGATCCCCAATGCTCCCAATCTGGCGAAGGCAGGCGGGCAGATTTCCGCTGGCGCCAGCGCAACCCAGCATGGCGATCCGGGTGGCGATCTTGCCGCGACCATCAACCTGCCGATCGTTTCGGAGAAGATCGCGCTGCGCGTCGTCGGCTATGGCGTGCAGGATGGCGGTTATATCGACAATGACAACGCCGAATATCGCAAGAATGACGTCAACCGCACCCGCACTTTTGGCGGCCGTGCGACGCTGCGGTTCGCGCCGGACGAGAACTGGACCATCGACCTTAGCGGCGTCTATCAGCGGATCAAGGCGGACGACGCCCAATATGCCGACAGGCAGAAAGGCAAGCTGAAACGCGCCTCCAGCGTGGCCCAGCCCTATTCGTCCGACTATGCGCTCGCCAATCTGCGGGTCGAGCGGCAATGGGACGATCTGCGCTTCGTCTCCTCGACCGGCTTCGTGCGCAACATCCTGTCGGAAAGCTATGACGCGACCCAGCCCGACGGCCCGGCAGCACTGTTCCGGCAAAGAAACACGGTCGACATCTTCTCCACCGAAAACCGCATCGTCCGAGATCTGGACAATGGATTGGGCTGGATATTGGGCGCCTCCTATCTGGAGAGCACGTCGGATATCGAGCGGTCGCTCACCTCCTTCGGCACGGCGCCGGTCCAGCCACAGGTCATTCCCGGCGTTCCCATGTATGGGCGCGGGATGCCGGCGACCTCGACCGGCGTGCGCAACCGCATTCGGGAGGCGACGCTCTTCGGAGAAGCCTCTTTCGAACCCGTCAAGGGCCTGATCGCCACGATCGGGGGTCGCCTCACCAACAGCCGGTTGAGCGGCAAGGCACTCGATCCGATCGCCATCCTGTCCATGACCGCCATCGCCCGCGCGGAGGCGCAGGCGAACCGAAACGAGACGATCTTCCTCCCTTCCTTCTCGCTGCTGACCGACAGGCTGGCGGGCATCACGCTCTATGCCCGCTTCCAGCAGGGCTTCCGGCCCGGAGGCCTCGCCGTGGACGATCAGCATATCCAGCGCTTCCGCAATGACAGGGTATCGACGCTGGAAATGGGCTTCCGCAAGGGCGTGCCCGGCGTCGACACGGTCGCGCTGACCGGCAATGTCGCCTATACCCGGTGGAAGGATATTCAGGCAGACGTCACCGACCGGATCGGCATTCCGACCACCGCGAATATCGGTGACGGACGGATTTATACGGTCGAAGGCCGCATCGCCGTCCGTCCCGTGCCGCGCCTGACCCTCGACGGCAGCATCATCTATAATGACAGCCGTCTGAGCCGCCCGACCCGGTTCGTGCAGATGCTGTCCTATGAGGGGAAGTCGCTGAGCCTACCCAATGTCGCCAATCTGGGCGGACGCATCGGCTTCGACTATCGCGCGCCGGTGGGTGACGACATGCAATTCCACCTCAGCGGATCGGCCCGCTATGTCGGCAAGTCGCGCCTGGGCGTTGGCCCGATCCTGGGTCGCGAACAGGGTGACTATGTCGACACCGCGCTCAGTGCCAGCCTGACGCGCGGGCCGGTGCAATGGTCGCTATCGCTTTCCAACCTGCTGGACAGCAGCGGCAACCGCTTCTCGCTGGGCACGCCCTTCGACCTGCGCGGCGATTATATCACGCCGCAGCGCCCGCGCACCGTCCGGCTGGGGCTGGATTTCGCCTTCTGATCCTGCATCGCATTATTTTCATCTGACGGAACAGGCGCTTCGACGCCGTCTCCCGCGCATGCGCGCTTATCAGAAAAGGCGCGGCACGCAGAGGAGACATCATGCGCAATCTTCTGGCCTGCACGGCCATCGCTCCCGTACTGGTCGCCCTTTCGGCGGCCGATGCGGCGGCGGAAACCACCATCGGTTCTTCCACCACCACCGCCATCAAGACCTCCACCGTCGCGGGCGGCTCTGCCGACGACGTCACGGTCAGCTCCGCCGGATCGATCACGCTGACAAGCGGCACGGCCATCACGCAGGACAGCAACAACAAGGTCGGCAACGCCGGCACGCTGAAGATTACAGGCGCAGATGGCGCGACCGGCATCTTCGCGGCGGCCGGCACCACCGGTGACATCACGCACAGCGGCACCATCACACTGGACGAGGATTACACCGCCACCGACAGCGACAGTGACGGCGATCTGGACGGCGCCTTTGCCTTGGGCACCGGCCGCAATGGCATATGGGTCCAGTCGGGCGCGGCGCACGCGGGCAATATCGACAGCAGTGGCACCATCACCATTGAGGGCAATCAGTCCGCAGGCATTCGCATCGACGGTCCGCTGGTGGGCAATCTTTCCACCAGCGGCTCGACCAGCGTGGTGGGCGACAACAGCCATGGCGTGCTCGCCAACGACGTGACCGGCAATGTCACCATTCGCGGGACGGCCGCCGTGACGGGCGCCAACAGCGTGGGCGTGGCATTGCAGGGCGATGTGACGGGCGCGGTCAAGATCCAGGGCACGGTCACCAGCACCGGATATCGCTATACCACCCGTCCGACCGACACGTCGAAGCTGGACGCCGACGATCTGCTACAGGGTGGATCGGCGGTGACGATCGCGGGCAATGTCACGGGCGGGGTCATCTTCGACATTCCGCCGACATTGGACAGCAACGACGCCGATGTCGATGACGACGGCCTGACCGATAGCAGCGAAGGTTCCGCCGCGGTCTATGCCTACGGCTCGGCGCCTGCCGTGCGGATCGGATCGGCCACGACCGACACCACCCTTGGCGCCGTCGCGTCCGAAAGCTCGGGCTATGGCCTGATCGTCAAGGGCACGATCGCCGGTTATGGCATTTATGACGGCGTCGATGCCAATGGTCTGGTCATGGGCGGACTGGGCGGCAATGTCTCCCTTGCCAAGGGTTTGCTGGTTACAGGCAGCGTCGGCGCGGTTTCCTATGACAGCAACGCAACCGCCATCCGGCTGGGCAGCGGCACGAGCGCCGACACCATCCAGGTCAGCGGCGCTGTCGGCGCGACCGGCGGATCTCTTGCAGGCGCGTCGGCCCGCGCGCTGGTGATCGATGCAGGCGCCACCAGCAGCACCATCATCAATAGCGGCACCATCGGCGCTACTGCGCTCAGCACCGTCAACGGCACGGCCATCGCCATTCTCGATTCCTCCGGCACTGTGTCGACGCTGACCAATAGCGGCGCGATTTCGGCCTCGGGCGGGAAGGATGGCGCGAACATCGCCATCGACATGACCGCCAACAGCAGCGGCATCACGCTGACCCAGTCGCTTGCCTCATCCACCGCGACCGCTCCCAAGATCACCGGCGATGTGCATTTGGGATCGGGCAATGACGTGGTGGCCGTTTCAGCCGGCAACATCACGGGCGATGTCGATCTGGGCGCGGGCAGCAACAGCCTGGCGCTGTCCGGATCGTCGATTCTGACCGGCGACGTCGCTCTTGGCGGCGCCGGCTCCAGCCTCAGCCTGACGGGCACGTCGGAATTGAACGGCAATGTCGATTTCGGGGGTGGCGCGACCACCCTTACCCTGTCGGACACGGCTGCGCTGAGCGGCGCGATCAGCAATGCGGCGAACACAGCCGTCATCGTCAATGGCGGCACGCTGAACGCCACCAACAACGGCACCGTCGCGCTGGCTTCACTGGCAATGAGCGGAACATCCGTGATCGGCGTTGCGATCAATGGGGCCAATGGCACCAACACGCTATATGACGTGGCGGGCGCCGCGACCTTCGCCAGTGGTTCGCAGGTGAAGGCGACCCTTACCAGCGTCCTCGGTTCGGAGGGCGATTATGTCATCGTCCGCGCCGGATCGCTGAGCGGCACCCCTGCCCTCTCCAGCACCACGCTGATCCCCTATATGTTCAACGGCAGTGTCGCCAGCAACGCGTCGACCGGCGAAGTTACCCTGTCGATCAAGGCCAAGACCGTGTCCGAACTGGGCCTGACGGGGTCGACCGCGCGGGCCTATGATGCGATCTTCAACGCGCTCGACAAGGACAGCGCCGTGGCCAATGCCTATCTGTCGGTCACCGATGGGGAAGCGCTGAAGGCCGATCTGCAACAGATGCTGCCCGACCATGCCGGCGGCGCGTTCGAAGCGGTAACGGCGGGATCGCGCGCCACCGCCCGCATCCTGTCGGACCCCGGCGGCATCTATCGCACGTCCGACGGCCATCTGGGCTTTTGGCTGCAACAGGTGGCGTTCGGCAGTTCGAAGAGCGTCGGCGATACCGCCTCCTATGACATCAACGGTTGGGGCGCGAGCTTCGGAGCGGAATATCTCACGGGCCTGGGCGCTTTCGGCGGGTCGTTCGCCTATATTCACGGCAGCGATTCCTCTGGAAGCACCAACAATGCCGTCGACACCGACCAGTTCGAACTGGCGGCGCACTGGCGTGGCGATTTCGGCCCGCTCCAGACCTACGCCCGGATTTCCGCCGCCCATATCAAATTCGATGGCAGCCGCCATTTCGAAAGCGGCGACGTGGTCCGCACCGCGGATGGCAACTGGACGGGCAAGCTCATTTCAGCAACCGCAGGTGCTTCCCATGAGATGCGCTTCGATCGTTTCACCCTGCGTCCGGCAGCAGGCATCGATTATTATCGCCTGAAGGAAGACGGCTATAGCGAAACCGGCGGCGGCGATGCGTTCAACCTGATCGTCGACGGCCGCACCAGCGACGAACTGACCGCCAGCGGCAATGTGACGGTCGGCTATGATTTCGGCAGCCTCAACCGCGAGGATGGATGGATGCGTGTCGAGTTGGAGGGCGGCCGACGACAGATCATCGGTGGATCACTGGGCAGCACGACCGCGCATTTCACCGGCGGGGAGGATTTCACCCTGGTGGCCGACAAACGCACGAGCGGCTGGACCGGCCGCGCTCGCCTGACCGGCGGCACCGAAAGCTTCCGCGTGGGCGGAGAATTCGGCGCGGAACAGCAACAAAATCACGTCGCCCTGTCATTACGGGCGACGGTAAACTTCATTCTGTGACGTCCTAACGATGAATTGGCGGGCTTCACCCCACAGACCCTCCCGGCCCGCCAGTCAGCCATGACAAACCCGTTCCCGCGGGCTCATGGAACAAATGGAAGGGGCGTTGCCTCCCTCGGCAGCGCCCCTTTTTTGCTACGATCAGCGTCTGGCGGCCATGGGAAGGCTTTCCAGCCGGGCCGACGACACGATTTGCCGGAATGTTGCGACATCGCGGTCGAAATAGAGAATGGCGGGCGCGTCGAAGCTCATCAGATAGAGCCTGCCATTGACGATCGCCCCGACCGCCTCGCCATTGCGCGACACATCCTCCATCTGCTTGCGGAAGCTGTAGGAAAAACGCACCCCCTTCGCGCCGAGGAACGGCACCGGTTCGATATTGGTCATCGAAAAGAGTGTGGTGCCGAGCGCGATGCGATAGCTATTTTCCAGCAGCGCGGGAATGTCCGTCAGCAGCATGGTCGAGGAGAAACGCGGCAGCGGCTTGGTCCTTTTGCTGACCTCGCGGAATAGCGCGCGCGCCGTTTCGATGCTGTAGAAATTGACGCCGTTCAGGTCATCCCCGTCCAGCGTCCATGTCTCCGAATTGCGGCCGGGCCGGGCCGACAGGCGGTTCCATTCACGTTCCGGAGTGACGGTCAACGTCGATTTGGCAACGGCAACCGACGTTCCCGCCGGCATCAAAGCATTGCCAGCTATTAACGGCTGGGCTGAAAGAGCCGCGCATATTATTACCAGAAAAGAAGCTATTCGTATCGCCATGAGGAAATCCTATTCGCCGATCATCGCATGGAGCATGGAAATATCGGCTGCCTGCGGACGCAGCCGGATGTAGTTTTTAAGCGCAACCGTCCCCTCGACCTGCTGGCGGTCGCGCATCAGGCAGAGGCCAAGGCCGCGCCATGCATCCGCCATGTCGGGATCAGCGCCAAGGGCCGATCTATAGAAATCCGCCGCTGCCACCAGGTCACGCGGATTGCCCCGCTGACGGTAAAGTTCCGCACGGGCAAAGAGCAATGGCGCGGTCCAATGTTCCCCCGCCAGCGAGGCCAGCAGGTATTCCGTTCCGCCAAAATCATTGAGCTTCAACTGGTCGGACAGAAATTCCGGCAGCCATTTGGCGAGCGCAGTCGAATAGCTTTCCGCCGCCTCCGGCTTCACCGCGACATCGGCGGACAGGGTGGATAGATAGGTAGCCCGGTCGAGATTGGTCGGATGGGTCGCGAAAAAGGCAACCCGATCATAGCGCTGGCTGCGCTGCTTGCGGCCCAGCGCGGTCGCATCCGCTTCCCCCATCAGTCGCTGCCAGATATGCGACGCGGCTTGCGCTGAATAAGGCGACTGGATCGCATATTTCAGCGATAATAAATCGGCCTGCTTTTCCTGCTCGCGGTTGAACTGAAAGATGGAGCCGATCGCGGTCTGCTGGATGGCCGGACCATATTGCCCCAGAAACGACGCCCAGGCCGCAATATCCGTAGCCGAACGCCGTTGGCGGAAACCCGCAAGGCTGTGTCGTAGTTCGAAATGCGCAAATTCATGGCCGAGTACAGCAGCCAGTTCAGCCTCGCTCCGCACCCTCAGGAGAAGCCCGCTCCACAGCTGCATCGTTCCATTGGGCGCCATATTGGCGTTGAAAGACGCCACCCGGACCAGATAGATGCGCACGCCCCGACAGCGATCCTCGCCCACCGCGCGGCACAGAACGCCGCCGACATAGGCCTGCAAAGCCGGATCGTTGATGACGAATTTCGAATCCCTCAGGTTGCGTTCATCCTCATCCGCCAGCATCCACAGGCCGCGCTCGTCCGTCCCCTGTGGCTGATAGGCCTGGGTATAGGGCGGCAGATCGGCTGGCGCAGAGGCAGCGGATGCGGCAACCGGCAATGCCAGCGCCAGCGGCGGGATCGCCCGCGACAAGGCGCGTCTCACTGGGCTGCGGCGAGGCTGATGCTGCTGCCGGGGAAGTCCTCCAGCAACTGCGCCACGCGGCGGCGCGCGCCATCAATGGTCCGGACATCGCCGCCCATCTGCAAATCGGCGTTCAACCACAGCAGATCGCCGCCGTTGAGATCAACCAGCCCGGCAAAGCCCTTATGCTGGCCCGACTGGATGCCGACACCACCCATGGCCGCGAAAACCTGAAAGATCTTGCGCCCGGTCGACCCGAATTGATCCTCGGTGAAGATGAACAGACCATAACGCGCGCCCGAACGGCTAGCGAGCGCGGACACGCCGGGGCCCAGCGTCCAGTCAAATGCCGCACCCTCACGCTTCTTGGTGGGCAGGCGGTTGCCGGGGAAGAACTGGAATTCGATCACCGACTGCGCGACGATGCCAAACAGCGACTGATATTCGGCGAGACTTTCGGCCTGTTGTCCTGCGACGTCGACGGAACCGACAATCTCATTGCCCAGGCTCTGCTGCGCCTCCGCCAGCGCCACATCCAGATTGTCGCGCGCCTGCTGAGTCCAGTCGGCATTGGGTTCGAACATCCCGGCGGTCGACTGACTGCCAACCGTCACTTTCGGCCGGAACAACAGGATTTTGGTCGAATTGGGATCAAGAGCGAAGCCCTGCCGGACAGCAGACTTCTCCTGCGCCATGGCGGTGGGCGACAGGCAGCCCAACAACAGGCACAAAACGGCATAGCCGAAGGCGTAACGCATGAAATCCCCCCCTGTACACAGCCGAGTCCCCCGACTCATTGCGACTGATGTTCAAGGACTTAGCGAGGCAAGCGCGTCACGTACAGACGGGACGATGCCTGCCGAAGCAGACATCCTCCATAATGGATCAATCAGGCGAGCGCCTTCCTAATCAGTTCGTTGACGACCTGTGGATTGGCCTTGCCCTGCATGGCCTTCATCGTCTGGCCGACGAAGAAGCCGAACAGCGCCTCCTTGCCCGCCTTATACTGTTCGACCTTGTCGCCATTGTCGGCCAGCACCTTGGCCACGGCGGCCTCGATGGCGCCGGTGTCAGACGTTTGCTTCAGCCCCTTTTCCTCGACGATCTTCGGCGCGCGGTCGCCGGTTTCGAGCATGATCTCGAACACCTGCTTGGCGATGGTGCCGCTGATCGTGCCGTCCGCGACGAGCGCCAGCAGTTCCGCGCCCTCTTCCGGACCGACCGGGCTGTTCTCCAGCGTCTTGCCAAGGCGGTTGAGCGCGCCGTAAAGTTCCGACAACAACCAGTTGGCCGCAGCCTTGGCGACTTCGCCCTCGCTCTTCTTCTGGATGCGCGCGCCCTCGGCCAGCAGCGCCTCGAACCAGCGCGCCGTGTCGGCGTCAGCGGTCAGGGTAGCGGCGTTGTAAGCCGACAGCCCCAGCCCTTGCTCATAACGCTGACGCTTGGCGTCCGGCAGTTCGGGCAGCGACTGACGGCATTCCTCCAGAAACGCATCGTCCAGTTCCAGCGGCAGCAGATCGGGATCGGGGAAATAGCGATAGTCGTGCGCATCTTCCTTCGACCGCATCGACCGCGTTTCGTTCCTGTCCGGGTCGTAGAGGCGCGTTTCCTGCACCACCTTGCCGCCAGCCTCCAGCACATCTACCTGACGGCTGGCCTCATATTCGACCACGGCCATGACGAAGCGGACCGAATTGACGTTCTTCGTCTCGGTACGGGTGCCGAACTCTTCGCCCGGCTTGCGAACCGACACATTGACGTCGGCGCGCATGGAACCCTGATCCATATTGCCGTCGCAGGAGCCGACATAGCGCAGGATCGTCCGCAGCTTCGACAGATAGGCTCCTGCCTCTGCGGGCGAACGCATGTCCGGGCGGCTGACGATCTCCATCAGCGCCACGCCTGAACGGTTAAGGTCGACATAGGAGCGCGTCGGATGCTGATCGTGCATCAGCTTGCCCGCATCCTGCTCGACATGGATGCGCTCGATGCCGATTGTCTTGACCTGCGCGTCCGGATTCTTGTCGTCCAGGCTGATCTCGATTGCGCCCTCGCCCACCAGCGGGTGGTAGAGCTGGCTGATCTGATAGCCCTGCGGCAGATCGGCGTAGAAGTAGTTTTTCCGGTCAAAACGCGACCATTTGTTGATCTGCGCCTTGATCGCCATGCCGGTGCGCACCGCCTGACGGATGCACTCGCGGTTCGGCACGGGCAGCATGCCAGGCATGGCCGCGTCGACCAGGCTAACCTGCGTATTCGGCTCCGCGCCGAAAGCCGTGGCAGCGCCGGAAAAGAGCTTCGCCTGGCTCGTCACCTGCGCATGGACTTCCAGGCCGATCACGACCTCCCACTCGCCGGTTGCGCCCTG
>NZ_JALDYQ010000145.1:0-3708 GCF_032153725.1 Sphingobium sp. | reverse complement strand
CGGAGCGCTCTGGCCCCGGTTGCACTGGCGCAATCTGTGGATCGTGCCGCTGGGCTTGCTGGCGCTGACGGGCCTTTTCGGATGGGTGCCGACGTTGAACATGAAGGCGGCCGACTATGGCTGGCCCCTGTTCTCGATCGCATCGGGCATCGCGACGTCGCTGCTGCTGTTTCGCCTGTCCGCCCGGATCGCGCCGCTCGCCGCGCCGCTCGCCATGATCGGGCGGGCGTCACTGGTCATCATGTATCTGCATGTCGCGGTGATCCACTATCTCTCGCCTTATCTCGGCAAGCCGTGGTTGCTGACGCAGGCGCTGATCCTGCCGCTCGCCGCCTATTATCTCCTCCGTTCCTTATCCTTCACGCGCCGCATCTTCCTCTGACCCCCAGTTTCCTCCGGCGGTTCCCCATTACGAAAAAAGGGGAGCCGACGCGCAGTCCGATGCGCCGGCTCCCCACTTGCGTTGACGCCTTTGCGACCCAAGGCTCAACAACTGCGCCGCCTAAAGCGATTTTCCAATCGCGTCAGACAAAAAACAGACGACGCAGCAACCCTTCACCCGTGCAGCTTCAGTGCCGTTTCCGCGATCCGGCGACCCTGATAGCGCGCACCTTCCAATTCTTCCTCGCCCGGCTGTCGGCTGCCGTCACTGTCCGCGATCGTGGTCGCGCCATAGGGCGAACCGCCGCGCACCTTGTCGACCCCCATCTGCGCGGTGAACCCATAGTCGAGGCCCACGATCACCATGCCGAAATGCAGCAGGTTGGCGATGATCGAGAAAAGCGTGGTTTCCTGGCCGCCATGCTGGCTGGCGGTCGAGGTGAAGGCGCCGCCCACCTTCCCGTTCAGCGCGCCACGCACCCAAAGGCCACCCGCTTGATCAAGGAAAGCTGCCATCTGGCTAGACATGCGGCCAAAGCGGGTGCCGGTGCCAATGATGATCGCGTCATAATCGGCCAGTTCCGCGACGGTCGCGACCTGTGCTTCCTGATCCAGCTTGAAATGAGCCGCCTGCGCCACTTCCAGCGGCGCGGTTTCCGGCACCCGCTTGATATCGACCTGCGCGCCTGCGGCGGCGGCACCTGCCGCCACGGCCTTCGCCATCGTCTCGATGTGGCCGTAAGATGAATAATAGAGGACCAGAACCTTGGCCATGAGCGTCTCCAATGGCGTTAACGCATTGATCGTAAAAAGGTTTCCAAAAAATAAGCCGCCCGCTTGAAGGAGCCCCCCCTATTCGCTGTCCACCAGAACGATTTCGGCGTCCTCGATGGCCCTGATGGTGATGGGCGCGCCGCCGATGATCGCGGCGCCATCCCGCGCCTCGAAAATCTGACCGTCGATCTCGACCCGCCCCGTCGTCGGGACCAGATAGAGGTGACGCCCTTCGACGCTGTCATAGGTCACACTCTCGCCCGCCCTGACAGTGCCGCCCAGCAGGACGGCGTCGGCGCGGATGCGCAGCGCTTCCCTGTCGTCATCATGGCCGCTGGCCAGCACCACCAGCCTGCCGGACCTGTCGCCCTTGGGAAAAGGCCTGGCGCCCCAGCTTGGCTGGCCGCCCCGGCTGCGCGGCATGACCCAGATCTGGAAGAGCGTCGTCGTCTCATCCTCCAGATTATATTCCGCGTGGCGGATGCCGGTGCCAGCACTCATCACCTGGACGTCGCCGGCCTCGGTCCGTCCCCTGTTGCCCAGACTGTCCTGATGGGTGATCGCGCCCTTGCGAACATAGGTGATGATTTCCATGTCCGCATGCGGATGCGGCGGAAAGCCGGAATGCGGGCCTATTTCATCATCGTTCCACACCCTGATCGCGCCCCAGTTCATGCGGGCGGGATCAAGATAGTCCGCGAAGGAAAAATGATGCCGCGCGTTCAGCCAGCCATGGTCGGCAGCCCCAAGCGAGGCGAAGGGGCGGCGCTCGATGCGGCTCCCGACTGTCGTGCTCATAGGCCTGCCTTTCGGATGTATTTTGCCAGAGCTTCCGGCTTGCTTTCCGCCAATCTAGCTATCAGGGTCGTTTCTTGAATAAGCAGCATTGAAACGGATTGTTTCCTTATGCGTCTTCCGGATTTCGAGGCATGGGCGATGTTCGCCGCCGTCGTCGAGCATCGCAGCTTCACCGACGCAGCCAAGGCACTGAGCGTTTCAAAGGCCACCGTGTCCAAGGCCGTGACCCGGCTCGAACAGCATCTCGACACCAGCCTGTTCAGCCGCACCAGCCGCCGCCTGGCGCTGACCGAAAGCGGCAGCAGGCTGGCGGATCATGCCGCGCGCATCCTGGCTGAAGGCCAGGCGGCGGAGGAGGCGGCGCGGGACGAAACGGCGGAACTTTCAGGCACGGTTCGCCTCGGCGCGCCAATGACCTTCGGCCTGCTCCGCATTGCGCCGCTGATCGCGGAGTTCACCAAGGAGCATCCACAGGTGGATATCGATCTGCACCTGTCGGATGCCCGCATCGACCTGGTCGAAATGGGGCTGGATGCCACCATCCGCATCGCCGACATGCCCGACAGCTCGCTCCGCGCCCGCCGGCTGGCAGATGTCAACATGCACCTCGTCGCCTCGCCCGGCTATCTGGCGGAACGAGGGCGCCCCGCGCATCCCTCCGACCTCGGCGGGCATGATTGCCTCTGCTATTCGAACGTCCAGACGCCCGATGTGTGGCGCTTCTCCGGACCGGGGCAGCAGAATGTCGTGGTGCAGGTCCGCGCCCGCATCACCGTGAATAGCGGGGAGGCGATGCTGCCCGCGCTGCGCATGGGCGTCGGGATCGCGCGGCTGCCCGACTTCATCATCGGCGACGCGCTGGCAACGGGCGAACTGGAGGAGATTCTGATCGACTGGCGCCCGCCGCCCTTCGGCATCCATCTGGTGACGCCGCCGTCGCGGCTGCGGCCGGCGCGGGTCGATGCGCTGCTCGATTTCCTTGCCCGCCATCATGGGTGCTGACCAGTCGTTTCAGAGCCGAATCCATATTGACTCCATCTGAATCATTTCGACTTCAAAACGTACGAAACTGATTCAAAATCGCGCGACTCGTGGATTCCTGCCGGTTAGCGAAAAATTAACCTTTGTCCTTCAGAAGTTTTTTGGTTAATGAATTGGAGCGGACGTCGTTCTCTGGGGGTGAACGGACCTGCTACGCAAAGGGGCTTCACATGCGCGTGCTGCTAATCGAAGACGAACCGACCACCGCCAAGGCGATCGAGCTGATGCTCACGACCGAGGGGTTCAACGTCTACACGACCGACCTTGGCGAAGAGGGCCTGGATCTCGGCAAGTTGTATGACTACGATATCATCTGCCTGGACCTGAACCTGCCGGACATGCACGGCTATGACGTGCTGAAGAAGCTACGGGCGGCCAAGGTGCAGACGCCGGTGCTGATCCTGTCGGGCATTGCGGAGATGGACAGCAAGGTCCGCTCCTTCGGCTTCGGCGCCGACGATTACGTGACGAAGCCCTTCCATCGCGAAGAGCTGATCGCCCGCATCCATGCCGTGGTGCGCCGTTCGAAAGGGCATTCGCAGTCGGTCATCCGCACTGGCAAGCTGGCGGTGAACCTGGATGCGAAAACCGTGGAAGTGGACGGCAACCGCGTCCACCTGACCGGCAAGGAATATGCGATGCTGGAGCTGCTATCGCTCCGCAAGGGCACGACGCTGACCAAGGAAATGTTCCTGAACCACCTCTATGGCGGCA
>NZ_JALDYQ010000088.1:0-17593 GCF_032153725.1 Sphingobium sp. | reverse complement strand
AGGGCGGGACTGGGTTCCTGCCTTCGCAGGAACACAGCGCGCTTAACGGCTACAATTGGTCGAAACCCGACGCGCCATTTTTTTCCCTGTCCTACAGCCCTCCCGCCGGCTAAATCCGAACGGGCTCTTTGAACCGTAAACCGCAATAGGACATTCCGCACGAAATGGCGCTTTTCCGCACCTCTATCGTGTCACCTTTGTCACCCGAACGGCGGCGCAGCCCGGACAATATCCGGAAATGATCGGTCCAGCCCTATTCCCCCAAAATCACATCCACTCCCGCCCGGGCGTGGATGCTGGTGCCGTCATAGATCGGCAGCACATTCGCCTTCACGTCGACGATCATCTCCAGCTCCGTGCAGGCCAGAATCGCAGCCTGCACATGTTCCTTGGCGATATCGGTCAGTTCGGACTTCATATAGCGCTCGGACTCGCGGCTGACCTTGCCGATGGTCAGTTCGTCATAGACGATCCGGTCAATCCGCTCGGCCAGTTCCATGTCGGGCGGCAACAGCGAAATGCCGTGCGCGACCAGCCGCTGGCGATAGAATTTCTCGGTCATCACATTACGCGTGCCGATCAACGCAGCCTTTTCAATGCCATCGGCCTGCATCTTGCGCCCAACCGCCTCGGCAATGTTGATGATCGGGATATCGACGCCCGCCTGCACTTCGTCATAAACGCGGTGCATGGAGTTGGCGCAGATCAGCAGCGCGGCCGCACCAGCCTGCTCCAGCCGCCGGGCCGAACCGGTGAGCACTTGCGCCGCATGCGCCCATTCTTCGTTCGTTGTGGACCGGCCGATATCCGCGAAATCAAGGCTCTCGATCAGCAGCGGCGCGCTGTGCTGGCCGCCCCGGGCGCGATACACGGCCTGGTTGATGATCTGATAATAGCGCGCCGTCGACGTCCAGCTAAGACCGCCTATCAGACCGAGCTTCTTCATGAATCCGCTAACCCCAATGCGCCGACAGAGCCGGAAAGGCCTGCCCCTTCCCGCAAATCGTTAGGGACGGCGTTCCACATCGGCAAGCCCCTTCCTGCCCGCGCCGCCGCAAAGACGAATCGCGAACATGCTGCCGGCGGAGCCTGCAAAGCCCCCCGCGACGGCCATCGCCATGTTTCCCATAAGGAAAGCGGTCCCTGCAATGGCCCAGCCGGCAAGGCCCCCGATCAGCGCCACGGCGGGGCCCATTCCGTAGTCCAGGGCCCGCTGCGCGAGTCCGCGTCCAGCAAGCAGCGCAATCCCGACGCAAGCCAGAAGCAAACCGGTCGCCGGATTCGCGACAAAGGCTCCGAGGGTCCCGCCCGTCGCCAGCAGCATGGCTGCCGCGAAACGCCCTTTCCTCTTCCGTTGCCTGCCCCCGCGCCGCAGCGTCGTCGCCGCGCCCGCACAGGCCATCGCGCCGAACGTCACGGTCGCCCCGATGGCCACCATGGCGCCGACAAGCGGTCGATCCGTCACATCGTCCAGCACGCCGAAAACATGAGGGTTCCGCCAGGCCGCCAAGCCGATGAACACGGCCGCAAGCCCCGCCTGCCCAACCAGCCCGGTCAACAGCGCCGGAAGAGCGGATCGCGGCACGCCCCGTCCCAACAGCAGACCCACCGCGCCACCCGTGATCAGCGCCGCGCAGATTTGCGGCATGGCCATGACATCATGGCTATAGAGCGTCACCGCCCCGGCAACCATCATCCCCGCCATCATCAGATTCGCGCCTCGCCGCACGCCACCTCCAACCGCAGCGTGCAGGGCAAGTCCGAATAGCAGTGCGGCCATCGACCAGCCTGCAACGATCGTCGAACTCGTCCCTTCCATCACGGGCCCGGCGCTTCCAGCCGTCGAGCGGCCACGAAGCCCCCGCAAAGCCCCGCGCTTCCGGCCACCACGGCCAGCAATCCCAGAACCCGCGCCGCAGCGCTGCCTGCTTCCGCCGAGACGATGAGCGCGCCGATCAAAATGGCGGAAGACAGCAATTGGAGGATCGCCACCAAAGCCCAGCCGTCATCCGGTCGCGCCCGCCATCCGACGGCCAGCCCGAAGGCGCATGCGCCCAAAAAGGAAATGAGGGGGAACAGGGTCATCTGTTCCCCCTCATTGCATGAAGTCGCGCCCGGTCAAGCCCCGTCAGGCGGGACAGGGCATCCAGTCTCAGAGCAGCCGTTCATTCACGACCTTGCCGCCCTGCGTCACGCGGATGGCATTGCCGATTTCCTCGTCCAGCACCGGCGCGTTCTGGTCCTTGTTCCAGAAGGCGGAGAGGAAATTATAGAGGTTGCGCGCGAACAGCGCGGATGCATCGGCCGCCAGACGCGACGGCACATTCTTGTGCCCGACGATCTTGACGCCATGGCGCTCGACCACCTCGCCCAGCACCGCTCCCTCGACATTCCCGCCCTGCTCGACCGCAAGATCGACGATCACGCTGCCCGGCTTCATCGTCGCGATCTGCGCGTCGGAAATCAGGCGCGGCGCGGCGCGGCCGGGGATCAACGCGGTGGTGATGACGATGTCCTGCTTGGCAATATGACCCGACACCAGCTCGGCCTGTGCCTTCTGATAGTCTTCGGACATCTCGGTGGCATAGCCGCCCTTGCCCTCGCCCTCGATGCCGGCGACGGTTTCGACGAAGATCGCCTTGGCGCCCAGACTTTCGATCTGTTCCTTCGTCGCCGAACGCACGTCGGTCGCCGACACCTGAGCGCCGAGGCGCTTGGCAGTGGCGATCGCCTGTAGCCCCGCGACCCCCACGCCCATGATGAAGGCCTTGGCCGGGGAAAGCGTGCCCGCCGCCGTCATCATCATCGGGAAGGACCGGCCATATTCAGCCGCCGCGTCCAGCACGGCCTTGTAGCCGGAAAGGTTGGACTGAGACGACAGGATATCCATCGACTGCGCACGGGTGATGCGCGGCATGAACTCCATCGCCAGCGCTTCGAATCCGGCCGCCGCATAGGCATCGACCCGCATACGCTCAACAAAGGGGTTGAGGCCCGCGACGATCCACGCGCCGGGCCTGGCGCCCGCGATGCTCGCCGGGTCCGGGCCCTGCACGCCCAATATGATGTCGGCTCCGGCCACGGTCGCGGCACGGTCGGCCACGGTCGCACCCATGGCGGCATAGTCCGCATCGGCAATCGCGGCAGTCAGGCCAGCGCCCGCTTCCACCGCGATTTCAGCGCCCAGCGCCTTGAACTTCTTGACGGTTTCCGGCGTACCGGAAACGCGGCGCTCGCCCTCGGCAAGCTCCTTCACGATCGCAATCTTCATGGACATCCCCCTGCCGTCGCTCGCCTCAGTGGGCGATCAACACCACGACCAGGGCAGCGACAACGGCGCTGGCGATCGTGCCCCATTTCATGAGCGACACGAAACTCGCATAAGTCTGGGTTGCGCTCTTCATATTCCCTTCCGAAGCCATGCTCGGTCCCTCTCGTACCTGTTTTGCCGGCATCCTCTTATCGTCAAGCCCTCCCCCCCTCAAGCACCGAACGAACAAGAAAATCTTTCCGGTTAAGGCGGTCTTTACCCCTCTTCTCTACCTTCGGGCGCAAGTTCGCAGATGAGGGATAAGATGGCGCGCGACGGCGTTCCGATGCTGATGTTGATCGATGACGAGCCGGCGCAGCGCAGGCTGGTGTCCGCTCTGGCCGCCCGCGCGGGATGGCGCACCATCTTCGCCAATGACGGCGATACCGCGATTGCGATGCTGGGCACGCAGGACGGCATGCGGCTCGATGCGGTGGTGCTCGACCAGTGGAGTCCGAATCTTGAACCGGCCGGCCTGATCCGCGAATTGCGCGCGCGCCGCCCCGCGCTGCCCATCCTGATCCTCACCGCGCACAATAATGTCGCCGTGGCGGTGGAAGCGATGCGCGCGGGCGCCACCGACTATCTCGCCAAGCCCATCGCGCCCGAACGGCTGCTGGCAGCCTTGAACGCGACGCTGAACGGCGAACATGGCAAGGGCGAGTTGCGCCCGCTCACCGAGAAAATCTCCGCCGCCCTCTCCTTCGAGGATGTGGTCGGCGCCGCGCCCCAGTTCCGCGCCGCGCTTGCCATCGCAGCCAAGGCCGCCCGCGCCCGCGTACCCGTGCTGATCGAAGGCGAAAGCGGCGTCGGCAAGGATGTGATCGCCCGCGCGATCCATGCTGCCTCGCCCCGGCATAAACAGGCCATGGTAACGGTCAATTGCGGGGCGATTCCCGCCAACCTGGTCGAATCGGACCTGTTCGGCCATGAGCGCGGGGCCTTCACCGGCGCCTTCGACCGGCAGGTCGGCAAGTTCGTCGCCGCCGACATGGGCACGATCTTCCTTGATGAAGTCAGCGAAATGCCGCTCGACGCGCAGGTGAAGCTGCTGCGTGTGCTGCAAGACGGCGAAGTCCAGCCCATAGGCGCGCGCCGCCCGATCCATGTCGACGTCCGCGTCATCGCCGCCACCAACAAGCGGCTGCATGACGAGATCGAGGCTGGGCGTTTCCGCGAGGACCTTTATTACCGCCTCAATGTGGTGCAACTCACCATCCCGCCACTGCGCGAGCGGCTGGGCGACGTGCCTGCGCTCTGCCGCCATCTCCTGGCCCGGATCGCCACCCAGCCGGGGCTGCGGGGCCTGGGCCTGACCGACGATGCCCTGGCGCTGCTGATGCAGCATGACTGGCCGGGCAATGTCCGCCAGCTTCAAAATGCCCTGTTCCGGGCCGCCGTGCTGTGCGAGGGCGATGCTCTGACGCCACAGGATTTCCCGCAGATCACCGCCCATATCCACGGCCGCATCCATGGCGACGCATCCCACGGCCGGCTGCGCGCGGTGCCCCAGCCGCATCGCGAAGCCGCCGGCATCACCCTGTTCGAAGGCGACGGCCATGTCCGCCAGCTCGCCGAGATCGAGGCGGACGTGATCCGCCTTGCCATCGGCCATTATCGCGGGCGCATGACCGAAGTGGCCCGACGCCTCGGCATCGGTCGATCGACGCTCTATCGCAAGCTCGCTGAACTGGGGATCGACAGCGCGGCATAACGTCGCCCTGTCGTGCAACCTTCGACCGGGGCGTTGAAATGTCGCGGCGGCTATGCTTTGGGAGAGGGCATGAAGAACGCTTCCCTTGCCGCCGCCATGCCCCTGTTGCTGCTGGTCGCCTGCGGCCGTGCGGAACCGGTGGAGGACCTGCCGAGCCAGGATGAACTGGCCGCCGCCGCCAATGCCGCCGCGGCCAAGGCGATGGCCAGTGCCAAGGCCGACACCCCGGCATCGCGCAATTATGTGAATGTCGAACGGGGCTTTTCGATTACCTTCCCCGAAGGCTGGGTAAAGGACGCATCCTCCAGCAACGCCGATGGCGTGGTCTATCAGGACCCCGGCGCGGGCGCGGATGTCCGCATCTTCTGGCAGAAAAAGGACGGCGGCCAGACGCTGCAACAGATTGTCGAAACGGTGAATCAGGGCTCCGAAGGGGTCAGCGGGGATTTCATCGGCGACAATGAATATCGCGGCACGGCCAATGACGGCGAAGGCAATAATGTCGCGCTGCGCCTGATCAAGCAGCCCGACGGCTCGATCGTCACCGCGAGCTTCGTCTATCCCGAAATGCTGAGCGAACAATATCAGGCGATTTCGGAAAAGACGCTGGATAGCCTGCACGTCTTCGTGCCCAAGGCGCAAACGCCCGATGGTGGCGCGCTTCCCGTGGCAGCGGCCAACGCCGCCACGCCTTGACGCGCCCGAGCGGTCATTCTTCGATCGGAACGAAGGCGCCCCTGGCACGGTCCTTCCCAACCTTGTCGGCGCGAAAGACGGACCCGCTCATCGTGATATAAACCCCTGGATCAGCGACCTGCACGGTCGCGAACGCCATGCCGAGATTGAAGCTGGCATCGCTTTCGCCAAAACGTGCCGGGGCCAATGCCCCGACCAGCACGATCGTCTTGCCGGGAATGGCGGCCAGTACCCTGGCCGTTTCCGTCATCGTATCGGTGCCGTGGGTGATGATGACATGGCTTTCCGGCGCGGCTGCAACGCTGTCGCGGATCAGCGCGCGGTCGGCATCGTCCAGTTCCAGACTGTCCTTGCGCACGACTTCCTCAATGCGGAAGGGTCGCTTGACCCGAGCGATGTCGAGCAACTTCGCCATCACCGTTTCACCGACCTGATAGTCGGACAGCGCATCGAAATAGATCTTGTCGATGGTCCCGCCGGTGGTGAGCAGAAGGATCGGCGTTTCGGCGGGTAACATGGCAGGACTCCAAAAAGGGCGATGGCCGTCCCTAGAGCATCGCGCGCAAAAGTGGGAACCGGTTTTGCGCCTGGAACGATGCGCAAACAAAAAACCAGCGCGCGCGTCCCGCGTCTGATTTAACGCAGCGCCCTCTGGAACATTTGCGCGGGTGAACCGCTCGCCTATCTGCCCTTCGCCATTTCCTCGCCCCGATCGCGGGCCGCGACCAGCGTATCGGTGAGCAGCCTCAGCAGCCGGTCATCCGCATCCAGCACATTGAGGCCCTGCCGCGTCATGCCGCCCGGACTGGCGACACGGTCGGCCAGGATAGCCGGGCTGTCACTGGCATTGGCCGCCATGCTGGCCGAACCCCGCACCGTCGCAAGCGCCATGCGGGCGGCCTGATCGGCAGGCAAGCCCACCGCTTCGCCGGCACGGGCGAAGGCATCGATGAAGCGGAACAGGAACGCCGGACCGCAGCCGGAAAGCGCGGTGACTTCGTTGAACAGCCCTTCATCCTCGATCCATTCGGCGAGGCCAAGCGGCGCGATGAAAGCCTCCACGGTAGCGCGCGACGATGTCGGGACGGATGCGTCGGCGTGCAGCGCGGTCACGCCCTCTCCTATCCCGACGGGAAGGTTGGGCATGGCGCGGACGATCTCGCCCACCATCGGGAAGGCAGCGCGCAACTCGGCCCATGGCGTTCCGGCCAGAATCGAAAGGATGCGGATATCGGCCGCACAGAGCGGCGCGAGCGAAGCAGCAACATCAGCCAACTGATAGGGCTTCATGCCAAGCAGCACGGTCGTCCCGGCGGGCAGGGCAGCGGGATAATCCGTGACCACCCTCACCCCATCGGCCACCGGCCTGCCACTCGGCCGCAGTACGATCACGCGCTCGGGATCAAGGCCGCAGGCGAGCCAGCGGGCCAGCATCTGCCCCGCCATATTGCCGCAGCCGACGAGGAACAGGTGATCGGGCCAGATATCAGTCATGAATCAGGCTTCGCCGCGCGTTTCGATCAGGCTGGCGGAAATGGCTTCGGTCGGAGACTTGCCGCCCCAGAGCACGAACTGGAATACCGGGTAGAAGCGCTCGCATTCATCGATGGCGGTTTCGACCAGGATCTGCGCCTGATCGAGCGTCAGCGTCCCACCCGCACCCAGCAACGCGCCATGCCGGAAGAGGACGATGCCGCTGGACGACCACAGCTCGAAATGGCCGAGCCAGAGTTGCTCGTTGATCAGTCCCAGCGTTTCGTAGATGGCCGGGCGCTTGTCGTCATTCACCCTGATGTCGGGCAAGGCAAGCATCTGAAGTACCTGATCCTCGTCCCGCCAGATGCCGCGCAGCTCATATTGCGCCCACGACCCCTGGGTGCTGGCGACGATTTCATCCTCGCCCACCTGATCGTAGCTCCAGCCATGCGCCTCGAAATAGGCAGCCAACATGTCGATCGGCGCGGCTTCCTGACCGCCATTTTCAAATTCGTCGCTGTCCATCATCTGCGCGCCTTAGAGCATTTTCGAGCCCGGTGGAAAGCCGATGGCTCGTAAAATGCGTGGACAACCTGGTCCCTGCCCCGAATCGCGACGCTTATTCCGCGTCCCTGGGCTTCGCGCGGACCGTCTTCCTGACGGGTTCGGGCGCCTTGCCCTCCAGCGCGTCGAGGCGGGCCTTCAGCAATTCCACCTCTTCACGGGCGGCGGCGGCGAGCGCCTTCAGCGCATCAAACTCGTCGCGGCTGACGAAATCCATGCCGCCGATCCACTGCTTGGCCTTTTCGCGGGCATTGGTTTCGAACTCGCGGCTCATGCCCGCGACCGTGCCGGCGGCGCCGTTCACCAGCTTGGCAAGGTCGTCGAAAAAGCGGTTTTCGCTCTGCATGATGCTTTGTCCTTCCATGCAGCGCCCTTTTGCCGGGCGCCAAAAATCATATCTGGGTCTGGAACGCAGGTTTGCCAAGGCTTTCCGCGTCCGGATTGAGGCGGCCGATCTCATAGTTGAGGTAGGAGGCGAAGGCCAGCCAGCACAGATAGGGCAGCAACAAAAGCCCCGCTGCCCGGCGAACGCGCCAGAACAAAGCGGTGGTGATCGCAACCAGCGCTGCCAAAGCGATGATCAGGAACAGCGCCTGGCCGACCTGATGGAAGCGGAAGAAGAGCGGTGACCAGCCAAAATTCAGTACCAACTGGACAAGGAAGGCGGCAATGGCGATCCCCCGGCCCCGCGCCCCGCGCGCATGGAGGACGATCGCAAAGGCCAGCGCCATCAGGATATAGAGGATCGTCCACGCAACGCCAAAGGCCCAACCGGGCAGGATCAGCTCCGGCTTGGCAAGCGCCGCGAACCAGCGATTGCCATAGCCACTATTGGCCAGCTTGCCGGAAAGAAAGCCAAGGAAAACAATAGCTGGAACAGTAACCAGCGCCCAGCGCGCGTAGGCGAGACGTAATTGACCCGGAGACGCAATCTCGTTCATCGGTAACGCAACTCCACCTTTTACTCGGCGGCTTCGGACGAATCCTTCAAGGCCGAGTCAAGCCGCCGACTGACGGTTTGCGGTGAAACGGTTCGTCCTGCAACCCGTGAATAGAAGATCGGGATCAAGAACAGCGTGATCAGCGTTGCCAGGCTCACGCCGGACACCACCACCACGCCGATCGAATCGCGCGCCGCCGCCCCCTCCCCGCCACGAATGACCAGCGGCAGGGCGCCGATCACCGTGGCGATCGACGTCATCAGAATCGGGCGCAGGCGGCGGGTGGCGGCCTGGCGTATGGCTTGCGCGATCTCCAGCCCCTCGTCGCGCAACTGGTTGGCGAATTCGACGATCAAAATGCCATTCTTGGCCGCCAGCCCCACCAGCATCACGATGCCGATCTGGCTGTAGAGGTTCACCGACCCGCCCGTCAGCGCCAGACCGATCACGCCGCCCGCCACGGCCAGAGGGACAGTGGCAATGATGACGCCGGGGTGGATGAAGCTTTCGAACTGAGCAGCCAGCAGCAGATAGACGATCAATATGGTAAGGCCGAAGACCAGCCAGATCGATCCCCCCGTCTCGCGCAGGGACTGGCTTTCGCCGCGATAGCCGATCGCCAGGACCTCGGGCGATTGGCGCGCCTGATCTTCCAGGAAATTCAGCGCCTCGCCCAGTGAGTAGCCCGGTGCCAGCGCCGCCGTCAGGGTAATCGCCCGCAATTTATTGTAGCGGTTGAGTTGGCGCGGGCCGGCGACTTCGCGGACCGTGACGACGGCGGACAGCGGCACCAGCGCGCCCGTGCGCGTGCGGACGTTGATGCGTTCGAGGTCCGCCCGGGTCTGGCGCCCTTCCTTTTCCGCCTGCACCAGCACGCGATATTCCTCGCCCCGGTCGACATAGGTGGTGACGCGACGGGAACCGAGCAGGGTCTGCAAGGCCTGGCTGATGTCATTGGCCGATATGCCAAGGTCGCCCGCTCGCTGCTGATCCACCTCGATCCGCATCTGGGGCTTTGTTTCCTTATAATCGGAATCGAGATTGATGAGGCCCGGATTGGTCGCGGCGGCGGCCATGATGCGGTCACGCGCGGCGACCAGCCCCTCATAGGTCGACCCGGCCAGCACCAGATTGACCGGCAGGCCGCGTCCCCGGCCCAGCCCCGAACGCGGCGCGACATTGCCGCGCACGCCCGGCTGGTTGGCGATGATCCTGTTGATCGTGTCGGCCACTTGCACCGTGGTGATGGTGCGGTCTTCCCAGGGACGCAGGAAAGCGATGATATTGCCGCCGTTGAAATCATCGCTGGCACTGAAACCGGCGGGCGCGCGAATATTCAGCACCTGAAGCGAACCATCGTCGCGCAGAGGCGCAAGATCGGCCTCGATCTTCTGCATATAGGCCTTCATCCGGTCAAAGCCGGTGCCTTCGGGCGCCGTCACCTGACCGTCAACCACGCCGGTATCCTCCGCCGGGGCAAGTTCGGTCGGCAGCGTCACGAACAGCGCGCCCGCGCCGGCAAGGAACAGGCCCACCGCGATGAGGGAAATGGCGGGTCGTTTCAGCACGCGGTCGAGCAGGCGGGAATAGGCCGCCTCCAGCCGCTGGAACCGGTCGTCGACCCAGCGCGACAGGCGGGACCGGTCCGAATGACGCAGCAGTTTCGAACAGAGCATCGGCGCAAGGCTCAGGGAAATGAACCCCGAAAAGGCGATGGCGGCGATCATCGCGATGGCCAGTTCGCGAAACAGCAGCCCCGTCTGCCCGGCGAGGAACATCACCGGCACGAACACCGCGCAGACCACGAGGGTGGTCGAGATGATCGCAAAGCCCACCTGCCGCGTGCCTAGATAAGCGGCGGGCAGCGGGTCCTCCCCCCGCTCGATGCGGTGATAGACATTTTCCAGCACGACGATGGCATCGTCCACCACCAGCCCGATCGCCAGCACGAAGGCCAGCAGCGTCAGCAGGTTGATCGACAGGCCCAGCAGCCACATGACCGCGCAGGTCGCCAGCAGACAGATCGGCACGGTGATCGACGGAATGATCGTCGCCCGTATCGATCCAAGGAAGAGGAAGATGACCAGAACCACCAGCAGGGCCGCTTCGGCCAGCGTGTCATAGACATTGTCGATGGCGCGGCTGATGAACAGCGATTCGTCCGATCCGATGGTGACCTTCATCCCCGCCGGGAGTGTGGGACGCAGTTCCTCGATCAGTGCCTTGGCCTTTCCCGCGACATCCAGCGTGTTGGCGCCCGACTGACGGACGATGCCGACGCCTACACCCGTGGCGGCGTTGGAACGGAAGAAGGTGTATGGATTTTCCGCGCCCTGCTCGATCCGCGCGACATCGCCCAGCTTCACCTGATAGCCGTCCGCGCCGCGCCCGACGACAAGCGCCGCGAATTGTTCGGGCGTCGAAAAGGCGCGTTCGACCCGCAGCGTCTGATTCTGGTCCTTCGATTCGAAGCGCCCGGCGGGAAGTTCGACATTCTGCGCGCGCAGGGCCGTTTCGACATCGGCCGGCGTGATGCCGAAGGCGGCCAGTTTCTCCGCGTTCAGCCAGATGCGGGTGGAGGGCCGTTCATCCCCCCCGCCGTTGACGCGCGCCACACCGTCGATCGCGGAGAAGCGGTCGATCACATTGCGGTCGAGATAGTCGGCGATCTGCGTCGGCGTCCATCCGGGCTTGGTGAAGACGATGAACAGGATCGCCCGCGCATCAGCATCGACCTTGCGGATTTCCGGCGCCAGCGCGTCCTCCGGCAGGTCCTCCACCACGGCGCCCACGCGGTCGCGCACGTCATTGGCGGCGGAATCGATGTCGCGCGACGGGTCGAACTCGATGCTGATGGACGAAATGCCGTCCCGCGAGGTGGAAGCGATGTTCCGGATGCCCTGAACACCCGCCACGCTATCCTCGATCAACTGGGTGATCCGGGTTTCGACGACCGACGCGGCCGCGCCGGTGTAGCCGGTTTCGACCGAAACGATCGGCGGATCGGTGTCGGGATATTCGCGCACCGACAGACTTATATAGCCGACGATGCCGACGATGCAGAGCAGCACGGCAATGACGGCCGCGAAGACCGGTCGGCGGACGGACAGGTCGGACAGTTGCATCTAACCGGCGGCCCGGTCGGCGCTGGCGCTCTCCGCCTTGGGCTTGTCGCCCGGCAGGCGTACCGGCACGCCGTCGGTCAGCTTGACGACGCCATCCGTGACGACGGTCTGGCCGGACTTCACGCCGCCCAATATTTCGACCAGGCCATTTTGCCGGATGCCGGTGGCAACCCTGGTCCGCCTGGCCTTGCCGTCCTCCACCACGAAGACGAAACGTTCCTCGCCATCGCCCACCACGGCCAGTTCGGGAACGGCGAGCGATCGACGCTGCTTTGCGATCACGTTGACGGTCAGCAGCATGCCGGGCTTCAGCATGCGATCGGGATTGGGCAGGATCGCCCGCACCCTGACCGCGCGGGTCGCGGGATCGATCACCGGGTCGATGGTCGCGACGGTGCCGGCAAAGGGCCGATCGGGCCAGGCCGCGGAAGTCGCCCGGATGGGCTGTCCCTCCCGAATCAACGACAGGCGGGTTTCGGGAATGGTGAAGTCCAGCTTGATCCGGGAAATGTCGCTGACCGTTGCAATGGCCGTGCCCGCCGTGACGATGGCGCCGGGCGACACCGTGCGCAGACTGACCCACCCGGCGAAGGGCGCGTGGATCACGCGGTCGCCGATCGAGGCGCGGGCCTGCTGGGCGCTGGCGCGGGCGGCACCGGCGAGCGCGATCTGACTGTCAAGGCTGGCCGCCGTGGCAAATCCGCGAGCCTTCAACGCCTGGATGCGTTCCAGTTGCTGCTGCGCCTGAAGCGCCTGCGCCTGGGCGGCGGCGAGTTCGGCCCTTTCCTGTCCGGCGGCGAGCGTCGCGATCACCTGTCCCCGGCTGACATAGCCGCCGTCGCTGAAATTGAGCGACGTGATGCGCTCCGTCACCGGGGCGGACAGCACCACCTGTTCATTGGCGAAAGCGGTGCCGACGGCATCCAGATCGTCAGTGAAGGTTTCGGGCGCGATTCGCGCGGCTTCGACCAGCGCGGCGGGGCGCGCTGTCTTCTCCTTTTCACCGGTACAGGCGGAAAGGGTGAGCGCTATCAGAAAAAGAGAAAGGGGCATGCGCATGAGAGAGGGCTAACGGGCCTTTGCAAGCGACTCAAACGGGCATTTGTCGCATATTGTAACTATAGCGGCGAAACGAATGCCGGGCGATTATCCGCCAAATATTGCGGAAAGGAGAAATTCCACATTTCCCTGCGGCCCGGTGATCGGGCTGGCGGTGATGCCCTCCACCTGCCAGCCTCTGGAAACCGCCCAGCTCCGCGCTTCATCGCATACCCGTTCATGGATGGCAGGATCGCGGACGACGCCGCCCTTGCCGACCTCTTCCCGACCCGCCTCGAACTGGGGCTTGATCAGAGCAACAAGGCGCGCGCGGGGGCGGGCGAAGCTCAAGGGGCGGTCCAGCACCTTGGCAAGCGAGATGAAGCTGGCATCGCAGACGATGATGTCCACCGGCTCCGGGATATGATCGGCGGTCAGGATGCGGGCGCTGGTCTGTTCATGAACGACGACGCGCGGGTCGGAACGCAGCTTCCAGGCCAGTTGGTTGGTGCCGCTGTCCACCGCATAGACCCGCGCCGCCCCATTGGTCAGCAACACGTCGGTGAAGCCGCCCGTGGAACTGCCCACGTCGATCGCGACGGCGCCGGTCACGTCGATCCGGAAATGCTCCAGCGCGTGGGCAAGCTTGATGCCGCCGCGCGACACCCAGGGATGATCGCGGCCCTTCACCTCCAGCTCGGCATCGGCGGCGACCTGCTGGCCCGCCTTGTCGATCTTCCTGTCGCCCAGAAAGACAAGGCCGGCGAGGATGAGCGCCTGCGCACGGGCACGGCTTTCGGCGAGGCCATGGTCGACCAGCAGCTGATCGGCGCGGACCTTGGCCATCAGGGCACCAGAGCCATCAACGTGGCGGGGGTCAGGATCTGGGGCAATGTCTGCGCATCCTTGCCAGGGGCATACCAGAGATAGAGCGGAACGCCGGATCGCCCCTGCGCTTCCAGGAAGCGGGTAATGGCGGGATCGGCATTGGTCCAGTCGCCTATCATCACCGTCACGCCCGCCTTTTTGAAGGCAGCGCGGGTTTCGCTGCGGTCGATGGCGGCGGCTTCATTGGCCTTGCAGGTGAGGCACCAGTCGGCTGTGAAATAGAGGAAAACCGGCTTGTTCCGGGCGCGCAGACTGGCGAGGCGCGCTTCATCGAACGGAACGCCCTCCGCCAGCGCTGCGGCGGCCGGGGCGTGGGTGGGCAGCAGGGTTGCGGCTCCGGCGAAGAGGAAAAGCGCGGCGCAGGCAACCGCGAGGCCGCCGCGCAGGCCGTGCCGCTGCCGACGCCCAAGCCACAAGAGGATAAGCGCGAGGATCGCCGCCGCCCCAAGGCCAAGCACCATGGCCGGAACGCCGCGCTGCTGGCCGAGCAACCACAGCAGGCCAAGGGCGGTCAGCGCCATGGGGATGGCGAGGATTTTCTGAAGGCGGCCCATCCATGGCCCCGGCCTGGGCAGGCGAGTGCGGAGAGCAGGAATATAGGCCAGCCCCAGAAAGGGCAGCGCCAAGCCAAGCCCCAGCCCCGCGAAGATGGCAAGCCCCGCGCCGAGCGGCAGGACAAGCGCCGCCCCCATGGCCGCGCCCATGAAGGGCCCGGTGCAGGGCGTGGCGACGAAGGCGACCAGCACTCCCGTCCAGAAGGCGCCAAGCGCGCCGCCCTTCCCCGCCAGCCTGTCGCCGCCGCCAAAAGCGCTCAATTCAAACAGGCCCACCAGATTGAGCGCAATCGCCGTCACCAGCAGCAGCAGCAGCAGGATGACGCGCGGGTCCTGCAACTGGAAGGCCCAGCCCACGGCACTACCGGCCGCGCGCAGCGCCAGCAGCAGGCCACCCAAAGCAAGGCAGGTCAGGATGATGCCGAAAGCATAGGCCAGCGCCTCGCGGCGAACGGCGCGTTCATCGCCCCCCGCGCGCGCCAGTTTCATCGCCTTGAGCCCGAGAATCGGAAAAACGCAGGGCATGATGTTCAGCAACAGGCCGCCCGCCAGCGCCCCGCCAAGCGCGATCAAAATGGTCTGAGGCGTGACGGACCGGACTGCGGGAACAACACCGGGCCGCGCCGTCAGCAGGAAGCCGACATGATCGCCGGTGCGCAACACGGCCTGAACCGGGCCGGGTTTCAGGCCCTGCCCCGCTTCGGTTTCGATCAGCAGCCGGTCGCCCTGCCGCGTGATGCTTTGGGATGCTGCATAGCGGGTGAGGCCATCGGCAAGAGCGAAGAGATGGATATCGCGCGCGCTCGCCACCGCCGGGAAGGGCACGGATAGACGCAGGCGGCCATCGGCAATGGCATAGCTTGCCTCGCTGCCCAGCGGACGCGGAACATGGCTGCGCCAACGATCGAACTGCGCCTGGGCGCCGGGCAGGATCACGCCCTCGCCCACAGTCAGGTCGAGCGACAGTTCACCGCTTTCCGGCACGCAGACCTTGTCGGTGCAGGCCAGCCAGTCGGCGCGCGCCCAGATCGGCAGCTTCGTGCCTACGGGCACGTCCGGCGCGACGATCAGGTTCGCC
This sequence comes from Sphingobium sp., assembly GCF_032153725.1. GTDB lineage: Bacteria > Pseudomonadota > Alphaproteobacteria > Sphingomonadales > Sphingomonadaceae > Sphingobium. Next base: position 2,209 of record NZ_JALDYQ010000088.1, on the reverse strand, counting down.
AGCACGCCATAGGGCCCTTCATAGACATGGTTCATCAGGCCCGAAATCAGCAGCGTTTCCGGCACCGGATAGCGCAGCGGGCCGATGGCGACCCCCTTGGGCAACGTCCATTTGACCGTCATGCCAAGACCCGCATCACCGGGATTTTCCCAATAGCCGTGCCAACCCGGCTCCGGCGTCATCGAAAAGGCGATGGTGGTGCCCTTGCCGGGCTGTGGCATCGCCGTTTCCGCGATCAGCGCCGCCGCGATGTGCGGCGCGCCCTGACCGAATGCCCCCTGCGCCCGCGCCACGACCGGCGCGAACAACAAAAAGACTGTCATCAGAAGGACATGAAAAATCCGCATCGGGCCTCTGGTCGCGTCGATGCAAGGGGGCTAGGTCCCGTTGCATGCGCCGTCAAGGCATCAGAAGGTATCCTGCCTCATGTTGAAAAAAGTCGCCGCCGCTCTGCTTCTCGCCAGCTCCCTCCCTGCACTGGCCCAGGCTCCGACAGCCCCCCCCGCGCCTGCCGCGCCGCCAAAACTGATCGTCGCCATCTCCGTCGACCAGTTTTCCGCCGACCTGTTCAGCGAATACCGGCAATATTATTCGGGCGGCCTCAAGCGACTGACCGAACAGGGCGTGGTCTTCCCGCGCGGTTATCAAAGCCATGCCGCGACCGAAACCTGCCCCGGCCACAGCACCATCCTGACCGGCAGCCGCCCGTCGCGCACCGGCATCATCGCCAATAGCTGGTTCGACCTGGGCACCGCGCGCGCCGACAAGCTGGTCTATTGCGCCGAGGATGAGACGCAGCCCGGCACCAGCAGCGACAATTATCAGGCCTCTCCCGTGCATCTGAGGGTGCCGACCTTGGGCGGGCGGATGAAGATCGCCAATCCCGCCACGCGTGTCGTATCGGTCGCGGGCAAGGATCGCGCGGCCATCATGATGGCCGGGCCGACCGCCGATCAGGTCTGGTGGCTCGGCGGACCGAAAGGCTATGTCAGCTATAAGGGCGTCGCGATGCCGCCGCTGGTCGCGAAGATCAATGAGGTGATGGCGCAACGCCTCGCCCAGCCGAATCCCGGCTTCGAGCTGCCGCCGCAATGTACGGCCAAGGATTTTCCGGTCCGGGCAGGCAACCGCACCGTCGGCACCGGCCGCTTTGCGCGGGAGGCCGGCGATTACAAGGGCTTCCGCATCTCGCCGGAGCAGGACGCAATGACTCTGGCCTTCGCGGCGGCGGCGATCGAAAGCATGGCGCTCGGCAAACAGGCGCAGACCGACATCATCTCCATCGGCCTGTCGGCGACCGACTATGTCGGCCACACCTATGGCACGGAAGGCACGGAAAGCTGCATTCAGGTCGACCGGCTCGACCGCGAACTTGGCGCCTTTTTCGACCGGCTGGACAAGGATAGGCTGGATTATGTCGTGGTGCTGACCGCCGATCATGGCGGCCATGACCTGCCCGAACGGCATCGGCTGAACGCCATGCCGATGGAGCAGCGCGTGGACCTCAACCTGACGCCCAAGGCTCTGTCGGCGGCCATCGCGGAAAAGACCGGCCTCACCGGCAAGACGCTGATCCTCGGCGACGGCCCGGCAGGCGACCTTTATTTCGACAAGAGCCTGACTACCGCCCAGCGGGCCAGGGTGGAAGCGGCGACACTCGCCCTGCTGCGCGCCCATCCGCAGGTGCAGACCGTCTTCACTAGGGCAGAAATCGCCGCGACGCCCTCGCCCTCCGGCCCGCCGGAAAGCTGGTCGCTGCTTCAGGAAGCCCGCGCCAGCTTCGATCCGCAACGGTCCGGCGACCTGCTGCTGCTGCTGAAACCGCGCGTCATGTCGATTCCGGAAAGCGCGGTGATGGGGGCGGTCGCGACCCATGGTTCGCCCTGGGATACCGACCGCCGCGTGCCGATTCTGTTCTGGCGCAAAGGGCTGACCCATTTCGAACAGCCGCTGGGCGTCGAGACGGTGGATATCATGCCGACGCTGGCCGCGCTGATCAAATTGCCGGTGGCGAAGGATCAGATCGACGGGCGCTGTCTCGATCTGGTGGCGGGGGCTGGGGATAGCTGCGCGAATTGATCCGCGTCGATAAGAAGAATTGTGTTCCTGCGCAGGCAGGAACCCAGTTCAAACGTTGCCTTATCAGACCACGGGCGGGACTGGACTCCTGCCTTCGCAGGAGCACGGAGCGTTTAACTCAGCGCTAGGC
>NZ_JALDYQ010000019.1:0-69026 GCF_032153725.1 Sphingobium sp. | reverse complement strand
TTCAGGCGCGCTCCGAAAAGAAAAGCGGGACCCCGGATCAAGTCCGGGGTGACGAAAAGGAGACTGTCCGCTCTCCACCCATCCCCGCCATACGCTTACGTGCTCCTGCGAAGGCAGGAGTCCAGTTCCGGCGGCTGATCTGGGTTCCTGCCTGCGCAGGAACACGAGATGCTTAAAACCCGCCTCCGCGGGGATGACGATAAGAAGCATGTCCACCATCCATCCAAGCAAGACGTGAACCATTTGCGCTCCGCTTGGTCAGCTTCAAACGCCCTTGCTTACCCCGTCCCGCATCTCAATTCCCGCTTATTTGCCAATTTGAAGGATTTATGGCACATCTGTCCCAAACAAGCTTCAACTTGGTTCGTGAGGGCAGGAATGAACGCAGTGATAACCCAGATCGGCGATCTGGCGGAGGCTGGCGAAAAGATGGTCGAACGCCTGCGGCGCAAGGCTTTTCTGCCGGATAGCCGCAAGGAACTCAATGTCCGCTTCGGCATTGCCGAGGCGGCGCAACTGCTTGGCTGCTCCACGAATCGGATTCGCATGGCGGAGGAGGATGGCCGCCTGCCCCCGGCCCCGCCGACCGAAAATGGCCGCCGCCCCGGCTATAATGTCGAGGAACTGCTGAACATGCGGCAGGTGCTGGGCGCCAGCCCCGAACGCGCGCCGCTGGACGTGCCCGCGATCATCGCCGTGCAGAATTTCAAGGGCGGCGTCGGCAAGTCGACCGTCACCACCCATCTGGCCCATTATTTCGCGGTGCAGGGCTATCGCGTGCTGGTCGTGGATTGCGATTCCCAGGCGACGACGACAACGCTCTTCGGTTTCAACCCGCATTTCAACATCCAGCGGGAAGAGACGCTCTATCCCTATCTGTCGATCGATCCGACGCAGGTGGACCTGCTCTATGCGGTCAAGCATACCGCCTGGCCCAATGTCGACCTGATCCCGTCCAATCTGGAACTGTTCGACGTGGAATATGAGCTGGCGGCGGCGGGCAGCGATGGCGGCTCCGTCCTGGCGGCGCGTTTCCGCAAGCTGAAACAGGGGCTGATGGACCTGGCCCGCCATTATGACGTGGTGCTGCTCGACCCGCCGCCAGCTTTGGGCACGATCAGCCTTGCGGTGATGCAAGCGGCCAATGCGCTGCTGGTGCCGCTGGCCGCGACCACGCCCGATTTCTGTTCGACCGTCCAGTTCCTCTCGATGATGGATCAGGTGATCGGCCAGTTGCAGCAGGCGGGAATCGCGGTCGACTATCAGTTCGTGCGGCTGCTCTGCTCGAAATTCGACAGCAATGATCCCAGCCATTCGATGGTGCGCGCGATCATGGAGCAGAGTTTCGGTCCGGCGCTGCTGCCCGTGCCGATCCTGGACAGCGCGGAGATCAGCCATGCGGCACTGCGCATGATGACGGTCTATGAGCTGGAAAAGCCGATCGGCACCCCGCGTACCCACAAGCGCTGCCGCGCCAATCTGGACGAAGCCCTGGGTCAGATCGAGGCGCTGGTCCGTCAGGGCTGGGGCCGGGTCGCCCCCGCGCGGGAGGAGGATATTGTCAATGCGGCATAAAAGCCTTTCCTACAGGCATATGTTCACCATATGTTCCCGATTCGTCAAGGGGGAATGTTGATGGCGCGCAAACAATCCGATTATCTCGCGGCACTGCTGTCCGATGAACAGGAAGCGGCACCGCCATCCGCCCGGCAGGAGCCCGAACCGGCCCCCTCCCCTGCCCCGGCTGCACCCCGGGCGGATCGCGCGCGCGGCACGACCCTGCTCGGCCGTGAGTCCGCGCTTGCCCGGCTGGCGTCGGGCGAGGTGCGGCAGGTCACGCAATTGCTGCTCGACCCGGCCAAGGTGCGCATCTGGAGCGGCAATGCCCGCCATCAGGCCCATCTCAATGAGGAAAATTGCCGCGAACTGATCGACTCGATCATCGCGGAGGGCGGGCAGAAGGTCCCCGCCGTGGTCCGCCGGATCGAGGATGACCCGGACCATGATTATGAGGTGATCGCGGGCACCCGCCGCCATTGGTCGATCAGCTGGCTGCGCGCGAACAGCTATTCGGACATGATGTTCGTGGCGCAGGTCGCGCAGCTCGATGATGAAGCGGCCTTCCGTCTGGCCGACCTTGAAAACCGCGCGCGCAAGGACGTGTCGGATCTGGAGCGCGCCCGCAACTATGCCGAGGCGCTCAAGGCCCATTATGGCAGCCACCTCACCCGCATGGCCGAGCGGCTGAAGCTCTCCAAGGGCTGGCTCAGCAAGATGATCAAGGTGGCGGGCATTGCCGATGGCATTATCGACGCCTTCGCCTCGCCCGCCGACGTGCAGCTGAAGCCGGCCTATTCGCTGGCCCAGGCGCTGGACGATCAGAAGGCCGCCCCGGCCATCGGTGCGGAGGCCCATCGCCTGGCATCCGAACAACGCGCCCTGCGCGTGGCCGGTGCGTCCCCCATCCCGGCAGCGGAAGTGCTGAAGCGCCTGCTCGATGCGCCCCGCGTCGCGCAATCCGCGCCGAAGGAACAGCCCTTCACCTGGAACACCCGCCATGGGCGCCCGGCGCTGACCGTGCAGTCGGTCAATCGACAGGGCATCACCATCCGCCTCCATGCCGGGTCGGGCGCCGATATGGATATGCTCGCCACGGCGTTGCGCGATACGCTTGAGCATCTCGAACGACAGGGCATGGGACTCCAGCGCTGATGGATGGCGGGGGGGGCACTGCGGCAAGGTGGCGTGAACGGCCGCCACGGCGCGCGGCGCTTCCTGCGCGCGCTGTTTCCCCGGGGAAACAGAGTGCCCCCCTCCCCTTCCCCGCATGGGTAACGACCCCGCTGTTTCCCTGGGGAAACAGTCCTCCGGTCGGAATTCCACTCGCACGGCAGCCTGGCATTGGCGGCCTTCAGCGCCTTGGCCGGCAAGGGCCGCCGCCTTATTCCAGGACCCGTTCATGAGCCGCGCCGGCAAGACCCAGATCAACGACCAGTTCGAACTGTTCCTTCCCTATATTGCGGACATGCCCCTGCGCGACCAGCGCGAGATGATGGAGCGCCCCTTCTTCAGCCTGGCCAAGTCCAAGCGGGTGAAGCCGATCGATTATACCTCGCCGGACGGCAAGGCCTGGGTCCATGTCTCGGCCAATCCGGATTATGGCATGGCGACCATCTGGGACGCGGACATCCTCATCTACTGCGCTTCGGTCCTGGCCGACATGGCCCGCCGTGGGCTGAACGATGTTCCGCGCAAATTGCACATCATGCCCTATGACCTGTTGCGCGCCATTCATCGCCCGACCACCGGCCGCGCTTATGAATTGCTGGGCCAGTCGCTCGACCGCCTTGTCTCCACCACGATCAAGACGAATATCCGCGCCGAAAACCGCCGTGAAGCGACCTTCAGCTGGCTCGACGGCTGGACCCAGCTGGTGGACGAACGCACCGAACGTTCGCGCGGCATGACCATCGAACTGTCCAACTGGTTCTATGAAGGCGTGCTGATGCAGGGCGGGGTGCTGTCGATCGACCGCGCCTATTTCGACCTGACGGGCGGGCGCGAACGCTGGCTGTACAAGGTCGCGCGCAAGCATGCGGGCGGGGCAGGGGAGGGGGGATTCGCCATCTCCATGCCCACCCTGTTCGAAAAATCCGGGGCGGAAGGCGCCTATCGCCGCTTCAAGTTCGAAATCGCCAAGATCGCCGAACGCGACCCGCTGCCCGGTTATACGGTCGAACTGGAACAGGCCGAGGGCAAGCGCGAACCATCGCTGCGCATGCGGCGGCGGCCGAGCGATCCGCTTCCTGCAACGCCCGCTCGTTCGGCGCCTGTGCCAGCAGCGCGGCCATCGGCCATCGCCGTTTCGCTCTGTGCGGCGGCCCCTGCCGCCGCCCGGCAGGACGCGATGATCGATGCGAGCGGGATGATCCGCCGCACTCTGGTGGGGCTTTCCGCCAGGGCCAGCGCCGGAGAAATCACCGATGCGACACTGGCGACCCTTCGCGCGGAATGCCCCGGCTGGGACTATCAGACGCTCCACCAGGAATATCGCGACTGGCTGGAAGCCGACCCTGCCCGCACGCCGGTCAATTATCAGAAGGCCTTCATCGGCTTCGTCCGGCGCTTTCATGAAAAGAACCGGCATCGCCGCTGAGGCCGATCCCTCTCGCCCATGGCGGGAATCATCTCCCCTCGTTCCGGCCGGCGGAGCAGGATTTTCTCCCCGGCCACCGGCCAGACAGGAGCCGGATCGCCCGATCGGGGTGGGCCTCCACCCTGCGGGGCCGCTGATCGCCGGATTTCCGATCGCATCATTGCCCGCGCAAAGCCGGCCCCTTCCCGTTCCCGAAGTGTCGGGTTGCACCGACGCGAAGCCTCTCCCTTTGCCGCTCCTATTTCGATGTGCTCGGCTCAACGATGATTTTGAACGTCCTTTCGTGGGCTCTTGGCGAATATGATTCAATCATTGGCTCCCCGACGGGCGATATCCGTCACCTTCGACATTCCAGGAACGCCTTTCGGCCTATCAGGAACGCATCCCCGACATTTCAGGAACGGTCGGTTCGATATATCGGGAACAAACCATCGACCTTCCGGGAACGGACGGAGGGAGCCGACTCACAGGAATCCCACGATTCGGGGGGGGAAGGAGAAGCCGCTAACTCTCTAACCTATCTAGAAACCTTGTAACTAGGGGGAGATGGGTCTTTTTTGGGGAAACTGGATGGGCATGGAGCGGCCAAGTTTTTCTAGCGACCTCCAGCGATGGAGAAGTCCGTTCCCGTCAGCCTTTCCATCTGCGCCACCAATTTGGTCGCGCCCTGGTGGGAAATGCCCAACAGGCGAGCCACCGCCATTTTGCTGAGGCCCGGATAGGCAAGCGCCAGCCGCGCCAGCAGCGGCGCCTTACTGCGCCGCGTGACCCGCAATTCTTCGGGCAGCCGTGCCAGCGTCGCCTCCAGCCGATCCAGCTCGATCAACCCCTGTCCTGCCTGCCGGGCGATCATGGTCACGATCCGGTCCGCCAGCAGGGAAGGATCGTCAGGCAGGAAACGGGGCAGGTCGACCAGGGATGGCAGGTGACGCAAACTCAACCCCGCCGCCATGAGCGCGCCGGGCAGATGACAGGCCAGCACCCATCCCATGTCGAACCGTCTCGGCTCGATACGCCATTGCCGACCGTCGGCGCTCGTCACCAGTTGCGCTGCCGAGACGGGCGTGTCGAGACTGGTTCTGGCATCGATCAGGCGCTGGGCGATCGCCTGGACGGTGGCGGCAGGGTAGGGCGCCTCAAGCAGCATCTGCGCCGTGCGCCAGGCCGGGCCGAAGCGCACCAGATCCTCCGGCGCCCACAGGCCCGCCTCTTTCCGGTCATCCAGCAGGGTGCGCGAAATGTTGAGCGTCGCCCGCGCGATCGGGTCAGCGCCGTGCGTGGCGGACAGCGCGAAATGGAACAGGGCCGCGATGGACAGAGGATCGTTCAGCCCTTCGCTGTGACGGGGCGGTGGGGTCCGCCCGCAAATCCAGTTCTGAAGGTCCGCGACCGAAATCGGAACGCCGGCAAAGCTCGCGAGAGTGGCTGCGCCCTTCAGCCTTGCCCGGGCCAGCCAGATATCCGTTGCCGGGCTGTTGCAGAGCCGCCCGTCGAGGCGTCCGAGGAGGAGGAGGGCGTGGTCGGCCGAGGAAGAAAAATCGCGCATTTCCGAAGCATAGCGCAGTATCGGTACAACCAAAACAGGTGGTTGGTTGTAACTGCCAAGAGGCTTTTGATGGACGGAGAAAGCGACCGGATGGATCGGAAGCCTTGCGGGCCTTATGCCATAGTCGGGGTGTCGCCACCAACAACCAATTTGGGCATTCGTCCATGAATGCCATGTCCGGGACTGCCGAGAGGAACAAAAAGGGAATTGGCGCTATGGGGCGCCAGAAGGCCCGCCAGGCGTCAGCGGCGGGCCTTCCTTGCTGCGATATGGAAGGCCGGCCTTTTGCCTCTCAGCGAGCCTCTGGCGCTGCCTAAATTTTAGGCAAATGGGGAGGAATCATCCCGCCTTCACTCCACCATGATGCGGGGCTGGGGCAGGACGACGCCGACCGATCGGGCATAATCCTCCCACGCCTTTTCCAGTGCGGCGCGGCGGGCGGGCTGTTGGGTGGACAGGTCGGTGGTTTCGCCGGGGTCCTGCGCAATGTTGAACAGGTGCCACTGGCCGTCTCCTGTATCGGTGATCTTCCAGTCACCCTGTCGCAAGGCGCGTGATCCGAACAGTTCCGTGCCGATGCCTTCGCTCGCCGGATGAACGGCCTGCGCCTTGCCGGCCAGCCAGGGCGCCCAACTGGTCCCCAGCATCGGTTGAACCGCGCGCCCGGCGAATTGTCCCTTTGGCTGCGGCACATGGGCAAGGTCGAGCAGGGTAGGGGCGACATCCATCACGTTCAGATAGTCATGCGCCACCGCGCCCCCCTTGCGCACGACAGGGCCGGAGATGAAAGCGGTCGTCCGGGTGCCGCCCTCGGTCGCGAACGCCTTGTAGAGCCAGGAAGGGGTGGTCGCCGCCTGCGCCCAGCCGGGACCATAGCTGATATAGCTGCCCGACTTGCCCAGATTGTCCAGGCTGTTGTCGGCCTCCGCCGCCCGCGCACGGAAGCGGGGGTTGCGGGCATGGACAAGGTCCATGCCCTCCGCGCCATTATCGGCCAGGAACAGGATCACCGTATTCTCATATTCGCCGCTGGCCTTCAGCGCCTCGATCACGCGCCCGACATTCTGGTCGAGCCGGTCGACCATCGCCGCATAGATTTCCATTGCGCGGGCGGCGGTCTTTTTGTCCTCCGCGCCCAGCTTGTCCCAGGGATCGGCATTTTCAAGACCGTGCTGCGCCGCATGGGCGGGAACCAGTCCCAGCGCGATCTGCTTCTTCAGCCGCTCGGCGCGCAACGCGTCATAGCCCGCATCGTAACGGCCGCGATATTTCGCGATCGTTGCGGCAGGCGCCTGAAGCGGCCAGTGCGGCGCGGTAAAGGCGAGATAGGCGAAGAAGGGCCTGCCGTCGCGCGTCGACCCCAGCTGATCGATCAGTTTCGAGGCGTAGGCATCGGACGAATAAAAGTCGCCGGGCAGGCGGGTCAGCGTCTTGCCATCCTCGCGATAGGTGGTGGCGCCGGGTTTCTGATCGGCCGAAATATCGGCGCCGAAATGATTGCCCCCGCCCTGCAACAGCGCGAAGCTGTGCTGGAATCCCCTGGCATGGGGGTCCTGTTCCGGGGTCAGGCCCAGATGCCATTTGCCCGAGAAGAGCGTGCGGTATCCGCCCGCCGACAGGATTTCCGGCAAAGCTGCGATGTCGGGCCGCAAATAGCCTTCGTGGCCGGGCTTGCCGATCTGGTTGGGTGCCTGCATCTCCGCCATGGTGCCCAGCCCCGCGCGATGATTGTCGGTGCCCGACAGCAGCATGGAACGGGTAGGGGAGCAGGTTGGCGCGGTGTGGAAGCCGGTGAAGCGAATGCCCGACGTGGCCAGCCGGTCGAGATTGGGCGTCGCGATCTCGCTGCCGAAGGCGCCGAGGTCCGAATAACCCAGATCGTCGGCAATGATGATGAGGAAGTTCGGGCGCTTTTCCTGCGCGGCGGCCGGAGAGGAGAGGGGGGTGGAGAGAGCGGTCGCCAGCGCCAGACTGGCCAGAAGGGTGCGGATTTTCATGCGGTTGTGATCCGTAAAAAGAGGAGCCGCACCCTGACGAGGATGCGGCCCAATGTGCCGAACGGCAGTCCCGGTGGTCAAGCGGCTTCAGCGATCCGCGGCGTTTCCTTTTTGATGATGCGGCTTTCCCGACCGTCGATCGACACCGGGACGGCGCCTGCAATGGTGGCGCGGCGCAGTTGACGGTGTTGCAATCCGAAATCTGCGACGGCGCGATGCTGGGTGGCGCGATTGTCCCAGATGGCGACGTCGCCCGGCTGCCAGCGCCAGCGCACGGTGTTTTCCGGCCGGGTGATATGATCCTGAAGGACCGAGAAGAGCCGTTGGCTGTCCGCCTGATCGAGGCCGACGAAATTCTTGAAGAAATGGCCCAGGATCAGTGAACGCTCGCCCGATTCCGGATGGACATGGACCAGCGGATGTTCGGTTTCGTAGACGGTGGAGGCGAAGACTTCGCGGTGGCGCCTGATGGCTTCCTCATTGGCGTCGCCCGCTATGGCTGCATAGTCGTAGAGATTGCTGTGCACCGCCCAGAGATTGTCGGCCAGCTGGCGCAATGGTTCGGGCAGTTCCTCATAGGCGCTTGCGGTGTTCGCCCAGAGCGTGTCGCCGCCCGCTTGCGGGATGACGAGGGCGCGCAGGATCGATGCTTCGGGATAGGCGGGGACGAAGGTGACGTCGGTGTGCCAGCTCGACGCGGCGCGGCCTTCCCTGCTGTCCAGTTCGAGGAGATATTGGGAGCCGGGAACGACCGGCACGGTGGGATGGGCGACGGGCTTGCCGAAACGTTCGGCAAAGGCTTCCTGCCCGGCATCGTCCAGATGCTGCTGCTGCCGGAAGAAGATCACCTTGTGCCGCACCAGCGCGGCGCGGATCGCGGCGATGGTCGCGTCGTCGAGATTGCCGCCAAGCGCAATGCCGCGGATTTCGGCGCCGATGCGTCCGGCGACGGGCACCACCTCCAGCGGGCCTTGCGCATCGGCGGCGTTCAGGAATTTATGGGTAAGGACAGTCATGGATATGCTCCTTGCTTGGGTGGGAGGAGGTTCAGGCGGGGATCGCGTCGCGCTGGAGTTCCTTGTTTTCGCATCATTTTTGCGAAAAACCGGTTCCCACTTTTTGCGCATGATGCTCCAGGGCGCGGCGGATTTCGGCATGGGCGGCTTCGTTCAGGGGGAAGCGCCAGATGATGAGGGTGGCGATGATGTGGGCCAGGGCGGGGCCAAGCGCGAAGACATATTTCAACGCTTCCAGCGCTTCGGGCGCGTTGCCCGGCCCGGCCCTGAACCCGGCCCAGGCGATCAGCGGCAGGGCGATGCCGATGCCGAGGGCGGGGCCGAGCTTGGCCGACAGGGCAAAGACCGAGAAGAACAGGCCCGTGCGGTCATGGCCGGTGCGCAGGCGGTGGGCGTCGGCTACGTCCGCGACCATGGCGCGCAGCATGAGGTTGCCCGAACCCTGGCTGAGCCCCTGCGCGATCGTCAGCGCGATCAGCAGCGGCAGACCGCCGGGGAAGACGAAGAGCAGGGCGATGTTGATCGCGGCCTGCGCCAGTTCGCCGGTGATCGCCGCCTCGCGCTTGCCGATGCGGGTGCCGATCCGCTGCCACAACGGCGCGGCGGCGACTCCGAAGATGAATTGCAGCAGATACAGGCCGCTCGCCCAGGCGGGCAGGCCCATATACCAGACCGCGAAGAAGACGATCAGCCCGGCGCGGATCGACTGGCCCGCGGTGACGATGGTGTCGGCGGCCAGCACCCGCAGCAGCGGCCGGTCGGAAAAGACCAGCGCGGCGGCGCGGGCGAAGCTCTGGCGCACCGGCGGCGTTTCAGTCAGCGGCGGTTCGCGGAAGGAAATCAGCGTCAGCACCAGCGAAGGCGCCAGCGTCAGCAGGATGAAGCCGCCCACCAGTTGCAGCTTCAGCGTGCCATTGCCCGGATCGAACTGATCGAGGATGGTCGGCAGCACCAGCACGGCCAGCAGGCCGATGGAACGCAGCAGCGCCTGCCAGGCGACGACGCGGGTGCGGCCATGATAGTGCGCGGACAATTCTCCGGCCCAGGCGGAGGAGGGGATTTCCACCATCGACCAGCCGAGATAGAAGAGGAACAGTACTGCCGCGAGATAGGCGGGCGTCACCAGCGCAGCGGGCGGGAAGAACAACAAAGCGGATGACAGGCCGAACAGCAGGCCGCCCAGCGCGATCCACGGCCGCCGCCGCCCGAAGCGGGTGCGGGTGCGGTCGCTGAGCGCGCCGACGATCGGATCGGCGGCGACATCCCAGAAGCGGCCGACGAGGAAGATGAGGCCGATGGCCGCCAGAGACAGGCCGAATTCGCTGGCATAAAGCTGCGGCACGAACAGGGCGAGCGGCAGGCCTGCGCCTGCAATCGGCACCGCGATCGACGCGAAACCGGCGAGGCGCAGGGGTGAAAGCGGCTTCTCCCCTATATGGGCGTGCTGACTCTCATCGGATCGGGCGGCATCGCGCCCAGGATGATATTCCGCATAGGGGAGGGTAGCCATGATGCTTCGCCTTTTTGGGTTCTAGAATTTGGTGCGGAGCGTCACCCCGGCGGTGCGGGGATCGCCTACCGTGGCGGTGACGAGGCCGGTGTTCGCGACCGACAGCGTGTCGACATAATCCTTGTCGAACAGGTTCTTCGCCCAGATCGACAGGTCGAAGGCGCCATCCTCCGTGCGGAAGCCGATGCGCGCATTGGCGATGCCGTAGCTGGGCACCAGCGAATAGCGGCTGTCGGACACGGCGGTGTAGTAGGACGACCGCCAGCTATAATCGGCGCGGCCATAGATTTCCGCCGAACCCAGCGCCGTTTCGCCCAGCGGCAGGGCGAAGTCGCCGCCCGCGCTCCAGGACCAGCTTGGCACGCCGGACAGGGGCTTGCCGCTCAGATCGCTGACCGGGGAGCCGCCCGTCGTCGGGTTCAGCGATTCAACCGGCGTCGGGCCATTTTTGAAGTCGACATAATAAGCGTCGGTATAGGCGAGCGAGGCGTTGAGGTTCAGATGCTTCGACAAAGCGAGGGTGCTGTCGACCTCAAATCCCCGGGCGCGGGCCTGCGGGATATTGGTGATATAGTTGCGGGATGTATTGCTGCCCGCGATCTGTTCGACGATGGCCGTCTGATAATCGAAAATATCGGTCCAGAAAGCGGCGGCGTTCAGGGTCAGCTTGCCATCCCAGAACTGGCTCTTGATGCCCGCTTCATAATTGTCGACCTTTTCCGGGCCGACGGCGGGGCTGACTCCGGCGGGAGTGTTGGTGAGGTTGAGGCCGCCCGACTTGTTGCCGCGCGAATAGCTGGCATAGACCAGAATGTCGGGCGTCACCTTGTAGGAAAGGGTGGCCAGGCCTGACAGGCTGTCGTCGGTGAAGCCGACCGAATAGCTGGTGACGGGGTTGAGCGCGTTGCGCAGCGTGATGGCGGCGGTGCGCTGGGCCGGGGTGAGGGAGGAGAGATCATTTCCTTCCGCCCACCACTGGTTGAAGCTGCCCTGCTTCTTTTCATGGGTGTAGCGCAGGCCCAGGGTCAGCGAGAGCCTGTCGGGCACCAGATCATAGCTGGCCTGACCGAACAGCGCGGCGCTCTTCGTCTGCGGATTGGACGTCGATCGGGCGACGAAGCCGTTGACCGCCGCATTGCGCGTCACCGGATCGGCATTGGGGAACAGCCAGAGCGGGGCGTCGGAACCATAGCCCGACGCGCCATAGCCATTGATGATCTGCCAGAAATAATAGGCGCCGATGGTGTAGTGCAGGCGGCCTTCGCCATTATTGCCGAGGCGTAGTTCCTGGCTGAACTGTTTCTGACGATTGGCCTGCTCCGCCAGGGTATTGACCGACAGCGGCGTGTTGTCGGCGTCATTGGCCGGATGCCAGTTCCACTTGCGATAGGCGGTGATGGAGGTCAGCGTGACCGGTCCCAGATCCCAGTCCGCCTTCCCCGACACGCCCCATTGGTTCATGTTTGCCTGAAAATGGGCGTCGACATCGACGCGCCGGGCAAAGGGATCGGTCGGCAGCGGCGTGTAACCGGCGCGCGCCGCCCGCTGGTTGAAATTATTGGCGATGGTCGTGCCGTCATCATAGGTGGTGAAGACGGTGCTGGGCAGGCGCACGCAGCAATTGAGCGTCTGCCGGCCATAATCGCCGATCAGCCGAACGGTGAAATTGTCGCTGGGTTTCAGCAGCAGCTGGCCTCGCGCGGTGAAATTGTCGTAATCATGGATGCGCGCGCCATCATGGATATTGCGCAGGAAGCCGTCGCGATGGGTATCGGACAGGCTGATCCGCACCGCCGCCCAATCGGTGATCGGGCCAGTGACCGATCCCCGGACCTGATGGAGTCCATAGTCGCCCAGCGTCGCTTCGGCCTGACCGCCAAAGTCGAATTCCGGCTGACGGGTGGTGATGTTGATGGCGCCCGCCGTGGTGTTCTTGCCGAACAGGGTGCCCTGCGGCCCGCGCAGCACCTCTATCTGGGCCAGATCGACCAGCTCGAACTGGCTCGACCCCACGCGGCCATAATAAACGTCGTCGACATAGACGCCGACGCCATTTTCCAGACCGTCATTGGTCAACGCGACATTCGACCCCAATCCCCGAATATTGATATTGGTGTTGCGCGGGTTGAAGCTGAAGAGCTGGAGACTGGGCGCGACCTGCTGCACGGCAGCCAGCGTATAGTCGCCGCGCTGTTCGAACTGATCGCCGCCCACGACCGAAAGCGCGACCGGAACATCCTGCGCATCCTCTGCGCGGCGGCGGGCGGTGACGACGATACCGCCGGCGAAATCATCCTCGGCGCTGGCGCTATCGACGGTATCGGGGGCCTGTGCCGCGACGGGCGCGGCGTTCAGCAGGGAAAGGGTGGCGCCAGCCAGCAGCAGGGACCGCGCGGCGCTGGAAAAAGGCAGGCGCGGAGACGAAGAAGCAACGGACATGAAAGAATTTACTCCCTGAATTTCCTGTTTGATTTTGGTGGTTTATTTGCTCCATCGAGCAGCTGTGCCACTTCCACGCCGTAAAGCGCGGCAGCGGCCTGAAGCAGCGAGACGGAATAGGCGCGCGCCCCATCGGCGCGGCCGGATCGTGGAAAACCGGTTTGGGAAGGACTGGTTTGTGGAGGGTGGGGCATGATCGTCCCTTTCCCGGTGGCCAGGGCCGCCAGAATGTCAGGATCGAAGGCAACCACAGAGGTTCCAGGATCACAGGACCCGGGATCAAACCCGCATGGCAACGGTTTTCAGCCAGGCCGAAAGGCAGCTAGTCTGTCATGATATTGCGCATCGCTTCATTCCCCAAAATTGTGGGGGGAACACGATCCTGGCGTTGTCGCCTGAAATCGTGCGCTTTAGCTGTTGGTAACGCGGAGCAAGCTGCATCCCGATCAAAAGCCGCGGGTCCTGATTGCAATATCCGGCACGGGGACCAGCCGTGCCGTCCGATAATCTCTACTTAACAGGTAGATTTTAGTGAGGAAGCAAGTTTTGCTTGGCAACGGACAAGCTGCGTTGGGGCCTGGCGGAAAAACCATGGCCGTGGCGCATGGTCAATGCAGGCGGCTGAGTTCCACCGGACAGAAAAACGCCCCGACCGGCCTATGTGGCGGTCGGGGCGTGTTCTCGATACCCTTGGCCTGAACAGGCCGGTGGATCAGGCCGTGGGAGGCGTCGGCGCCTTGGGCGCGGGCTTGGCGGCCGGCTTTTTCTTGGCGGCCTTTGCCGGCGCCTTGGCAGCGGCTGCGGGCTTGTCGCCAGCGGTTCCCTTATCCGCAGCTTTGGCCGCAGGCTTGTCCCCGGCCGGTGCGGCATCCTTTTTCACGGCGCTGGGCGTGGCGATGGAAAGGCGCTTGCGCGATGCCGCCGGCTTTGCCGCGGGTGCCTTGGCAGCCGGGGCCTTGGGTTCCGCAGTTTTCGCCACGGGCGCCTTTGCCTCGGCGGGCTTGGCTGCGGGTGCCTTTGCCGCGGGAGCCTTTGCTTCCACCGGCTTTGCTGCGGGCGTCTTCACTTCGGCCGCCTTCACCACGGGTGCCTTCACCGTCTTGGCAGGTGCGGGCTTGACGGCGGCAGGCTTCGGCGCTGCCGGCGCTGCTGCGGCGGGTTCGGGCGCCTTCTTCGCATTGACCGGCTTGCGGCCAAGGCCAAGCTTCGTGGCGACTGCGCGTCGCGCTTCCGAATAGTTGGGCGCGACCAGCGGATAGGACTTCGGCAGGCCATAGCGATCCCGATAGTCGTTGGGCGTCAGGCCATGACTGGCAAGATGGCGCTTCAACGTCTTGTAAGGCTTGCCATCGATCATGCTCAATATGTGTTCGGGCGAAGACAGGCTTTTGCGCACGGACACGGCCGGCGTGTAAGTCGGTGCGGTCGCCTCGGCCGGCTTGGCCGCCAGATCATCAGTCAAAGCGAGGCGCGTCGTGCGAATGAGGTCGGCCAGACCTTCGCTCGCGACATTATTATTAGAGACAAAGGCGCTCACCAGCTGAACAGTGAGCGTCGTGATGTCAGGCTGGCTGTTCTCAGACATTGGCCCCGCTTCCCTTATTCGAGTATTGGAAACGGCCTTTTGCGCGGTTTTGCGTGAAATGTAAATCCGAAACAATTGAAACCGGGTCATCGAGGGTTTTTGCGAGATCTCAACTGCACTATTGTTTCGGGATGGCACAGGTCAGGACCGGAAAACCTTGCCATGTCGAGCATGGCAAGGGGTCGGCGGTCAGGCAGGTGGAAGGAAATCGCCGGGAACCTTCGACCCGCCCGATCTTCTATGGAAAGGCTTTATTGGCGGCAGGCCTATATTCGAGACGATTGCCGAAATCTGCCGCTCCAGTCTCTGTCCTCTCCCGCGTGACAAAAAAAGGCCGATCTTTCGATCGGCCTATTGAGTTAGGAGAGGATGCCTGAAAGGCACCCGCCAGATGGCGGGCCGAAGCCGCAATGGCAAATGCGAAGCGCGGCGACACGATTGCGTTCGACGCACCCCATGATCGAATATCAGGAAAAGGGGCGGGCATCCCTCCCGCCATGATGGCGCGCGCCCCGCCGGAGCAGCAGAGGCGCGCCACTGGACCCGAGCAACGGACGCTCCGGTCTTTCGCCAGCGGCGGCCGGTCCCGGCCGCCGGGCATGGGATCAGCCGTTCAGCTGATCCTTTACGGCCTTCGCCGGGGTGAAGGTCAGCTTCTTCGAAGCGGCGATCTGGATCACGGCGCCGGTCGAAGGATTGCGACCTTCGCGGGCGGGCTGGTCCTTGACCTTGAACTTGCCAAATCCGTTCAGCGACACTTCGCTGCCCTTCGCGGCGGCACCGGCGATCGCGGCGAAAACGCCGTCGACATATTTCCGCGCATCGGCCTTGGTCAGGCCGTGATCGGCTGCCAGTGCTTCGGCGAGTTCAGTATTGTTCATGATGATCTCCCTTTCGTGGACGGACGGTCTTAACCTGTCTCTTCGCGCTCAACCAGTCCTTTGCAACCGGTTATCGACGAAAATCAGCAGGAAAAACGCCTCATTTCGGCTTTTGAGATGCAAATCGCCGGTCATCGGGTGTCGTTTGGCCGCTTTTCCCCTCTGTCGCGACTCTGGTGCCGGGAACAGCTTTCACCGAAATGGTCGCAATTGTCGTGACGGCCAGTGGGTGCTGTCGCACCTTCCCAAGCGTCGACAGCCTGTTTTCGCGCCTGGCCGGACTTTACCGAAAGCTTGCGAAAATAACCGATCCGGTCGCGGTTGGAGGTGAAGGCCGCGCCGTTTTCTCCCATCCTTCATTGCAGGGGCGGCCCTTTCGGCGGCCAGGGTGCGTGGACGATGTGGCAGCGGATCAAGGTGGGAATGGGGCGGTACGGGCGCGTTGCGCAGGGGGTCGTCCTTGGCCTGACGCTGCTGCCGGTTGCGGTCCTTGCGCAGGAAGGGGCGCCCGGCCAGCCGAGCGCCGCGCCGGTCATCGACCGCGACCGCGCCGACCGGATCGAACCCCGGATCGCGCCCCCGCAGACCATGGCACCGCGTCCGGCGCCGTCGGTGGAGGTCACCGGTTCGCCGGCGGCGGGCACCCTGCTGACGCAGTTGCGCTATGCGGGGACGACCTTGCCCGCCGCGCGGCTGGACGCGGCGACGAAGGCCTTCATCGGCCGGCCCCTGACCCGCGAGACGTTGCAGGCCATCGCGAATGTGATCAGTGCTCTCTATGCGAAGAGCGATATCGCCTTCTATTCCGTCGCCATCCCGCCGCAGGTGCCGAGCGGGGGCGTGCTGACCGTCCGGCTGGTGGAGGGGCGGATACGCGATTATCAGCTGAGCGGCATGTCGCCCAGCATGCCCACCGACCTCATCGCCGCGCATATGGACCGGCTGATGCGCGAAACGCCGCTGCGCAAGTCCGTGCTGGAACGAACACTGTCCCTGCTGCGTGACATTCCGGGGCAGATGGTCGACGCCCGGCTGCGGCAGGCCCGGTTGCAGCCGGGCGCCGGGCCCGGCGATCTGCTGATCGAACTGATCGTCAAGCGCAAGCAGGTGCAGATCGGGCTGCTGATCGACAATAGCGGCGTCAGCAATGTCGTGGAGGGCGTGCAGGCGCAGATGTCGGTCACGCTCAACGGCCTGGCGCGCGAAGGCGACAGCACTCGCCTGTCCGGCTATCTGCCCTTTTACCCGGACCGCTACCAATATCAGGCGCTCAGCCACATTACGCCGATCGGCAGCAACGGCCTGACCCTGAACGGGCAGATCGCCCATGTGCAGACCCGGTCGCGCGATAGCCGGATCAAGGGGGAGGCAATGCTGGCCGGTCTGACGCTGGCCTATCCCGTCCTGCGGTCGAGCAGGACGAGTTTATCCGTCACCGCCGCGATCGACGGGATCGATAGCGACAATTATTTCCTCGACACCCGCTTCGGCGATTACCGGTCGAGAACGGTTCGGCTGGGCGCGTCCTTTTCCCATGCCGATGCGGCCAATGGCTATGCTGTGTCGGCCATCGTCAGTCAGGGGTTGAACGCGCTGGGCGCCAGACCCTTTACCGGTTTTTCCGAAACCGGCTTCGCCAAGGTCAATGTTCAGGCCGTCGCGGTGAAGGGCGTGACGAAGCAGCTCAGCCTCAGGACTTCGTTCAAAGGGCAATATTCGAAAGACGATCTGCCGGTGACGGAGCGCTTCGCGCTCGGTGGACGCGGCGCGGGCATGGCCTTTCGCACCGGCACGCTGACAGCGGAACAGGCGGTCGCTGGCAGCGCGGAATTGTCATGGTCCTTGCCTGCCCGATCGCGCCTGCTCAAGGCGAGCGCGCTGTTCGTCGCCGTGGATGGCGCGATTGCGCGCACGACGGCCCGGCCTGTCTATGGTCTGGCGGCGCAGGATTACAGCCTTGCATCGGTGGGCGGTGGCGTGCGGTTGGGCCTGGGACCGAAATGGCGGATCAGCGCTGAAGTCGCCGTGCCGATCAAGCGTCCCGATCCGGCCTATAGTCGCCGGCCACGCTTTTTCTTCGGGGTCGGGCGAATGTTCTGACCGGGTTTTGCGAACACGCAAAAACAGATGCGCAGGAAGTTGAGACGATGAATAATATATGGGAGGTATGGCCGTCGGCGCTCACCGCGGCCGAATGTGACGCGATCATCAAGCGGGCGGCGCTTTATACGCAGCAAAACGCGACCGTTGGCTTCGCGCAGGGTACGCGCAGCGATCAGGCCTATCGATCGTCCACCATCAGCTGGCTGGATATTCATCGCGACAAGGACATTGTCGATCGCATGATGCAGTTCGTTCAATCGTCGAACCGCACCAATTTCGGCATCGACATCGCCGGACCCTATGACCTGCAATATACGGAATATCATGGCCGGTTGCAGGGCAAATATGACTGGCATCACGATGTGTGGCTGGAATCATCCCGTCCATTCGACCGCAAGCTGTCGGTGGTGGTGCAATTGTCCGAGCCGGAGGATTATGACGGGGGCGCCTTTGAATTTTTCGGCCTTCAACAGCCGGGCGTGAGCTTCGCGCCCAGGGGCAGCATGCTGATCTTCCCGTCCTTCCTCCAGCATCGCGTCCTGCCCGTCACCAAAGGCGTGCGGCGTAGCCTGGTGAGTTGGATCGAGGGGCCGAGATGGCGGTGACGCTGCTGTCGGCAGCCTGATCACCAACATCCCGGACGGGCCGGCTTCACGCCGGCCTTTTTTGCCTGCGCGGTCGGTCGGCCGTTCTGCAAAAGCAACCATTACGGATGAAAGCACATCGATGCGCCTTTGCCTGTCCTGCCCGGGATTTTGCGGACTGACCCGCCGGAAAAGTCAGGAAAAGCTGAAATTGTCGGGCAGTTCCCCGTTTCCACATGGACTTTGCGTATGGCGGGGGGCCTTTTTTCGGGCACTGACGGCATGGATCTGGGGCGGGATGACCATTGCAACCAGAGCGGTTTCTTCTTGACGAGGCGATAACAATCATTTGGCCTAATCAATCCCTGTTGCGATCTGATCGCAGGGAAACAGGGAGTTTGCGATGTCACGTCATGAATCCGTCCGATCGGCAAGGCGCTATCTATTGTGCGCTACCGCCATACCGCTTCTTTTGCTTGGCGCCTGCGCTGATGGCGTCGGGTTCGACATCGGGGCCGGGGGTGGTCAGGCGCCGTCCGGCCCTTCCGGTCCCGGTGGCCCCACTGGTCCGACGAGTCCCTCCGGCCCGACCGGTCCCGGCGGCCCAAGCGGCCCAAGCGGCCCAAGCGGCCCAAGCGGTCCAGCCGGTCCCAGCGGGCCTACCAGTCCGACAGGACCTGCCGGTCCGAATGGTCCGACCGGCCCCGCTGGCCCCGGAGGCCCGACTGGTCCCGCTGGCCCGACTGGTCCCACCGCCAGCGGATTGATCATCGGCGCGTCCATTGGTGATCTGTCGGTCGTCGATCCCACCGGGTCCGCTTCTCTGGTCGGCGTCAATGTGCTGCCGGGCGCAACGCCTGCGACGGGCAGCGTGGCAACGGTCGGCCTGCTGACTGGGGACGGCACCGTCGCGCAAGTCGCCCTGCCGACCACGGCGGGCGCTGTGCAGCAGGGCCTGGCGTCGGTGGGCACCCTTGCCGGAACAGTCCTGGGCGCTCCGGCGGGCGAGGCGGTGACGCAACTCACCAACGGGCTTTCGCCCACGGTGGCGACTGTCACCTCTACGGTCGATCAGCTCGCCACGCCCCTGCTCGGCACGGTCAATGGCGCGCTGTCGCCGGTCACCGACCCGCTGATCGGTGAAAATGGCGTCCTTGCCCCTTTGACGGGGCTGGTCGAAAACAGCGCCGGCGGCCTGACAGGCGCATTGGGGGGCGTGGGCGGTGATCCCTCCACGGCATTGGGCGGGTCTTTGGTCGGCGCGAATGTCGGCGGCAATGTGCTTCCCGGCGCGTCCTCCACGGAAACGCTGATCGGGGCCAATTTGCTGCCGTCGGATAATGGTACAGTGAACGGACAGCTGGCGACGGTTGGCGTGCTGTCGCAGGGCAATCTGCTGGACGTGACCGTGCCCACCACCGCGGCGGGGGTGGAAGCCGGGCTGGAGCTGGCCGCCAGTCTCGCCGCTGGCCTTTTGGGGCCGCAGGCCGGAACGACTGTGAGTCAGGCCGCCAGCGCCGTCGCACCGGTGGCGGCAACCGTCACCAGCACGGTGGACAGTGTCGCCGCGCCGTTGCTTGACACGGTCAACAGCCTGACGCCCGCGCTGCCCGGCGGCGAGGGCGGTTCGCCGCTCGCGCCGGTCACGGGGCTTCTGAACGGCGCGCTCGCTCCCGCAACAGGCTCGGGTGATGCGACTGCGCCTGTGACGGGCCTGCTGGGCGGCCTGTTGGGCGGCGGCAACTGATGCAGGAGCGCGGCCCGGCATGATCCTCATGCATGGCGGGCCGCGCGCTGACGGCCCCTCCCCATGTGCCCCCGGGGGAGGGGGGGGCGAGGAGGCGGCGGGCGCGCCGCCTCCTCAAACCTTCAGGGCAAGCGATCCCCGCAAAGGCCCACAGTCTTTTGCGCATACGCAAAATCCAATCAAAAAAGGGAATTTCATTTTGTCGAACCGTCCTTTTCCGATCCGGCGCCTGATTCAGGGCGCGGCGGCGGCGCTGCTGCTGTTCGGCGCGCAGCCCGCCCTCGCCGGTCCTTATGCGCCCTATGCCGCGACACCGGGCGAGACAGCGGTGGGCGCGATGCTGGATGCCATGTCCGGCGCGCCCACCGGCGACCGCGCGGCCATGCTGGCGTCCATCGATGCCCTGCCGACGGCGGCCGCGCGCGCGGATGCACTGGGGCAGTTGTCGCCGCGCAGCTATTCGCTGCTTCCCCGCCTGTCGATCCAGTCGATGGACGCGGCCGACCGGGAGATCCGCTCCTGGCTCGTCGAGCGGCGCGCCATCGCGATCGACGCCCCTGCGGATGTTCCGGCGAGCGGCGATCGCACCATCACCATGATGCTGACCGGCGGCGTCAGGCAGGCGAGTTATAAGGGACGGATCGATCGGCCCGAAGCGGAGTCCGACAGCCGGTCGCTGCGCTTCGCGATCGATGTCCGCCCGACAGCTGGCCTCCTTATCGGCGCGACGCTGGGGATTGATGGCATCGACGCCCGGCTGGATCCGGCGCAACGTCCGCGCATCAGCCAGTTCAACAGCAATATCGGACCATATGTCAGCTATGATAATGGCCGATTTTATGTCGATGCGACGGCATCCTACACGCTGTCCGAATATAAGCTGCGGCGTCAGATCGGCTGGTCCGGCTTTACCGGCCGGATGGTCGCGCCGGTTGATGGGGACGGTTGGGCGGCCTCGGGCGAAGCGGGCGCCATGCTCCGTGCCGGGGCCCTCCGCATCCAGCCCTTTGCAGGTCTGCATTATCGCTATGCGGATGTCAGCGGCTTTACCGAAAATGGCAGCGCCGCCGCGTTGCAAGTCGCGCCTTTCCGCACCAAATCGCTCCGTAGCGCGCTGGGTGGGCGCGTTTCGATCAATGTCGTGCAAGGCGGCTGGACCCTGCGTCCCTCGATCGAGGCGCAATGGCAGCGCGAGCTGCGCAGCCGTGCCGACAGCCGGATCGAAACGCGTTTCGCCACGCGGGACCTGCCGGTCTTCACGCTGCGTCCGACCCGGCTGGCGCGCGACGCGGGACTGGTGAACGCGGCCATCAGCGCCACCTGGAACAGCCGTACGACTGTCCGTCTGGGCTATGCCGGGGAATATGGTGCCGACCGCCACGTCCATGCCGCCACGCTGACGATAGGGCGGCGCTTTTAGGGACGAAAAGTCCCCTTCTCCCGCGCGGGAAGGGGAGAATGGATTGCTCCGGAACGGACAGGCTTCCTCACCTCTGCCTTGTCCGAGCCGCTATTGCGTAGCCAACGACACGCAAAAAGGAAGTGATCCATGGCTGGTTTCATCCGCGACATATTGGCGACCCTGACCTATCAACCACCCGTGCCCAAAGTCGCGCCAAAGGTCCTCGGCGATCAGGAAGAACTCAGCCGCCTCGATCAAAGGCTGGCCTGTTTCGCGGACAAGGGGGCGGGCCCGCGCTCGGCCATTTCGATCCAGCCGGACGAATGTTCGGTCTGGGACGGCAATCCGCGCGACCAGCCCGGCCTCACGGCGGACAGCTGCCGATCGCTGATCGAATCCATCGCCAGCGAAGGGGGCAATCGCATCCCCGTGCTGGTGCGCCTCAACCCGCCCGGTTCGGACCGGCCCTATCAGCTTCTGGTCGGCAGCCGCCGCCGCTTCGCGGTCGACTGGCTCAATCATAATGGGCGGCCGGAACTGCGGCTGGCGGCGCTGGTCGTCGACCTGTCGGATGAGGAGGCTTTCCGTCTCGCCGATATTGAAAATCGCGAGCGGGCGGACATCAGCGAACTGGACCGGGCGCGCAGCTACCAGAATGCCGTCGACCGCTTCTATGGCGGCGTGCAGTCGCGGATGGCCGAGGCGCTCAACCTGTCCAACAGTCAACTCAGCCGCCTGTTGGCGTTGGCGCAATTGCCGGAGGACGTGGTGGATGCCTTCGCCACCAGGGATGAATTGCGGGTGCGCTATTCGGAACTGCTCACCCCCTTGCTGCGCCGCCCCGAACAGCGGAGCCGGATGATTGCCGAAGCGCAGCTGATCGGGGAAGAGCAGCAGGCCCTGGCTGTTCAGGGCGACCGCATGATCCCGCCTGCCATGGTGCTGGCCCGCCTGCGGGAAGCGGCCCTGCCCGAGCTGTCGGAGGATGCCCGCGACATCGCGATCATCGCGGGCGGCGCGCGCATCGGCCGCGCCAAGGCCAGTCGCAGCGGCGGCCTGACCGTCGATTTGAGCATCGCGGAGGACATCGATCTGGACGAGCTGCTGACTCGCCTGCGCGAAACGATCGTCGCGGCGCGGGCCGCGCCCCTCGCGTCATAATGGCGCGGTTCAATAGCTTCCGTTGGTGACGATGATGCTGGCGCTGACCGTGGGGGAGGGCATGGGCACGAAGGCCGCATAGCGCATCATCGGACTGCCGCTCATGTCATAGCTGATCCGGACGCGGAAGGTCCCCGTGGCATCGGCCGCCGCCGTGATGACCGGCCCGCCGCCCGATGCCAGCAGCGTGCCATAGCCGTTGATCACCGCCTGCGCCCGGCCCTGCGCCAGCGATGCCCGCTCGGTGGTGGACAATCCCGCCACGGCGGCGCGGGCGCCCTCCACGGCGGCGTGGCGCACGCCCATCAGCGCGGCGAAGTAAAAAGAATAGAGCACGACCGCGAAGACCAACATCAGCAGCGCGGGCGCCAGCAAGGCGAATTCCAGCGCCGCCAGCCCCCTTTCGCAATCAGCCAGTCGGCGCGCGCCCTTCTTCATCCTGTTCAACTCGACGGAATGCTGTTGAACATGCTGGTGAAGGCGGCGCCCAGCTGCGTCTGGAAATTGGTGCCGACCGCGACGATGGCGGCCACCACCACCGCGCCCAGCACGGCATATTCCACCGCCGTCAGGCCTCTTTGGTCGCGCTTCAGCTTCGCGATCAACGATCCCAGCTTCTTCATGATCATTCTCCCTTGGTCCTCCCTGAATGTCCGGCGGCGGGCGGGGGAGGGGACCGCCCGCCGCAAAGCGTCACACCAGCACCGGCACGCCGCAGCGCGCGCCCGTCGCCCACAGCGTCGCATGACCCAGCTGGATGCCCAGGGCGGCGAGCAGATTGTCGAGCAGCGGATCGGCCGTGGAACCGACCAGCCCGGCCAGCGGCGCGACGATCCCGTTCAGCAACTGCGTTCGCACCGCTGTGGCCGTGGCGTCGCAGACCAGCGGCAGGCACAGGCCCAATATCTTCACCTGTAGCCCGTTGCTGGCGGCGATGCTGCTGCCGAGCGATGTCAGCAGCGGTCCCACTTGCGATCCGTTGCCGATGCTGGCGGCGGTGCCCGGCGCGCCGGGGCGTCCGATGCTGCCCTGGCCGCCGGGACCGAAGGTCAGATCGCCGCTATTGCCCATCACCGGTTGCGCGACCGCGCGCGCGTCGACGGTGACGAGGGAGAGCAGATTGACGATCCGCGCCTGCCCGATGCTGGCTGCGGTGATCGACGGCATGGGTCGGGTCATCGCATTGGCCGGGGCCGTGCCGATATAGGCGTTGACCAGCCCGCTATCGGCATGGACCGTGACCCGCGTGTCGCGCGCCTGCTCGGCAGTGTCGGGGCAGTCGATCGCCGTCACCTGCGCCTGCGCGGCGGCGATGTCGATCAGGACCGGCAGGGAATCGACCGAAACCGCCGATCCCAGCACGGAAATATTGTTGAGGCCGATCAGCAGTTGCAGCCGGAGCGCGGATGTGGCGACGCTGGTTTCGCCCGCTGGCCCGAAGGAGAAGCGCGGCCGATCCATCGGCCCACTCGCCATGGCGGCGACCCGCACGGTGCTGCCGCCCGCGATCAGGCTGACCGCGTCGGACAGGTCGATGGCGCCGTTGCCCGCCTGCACCGCGAAGGCAAAGAGCTGATAGGCGTTGATCCCCGCGCGCAGGGCCGGTTTCTCGTCCGCGCCGCCCACCGGCATGTTCTTCCACACGCCCAGGCCGAACAGTCCCGCCAGCGGCACGGAATAGCCATTGCCCGCCTGACCCGCGATCAGGTTCAGCCGGGCCGCGGTCGCGCTGTCGTCCGCGGCGCTGGCGGCGGCAAGGAGCAGATCCTGCAATCCCACGGTCCGGCTGGTGAGGGCGGCATAGGTTCCGCTCTCCCCCACCCGCCGGGCCAGCGCGTCGAAGAACAGCCCGGCATCGACATTGGCGGCCATCAGGCCCTCGACATCGGCAGTGGAGAGAGTCAGTTTGATGCCCAGCAACGCGCCCAGCAGATCGTTGACGCTGTTGGCCAGCGAATTGCTGACGGTGAGGATGCCGGAGGTGATGCCGACGCCCGCCTCATCGATGCGCGCGGCGGTGGCGCTGGCGGCAAGATCGGGCAGCGGATTGGCAGGCCCCAGCACCCGCATCAGAAATTGCCGCGCGGGCTTGGCCGTGCGGATGCGCACGGCAGTGACCCGCCCATTGCCGGGACAAAGCGTCATGCTCGCGTCGAAGCGCTGCGCGGCGCTCAATCCTGCATCAGGACAATAGCGCCCCAGTTCGACCGACCGGAGAATGGCCGGATCATAGCCATTGCGGCTGAGGCTGTCCCGCGCCCGCGCCGCCGCCTGCGCCGGATTCATCGCAGCCGCCAGCGCGGCGGCATCGGTCGCCGCGCGCAGGTTGCGCTCGCCCACATAATAAAGCCCGGCATCGAGCGCGAAACCGGCCGCTCCGATCAGCGTCGCGCCCAGTGCCGCCACCATCGGCGCCACCGCGGCGCGCCGATCGCGCCAGAGAAGGGAGGCCAGCCTCATCGCGGCTGTTCCGGCGCTTGCTCGACGCGCTGGCCGATGGATTCCAGATAGCGTTGCCGGACGCGGGTGGCTTCCTCCGCCGACAATTCCGCGTCGATGCGGGGCGGCGACTGCAATTGCCAGTCGACGATGCGCCGCGCCGCGTTCTCCGGCGGTGCTTTCGAGGGCAAGGGCGGGGGCAAGGGCGGGGGAGCGGCCGCCAGCAACAGCAACAGGTGCATCACCGATCAGCCTCCCTTCGTGATCCGTCCATCTCTATCCGGGCAGCTTCCGCCGCCAGCTTCTGCCGCAGCGGCCCATCCAGGCGCCGCAGACCCGCTTCGGTTTCCGCGCGCCGGCCGCCGACTATCAGCGCCAGCAGCAGATTATTGCGGATGATCGTCATCTGCGGCGCGAGATCGCTGGCCCCGCGCAGGGCCTCGATCGCCGCCGCCGCCTGCCCGGCGCGCAGCAGCGCATAGCCCAGCGCATTGCGCAGCAGCGGATCGGCGGGGCTGGCGCGGCTTGCCTGGCCGTAACAGCTTGCCGCCTCGGCCCATCGTCCGCGCGCGGCCAGCAAATGCCCGCGCACCGCGCTGACGCCGCCATCGCGCGTTTCGGCGGGCAGCGCCACCGCCTCCGCCGCGTCGATCTGGCCCAGATCGATCAGGCTGTTGACCCGCAGCAGCCGCGCCTGGGCATCGCCCGGATAGCGCCGTTCGAAATCGTCAAGATAGGCCAGCGCCGCCCGGGGCCGCCCATCGCCGCGCGCCTGATGGATGAGTTGCAGGTAAAGGCCGCGCGTATCGGGCGCCTCCTCAGCCTGCGCGCCCTTTGCGAGCGTGGCCGCCATCAGCAGCGCGGCCAGCATCACCCGCTTCATTGCGACACCCCCCGCAACGTATCGAAGATCGCCACCACCGGCGGCCCGCCCAGCACCACGAACAAGGCGGGCATGAAGAAGAGGATCATCAGCACCACCATCCGCACGGTGATGCCGCCCATCGCTTCGCGCGCGCGGGCGACGCGGCGCTGGGTGAATTCGCGCGCGAATTCGCGCAGGGCAGGGGCCAGCTCCACCCCCTGGAACAGCGCCTGCCGGAACAGCGCCGCCAGTTCCTTCGCCCCGTTCACCGCCACCCGCGCCGCCCAGCGGTCCAGCGCCAGTTCATAGCGCATCCCCCGGTCGAGGTCGGCCACCAGCATCGCGATCAACCGCGCATGGCGCGGCACGGCAATGGCTTCATCCCGCGCGAGCGAGCGGAAGCACTGGTCGAGCGAAATGCCGCTCTCCAGCATCATCAGCATCAGGTCGAGCAGAAAGGGAAATTCCGCCATGATCGCCTGCGCCCGCCGCGCTGCGAGCAGATGGATCGCCTGCTTCGCCCCGACATAGGTGAGGCCGGTGGCGATCACGATAGCCAGGGGTTGGGCCAGGAAGCCGCCCCAGACCAGTCTGGAAACCAGCATCACCGCAAGCCCCATGCCTACGGTCGCCGTCATGCGCGCCCACACGAACCAGTCGGCCGCGCGCGCATTCTGAAAACCCGCCAGCATCAGCTTGCCCGCAATCTCGGACCTGTCCTGTCCACGCGCAGTCAGAACACCCGGCAACCGAAAGGCAGGCCGCTCCCCGGCCATGCCCAGCCGCGCCGCCAGCCGCTGGTCAGCCAGCCACATCCGCGCCCCGGCAAGGGCGCAAGCCACCCCCAGAGCCGCGCAGAAGAGAAACAGCGCGCCCATCAGAAGGCGAGCCTCATCACCCGCCGCATCGCCAGCATCCCCAGCCCTTGCAAGCCCGTCGCCACGATCGCGAGTTGGTGCCCGCGCGGATCGTTCAGGAAAAAATCGACATAGGACGGGTTCATCGCCACCAGCGCCGCCATCGCCACCAGCGGCATGACGATCAGCACCCGCCCGCTGATCTTCGCCTCGGAAATGGCGGCCTTCAGCTCGCGCTTGATGCGGATGCGCTCGCGCAGGATGTTGGAGAGGTTCAGCAGCACCGCCGAAATCGATCCGCCATAGCGCATATTGGTGCGGATCACGGCGGCCAGCATCGATATTTCGGGAACGCGCAGGCGCTCCGCCAGCACCTGCATCGCGTCGGCCACCGACGCGCCCAGCTCCAGCCTTCGCGCGACGGGCGCGATGGCGCTTTGCACGATGGCAGGCGCATCGCCCAGCGCCCGTTCCAATGCCTGCGCCAGCGAATTGCCGACGGCCTGCATCTGCCGCACGGCGTCGATATAATAAGGTAGCGCCTCGATCAGCGCCTCGACCCGGCGCTGCGCCCGCCGCCTGACCCAGCCGAGCAAGCCCAGCGGCACGCCGACGACCACCGCCAGCGCCGCTACCGGTCCCGCCGCCAGCAACGCGACCAGCGCCGTCAGCGCCAGCCCGGCGGCAAACCCCTTCAGCGCCCGCGCCGTCACTTCAAGCTGCGCCTGCGCCAGCAAGGGCGCGACGGCATCCGGCACCAACAATGCCGCCCGGCGCTGCGCCACGACTGCCGTGGCCAATCCCAGCCGCCGGTCGATGTCCGTCTGCTGCCGTCGCCGCTCCGCCAGCAACGGCCAGCCGACCCCCGCCAGGCTGAGCAGCGCCAGCACCATGAAGGCCGCCCCGCTCAGCACGGCCGCTCGCTCCGATAATCCCGCAGCCGTCCCGCAAAAAACGGCCGGGGCGATTGCGTCCGAAACACGCCCAGGCCCGACATGGCCGGCTGTTCCTGAAAGACGAACAGCTCGTTCAGCGAATAGGCGTCGCCCTCCAGCCCGGTGACTTCGCTGACCGACATCACCCGCCGGCTGCCATTGGCGAGCCGCTGCAACTGCACCACCACATGCACGCTGTTGGCAATGAAGCGCCGGATCGCGCGAATGTCGCTCTGCACCCCGGCAAAACCGAGCAGCATCTCCAGCCGCGCGAAGGCGTCCCTCGGGCTATTGCCGTGCAGGGTCGCCATCGACCCGTCATGCCCGGTCGACATGGCCTGCAACATCTCCACGGCTTCCACGCCGCGCACCTCGCCCAGGATGATCCGGTCCGGCCGCATCCGCAGCGCATTGCGCACCAGTTCGCGCGAACTCACCTCGCGGTTGCCGTCCACCGTCGGCGGCCGCGTTTCCAGCCGCACCACATGGCTTTGCCGCAATTGCAGTTCGGCGGCGTCCTCTATGGTGATCAGCCGTTCGCGATCGCCGATGAAGGTCGAGAGCATGTTGAGCAAAGTCGTCTTGCCCGCTCCCGTTCCGCCGCAGATCAGGATGTTGAGCCGCGACCGCACCGCCGCGCCCAGATAGGCCGCCATGTCCGCGCTCATCACCTGCTTTTCGACGCAGTCGTCGATCGTCATGCTCTGCAACCGGAACTTGCGGATCGAGAGCGTCGGCCCGTCCAGAGCCACTGGCGGGATCACGATATTCACCCGCGACCCGTCGGGCAGCCGCGCGTCGACATAGGGACTGGCCTCATCCACCCGGCGTCCGATGGGTCCCACGATCCGCTGGATGATGTTCATCAGATGCGCGTCGTCGCGAAAGCGCGTCTCGACCTTTTCCAGCAGCCCGCCGCGCTCGGCATAGACATGCCCCGGCCCGTTGACGATGATGTCATCGATGCCCGCATCGCGCAGCAGCGGCGCAAGCGGCCCCATGCCCGCGACCTCATCCTCCACATCCTCGATCAGCAGCAGCCGTTCCGCGCTGTTGAGCGCCAGTTGCCCGCGCCGGCTGCGGCTGGCGATGACCTGCTCGATCTCCTCGCGCAGCGCCCTTGGCCCCAAAGTCTCCGCCGTCTCGCCCCGCGCCTCCAATTGCTCGATCAGCTGGGCGCAGGTCTGCGCCTTGGCGAGCTGATAGCTGTCGCTCATCCGCTGCGCGGCGGGCTGGGCGACGGGGGCGATCCGGACCTCCCGCGCGGGCACGAAGCCCTCTTCCCCGGTCAGCAGGCTCATGACGCGCGCTCC
The DNA here is from genome assembly GCF_032153725.1 of Sphingobium sp. Taxonomy (GTDB): domain Bacteria; phylum Pseudomonadota; class Alphaproteobacteria; order Sphingomonadales; family Sphingomonadaceae; genus Sphingobium. Next base: position 40,490 of record NZ_JALDYQ010000019.1, on the reverse strand, counting down.
ACGACCTTGAGCATTGCCCGCCTGACCCGATCAATGCCGCGCGTCTTTGGCGCCACCCCGCACACCCGCCGGATCGCGCTCATATAAGCCCCGCCATCCGCCTCCATGGCCAGGGGCCGCCCGGCGTTCAGGGCATTGCGCATCCGCGCCCGGTCCGTCGGCAGCGCCAGTACCGATCCGACCCCCAGAGCATCCGCCATCCGCCGTCCATCCAGCAGCACGCCCGGCAGATGGTCCCACACCAGCAGCCGCATCGCCTCGACCCGTTCACGCTCCGCCCCGATCCGGTCGAGTAGGCGGCGGCACGCCTCGATCTCCCGGATGGTTTGGCCGCAGAGCAGCTCCACCTGGGTTGCTTCCGCCACCACCTCCCGCAACAGCCCGCCATGGCGCAGGCTTCCTGCATTCAGCACCACGTCGCTGCAACAGTTCCGCAGCAGCCTGATCAACGCCGCCAGATCGCCCGGCGTCAGTCCCGCCGGTTCCGCGCCCGTGCCGCCGTCAAAGGTCAGCAGCATCAGCCCGCTCGGCCCATGCCGCGCCAGCGTGCTGGCGAGCAGGCTGGCGTCCAGCCGATCCATGTCGCCAACCGCCGAAGCCAGCCCATAATCGACGTTGAGGTCCAGATAGGCCGCCGCCGCGCTGGTCGGCAAGGTGCAGTCGATGAGCAGGCCCGAACCGGGGTTCGCACTGGGCTTCTCACCCTGGCCCGCCGCGATCGCCATATCCGTCGCGACCATGGCGCAGGCATCGCGATCCGCGCCCAGCACTAAAGTCAGCCGCCCCCGGTTCCCCCGGTCCGCCATCGCATCGTTCAGCAACCGCGCCAGCACGGCGGCAATCTCCGTCCCTTCGCCCCCGCGCGGAACGACATCGCTCGCCCCGGCGCGAATGGCGCGCAGCAAAGGCTCGGCCTCCATCTCGTCGGTGGCCAGCACGACGGGCCGCCCGCCCGCGCTCTGCACCACTGTCCCGATCGCGGCGGACAAGGCCCGCTCCGGCGGAATGGCGGCGCGATCGATCACGATCAGGCACGGTCCTGCCAAAGCATCGCGCTCAATGGACTGCGCCAGTTCGACGGTCGCGCGTCCGCCCAGCGACTCCTCGATGCGCTGCGCCAGCATCCGGTCGACGGAAAGCAGGAAGATCGTTGCCATGTTCAGCGCCTCACCACGCCGAAGGGCGCGCCCGACTGGTCCAGCCCGTCCGTGCTGACGATCATGTCGCTCGTCACCGGATCGACCCCGGCCGTCGCCGCGCCGGGCAGGGGCGGCATCTCCTCCGCCTTCACCGGCCCCACCAGCCGGGGCGTGGCAACGATGATCAACTCCTGCTTTTCCTTCTGGCTCTGCTGGCGTCTGAAGAAGGCGCCCAGCACCGGAATATCGCCCAGCAACGGCGCCTTTTCCCTGGATGTCGTCTGGCTGGAATAGCTCAGCCCCGCGATGACGAAACTCTGCCCGCTGCCCAGTTCCACCGTCGTTTCCGCCGAGCGCCGCCGCAATCCCGGCACGACATAGCCCTGCAACTGCACGCCGTTATTATAATCGAGTTCGCTGACCTCTGGCGCGATCTTCAGGACGATATGGTCTTTCGACAGCACATAGGGGGTGACGGACAGCCGCACGCCGAACTCCTTATACTGGATGGACAGCGTGTTCCCCGATCCGGAAAGCTGTGGCACCGGCACGGGGAATTCGCCGCCCGCCAGGAAACTCGCCTGCTCGCCGGAGCGCACCAGCAGGGTCGGCTGGGCCAGCAATTGCGACAGGCCGTTGGAGGACAGCGCGCTCAACACTGCCCCGATGCCGCGATTGGGCGCCGACAGGAACAGGTTGAAGGCGTTCTGGATCGGCGCGCTCGCCTCCAGCGAAAGGCCATTGGGGGTAAAGGAGGCGCTTCCCAGACTGTTGGGCGAAATGATCGCGCCCTGAATGTCGCCGCTCAATCTGGAGAAGTTGAACCCCAGTGCCTTCAACGTCGTGGAGGATACCGCCGCGAACTGCACATCGACCGCCACGACCTGTTCACCCGCCCGCACGACCGGCGCGCTCGCCGCCGCGTCGGGACCCACGCTGATCGGCACCCGCGCGATCAGTTGGCCATCGCCGCCATAAATGCTGATGGTCGCCTCCCCCTCGCCAATGGCCGTCAGCCGCAACGACCGGGCGGAAGGCGCGGCGATGGACAGCACGCCATCCCGGTCCACCTCCACCCGCCCGATGGGGCGGGGATAGGACAGGGTGCGCTGCTCCTTCACATGCAGCGCCGTCTGCGCAGCCGCTGCCATGGGGAAGGCCAGCGCGACCAGGCTGGCGGTCATGAAAATCCTCAACGGCCGGCACTCCCGGAATAGATGGTTTCGCGCCGGTCGCCCACGACCAGCTCGATGGCGTGAGGCGCAGGGCGCGGCACGGCGCGCGGCGCCGGCGCAGCCAGAACGCGCGGCAAGACCGGCGCCGCCACCGGATCGGGTCCGGAAGAGGCGGCGACGGCCACCGCCACCGGCGCGCTATCCGCCGGATTGCGCAGCGACAGCGTCAGTGCGCCGGTGCTTTTCGCAAGGGACAGGGTCGACACCTGCTCTGGCGTCAGGGCCAGCGTCACCGTCCGGGCGGGCGGGGGAGGGGAGGACAGCGCGCCATCCACGCCGGAAGCCTGCCGCGTCCCCACGACCACCTCTCCGACGGCCAGCACCTGCACCATCTGCAACAGGGCCTGCGCGCGACTACGCCCGGCGCCGCGCGCTCCGCTGATCGCATCGGCGCCCGGATAGACCACCTGAACATCCACCCGATCCCCCGGCCGGATCAACCCGGCCACGGCGATTTCCGCCGTCGTATCGATGCTGACCGCGCGCATCCCCATCGGCACGCGAATGGCGAGCCTGCTTTCCATCCCCACCGCATCGCGCGCAATGAGCGCGCGCATGGGAATGTCGCGGGTGGCGACCTTGCCCACCACTTCGGCGACGGTCGCGGCATGGGGAAAGCGCGCCGGATCGCCCGCAGCATTGCGGATCATGGCGGCGGTGATCGTCTCGCCCGTGCGGATCGCCCGCGCCGCCTGCACCAGCACTGCGGCCGGCCCGGCGACCTGTGCGGGCAACTCCCGGCTCTTCACCGTCGCGGCAGAGGCCTTTCGCCATTCCCTGACGCCCATCGCCAGAAAAGCCGAAGCGGCGGTCAGCCCGACGGCGATCGTCAGCTTCGCTTTCAAACCCAGGCGCATATATGTCCCCCATCAGCGCCTTGCACCCGCGTAACGTTCGGGCGCAAAGCGCTTCAACCGGGAGAATTCATAGCTTCAGAGCCATTGTCAGGGCATGAAAGACGCAACCGGAACGGCGCAAAGTCCAACGGCGCGGAATGGGCGGCCTTGCGTATCGGCGATGGGACTTTTGCTGATTTCCACCGCGCAAAAACCGCTGCGGAACAGGCGCGATTGGTCCAGAATGGTTGAGCTTCCTTCCATTACGCCTGCGCCGACCTGGAGCCGGCATAGCGGATCGTCATTTATCCCGCCTTATCTCGACAGATGGTCGTAAAAACAGGTGTCGGCCGTCAGTCATTCAAAATAATAATCGTAATTAATGGAAAATAATGGTGTGAAAAGGAAATATTTAATTCAAAAATTTTGAATTAAATATAGAATATGTTTGACATTATATAAAATTAACCCATTGTATCTTGCATGATTAAATATCCAGAAGGCTTCTCGCTATATAAATCATCGCCATTTACGGCCTTTCTTGGCAATCTGTATTCCAAGCGCGACGAGGCGGGGATCAGTTTCGGCCTTCTTCTGGAGGAAAGGCACGCCAATTTCTCCATGCATGCGCATGGCGGCGTCATCGCGGCAATGTCCGACATCGCGTTGACTAATGCCATCAGGGATGCCCGCGAGCCGCCGACGCCCCCTGTAACCTTGAGCCTGACGACCGAATATCTCGCGCCGGCATCGATAGGCGAATGGCTCATCGCCGAAGTGACCGTCAGGTCGGCGGGTCGCTCGATTGCGTTTGCTTCCGCCGAGTTCAGGTCGGACGGCAGGCTCTGCGCCATCGCCCATGGCACGTTCAAATATGTCCGCGCGGCGCCGGAGCGTGCCGATGACAATGAACGGTCGTAGCGGTCCATGGTCAGCTAACCGAAAGCGCCTTCCGCCTCGAGCCGCCTGATCTCCGCCTCGTCCATGCCGAGGTCGGAGAGGATGGCGGCGCGATCCGATCCGGGGGCCACCGGTTTTGACGGCTGGTTCAGGCTGGTTCTGGAGTAGCGCGGCGCCGGCGCCGGTTGGACCAGTCCATCAATCTCCACGAAGGTCCCGCGCTCGCGGTTGTGCGGAAATTCCAGGGCTTCGCCCATGTCGAGGACGGGCGAGACACAGGCGTCGATCCCGGAAAAGATCGCGACCCACTCGTCCCGGGTCCTGGTCGCTATCACTCGCGCGACGCGGCGTTTGAGCTCGGGCCAGAGTTCCTCGTCACGCTGGCGGTGAAAATCGCGATCTCCGTCGAGGCCCAATGTTTCGAGAAAGCGCGCGTAGAAAGCAGGTTCGATTGCTCCGATCGCCAGATAGCCGTCAGCCGCCCTGTATACCCCATAGAAATGGGCGCCGCCGTCGAGGGTGTTCGCGCAGCGCCGGTCGTTCCATCGGCCCGCCGCCCGGTTGCTCCAGATCATGCTGGCCAGCAGCGCGGCGCCGTCCGTCATCGCGCAGTCGACAACCTGACCCTCGCCGGTGTTCCTGGCATGCAGCATGGCCGCGACCATGCCGAATGCCAGCATCATCCCGCCGCCGCCGAAATCGGCGATGAGGTTGAGTGGAGGAATCGGACCCCGATCCTCGTCGCCGATGAGGCCAAGCACGCCGGCGATCGCAATATAGTTGATGTCGTGCCCGGCCGTGTCGGCAAGGCTGCCATGCTGTCCCCATCCGGTCACGCGGCCATAGACGAGGTGGGGATTGTCGGACAAGGCGATGTCCGGTCCCAGTCCCAGCCGTTCCATTACTCCCGGACGGAACCCCTCGATCAGGCCGTCGGCGTTGCGCAACAGCTTGCGCAAGACTGACCTGCCGCCCTGTGACTTCAGGTCGAGCGCGATCGACCGGCGCGATCGCCGCAGGATGTCGGTCATCGGGTCGAGGCCGGACCCCGCCCGCACGCCGCCCGGGCGTTCGATGGCGATCACCTCTGCCCCGTGATCGGCGAGCATCATGGCCGCGAACGGACCGGGCCCGATACCGGCGATCTCGATCACGCGCAGGCCCGCCAGCGGGCCGGAAGAAGGGGACCTGTCAGTCATTGCGAAGCAGTCCGTTGGTGACGATCTCGACGACGAGGTCCGCATGGTGTTCGGCGGTTTCCGGGGCGATGGCTTCGCTGCGCAACAGCAGACTGGCGATCACCGGCGTGGCGAACAGATATTGGCAGGCTCCGATCACGAGGAAGTAAAACAATTCGGGCTCGACCGGCTTGAAATGGCCCGAAGCCACGCCTTCTTCGAGAAGTTGCCGCTGCGCATCGGCCAGCGGCCGCACCAGGGCGTCGCGAAGCTCTTCCGCCGCCGAGCCTTCGCCCCGCAGCAATAGGTTGAGCAGGCTGTTGAGATAGGGATAGGTGCTGTAGGTCCGCGTAATCGCGTGGATATGGATGCGCAATTTCTCGACCGGATCGAGCTTGCTTTCGACAAGATGGCGCAACTGTTCGATCGAACGCCCGGTGTCGCGTTTGGCCAGGGCGATGAACAGCCCCTCCTTGCTCCCGAAATAATATTTCACCAACGGCGCCGTCACGCCGGCGTGCTGCACGATCGCGTGAAGGGAGACGTTCGCGGTGCCTTCCCTCGTCATCAGTTCGCTTGCCGCCATCAGCAGATGTTCCCGGGTATTCCGCCCCTGATACTGCAACCTCTGCGCGTTTGGCATCTGACTTCCTTGTTCTGGGCGCGGCTCAATATTCGCTTCGCAAGAGCCGCTTCATGAGTTTTCCGGTGGGCTCTCGCGGCAGTTCCCGCCGGAAATGGATGGCCTTGGGCCGCTTGACCGGACTGAGCCTGCCTCTGACGAAATCGGTCAGCTCCGCGGCAAGCGCCTCACCGGCGTCTTCCCAACGCGAAGGCACGATCACGGCCGTCACTTTTTCGCCCAGATCCTCGTCCGGCGTTCCGATCACGGCGACATCGTCGACGAGAGGATGCTCCAGAAGCATATTCTCGACCTCCTGCGGATAGACGTTGACGCCGCCGGAGATGATCATGAAACTCTTGCGGTCGGTCAGATAGAGATAGCCGTCATCGTCCACATGGCCGATGTCGCCGAGCGTCACCCAACCCTGGGAATTGCGACTTTCAGCAGTTTTCCCGGGGTCCTTGTGATATTCGAAGGCAGCCACGTCGGAGAAATAGACGAGCCCGGTTTCGCCCGCCGCCAATTCCTCCTCGCCATCGAAGCCGCAGATGCGGACCTTGCCGAACTTCGCCGTCCCGACCGAACCAGGATGCGCAAGCCATTCCTGTGGCCCCAGCGCGGTCAGCCCCGATCCTTCCGAACCGCTATAATATTCATGGAGGATCGGCCCCCACCAATCCATCATCGCATATTTGAGCGGGACCGGGCATGGAGCGGCGGCATGCACCGCACAGCGCAGCGATCCGACGTCGTAGCGGGCCCTGACCTCGGCCGGCAGCTTGAGCATGCGTGAGAAATGCGTCGGCACCCACTGGCTGTGGGTGACGCGGTAGCGACCGATCAACGACAGCATGGCCTCGGCATCGAAACGGGCGACCTGAATGACCGTCCCGCCAAGGCGATGTATGGCCAAGGCGTGGCGGATCGCCGCGGCGTGATAGAGCGGAGCGGGCGACATGTAGACGATCTCGCCGCTCGCACCGAAAGTATCGCGCCACAGCTTCTCGCCCCGGGTGGGTTCGGACAATGTCGAGGTTACCGCTCCTCGCGCGACGATGCCCTTGGGGCGGCCTGTCGTGCCCGAGGAATAGAGCATGTCGCGCCCCTGGCACTGATCGGGAATCGGTCCGGCAGGCATCGTCTCGAGCAATGCCGCCCAGTCGCCGAAGGGCGGGAGATCGCCATCGATCACGAAAATCCGGGCTTTCGGCATGTTGGCCTGCTCGGGCACGAGGACCGGCGCCAACGCCGCCGAGGTGATGACGATCCGGGCATCGCAATCGTCGACGATGTAGCTGGCCTCCGGCCCGGTCAGCCGCGAGGGAACCAGCGTGTAGACGAGCCCCGAGCGATCGGCGCCCCAGATCAGCGGCAGGAAGTCGCGATGATTTTCGAGGAACACGGCGATATGCGTGCCGGGCCCGCAGTCCAGGTGACGGAATAGTTGCGCCACCCGGTTCGATCGGCGATCCAGTTCGGCGAACGACACGCATTCGCCGGTTTCGCCATAGATGATGGCGGGCTTGTCAGGGGTGAGGGATGCGCGTTCCTGTAGATGCACGGATTTTCCTTCCTCAGCCCCGCCGGGACTTGTCCATCGAATCGGTCGCACGAATGCTCTGGCGCGCATTCTCCCAGTCCGCGTCGCTCCAGCTGCGGAGCGATGAGAAGTTTCCGCCCGTCGCAAGATGGCGCCCGCCGTCGATCGCGATCGTCTGACCGTTGATGTAGTCGCTGCCCGGGCTCATCAGGAAGGCTGCGAGATTGGTGAATTCGGGCAGCCGGCCTACGCGGCCCATGGGATTGTCCGCGCCCGCGTCGCGATCCGCTTCATCCTCGGACATGCCCGGACGCAGCCGTTTGCGCACGCCCTCGGTCGGGAACGGACCGGGCGCGATCGCGTTCAGCCGGATTCCCTTGCCGCCCCATTCGACCGCCAGCGACTGGACCATCGCGTTGATGCCGGATTTCGCCATCGCCGAAGGCACCGTGTAGGGCGAACCGTTCCAGACCCATGTTGCCACGATCGAGAGCACCGAAGCCCGATCACCGCCGGCAATCCAGCGCCGCCCGCAATTGTGGGTGATGCCGAACGCGCCGCGGAAGACGATGTTGGTGATCGCATCGAAGCCGCGCATCGAGAGGTCTTCGGTGCGGCTGATGAAGTTGCCCGCGGCATTGTTGACGAGCCCGGTCAACGGGCCTGAGCCTGCCCAGATCGTATCGAGCATCGCTTCGACCGCAAGATCGTCACGGATGTCGCAGCCATGGGGAATGATGCTGCCGCCGGTCCTGCGCGAAAGCTCGGCGGCGGCAGCGTCCAGCACGCCCTGGCGCCGACCGCAGATGTGCACGCGCGCGCCGAGCATCAGGAAGGTTTCGGCCATGGCGCGGCCAAGGCCCGAACCGCCGCCGGTAATGAGGATATTCTGTCCGGCCATGATTCCCGGACGAAGCATCAGGTCTGCCGTTTCCATGGTCATGGTGATCCCGTCTCCCTCCCTCATGCAGCCAGGAACCCGGCCCCGCGCCTGGCAAGTTCCTTGCCGATGATGATCTGCTGGATTTGCGTCGTGCCCTCGTAGATCCGCAGGACGCGCACGTCGCGGTAGAGCCGTTCCACCACGCTGTCCCGCATGTAGCCCGCGCCGCCATGGATCTGCACTGCCCGGTCGGCGATCCGCCCGACAGCCTCCGAAGCGAACATCTTCAGCGCCGAGGCCTCGAGCGAGACGCGTTCACCGGTCGCGACCCGCCTGGCCGTTTCGCGCAGCATGCACTCCGTCGCGAAGAGGTCGGCATAGCTGTCGGCAAGCAGGGCCTGGACGAGTTGGAAGTCCGCAATGGGCTGGCCGAACTGCTGGCGGTTGGTGGCGAAGGCGAGTGCCTCATGCAGGATGCGGCGGCCCTGGCCGACACAGGAGGACGCGACGTTGACGCGGCCTCGGTCGAGCACGCGCATCGCCAGCTCGAAGCCGCGTCCCTCCTCGCCACCGACGATCGCGCTGGCGGGCACCCTGACGTCATCGAGGATGACGTCGGCGGTCCACGCCCCGGACTGTCCCATCTTCCGGTCGCGCCTGCCGATGGACAGCCCCGGCGCGTCGCGCGGCACCAGAAAGGCGGTCACATGCCGGTTGCCGGGCAGCTTTTCCGCAGAAGTGCGGGCCATGACCGTGATCAGGCCAGCGCGCGGTGCGTTGGAGATGAAGCGTTTCGTCCCGTTGAGGACATAATCGTCCCCGTCGCGCCGTGCCGTGGTTTTGAGCGCGGCGCTGTCGGAGCCGGATTCGGGCTCGGTCAGGGCGAATGCCGTGATCATTTCGCCGCTGGCGATCCGGGGCAGCCACTCCGCCTTTTGCGCGTCGGTGCCAAGCTGAACGATGCCCTGCGAGCCCACGCCCAGATTGATGCCGATCCACGAGCGGAAGGCGAGCGAGGCCCAGGCGATCTCGAGCACCAGCTCGACTTCCTCGTCGGAACGCAGGCCCATGCCGCCATATTCCTCCGGCACGGTCAGGCCGAATAGGCCCATCTGCGCCATTTCCTCGATGATCCCGGTCGGCACTTCGTCATTCTCGGCGACCTGCTCCTCCAGCGGAACCAGCCGTTCGCGGACGAAGCGGCGCACGGTCTGCTTGAGCGAAATCAGGGTTTCGTGATCCATTCACGCATCTCCTAAACCAATGATCGAAATTGCCGCGACATTCTGGCTCGGCATCCCGCCGAGATTATGGGTGAGCGCGAGCGCGGGATTGTCCTGGCGCTGCCTTTCGCCGGCGCGGCCAAGAAGTTGGAGGTAGTTCTCGTACAGCATCCTGAGCCCCGAAGCGCCGACCGGATGGCCGAAGCATTTGAGGCCGCCGTCGATCTGGCAGGGAATGTGGCCATCATGGTCGAACATGCCATCGAGGATGTCCTTCGCCGCGCCGCCTTCGGCACTGACGAAGAGGTCTTCCATGGTCACGAGTTCGGTGATCGAGAAGCAGTCATGCACCTCTACAAGGTCGAGCTGCTCGCGCGGCCGTTCGATTCCCGCTTCCTCATAGGCGCGCCTGGCGGCGATGCGGGTGGTGTGGAAATAGCTTCCGTTCCAGCCGCTGCCCTGTAGCTCCCAGCCGTTCGAGACGGAGAGCTGCAAGGCCTTGACGAGAACCGGCTCGGCCTTGCCGAGCGCCTTGGCGATGTCGGGCGTCGTCACGATCGCGCAGGCGGCGCCGTCGGAAACGCCGCAGCAATCGAACAGCCCGAGCGGCTCCGCCACCATCGGCGCCCGGAGCACCGTATCGATGTCGATTTCCTTGCGAAGATGCGCCTTGGGATTGCGCGCGCCGTTGCGGTGGCTCTTCACCGAGACATGCGCCATGGCCCGCTTGAGATCGTCCGGCTGCATATCGTGCCGCGCCCGATAGGCCGATGCGAGCTGGGCGAAATTGCCCGGCGCCGATCCGACGACGCCGATCATGTCGGACATCGTGCCACGGGTGCGCACGGGCAGGCCGCCATAGCCGGTGTCCTTGAGCTTCTCGACGCCCATGGCGAGCGCGATGTCGCACGCGCCGCTGGCAACCGCATAGACCGCGCCGCGGAATGCTTCCGTGCCGGACGCGCAATAATTCTCCACCTTGGTGACGGGCACATTGTCCAGCCGGAGCGCCATCGCGAGCGGAATGCCTGAAGGCCCGATGTTGATGGCGTCGAATGCGACCGAGAGCCAGGCAGCGCCGATCTGCCTGCTTTCGATGCCGGCATCGGCAATGGCTTCGGCATAGGCTTCGACCATCAGCGCCTCGGCATCGGCGTCCCATCGCTCGCCGAAGCGGGCGCAGCCCATGCCGATGATGGCGACCTTGTCCTTGATGCCGGTTGCCATGAAACCTCCTATTGGCCCTGGAAGCCGGGTGCCGCTTTCCAGAAATAGCGGACGAAACCCCTGCTCTCGTCGATCGACTTGATCCGGAACATCATCCGCATCTCGCGGCCGACGACGGCGTCGCCGGGCTCCATGTCGCAGAATTCGGCGGTCATGCGTCCGCCGCCGTCAAACTCTATCGCGCCGTAATAGGTGGGCGGATCGGGCGAATAGGCCAGATTGTCGATGGTGAAGCTCTGGATTCGCGCGGGCCGATCAGCGAGCCTGTAGGCGTCCTGAACTTCGTCGGCGGCGCTGCCGTCAAGCGGAATGGGCGATGGGGGATATTGCACCGATCCGGTTTCGCGGCCACGCGTCCCGACCAGCCCGAGCACCGTCCGGCGGTTGCGATAGAGCGCCGTCAGCGGCTGTTTGGATTCGATTTCGGCGCGCATGCCGCGCTCGACCTCCAGCATGCCGCCGACTGCCAGGAAGCGCGGATAATGATCGACCGCTATCCGCCGGGCGAGCCAGCCATCGAGGCTCGCCGTTGGCCGGCGCGTCTCGATCGCGTCGCTGGTGCGCAGCAAGCATGCGTCGCAGCCGCTGCCGAAACCGGTCACGAGGATGACCTCTCCGGCGGCCGCCTTGCCGAGAACAGCGTTCAGCATGAGCAGCGGATGGGCGCTACCTGTCTGACCGACCATGCCGGTCAATGGATCGACGACGCTGTGTGGGCCGATGCCGCACGCCTTGGCGACGAAGCCGGCAATCGCCGCCGAAGCGGGAACGATCAGATGATCGACGTCATCAGCCGACAGGCCGGCCTGGGCAAGCGCCGCCTCTATCGCGCGCCTGACGATCCCGCCATAGCCCTCGTCACGTATCCAGCGGGCTTCCCATTCATAGTCCGCCACGCGGCCCGGCGAGCGGAAATGATCGACGAAATCCGCCGAAATCGACGCATGACCGATCAGCGTCGCGATCGGGTCATGGGCCCCGACGAGAATGGCCGCGGCACCGTCGCCCAGCGTCATTTCGGCTTCGGAGGCGGGACGGGCCTTGCGGCGGTCCGACGCGACGATCAGCGTCGCCCTGTCCGACCGGCGCTCAAGCGCGCCGATCATCGCAGACAGGCCGCTGCGGATGCTGCCGCCCATATCGATCGTCGAGACGGTATCGGGCAGGTCGAGCGCCTCCTTCACGATCCCCGACCCCTGCCGATCCGCGAACGGCGCGGATACCGAGGCGAAAACGAGCTGGCCGACCTCCTCACCGTGGCGCGAACCCAGGCAGCAGCGCCCGGCCTCAACCGCCATCGTCACGGCGTCCTCGTCCCATCCGGCAAAGCTGCGCTCGCCTTTGGCAAGGGACTTGAGGTTAGGCGCGAACCAGCCATTCGCCGCGAAGATCGCCGAGCGCAGCATGCGGCCACGCGGCAGATAGCAGCCGAAGCCAGTGATGCCCAAAAGCGGATCGGTCAGCGGCATTCGAAATATCCTTGATCGAGCACCACGATCTCCCTTTCGACGGCATGCGTCCGAAAGAAGCCGGAACCGCCGTCCTGCCACCAGATGTCGGTCCGCAGCGTCTCGCCGGGATAGACCGGAGAGGCGAAGCGGGTATCGAAGCGCGAAAGCGACGAGCCGGTGCGCCGGACGATCGACTGGAGGACCGCGCGGCCCGCCACTCCATAGGTGCAGAGCCCATGGAGGATCGGCCGCGAAAAGCCGGCGGCCGAAGCGACCTTGGGATCGACATGGAGCGGGTTGAAGTCCCCGGACAGACGGTAGAGGAGCGCCTGGTCGGGCGATGTGGGCAGGGTGACCCGCTCATCGCCAGGACGATCGGGAATCGGCGACGGCGCCGTCCTGGGCGCCGGCATTGCGCCGCTGTCCCGGTCGCCCCGCAGCAAATAGGTCTGGCGCAGGTCCGCGATCGCTTCGCCGCTATGCGTATCGCTCAGTTCGCGGCGCGTGTGCAGCATCGTACCCTTGCCGGCCTTGTCGTAAACCGCTTCCACCGTCAGTTTGCTGGTGACGTCGCCTTCCGGCGGCAGGTCACGATGAAGCGAAAGCGCCTGGCCGATGTGCAGGACGCTCCGCCAGTCGATCTCGAACTCGGCCTCATCCAGCCAGAAGCCCGGAGTGGCGATCACCACCGCCATGGTCGGCAAAACCCGCAGCGCCGCTTCATAGACATAGGCGATCTCGCCGCTACGGTCGCTCGCCCCGACCCCCAGCGCGTAGAGCATGGCATCCCGCGCAGAATAAAGCTGGCGGGTCGCGCGGGGGGAGAACTCCAGGAGTTTGGCGAGTTTCATCGCGGCCTCACACCGGATCCCAGCCGAAGACGTCGGATGAGCGCTGCAGGGGATGCATCGACGGGCGCAGCGCGGCCATCGCCTCTTCGGCCACGCTTTCCACCGTCCAGCCTTCGGAACGATGGATCGAACGGATCGGACGGGGCGGGCTGAACAGGAATATCTCGTTCTTGCGCACGCAGAATATCTGCGCGTTCACATCGTGCGCGCGGTCCGAGCAGAGGTAGACCGCGAGTGGCGCGATCTTCTCAGGCGTCATCGACTTGATGCGTTCGACGCGCTGCTTTTCCGCTTCGGTTTCGGTTGGAATGGTTGCGATCAGGCGACTCCACGCGAAGGGGGCGATGCAGTTCGAACGCACCCCATAGCGTTCCATGTCGAGCGCGATCGAATTGGACAGCCCAACCACGCCCATCTTCGCGGCAGAATAATTCGCCTGTCCGAAATTGCCGATCAGGCCGGAGGTGGAGGTGAAGTTGACGAAGGCGCCGCTACCCTGTTCCCGGAAATGAAGCGCCGCAGCCTTGGCGACGTAGAAATAGCCGTTGAGATGCACGTCGATGACGTCCTCCCAATCCTTGATGCTCATCTTGTGGAAGATGCGATCGCGCAGGAAACCCGCGTTGTTGACGACCGCATCGATCCGGCCGAACCGCTCGATCGCGTCCGTGACGATCGATTGCGCTCCGGCCGGGTCCGCGATGCTGGCCGTATTCGCCACCGCGTGACCGCCGGCGGCCACGATTTCGGCGACGACTTCGGCGGCTGGCCCGATGTCCGCGCCCTCACCGTCAGAGCTGGAGCCATAGTCGTTGACGACCACCGCCGCGCCTTCGCTGGCTGCCAGCATGGCAATTGCCCGCCCGATGCCCCGGCCCGCGCCGGTGACCGCCACTACTTTCCCTGCCAATATCGCCACAATAATCTCCGCGTCTTTAACGTCTGTTAAATCGAACTCGTCCCAGTGCCGAAACCGTGGTTCCGCCTATTTCACCGAACGGATGCCGAGCACCAGCAAGCCTCCCAGCAGGGCCAGCAGCGCGGATGCGCCGAACATCGCGCCATATCCAAGCCCGTAGATCAGCGCCGCGGCAATCGGCGAAGCGACGATCTGCGGGCCGGCGGAAGCCACGGTCAATATGGCCATGTCGCGCCCGGCCGAAAGCTGATCGGGCAAGACCAGCGACATCAGGGCCATGTCGACCGCGATATAGACGCCGAAGGACATGCCCCCGACCAGCGCGAAGATCACCAGCGCCGTCCACGAACCGTCCACCGCGGGAGGCAACAGGGATGCGGCCATGCCGATGGATGCGATCGACACCGTGAGCTTGCGTCGGCCGGATCGATCGGCGAGCCAGCCGGCGACCGGGACGCTGACGATCCAAGCCGACATGTTGAGCGTCGCCAGTACGCTCATCGCGATCCCGGCATTTCGCTGCGGCAACTGCGCCACGGGAATCCGGTCCTTGATCAGATAGAACAGGAAGCCATTGGCCATGAAATAGGCGAGGAACAGCAAAGCCCGCGCCGTGAAGGCCAGCGTGAAATCACGATGCCGGAATGCCGAAAGCAGTCCGCCGGTGACGGAGCCCGCCACGGAGATCGAAGCTTTCGAACCCGTTATCGAGAAATCCATCGGCTTTTCGGGGGCGAGCCAGGCGAAGCTGAGCGAACCGGCCATCAGCAGCAGCGCGAGGATCCAGAACGCCCCATCCGCGTCGATCCGACCGGCGATATTGACGCCCACCAGGATGCCGAACGGTATGGCAAGCCCGTAGACCGAAGACGCCAGCCCCCGGCGTCGGGGCGAGACTCGCTCCGGCAGCACGGCGGACATCGCCGCCTGGGCAAAGTTGAGCGTGAACCACAAGGCGCAATAGACCACGGTGAGGATCGCAATCGCGCCGAGATTCTTGACCAGCACCAAAAGCCCCGCGCTGGCGAAGGCCATGACGACGATCCAAGGGTTGCGCCGTCCCCATGGCGTCCGGATACGGTCGGACATGATTCCGCCCAGCACGAGGCCGAGGACCGAGGTGATCGACGACAGCGACGTGATCAACGCGAGGTTCGCGACCTTCTGCGCGGCATCGGCTGCTTCGACCTGGGCGGGCTGAAGGACCTGCTGGACGCCCTGAAGCGCCGCGAAAAGCGGTACTGTGGGCAGGAACAGCGCGGCGATCAGCCGGTTTTCGGAAATCGCCGGTTGCCCATGCGCGCGAATGTCGGCCATCGCCGTCATGCCAGCGGCGCCATTGCCTGGCGCGAAAGGAACCGGGCCGCGAGGTCTAGCGCGACATAACCGTCGGGCATGAGCTTGGGCATGCTCATGAAGGCATGGATGGCGCCCGCGAAGCAGTGATATTCCACCGGGATGCCGGCCTCCCGCAGGCGTTTGGCATAGGCCTCGCCTTCGTCGCGCAGCGGATCATATTCGGCGGTGATCAGCAGCGTGGGCGGCGATCCCTCCAGCGCGGGCGCCTTGATGGGGCTGAACCGGATGTCGTCGCGCTGCGCCGGATCGGTGAGGTAGAGCCCGGTGATCCAATCGCATCCTTGCGCGGATACGCCGAATTCGCCGGAGCCGAACATCTCGAATGACGGGAAGCCATCATGATCGCCCATCGAGACGCTGGGGTAGAACAGGGCCTGCGCGATGACCGGAGGGCCTTCCCCTCTTGCCGAACGCTGGGCGAGAACCGTGGCAAGAGTGCCGCCGGCGCTGTCGCCGGCGACGATGATCCGGTCAGGATCGCCGCCATAGCTGGCAATGTTCGCGCATGCCCAGTCGAGCGCGGTCGCGGCGTCGTTCACGGCCGTGGGAAACTTGTGTTCGGGGGCCATGCGATAGTCGACGTTGATGCCGATCACGCCCGCCTTGTCGCAGAGGTATCGGCACATATTCCCATGCGAGTTCGTGCTGCACATGACCCATCCGCCGCCATGCAGGAACAGCATCACGGCCATCGGAACATCCGGTTCGCTGCTGCGCGGAACGTAGATTTCAATCCCGATCGTGCCGCCGTCCGGGGTAGGGATCATGATGCGGTATTCGACTGCCAGCCGTGGCGCCACGACATCATAGGCCAGTTCGTGAGCTTCGTTCATCGCCCGTAGCTGGTCGATGTCGATCGTTGCCCAATCGCGCTTTCCTTTCTCGGCCGTCGCCAAGAGATGTGCTTTGGAACCGGGTGAGAGCGGCATGATCGGTCCTAACGGGTCAGAAAGCCAGGTCCACGCTCGCGCCGATCATGCGGAACGAGCCCAGGCTGAATTGTTGACCGTAATCGTTCCCCGAGAACGGATTGCTCTGGATGAAGGTCGCAAACCGTTTGTCGGTGCAGTTGCGGCAGAACAGGCTGAGTTTCCAGGGCCCGGATTCCGGTTTCAGTTCCAACCCCAGGTCGAGCAGGGTGTAGCCTGGATGAACCGTGCTGGGATCGTTGTTGGAGGCGAAGAACACGCGCGAGCGCGAATAGGTTGCGGCCTGCACCGCGCCGATCAGGTTCCCGCCCACGGAATGCTCATATCGGGCCGATAGCGTGCCGGCCCATTTCGGCGCGTTCGGCAGTCGATTGCCGCTCGAATCGGTCACGCCGCCAACGCAGGCACGCGGTCCGGTGGCGGGCTGCGCGGCATAGCATTGGTCGCCCACGAAACGCCCGAAGGTCGCATCCACATAGGCGATCGAGCCGGTCAGCGTCAGCCCATCCGTTGGTTGAAACCGGAAGTCGCCCTCAAAGCCTTTCGAATTGAGGACGCCGGCATTGAGGATTTCGAAGTTCAAGGTGCTTGGATTGAAGGTCTGGGCCTGGAAGTCCTTGAACCTTTCCTTGAAGACCGCGAGGTTGAGCAGCAGCCTGCGATCGAGCAACTCGGTCTTGAGGCCTGCCTCGTACATCATCGAGGTTTCCGAACGTACCGGACGAGCGGTGAATTGATTGAAGCCCGGCCCCTTGTAGCCGCGTGCGACGGTCGCATAGGCGGTCACCCGATCGGCAATGTCATATTGAGCGCTGCCGCGCCACGAGAAGTCGGTGTGATCGACCGACGTCGTCGGCACCACCGTGCTCGGGAAGATCTGGTAAAGGCTTCCTGCCGTGTCGATGACCCCGTTGATCTTCACCTTGTCATAGGTCACCCGTCCGCCGGCGACGAGACGAAACGCATCGGTCAGGCGCAGTGTCGCCTGGCCGAACCCGGCGACACTGGTTGTTTTCTGTGTCTGAGCGAGATCATTGCCCAGCGTCGCGGTGTAGCCGGGGGGCGCCGAAGGGGACCCGAGGTTGCCGAAGAGCAGGACATGCTGATCGGCAGTCGTCGTCATGTAGAATGCGCCGAATTGATATTCGAACTGCCCGCCGCCTGCTGACGTGTACCGTAATTCGTTGGAGAACTGGCTGAACTTGCTGTTCTCATGATTGATGTTGAGCAGGTCGATCTGGTGGCTGTCGACGTCGAAGATGCGGAAATGCGTATAGCGGCGCCATGCGGCGATATTGGTCAGTCGTCCGCCGTTCGAGAATTCATAGTCGACATTGGCCTGGATGCCGCCGACCGAGAAATGGTCGTCGGTCCGGCCGTCGGACGCCAGTAGCGTGTTTTCCGGCCCCGGGATGATCCCGGCCGCAGCGTCGAGAGCGGCATAGGGGCTGCCGGCGCCGAGCGAACGATCGGTGGTCGCGCCGCCACCTGCGCCCTTGGAGTGGAAATAGTCGCCCGAGAGGAGAACGCGCAGGCCGTCATGGTCCCAAAGATGCTTGGCGCGCAGGCCATATTGGGTTTGTCCATAGTCGCTGCCGGGGACATCGAGGACATTTTTCACGATCGGCGAGTTGTTCATGAATACGGCATTCAGACGCAGGGCGGATTCGGCGCCGGTCGGAATGTTGATGGTGCCGTCGACCTTTTGCATCGTGCCGTTGTCGGCAGTGTTCAAGAATCCGAACTGACCGCCGAGGCGGCCGGAGGTCTTGCCGATTTCCGGGTCGGTTGTGTGAATGCTGACGACGCCCGCCGAAGCGTTCTTGCCGAACAGCATTCCCTGCGGGCCGTTCAGGACCTCGACCTGCGCGATATCCGAGAAGGGGATGACGCCCACTTCCGGACGGCCCATCACAATATCGTCGATGACAACCGATACGCTGGCATCGATCGTCTGCTGAAACGACAGGGTGCCGACGCCACGGATCGAAAAATTGCTTGAAACCACCGCCGCGTTGGAACTCTGCAACTGAAGGCTTGGCGCCAGCTGCGGCAATTGTTGGGCATCGACGATCTGGCGCTGCGCCAGGTCGGCGCTGGTGATGGCTGTAACAGTAAACGGCACATCCCGAATATTTTCGGGACGCTTGGTCGCGGTCACGACGATTTCGAAAATGCCCCCCGGGTTCGGTGAGAACGATGCGTCCTTCGGCTGCGCGAGCGCCGCGGTTGCGCCAAGGCCCAGGCCAAGCGGCACGACACAGGCAACCAACGATGCGGAATTCAGCAACCCCCGTCTTGCAGCAAGCTTCATGGCTGTCTCCTCTCCAATTCCGGGGCGTTTTGGAACCACGCCTTTCGGAAGGTCGCTGGCGGATTCGATCAGGTCGATCCCCGCGACTTAACGCTCGTTAAACTCACTCCGGCGGCATGTCAACAGATTTTCTATTATTGTATATGACGGAATAAATATTCTATATTATTCGTCCAGCGGCCGCCAATGGTCGTCTGGAAGACGGAGCAAGAGAAGTCGCCCTTGCGCCTCGCTATGTGTAGAGTCGACAGACGGTCGAGGGACGAGAATAGATGGGAATAGGCCAAATAGCTGTTATCGGTGCCGGCAGGATCGGCCGGATCCATGCCGCGAACGCCCGCGCATCGCGGGAGCTTTCACTAAAATATGTGGTCGATCCGATCGCTGAAGCGGCGGCCAGCCTCGCCGAGCAATCGGGCGCGCGGGTGGCGACGTTTGACGAGGTCCTCGCGGATGGAGAGATCGATGGTGTGGTGATCGCCAGCTCCACCGATACGCATCTGAACTATTCCCTGCGAGCGCTTGAAGCGGGCAGGGCGGTGTTCTGCGAGAAGCCGGTTCATTCCGACCTCGCGGAAGCCAAGGCCGCCCGGAAGCGACTGGCGGCGAGCGGGGGCGCGTTCCTTCTCGGCTTCAACCGGCGTTTCGACCCCAGCTTCCAGAAGCTGAAGCACGCCCTCGACCAAGGAAGGCTGGGAACGGTCGAATGCGTGCACATCATCAGCCACGATCCCGCGCCGCCGCCGATCGATTACATCAAGGTTTCGGGCGGTCTGTTCAAGGACATGGCCATTCACGATTTCGACGTCGCCCGGTGGCTGCTGGGCGAGGAACCCGTCGAGGTCTTCGCATCGGGTTCCTGTCTGATCGACAAGGGGATCGCTGCTGCCGGGGACATCGACACCGCGCGCACGGTCCTGCGGACGGCCTCCGGCAGGATGTGCGTGATCAGCAACAGCCGCAGGAGCGGATATGGCTATGACCAGCGGCTGGAGGTATTCTGCTCGCGCGGCGCGATCCGCGCCGACAATGTCGCCCAGTCGACCGTTTCGACCTGGACCGACGATGGCCGGCGCGGCGACAGTTTCGAGAATTTTTTCCTTGATCGCTACGCGGCCGCCTATGAGGCTGAAATGGCCCATTTCGCGCGGGTTCTGGCGGGGGAGCAGCCGCTGGTGACTTATGACGACGGGGTGGCGGCGCTTGAACTGGCCGAGGCAGCTGCGCGTAGCGTGGCGGAGCGCAGGCTGGTGACGATCGCATGATGAAGCGAGCGGTTCGGAGTAAGGCATGACTTCAGTGAAAATCCCGCCGGAAAGCGCCGCAGAGTTCCGCGAGGAACTCCTCGAGCGAT
The DNA here is from genome assembly GCF_032153725.1 of Sphingobium sp. Taxonomy (GTDB): domain Bacteria; phylum Pseudomonadota; class Alphaproteobacteria; order Sphingomonadales; family Sphingomonadaceae; genus Sphingobium. Next base: position 20,527 of record NZ_JALDYQ010000019.1, on the reverse strand, counting down.
TCGACGGCCTGAGCAAGAAGCTGAAGGAAATCGCGCGCTACGTGCTCGACGCGCCGAATGAAGTGGCGCTCGAAACGCTTTCGGTGATTTCCGAACGCTGCGGGGTGCCGCCGTCCGCGATCGTGCGATTCGCGCAGACCTTCGGCTTCAGCGGCGCCAGCCAGATGCAGCGGGTGCTGCGCGACGGGCTGATGTCGTCCACCATCGCTCTCAGCTATCACGATCGCGTCCGCCAGCTCGGTGACGGCGCCAAGACAGCCACAAGCGAAATGCCGCTGCTGGACGACTTCGCGCAGGCCAGCGTCCTGGCGCTCGAGCACCTCAGGGAGACGGTTTCGCGAGCGGAACTTGCCAAGGCGGTCGGCATGATATCGCATGCATCGACCGTCTGCGTCGCGGGCTTTCGCCGGGCGTTCCCCGTCGCCTCCTACCTTGCTTATTCGCTGCTGCAACTCGGCAAGAGGACCCTGTTCATCGACGGGGTCGGAGGCTTGGCCGCGCCGCAGATGACCAATCTGGGCCGGGCGGATCTGCTCGTCGCCATCAGTTACCAGCCCTATGCTCCCGAAACGATCGAAGTGGCGCGCAAGGCGAAGGAGCGCGGAGCGAAAATCCTCGCGATCAGCGACAGCCCGGTCAGCCCCATCGCCCTGCTGGCCGACGCTTTCCTGCTCGTGCAGGAATCGGAGATGCGCGGCTTTCGATCGCTTTCGGCCTCGATGTGCCTTGCCCAGACGCTGGCAATCGCCTCGGCCCTTGAAGAGCCGGACGATCAGGTTGGATGAAATGATTATTGCTTATGTGTTATATTTGGAATATATGTTCCATCCATGACAAGGGCGGCTTTCGGGAACATGGACGATAGGGTAGACGTGCTGGCGATCGGTCGATCCAGCATCGATCTTTATGGCGATCAGTGTGGCGGCCGGCTGGAGGATATGGCGTCTTTCAGCAAATATATCGGGGGGAGCCCCACCAATAGCGCGATTGGCTGTGCCCGGCTGGGCCTGCATGCGGCGCTGTTGACGCGGGTAGGGAATGACCATTTCGGCCGCTTCATACGCGAGGAACTGGCCCGCGAAGGTGTCGATGTGCGCGGCGTCGTCGAAGATCCGGAACGGCTTACGGCCTTGGCCGTGCTGGGCATCCGCGATCGCGAAAACTTTCCGCTCCTGTTCTACCGGGAAAATTGCGCCGACATGGCGATCACGCTCGCCGACCTTGAGGCAGCATGGATGTCGCCCCGCGCGGTGCTGATCAACGGCACCCACCTGTCGGCACAGAATGTCCGGGAGGTGAGCCTGCGGGCGGCGCAGCGGGTGCGCGAAGAGGGTGGCAGGGTGGTCTTCGACATCGACTATCGCCCGGTCCTCTGGGGACTGACCGGACGGGACATGGGCGAGAACCGCTTCGTGGCGAATGCGGAGGTCACTGCCAGGTTGCAGGGCCTCCTGCCGCTCTGCGATCTGATCGTCGGCACCGAGGAGGAAATTCATATCCTGGGTGGCGCGACCGATTCGCGTGAAGCGCTCCGCGCGATCCGGCAGGCCAGCGACGCGTTGATCGTCATGAAGCGGGGGCCGTTGGGCTGTGTCGCCTTCGACGGCCCGATTCCCGAAAATATCGACGACGGGATCCAATCGTCCGGCTTCCCTGTCGAGGTATTCAATGTTCTCGGCGCGGGCGACGCCTTCATGGCGGGATTTCTGCGAGGCTGGCTGCGCGACGAGCCGGTCGCGCGCTGCTGCGAACTGGCCAATGCGTGCGGCGCGCTCGTCGTTTCGCGCCACGGCTGCGCCCCCGCCATGCCGAGTTGGGCGGAACTCGACTACTTCCTTTCGCTCGAACACCGCCCCGTCCGGCTGGGCGAAGACCGAAAGCTCGCCCATATCCATTGGGCGACCACGCGGCCCAGGAACTATGACGAGCTGGCGGTGCTTGCGATCGATCACCGGGTGCAGCTTGAGGATATCGCGAAGCAGGCGGGTGAAACCGATCTGAAGCGGATAGCCGCATTCAAGGACATCGCACTGCGCGCGCTCGACCGGGTGGCGGCCAACGATCCCCGCTTCGGCATCCTGCTCGACGGCCGCTATGGGGGCGATGCCCTCGCCCGGGCAGCCGATCGCACCTATTGGATCGGTCGACCGATCGAGCTTCCCAAATCCCGCCCGCTGGCCTTCGAGGGTTCGCCCGACGTCGCGGTCGAACTGGCCGAATGGCCGACCAATCACGTCGTGAAGTGCCTTGTCACCTACGACGCCGACGATCCCGCGACGCTGCGCGACGAACAGGAACGGCAACTCGCCATCCTGTTCGTCGCCTGCCGCAAGACGCGCCATGAACTGCTGTTGGAGATCATCGCTCCCGACGACAGCCAGTTGGATAGCCGAACAATCGCCCGCGCGATCCGCCGGATCTACGAAATCGGCATCTATCCCGATTGGTGGAAGCTGGAACCCAGCCGCGATTCTGCCGCCTGGCGCGAGATCGAGGCTGCCATCCGCGAGAATGATCCCTTCTGCCGGGGCGTCGTGCTGCTCGGCCTTGCCGCGCCAATTCCGGAACTGATCGAGGCATTCCGCGCGGCGGCGCCGGTGCCGATCATCCGCGGCTTTGCCGTCGGTCGCACGATCTTCCAGGAAGCGGCGCGCGGATGGCTGGAAAATTTCATCGATGACGAGACGGCCGAAATATTGATGGCGGAGCGTTTTGCCACGTTGGTGGACGCATGGCGAACCGCGCGGCAAGGTGGGGAGGGCGCTTGACCAGGATCTCGCTCACCGCTGCGCAGGCCGTGATCCGGTATCTGGCCAACCAGTTCGTCGATTCGACCGACGGACCCGTCCGCTATTTCGCCGGAGCCTGGGCGATCTTCGGCCACGGCAATGTCACCGGCATCGGCGAAGCGCTGGCCTCCGCCGGGGACAGCCTGCCGACCTATCGGGCGCACAACGAACAGGCGATGGCTCATGCCGCCATCGCCTATGGGAAACAGATGCGCCGCCGACGGGCGATGATCTGCACCACCTCCATCGGGCCCGGCGCGACGAACATGGTGACCGCCGCGGCGCTCGCTCATGTCAATCGGCTGCCGGTCCTGTTCCTGCCGGGCGATGTCTTCGCCAGCCGCCGACCTGACCCCGTATTGCAGCAGGTTGAGAGCTTCGCGGACGGGACGGTTTCGGCCAATGACTGCTTCCGGCCTGTCTCCCGCTATTTCGATCGCATCGCGCGGCCCGAACAGCTGATCGACGCCCTGCCCCACGCCATGGCGACCCTGACCGATCCCGCCAGTTGCGGCCCGGTGACGCTCGCGCTCTGCCAGGACGTTCAGACCGAAGCCTTCGACTGGCCCGAAAGCCTGTTCCGTCCGCGCCACTGGACCATCCGCGCACCGATGCCCGAACCGGACGATATGGACCGGCTGGAAGGCCTGTTGCGCGCCGCCGATCGGCCGCTGATCATCGCTGGCGGCGGTGTGGCCTATGCCGAGGCCGATGACGCGCTTGCCGCCTTCGCCGCAGCCACCGGCATTCCGGTCTGCGAAACGCAGGCGGGCAAGGGCAGCCTGGTCTGGGATCATCCATCCAACCTCGGCGGCGTCGGCGTTACCGGCACCTCGGCCGCCAACCAGGCCGCGGCGGAAGCCGATCTCATCATCGGCATCGGAACCCGGCTACAGGATTTCACCACCGGCTCACGGGCCCTCTTCGCCTGCCCGGAGAGCTCGCTCGTCCAGGTGAACGTCGCGCCCTACGACGCGCACAAGCAGGATGCCCTGCCCATCGTCGCCGACGCCGGGCGGGTCCTCACCGCGCTGGCGGAGCGGTTGCGGGGCTGGCAGGCTCCAACCCCATGGCGCGCGCAATCGCGCGATGCCATGGCGCTCTGGAACCGCGACTGGGAAGCGGCGAGTGAGGCCGATCCGGCTTCACTGCCCTCGGATGCCCAGGCGATCGGTGCGCTTTGGCGCAAGACCGGCGACGACGCTCTGGTGGTCGCGGCCGCCGGAGGCCTGCCGGGGGAGTTGCACAAGCTCTGGCGGGTGCGCCGCAACGGCGGTTACCATGTGGAATATGGCTATTCGTGCATGGGATACGAGATCGCTGGTGGTCTGGGCGCCAAGCTGGCGGAGCCCGGCCGCAACGTTTTCGTGCTGGTGGGCGACGGCAGCTATCTGATGATGAATTCGGAGCTTGCGACCTCGGTGATGCTTGGGGTCAAGCTGGTCGTGCTGCTGCTCGACAATCGTGGTTTTGGATGCATCAATCGCCTGCAACAGGCGAGTGGCGGGGCAGCGTTCAACAACCTCCTGGCCGATTCCCGTCACACGACCCTGCCTTCCATCGATTTCGCGGCCCATGCCGCCAGCCTCGGCGCCACCGCAGAACGCGTCGACGGCATCGCCGGATTGGAGCAGGCGCTCGACCGGGCGGCCGCATCCGACCGCAGCTATGTCATCGTGCTGGAAACGGACCCGGCGATCAGCACCCAGGCGGGCGGCGCATGGTGGGACGTGCCGGTCGCGGAAGTCTCCGAAACGGCGGAGGTCCGCGCCGCACGCAAGGCTTATGAGGCAAGACGCGCAAGGAACAGCGAATGACGATAAGGTTCGGAGCGAGTCCGATTGCGTGGATCAACGACGACATGCCCGCTCTGGGCGGTGCCACGGCGCTGAAGAGCGTGCTCTCCGACCTTCGGGACCTCGGCTTCGCGGGCGTCGAACTGGGCGGCCGGTTTCCGCGCCAGCCGGAGGCGCTTGCGGCCTTGCTTGGCGCATACCGCCTCGACCTTGCCGGCGGCTGGTACGGCGCCCATCTGCTGGCGCGGTCGGCCGAAGCGGAGATCGAGGCGATGCAACCGCATCTCGCCCTGCTGAAAGCCATGGGCTGCAAGACATTCATTCTCGCCGAAGTCAGCAACGCGATCCATGGCGACATGGCCATGCCATTGGCCCGGAGGCCGCAGCTCAGTGACGACGAATGGCCGGAGTTTGGCCGCCGCCTCACCGCCGTCGCGGACTATCTCGTCTCGCAGGGACTGCGCCTCGCCTACCACTACCATCTCGGCACCGTCGTCGAGCGCGCGCAGGATATCGATGCCTTCCTTCGCCATACGGGCGATACGGCGGGCTTCACTCTGGACACGGGACACGCGGCGCTCGGTGGGATCGATGCGGTTGAGCTTATTCGCCGGGCGCCGGAACGCATCGCGCACGTCCATTGCAAGGATGTGCGGCCCTCGATCCATGAGGACGTCGTCGCATCGTCGAAAAGCTTCCTCGATGGCGTGCTGGCCGGAATGTTCACCGTGCCCGGAGACGGGGCACTGGACTTCGCCCGGATCATGCGGGCGCTCGACGAGATTGGCTATTCCGGCTGGATCATTTTGGAAGCCGAGCAGGACCCTGCCGTCGCCGATCCCCGGATCTATGCCGAACTCGGCCTAGCCACACTGCGCCGCGAAGCGCGCGCCGCTGGCCTGATGGAGGCGATATGAGCTTGCGCGTTCGCCCCCATGAGCCAGACAGCCAGGGCTGCGTTCTCGACATCACGCCCGCAAGCGCGGGATGGGAGCATGTTGGTTTCAAGGTTGTAAGGCTGGGGCCCGGCGATTCCCACGCCGGTGGTGAAGCGGGCCGCGAGGCCTGCCTGGTCATCCTTGCAGGAACGGCCAGCGTTAGCGCCGCTGATGATGTCTATGTCGCGGTAGGCGGGCGGGAGAGCGTCTTCGAGGACCGGGCCCCGGGCGCGGTCTACGTTCCCGCTGGCATCGCATATAAGGTCACCGCCACCACCGCCGTCGAACTCGCGATCGCCACTGCGCCGGGATCGGGCGAGGGATCGGTCAGGCAGATCGATCCGGCGGCGATGCCGCGTGAAATCCGCGGCCAGGGCACGAACCAACGCTTCGTGCGCAACATCCTGCCCGAAACCGAAGCGGCCGAAAGCCTTCTGGTGGTCGAGGTGATCACCCCCGCCGGGCACTGGTCCAGCTATCCGCCGCACAAGCACGATACCGACACGCCCGGAGAAGAATCCGCGCTGGAAGAAACCTACTATCACAGGCTCGATCCGCCGCAGGGCTTTGCGTTCCAGCGTGTCTACACCGACGATCGGTCGATCGACGAGACGATTGCCGTCGAGGATGGAGATACCGTCATGGTGCCACGGGGCTATCACCCGGTCGGATCGCCGCACGGATATTCGCTCTATTATCTGAATGTGATGGCTGGCCCGCGCCGGCAGTGGATCATCCGCAATGATCCTGCCCATGAATGGCTGCTGCGGCCGGGATGCGGGGTCGGATAGGTCATGAAGAATCGAATTTATAAATCTCATTGCAAACGTTTGCGTGGAGTTCTAGAAGGTCCGCGGAAGCAGGTTTGAGCGCACTCATCAGGGGCGTCCGGGTCCTGTTCCAGGATAGGGGAGGATGTGGTCAGGACTGCACGCCTGACGGCGTCCTCCCCCAAGCAGAGGAACGCGCAGGACATGACGACATCTTGGACCGCCACGCATGTCGCTGCCATTCCTGCCGATCCGCCCGCCATCGCCCCGATCACGGAACGGCATCTTGCGCAGGCATCAGCTGATCTCGGGCTATGGGACGCCTGGCCGGTTCAGATGCGGGATGGCACGCCCATTCTGCTGAAGGGCGGGGCGGAGCTGTGGATGGCTCTCGCGGCGCCCCGATTCAGCGATCCCGACATGCGCCATGGGCAGGCGCGCATCCATCTGTTTCGCCATCAGGGCGGGCGATGGATTCCGCTTGGCCCCGCCATGCCGGACGGCTTTTCGCCGGGCAGCCGGGAATGGTCCGGCTCGGCTCTGCTCGATGAATCGAGCGGCGATGTGATCCTCTATTTCACGGCGGCGGGACGTCGCGGCGAGGGCGTTCCCACCTTTGAGCAGCGGATGTTCAGTGCGCGGGCGAGGCTGACGGACGAAGGGAAATTGGTCGACTGGGACGATCTGCGCGAGGTTATTCCGCCCAATCCGAGCCTCTATATGCCGACCACGGCTGGCGGGGCGATCGGCACGATCAAGGCCTTCCGGGACCCCGCCTATTTTCGCGATCCGGCGGATGGCCGCCATCATCTTTTCTTCGCGGGCTCGCTGGCGGGGTCATCCTCGGCCTTCAACGGCGTTGTCGGGATTGCTTCCGCGCCGGCGGACCGGCCCGGCGAATGGACGATCGGGCCGCCGCTGATCTCGGCCGATGGCCTCAACAATGAGCTGGAGCGGCCGCATGTCGTTCACCATGACGGGCGCTATTATCTCTTCTGGTCGACGCAGGCGCATGTGTTCGATCCTGCGGGACCGATCGGTCCCACCGGGCTTTATGGCATGGTCGCGGATGCGCTGGCCGGGCCGTGGCGTCCCTTGAACGGCACGGGCCTCGTCTTCGCCAATCCGGCGGCGGCGCCCGCGCAAAGCTATAGCTGGATGGTCTTGCCCGACCTGTCCGTCACCAGCTTCATCGACAATTGGGGAGGGGGCCAGGATCGGCGCTTCGGCGGCACATTCGCGCCCTTCGTCCGCCTGTGGATCGATGGCGATGCGGCGGGCGTGGTGGCGCTGGACGCCTGTGCGAAGAGGCAAGGATGATGAAGAGTCGTCCGTTGTTCATGGGCACGACGGCGCTGATGGCCTGCGTCATGCCGCAGATTGGGCATGCCAAGGTCAGTGCCACCGCGGACGGCCATCTGATGCGGCTGGACGGGGGCGGCGTCACCTATGCCATGGGCGTGGATGAGCAGGGTTATCTCCAGCCGCTCTATTGGGGCGCCGCGCTGGATGCGAAGGCGCCGCTGACCGCGAAACATCCGGGCGAACTGTCCGGCTTCGACCCGGCCGGATCGATCACCGCGCAGGAATATGCCGGGCAGGGCGAAGGGCTGGTGAGCGAGCCGGGCGTCAAGGCCGTTTTCGCGGACGGCAACCGCGATCTCGTCCTGAAATATCGCAGCCACAGCGTTGCGGGCGAGACGCTGACGGTGGAACTGGCGGACATTCGCCGCCCGTTGACCGTCACCTTGCGCTATACGATCGATCCGACAACTGGCGTCATCGCCCGTTCCGCCAGCGTGCGCAACGGGGACAGCAGACCGGTGCGCATCGATCAGATCGCGGCGGCCACCTATACGCTGCCGGTCGGCAATGCATATCGGCTCCACTATCTGACGGGCCGCCATGCGTCGGAATGGTCGCAGGTGGACGTGCCGGTCACGCCGGCGCTGACCGTCCTCGAAAGCCGGCGCGGGTCGACCGGTCATGGCAATCAGCCCTGGTTCGCCATCGGCAAGGCCGGCAAGAGCAGCGAAACCCAAGGCCCGATCTGGTATGGCGCGCTCGCCTGGTCGGGCTTTTTCCGCCTCTCGGTCGGGCTCGACAATCTCAGCCGGGTGCGGATCAGCGGTGGCTATAACCCCTATGATTTCAGCTGGACGTTGAAGCCGGGCGAAAGCCTGGACACGCCCATATTCTACGCCGGCTATACCGGCAGCGGGATGGGCGACGCTTCCCGCCGTTTTCACGCCTTTCAACGCGCCCATATCATTCCCGGCGGAACCAAGGCCAGGGTCCGGCCCGTGCTCTACAATAGTTGGGAAGCGACCACGTTCAACGTGACGGAGGCCGGACAGACGGCCTTGGCCGAGAAGGCGGCACGCATCGGCGTGGAGCGTTTCGTCGTCGACGACGGCTGGTTCGGCGCGCGGGATGATGACAAGGCGGGGCTGGGCGACTGGACCGTCAATCCGCGCAAATTCCCGCATGGCTTGAAGCCCCTGATCGACAGGGTGAAGGCGCTGGGCATGGATTTCGGCCTGTGGGTCGAACCGGAAATGGTCAACCCCAACTCCGACCTCTATCGCGCCCATCCCGACTGGGTGTTGAACTTCCCTGACCGTCCACGCACCGAGGGGCGCAACCAATTGATGCTGAACCTTGCGCGGGCCGACGTGCGCGACCATCTGTTAGCCGTGCTCGACCGGCTGGTCAGCGACAATGACATCGCCTTCCTCAAATGGGATTATAACCGCAACTGGACCGAAGGCGGCTGGCCGGAGATGGCGCCGGAGGATCAGCAGCGGGTGCAGGTCCAATATATCCGCAACCTTTATTACATCCTGTCCGAACTGCGGCGGCGGCATCCGGGGCTGGAGATAGAGGGCTGTTCCGGCGGCGGCGGGCGCATCGACCTTGGCATGATGGCGCTCACCGACCAGAGCTGGACCTCCGACAACACCGATCCCTATGACCGGCTGATCATTCAGGATGGTTTCACCCAGGCCTATTCGCCCTCGATCATGATGGCCTGGGTGACGGACAGCCCCAATTGGGCGAACGGGCGGGAAACCAGTCTGGATTATCGCTTCCTTTCGGCGATGCAGGGAAGTTTGGGCATCGGCGCCAATCTGGATCATTGGCAGGCGGCGGATTTCGCGACCGCGCGCAAATGGATCGCCGCTTACAAGGGCATCCGTCAGACGGTGCAGCGCGGCGACCTTTATCGCATCGCACCGCCGGGGCCGGATGCGGCGGTGTCCGCGACCTTCCATGTGTCGCCCGACAGGCGACAGGCGGTGCTGTTCCAGATGCAGCGCGGCTCGCTGTTCCGGGACAATGTCGAGGCGCTCCATCCGCAGGGGCTGGACCCTGCGCGCAGCTACAAGGTGCGGATGCTGGATGGATCGGCCCTGCCCGAAGGCGTGCCGGCGCAGGCGAGCGGCGCCTATTGGATGGAGCAGGGGCTGCGCGTGAAGCTGAAGGGTGACTATAAGGGCGCGGTCTATCTGTTCGAAGGCTGAGCATTTTCGAAGCGGATGGTTTCATCCGCTGGCTAGGAGCCGAAGGCCGGCGAAGCTAAAATGCGGGAAAAGAAAGACTATGCAGGCGGGCGGATATCGAAGGCGATGGAAAGTCGCTCGCCATCCGCGAAGGGCGTGGTGCCGTGCCAGAGGGTCGAGGGGAAGAGGATCAGCTGTCCCGCCTTGGGTTCGACCTCCCCATAGGGGGCGAGGTCGAGGCCCAGTTCGGGCGGCGGCGTGCCGAAACTTAGCGAGCCGCCCTCCATTTTGTCCGGCAGCGAGACATGAAGGGCGGAACTGATCCAGCCGGTCGGATGCGTGTGCGCGGCATGATAGCCCTGCGCGCTCAGTCTGACGGACCAGCTTCCGGCGAACTTCACTCTGTCTCGCGGGATGTCGAGCAGGGGATGGCCCGCTTCCGGCGGGGGCAGGACGGCGATATAATCGCGCACCGCCGCTTCGATCGCGGCACGGGTGCGCTGCATGATCGGTTCATGGCGGAAGAGCAGGGGGCGGTCCGTCTGGGTGCCGCCGCGCACGGACTGGTCGGGATAGGGGGCGGCTGCGGTGTGGAGGGACCGGAGAAGGTCCGCCAGCATGGCCAGTTCGCGGGCATCGAGGCCGAGATCGGCGCTGCGGATGAAGCGATCGGGCTGGTCGAGCCATGCCGCCCGATCATCGCCCAGCAGGCGCCAGCCGATCGAGAGATAGGGCCAGAACAGCCGCGCGGCAGGCGTGGGCAGATGGGTCATGGCGATGGCCACGGCCTTGTCGGGCGCGCTACAGCGCAGCGCGTGCCGCACGCGGGCGAGTGACAGGCCGGGATCGGCTCTATCGGCCAGCTTGTCGAAAAGGTCGGGCCTGTCGGTCGCCGCGCCGGACTCGGCCTCCAGATAGAGGCGCGTCATTTCCAGTGCCGGGCTGTCGCCGCAATGGCGGACTGCGTCGTCGCATATGGCCCGCGCTTCGTCCCACCGCCTTGCTTTGGCGAGCCAGTGAAACCAGGCAAGGCGCAGCGCGACATTATGCGGCTCGGTACGGACGGCTTCGGCAAATCCGGCATCATCCGGTCCCACAGCCCCCGTCAGGCGATGCAGCGTCGCGCGATAATCATGCCCCTCGATCCAGCCCGGCCTTTCCCTGAGCGACCGCGCCATCAGCGTCATCGCTGCTTCCGCTTCGCCCTCGGCGGCGAGAGCGCCGGCATGGCCGATGATCAATGCCGCATCACCGGGCGCCAGCGCGCGGGCGGCGGCGAAGGCGGCTGCGGCGGTGCGGCCCGTTTCGGTGCGGAGTTGCGCGAGCAGCGCCCTTGCCGCCGGATCGTCCGGCGCCAGATGTAAGGCGCGCTCTGCCGCGACCAGCGCGGGTTCATGCGTCTGAGCTTCGCGCAGAAGGAGCGCCGATAGCCAGGCGAGGCCGGCATGGCTGGGCCAGCGGCGGGCGGCATCGGCCAGCAAGGGGGCAAGGTCGTCGCTCGTCCCGGACCGCAGCGCGGCGAAGCTGGCCGACTCGATCGCCGCCATCCAGTCAGTCGCTTCGGGACCATCGGGCAGCACCGGCTGACGCGCGATCAAGGCCGTAAGTTCCTGCCCTCTCTCCATCCCTCCGCCCTTTCCGCGACGCGCCTTCTCAACGCCTTATAGCATGGCTTCAATCAGCGGCGAGGTAAATCAGCAAACGTTTGCCGATAATCGTTGCAAAGGTTTGCAGAGGCTTCTATGAAGAGCAGGAACCGACCGCGCAACGATCCGCGGCGGCCCGATGGAGGGGATGATGAAGACCAGCATTCAACTGAGCCGCATTTCGACTGCCGCCCTGGCGATGGCATGCCTGTCCGTGCCCGCGTTGGCGCAGAATGCCGCGCCCGCCGACACGCAGCAGGCCTCCGCTGCCGAAGACCAGGCGCCGATCAGTGGCGAGGATATCGTCGTCACCGCCGCCGCTGGCGACAAGTCACGCTTCCGCTCCTCCATCTCCGTGTCGCAGGTCAGCCAGGAAGCGATCCAGAATTTCACGCCGCGGTCGGAGGCCGAAGTGCTGCGCTCCATTCCCGGCCTTCAGCCGTCCGACACGGCGGGGCCGGGCGGTAACGCCAATATCGGCGTGCGCGGCATCCCGGTATCGACCGGCGGTTCGGAATATGTCGCGTTGCAGGAGGATGGTCTGCCCGTCACCCTGTTCGGCGATATCCAGTTCGGCAATAACGACTATTGGCTGCGCTTCGACCAGAATGTCGAGCGCGTCGAGGCCGTGCGTGGCGGTTCCGCCTCCACCTTCGCGAGCCAGGCGCCGGGCGCGGTCATCAACTATATCAGCAAGACCGGCGACAAGGAGGGCGGCTCCATCGGCCTGTCCAAAGGCGTCAACTTCCGCGAAACCCGCGTCGATTTCGACTATGGCGGGCCGATCAGCGACACGCTGCGCTTCCATGTCGGCGGCTATGCCCGCGAAGGCGGCGGGCCGACCAACGAGGACTTCAATATCCTGCGCGGCTATCAGGTGAAGGCCAATCTCACCAAGGATTTCGCGGACGGCAAGGGCTATATCCGCTTCAACTTCAAGCGGCTGGACGAACATGCGCCGACCAACACCACCATGCCGTCGCTGGTGACGATCGACGGCAACAAGATCACCGATTTCAAACCGATGCCGACCTTCGATGCGCGCGATGGATCGACCTATTCCATCTATCAGCGCAGCTTCCAATATGTCGACAGCAACGGCGCGCTCAAGACCGCTGATGTCGAGGGTATCCATCCCCGCGTGACGTCTGTGGGCGCGCAGTTCCATTATGAGCTGAGCGACGCGCTGACCGTGGATAACAGTTTCCGCTATACTGACATGAGCGGCAATTTCACCACCCAGTTCCTGAACGTCGCGACGACTGCCAGCGTGCTGGGATCGACCGTCAACGGCCAGACGGTGGGGGCGATGCGCTATGCGGCAGGTCCGAACAAGGGGCAGGTTTATAGCGGCACCTATCTGAACAATAATCCGAACATCAACACGCTGATGAAGGATATGGGCAGCATCGCCAACAATCTGGCGCTGACCGGCAAGTTCGATATGGGCGGTGGCAAGGTGACGGTGCAGGCCGGCTGGTTCCACATGAGCCAGAATATCGTCCAGGACTGGCATGTGAACCGCCAATATAGTGCGCTGGAAGGCGAAAATGCCGCGCCGCTCAATCTCTTCTCGACCACCGGCACGCAGTTGACGGCGGCGGGACAAGCGGGATTGAACGACAATTGGGGACCATGCTGCGCCCGTAGTGTCGACCTCAAATATACCGACGATGCGCCGTTCCTGTCCGCCAATTATTCGGGCGGTGGTTTCGACCTCGACGCCAGTGTCCGCTTCGACCGGGTGCGCGGCGAAGGCACGGCGCAGGCTGGCGTTGCCGGCCCCAGCTATACGGTCAGCGATGAGGTGGGCAGTGCGACTCTGCCGTCCATGTTGCCCGGTGGCGCGATCGAGCGGATCAATTACAAGCGCAGCTATACAAGCTGGTCGGTCGGCGCGCTCTATGCCTTCAACAACAGCACCAGCATCTTTGCCCGTGTCAGCCGGGGCGGCCGTTTCAACGCGGACCGGCGCACCCTGGGCGGGAATTTCAATGCCGACGGGTCGCTCAACAGCCAGGGCGCCAGCACCGCCATCAACTTCCTCAATCAACAGGAAGTGGGGGTGAAGCATCGTGGCTTCGTCGGCGGGTCGGGCAATTATTCGTTGGAAATCACCGGGTTCCGCTCGACCCTCACCGAAAATAATTATGATTTTACCCGGATCAACAACCCGGCGCCGAACAATGATCCCAATATCTCGAACGACTATCGCTCATGGGGCATTGAACTTACCGGGCGTCTTAATATCGACAATTTCCATCTTGCTGTCGATGCGACCTGGGTGAACCCGAAGATCAAGGACAGCGCGACGGCGGCACTGGCCGGCAACCGGCCCGGCGGCATTCCCAAGCTCACCTATCTGATTTCGCCCTCTTATGATGCCGGCCTGTTCGCGGTCGGCCTGTCGGCTAGTGGGCAGACCAGCGCGCCGAATGACGATTTCAATCTATACACGGTGCGCGGAACCACCTTCTTCAATGGCTTCATCAAGGTGCGGCCGGTGGAGAATCTGGAACTGGGCCTCAATGCCAACAATATCTTCGACACGCTGGGCTATCGCGGCGGCGGACAGCTCTTGCCGGTCAGTGCCACCACCGGCATTTTCCAGAATCAGGCGGTCTATGGCCGCACGGTGACGGCCTCGATCCGTTATAATTTCTGATCCGGCGCCGTGGTGAGCCGCTCTTCCCCCTGAGCGGCTCTTCCGGCCAACTGAAGGCCTGGTTCCACGCGGAACCGGGCCTTTTCTTCAATCAGCTGGATTCGCGCACGACCAGCTCCGGCGCGATCTGGACGGAGGCGGTGTCCTCCTCCGCAAGCCGGCGGCAGAGCAGGTCGACCAGCAGATGCGCGCCCTGCCGAATATCCTGCCGCACGGTGGTCAGCGGCGGATTGGCCAACTGGGCCAACGGAACATCGTCGAAGCCCACCACCGAAAGCTGGTCGGGCACGCGGATATCCTGTTCGGCCGCCGCCGCGATGACGCTCATGGCGGTCACGTCGGAGGCGGCGAAAATGCCGTCCGGGCGATGGCCCGCCACGAAATAGTCGGCCGCGACGCGATGGCTGGCCTCCGGCGTCACATGGGCGTGGACCAGATCGACCTTGCCGCGCATGTCGGCGGGCAGGGCAGAGAGAAAGCCCTCATAGCGCGCGGCGAATTCGGGCACCGCGACATTGCCGAAAAAGGCGAGCCTGTCGCGCCCCTTCTCCAGCAGATGCCGGGCAGCCAGCGCGCCCCCCGCCTGATTGTCGGTGCCGACGGTCAGATAGCGATAATGGGCGGCATGGGCACCCCAGATCACCAGCGGCCCATAGCGTTCCGCCGTTCGGTCCAGCACCGCGCTCTGATCCGACTGGCCGATGATGATGACGCCATCGACCCGCCCGGTGCGAATGAAATTATCCAGCCAGTCGTCGCCATCGGGCAACACACGGGAGAGGAGCAGGTCGTAGCCGCGCTCGGTCAGCTCATCGGCCAGAAAGCCCAGCATCGCCATGAAAAACGGATCGGACAGATGTTGTCCGCGCTCATGGCCGAGCGGCAGCAGCACCGCGATGGCGCCGGTGCGCCCCAGCCGCAGATTCTGCGCCGCGACGTTGAGCTGAAAGCCATGTTTCGCCGCGAGTTCCTGAATACGGCGGCGGGTTTCCTTGTTGAGCGCGCCCTTCGCCGTCAGCGCGCGCGATACGGTTGATACGGATACGCCCGCGATCCGCGCGAGATCGGTGATGCTCCTGACCGGTCCTTCATCATCTGCCATGCCGCTTCATCTAGGCGATTGGAGGGCGGTGAACAATCATTCCCGGACGGGCGCGTTGCGAACCAGCAGCGTGGCCGCTCCCGCCGCGATCATCATCATCCCCGTCATCAACAGGATATTGCGCGAATCCCCGCCCAGCAGAGGCTGGTAGATGAGCGGCACGATCAGCGTTTCGAGCAGCATCGGAATGACGATGAACATGTTGAAAATGCCCATATAGACGCCGGTACGTTCAGGCGGGATGGCGTTGGCGAGCAGCACATAGGGATTGCCCATCATGCTGGCCCAACCGATTCCGATGCCGATCATCAGCGGGAACAGAGCCGCCCGATCCTGCGCACCCGGTATGGCGAGCATCGCCGCGCCGGAAATCGCCACCGACGCCGCATGCAATGTCCGGGCGCCGATGCGGCGGCTGATCGACACCATCAGGAAGGCGGCGAGACAGGCGACGGCATTGTAGAGCGCGCCCGCCTGCCCGGTCAGCAGTACTGCCTGGCGGAAGCCGCTGCTGGCTGGGTCGGTCGTGTCGAAGATGGTCCGTGCGAGCGCGAAGCCGATAAATTGCCAATAAGCGAACATGGCGAACCATTGCAGCAGCATCGACAGGGCAAGCTGCCGCATCTGGGTCGGCATTTCGCGGACGGCATCGACAAAGTCGCGAAAGGCCGTGCGGGGCGACAGTGCCTCCGCCTGCATGCGGGCGATCTCCTCCGGCGGCAGAGGCAGTTCCGGCACGCGCAGCACCGACCAGAGCACGGTGGAGAGGGAAATGACGGCCCCGGCGATGAAGGCGAGGCGGGTGACGTCGGGTATGCCGTTGGCATCCACCAGATCGGCGTCATACCCCCACCAGACCAGCAGGGACGGAGCGAGATAGGAGAGGGTCTGGGCCAGGCCGGTAAAGGCGCTTTGCGTCAGGAAGCCGACCGATCGCTGGCTTTCGTCCAGCCGGTCGCTGATATAGGCGCGATAGGGTTCCATGGTGATATTGTTCGCCGCGTCGAGAATCCAGAGCAGGCTGGCCGCGAACCAGAGCGTCGGGCTGTAGGGCATGGCCAGCAGACCCAGACTGCACAGCAGCGCGCCGATCAGAAAATAGGGGGTGCGGCGGCCCCATCGGCTGACCGTGCGGTCGCTGAGTGCCCCGATAATGGGTTGGACGAGCAGGCCTGTGATGGGGCCTGCAAGCCAAAGGAGCGGCAAATGCGCTTCCTCCGCGCCCAGATAGCGATAGATCGGCCCCATATTGGCCTGTTGCAGGCCGAAGGAGAATTGGATGCCCAGAAAACCAAGGTTCATCTCGATAATCTTTATGAGACGCATCCTCGGTTTCTTTACCGCGCTTCGCATGGAATCACCCTCTCCTCGCCTCTTCCGCGGCGTTTGTCGTTGCGGAGGATAATGCGGCCAGAAAAAATTGCAATCGTTTGCTTTTGGCGCGCGGCCGGATGCTTCCGACGGCTGGCGTGGACCATCATCCTTTCGGGCAGGACCAATTGCCAATCGCGATCCTGCCGCGGTAACAGGTGATGGTCACGGCATCGCCGGACTTTTCAACGCAACAAAGCCAGGGAATAACCGGTCCATGGACGACTTGACCAGCATCCCGACCGATCCATTCGCGGCGCTCATCCAGCGCGACCATCCGTTGCGCGCATCCCTTTCGCGGGAAATGCATATTCGCGGCCTGCCCCGCTTCGATGCGCCCGCGCTGGCACTGCAATATGTGCTGCTGGTCGATGAAACGCAGGCCCATGAGAGCGTCGCCCTTCTGTCCGCACGCCTTCCCGCCCTCAAACCCGGCGACCGCTTTCTCTCCGCCCGGATCGGCGACCTGCATTTTTCCTGGGAACGCCACACCGAATATATGACCTACAGCTTCCTAGCCCCGGTCGAGGGTGCGGCGCTGTTCGATCTTTCCCCCTTTGACGACGTGCCGCGCTGGATGGCGGAAATTCCCGGCCGGGTGATCCGCTCCACCCAGATCGCGATGGTCATGAACGAACCGCCGCCTGCCGCCATCGGCGCGCATTTCGCAACCGACGACCTCATCATATCCGATGTCGCGGATGGCCATGCCCGCATCTGGAGCGATTTCCGCCTGCATGAAGACGGCTTCGGCCGGCTGCTCATCCATGACAAGGGGTTGCAGGGCGGCGAAAGTTCGCAACTGGTCCAGCGGCTCCAGGAACTGGGCAATTACCGCAAGATCGCCCTGCTCGGCCTGCCCGAAGCGCAACAGGCGACGCCGCTGCTGACCGCGCTGGAACAGCGGCTGACGGCGATCACCAGCCGCGTCGCGCAAAAGGATGCGGATGCCGATCAGGTGCTGGAACAGCTCTCCGCCCTCAGCGCTGAACTGGCGGAGATCGTGGCGCGCACCCGTTATCGCATGAGCGCGACGCAGGCCTATGCGGAAATCTGCCGCGATCGCATCCGCCGCCTTGCCGTCGTGCCGGTGCGGGGATATCGATCGCTCGACGATTTCACCGAGCGGCGGCTGCTTCCCGCGATGCGGACCTGCGACGCCTTCATCCGCCGGCTGGAGGATCTGGCACAGCGCACCGCCTGGACCAGCGCCCTGTTGCGCACGCGGGTCGACACCGCGCTTGCCCGTCGCAACCGTGACCTGCTGGCATCCATGGATCGCCGGACCGGCCTTCAACTGCGGCTTCAGCATACGGTCGAAGGGCTGTCGGTGGTGGCCATCAGCTATTATGCGCTGGGCCTTTGGCATCATCTGAAGGAGGCGCTGGAGCTTCAGGGGGTGCATTTGCCTGGCTGGGTCGATATCGCGCTGTTCCCGGCGACGATCATCACGGTTTTCCTGGGCATCGGCCAGATCAGGAAGGTCAAGCGGCTGCCGGCTGACGGGCATTAGGATCAGCTGGCCGGTGACTGTCGGCCTTGCCCGAATGGATGGCGGTCGGTCAGCCTTCCTGATCGGGGACCGCGGAACCGCGGCGATTAGGTATGGCGATGGCGTCGTCGTCCGCTTCATCCGGTTTTTCCGCCCGCCGGCCGACATGCTTTTCGAAGATGAGCAACAGCGAAAGCACCAGTAGAGCGATCAGCGATCCGGCAAGGACGAGGACATATTGCCCCGCGCCCGCCGTGATCCCGACGGCCGCCGCCATCCACAGGCTGGCGGCGGTGGTCATGTTACGGACATCCCCGCCGCGCACGAAGATAAGGCCGCCCGCGATGAAGCCGATCGCCTGGGCCAGTCCCTGAACCACGCGGATCGGATCGCTACCGGCGTGGCTTTCCGCCAGTTCCAGCGCCGACAGGGTCAGCATCGCGGAACTCAGCGATACCAGGCCGTGGGTGCGCAGGCCCGCATCATGGCCATGCCGCTCCCGCTCGAATCCCAGGGCAAGCCCCAGCAGGGTGGCGAGGCAGAGGCGGACAAGGGTGGTACCGAGATCATTGGCCAACATGGCCATAATACCCGCGACAAGCCCTGCTGTTCCATGAAGTACGGGATGGCAGGGGCGGCGCGGGGCCGCGAACACATCACCGATCGTTGGCGTCGGGGGAAATATGCGTAATCAGGCTGTTGACCCGCAGGTCGTTTTCCGCCGTGCAAGCGAACATTCGGCAGAGCCAATCCATCCAGCGCGTTAGAATCGCCATGATCTTCTTCCTCACCCAAATCGGATGATAGCAGGTCGTCGAGGTGAAGAGAAGCGCAACCATCGCCGCGTCGCCGGTCGTTTCACCCCCTTGCGATGGAGCGAGGTGGGCTTTATCAGCGGCGGCGCGACAGGTTCCCCGCAAGGGGATGAAAAGGGAAGTCGGGTGAAGAGCCCGCGCTGCCCCTGCAACTGTAAGCGGCGAGCGATCCGGCCATCACGCCATTGGACCAGCCAGGTTCCGAGAAGGCGGCCGGAAAGCATCGACCCGTGAGCCAGGAGACCTGCCTGACGCAGTCGTTCTTCGACCGGACAGGGTGTGCCGGCCGAACGGGGTTTCCCTCGCCGAGCGACAGCCATCGCCTTGCCGGTGCGGCCGTGCGGGGGAGCGCCTGTTCATGCGCTTCCCTTGTCCGGCCTTCCCGGCGGGCCGTTTGCCGTCCGGTCGGAGGAGCAGGGATGATTGATTTTGGAGCATCGCGGGCAAAAGCGGAGCGCGCGACATGCATCGGATGCGGCGCGGTGCGCGTCCGGAGTCTGCGCTGATGTTGCGCGCGGTGGAAGACGGGGCGTCGGTCGTGGTCTGTTCGACCTGTCGCCTGTCGACGGAGAGCCGGGAAGATGCCGAAGGGCGGCGCGGCGGCGCGCTGCTCGTTGAGGCGATGCACGCCGTCCGGGCGAGCGATCCGGCCTATCAGGGGGTCGCGGTGCAGGACATGCCGTGCCTTTTTGCCTGCCAGCGGCATTGCGCCGTGCATGTCCGGGGGACCGGCAAGGTCGGCTATGTGCTGGGCGACTTCACCCCGGATGAGGAGGCCGCCCGGGCGATACTCGATTATGCGGTGCGTCACGCCGCCAGCGAGCAGGGCGTGGTCCGCTATGCCGACTGGCCGCAGGGAGTGAAGGGGCATTTCATCGTCCGCACCCCGCCTGAAGGTTTTGTCTGCTCATGATCCGGTTCGACGATCGCGCGGCCTTTGCCGCTGCGCTGGCGGATTTGCCGGCACCCGACGGGGCCGCCATCGAAGCGGCGACGGCGCGGCAGGCGGTGTTGACCAAGCCCGCCGGATCACTGGGGCGGCTGGAAGAGATCGCCCTGTTCATGGCGGGCTGGCAGGGACGGGAACGGCCCCGCGTCCAACGTCTCCGCGCGGCGATCTTCGCGGGCAATCATGGCGTGGCGGCGCGGGGCGTCAGCGCCTTCCCGGCGGAGGTCACGGCGCAGATGGTGGCGAATTTCCGCCATGGCGGCGCGGCGATCAATGCGCTGGCAGCGGCCTGCGGCGCGGAACTGGCGGTGGTCCCGCTCGATCTGGAGCGGCCGACGGGGGATATCTGCATCGAAGCGGCGATGAGCGAGGCGGATTGCCTGGTCGCGATCAATGCCGGGGCGGCGGTGGTGGACCCGGACCTCGATCTGCTGCTATTGGGCGAGATGGGAATTGCCAACACCACCTCGGCGGCGGCGCTCTGCGCGCAGGCCTTTGGCGGCGCGGCGGAATATTGGATCGGGCGCGGGACGGGCGTGGACGGGGCCGGGCTGGCGCGCAAGGCCGAAGCGGTGGCGATGGCGATCGCTCTGCATGGCGCGCATTGCGGTGATGCGTTTGAGAGGTTGCGGCGGCTGGGCGGGCGGGAGATCGCGGCGATGGCGGGCGCGGTGCTGGCGGCGCGGGCGGG
>NZ_JALDYQ010000018.1:0-70238 GCF_032153725.1 Sphingobium sp. | reverse complement strand
AAGCTCGCAAGCATCATGCTATGGCTCAAATGATTAAATCGTCACTACAGCCTAGCGGACATTCGCTCGCTGGGTAATATCGACGAATGGATGATGGCAGATACCGGGGTGGTGGAACGCGTGGCGGCAAGTGGGGCTGCGGTTTTTCGCTTCTCATCACGCTTCCGATCTTCACCATCTTATTAATGGTCGAGGCCTTGGGTGACTGCGCACCAGATATTCCGTGCGGTAAGGGCTTTTGGTCCCATGTCATGATGCCATCTGCGCTGGTTGCGCTCACCACAGGGCTTGCGGTTCGGTGGCTGGTAAATCGATTGGTCCGTAAAGGTGAATGACGACCATTTCTTGTCGGTCAGGAATGAAATCGAGCTTTCCAGAACCGGACGCACACCATTCCTCCAAGGTGAGCAGTGCGGCCACTGGCCCTGCTTGCCAACTTGTGTCAGGACGCCAGAGTGAAGCCTCATTATGCGTCCCTCGTCGCCACCGTTGGCCTTTTTTCGGCATGTTCACCCTCGCCATCTTGTAAGAGCTTGCCGTGGCAGCAAGCGGTTGAACTGGCGAAGGATCGTAAGGAGGAGATGCTTTCCCGCTCGACGGCCTCATATCGAGCGAATTTCGCCAGCAACGTTGCGGTGCACACAGAAGGACATGGTTACGCTGGTGTGGTTGGGTTCAAAGGAAAAGACGGCCGAACGCTGGTGGCGTTGATTCAAGACGATTGCTATGTCGGGTGGACCGAGGAATAGCCGCAGGCGACCATTTGTTGCCGCTCAGGGCAGCGCAATGACTTCCTGATTGTAGCCGATCTAACGACATGTGATGAGTAGTCGAGGTGAATTGGAGCGACCATGGACGAACGAGCGATACCATCTGCTGCATTACGCGACGCCGCTGCTTGGGAGCCTCTCCGCGTATGGATTGCTGAGCAAAAGCTGCATTGCTCATTGAAGGTTGGCGTCTACGAAGAGAACGGCCCGATACCCGAGGATACAGCATGGGGCATCATATTGGCTGATGTGGCCAAGCACCTCGCGGAAGCGCTTGCTAAAGAGGGGCTTCGTGACCGCGATGTAGCCCTGCGCGAGATTTTCAGGAGCTTTGCGTCCGAACTAGAAGAGCCAACGTCTCCTATATCCGGACGCTTCATCGACTGAAGACTGAGTCTGCTTTTGCCTCTTTAAATTCGAAACCCGTCAGTCCGCTCCCCACCCATCCCTGTCATTCCTATGGAAGCCGGGGTGACGAGGAGAAAAATGGCAGAAGGCTACCCGTTCAGGCTGGCCGCTCGTCGATCAGCATGCGCACCAGCGGCTGCATTCCCGGATCGAACTTTGCCAGCATCACATGATCGTCGGCCGTCTCGAAATGCGTGATCAGGCCATGGTCCGTCCAGCGGTGCAGCGCGTAAGCAGGCGCGTCCGCGACGATCATGGGGCGGTTGTCGGGGGCTTCGGGGTCCATGGGGCGCAGGTCGAGCGCGAGTTGGGGCGCGGTTGAGGAGCAGATGGCGATGGTCGTGCCGTTCCATGGCGCGGTGATCGCGCGGTGGATGTGGCCGCAGAGGATCGCCTGGATATTGGGGCGGTTAGCGACCGTGGCGGTGAAGCGCGTCACCCAGGCTTCTTCGGGATGGGTGTTCATCCAGTCGATGCCGACTTCGACCGGCGGATGATGCATGACGATCAGCGTCGGCGTGTCGGTGTCCTCGTCCAGCCGGGCAGCGAGCCATGCCGCGCGGCGTTCGCAAAAGGCGCCGCCGTGGCGGTCCGGCTCCAGCGTGTCGAGCATGATGATCCGCCGTCCCTCCAGCGGGATGACATATTGGACGAAGCCGTCCTCCTGGCCGATGTGCGGGAAATGGGCGGCGAAATTCGCCCGGTCGTCATGATTGCCCATGCAGGGCCAGACCGGGAAATCGCACTGGCCGAACGCGTTGGCGAGGCGGCGATAGCTGTCCGCGTCTCCGTGATCGGTGAGGTCGCCGGTTGCCAGCAGCAGATCGGGGCGGTTCGGACCCTCGTTCAGGGCGCGCAGCACCTGATCCAGCCGCTTGCGGTTGAACTCTGCGGGGTTGTCGGG
This sequence comes from Sphingobium sp., assembly GCF_032153725.1. Taxonomy (GTDB): domain Bacteria; phylum Pseudomonadota; class Alphaproteobacteria; order Sphingomonadales; family Sphingomonadaceae; genus Sphingobium. Next base: position 68,156 of record NZ_JALDYQ010000018.1, on the reverse strand, counting down.
GTCGAACCCCAGATGGATGTCCGTGACCTGTGCGATCAGCATTGGTCTTGCTCCCCATTCATGTATCCAAGCGGCCGCGTGTTCCTACGAAGGCAGGACCCCAGTTCTGGCGGCTGGACTGGGTTCCTGCCTTCGCAGGAACACGTTGTAGGCCTGGGCGGTCAAGCTCTTTCGGCCGGTCTGCCTCATCCTTCTTGGTCGAGCGGGCAGCCGGTGCCCATGGGGCGCCTTCGCCGCTGTGATAGCTGTGGCACATGGCGCAGCCCGAGGGCACGTCGGCCTTAGACTTCTCCCCGCCATGGCAGGTGCGGCAACTGTCGAGGCCGGGCAGCAGCAATTGCTTCGCGTCATGCGATTTGGGTGCGGCGTGGCAGCTTTCGCATTTTTCGGTGCGGTGCGCGGCATGGTCGAACCAGCCGTTCATCATATAGCGCATGGGTTGGTGCACCGCCAGCACCTGCCAGCTCGGCTGGCCGTTGGTGCCCGGCGCGGTGACCGTGTGGCAGTCATAGCAGGCGCCGCCCCTGGAAAAGACCGCCCTGATGGCCTCATCCGCGCGGGAGGGACGAGCCGCCACCGCGCCGAACCAGGCGTGGTAGAGCTGCCCCTGTGCATAGTCGCCGGGCCGTCGCCGCGTCATGCCACCGAGTGCCACGGGCCGGGCCGGGCCGGTCGAGCGATAATAGGCGCGCAGGTCTGCGACCACCTGATCGGGCTGACCGTGGCGGAGCGTGCGCATCGTGCCGCCGATCGTCTCAAAGGCCAAGCTGTGGCACATCTGGCAGTCGCGTTCCATGTTCACCGGCAGGAAGCGCGTGCCGTCAGCGGTCGGCTTGTGGCAATCCTTGCAGGCGAGCGCGTCGCCAAATCCATATTGCGCCTTCATCGTGCGCGCCATTTTGGCGACGCCGCCGGTCGCGGACAAATGGATGTCGTGCGGGAATTTGAGGCCGCTATCGTCCAGCGGTTTTGTATCGAGCGAGGCGCGGGAGAAGCGGGGGTGCTTTCCCGGCAGGGTCTGGACCAGCGCCGAGAATTGCGGGTGGCTGGTGCCGAAATCTTCCGCATTGCCGAGTTTGCTGTCCTTCAGCCGATCCTTCAGCGTGCCGTGGCAGTCGGTGCAGAACGCTTGGGGGGCGGGCTGCATTGGCCCTGCGCCCTCATGTTCGCGGTGGCAATCGACGCAGGCGCCTTCGGGTGGCTTGCCGAAGGCGGCGGCGACATGGCCAAGGAACTGGCCGCCCAGGCCCGGCTGCGCGCGGGCCATGGCGATGCGGGCGGCGGGGGCGTGGTCGTGGACGTTTTTGTGGCAGGTCTGGCAGGCGGAATCGCGGACCGAGACGAAGGCCTTTTGGTGGCAGGTTTCGCAGCGGCCCTCGAGCGCGTGATGTGCTTGGCTGAGGGGGCCGGAGGACCAGCTTTTGTCGCCCATCATCCTGTAGATGTTGCGCGTGTCGTTCGCCGGACGGCTGGCGTAGCTCCAGATCGGAATCGCAAGGAAGCCGATCAGGATCGCCAGTGCCAGGCCCCATGCCGTCAGCCGCTTGCCCAGCAGCAGGCCGCGCAGGGAGAAGACCCTGCTTTCCTCCTTTTCCTCCGACGCCTCGGATACGGCGTCGACGCGGCGGATGGAGAGGATGGTGGCACCGTCATCGCCTCGTGACACGGTGATGCGATGGCCGCCGAAGCGTAACTCCGCGCCTTTGGCCGGGTCGATCTCGGCGCGCAGGACGGTGCGTCCGTCGAGGTCGAAACCGAGCGTGCCGGTGGCGCGGACGCGGATGGTGCGGTCATCGACCTGCTCGATCCGGGCGTGGTTCGGCTCCAGCGCCAGATCGGGAAGGTGGATGTCATTCTCCGCCGCCCGGCCCAGCGAAAGCTGGGGCTTGGACAGGGTGGCGGCGCGGACGATCTCACGGCCATCGGCGGTGAGGCTGATCTGACGGACTAGAAAGCTCATCTGCGCGCTCACCAGTAGAAGAAGACGCTGACGATATGCGCGGTCAGCGCAGCCAGCAGGGCAAGGGTGGCGGGCACATGGACATAGAGCCAGATTTCCAGCAGCGCCTTGAGTTTGAGATGCCGCCTCAGGCGCGCCAGCATGGCCTGTTTGCGTTCCAGCAGGGCGTCGATCTTTTCCAGCGGATCGTTGCCGGTATCGGGCTGGTCGCCGGTCCAGTGGCGCAGCGCGGCCTGCGCCCTTGCCGTGGCGCAGCGTGGGTAGCGGCCGGACAGGCGATTGAGCAGGCTGCCGCCGAAGGGGTCCTGCTCCAGCGACTGGCGGACCAGAACGGCCTTGTCGTGGGGCAGGGGCTGGGCGGCGTCATGGAGTTGGCGGTCAATGGCGCGCACGGCGTCCAGCATCTGCACCTGCGTCATTTCGGCGCGGTTGTTGCTGAGCGCGGCGGGCAGGGTCGCATAGACGGTGATGCCGAACATGCCCGACAGGATCACCAGCATCATCAGCGCATAGGCCAGGGTGTGGACGTTCCAGCCCAGCTGGAAACCCGTGTGCAGCGTGGCGATGACGATCAGGCTGAGGCCGAGATAGACATGGGCGGAGGTCCATGCCTTCAGCGACCAGCGGCCGCGCGTCATGGCCCGCTTGCGCAGGCCGAGCAGCGTCAGCCACAGGATCAGCAGCAGGCCGATCGTGCCCATGGCGTAGCCGTACCAGCTGCCGCCATTATGATGCGGGGTGACGTCCACCAGCATGTAGCTGGCGATGGAGAGCAGGCAGATCAGCGTCGCGATCTTCAGCCAGCGGAAGCCGGCGTGGCGCAGGAAGCCGTCGTGCAGCACTTCACCCTTGGCGCGGCGGGGGGCGCGTGTCGCCATCAGTTCGCCTCCCTGTCGAGGCGGGCGACGGTCAGGAAATCCTCCGGCGCGACGCGGATGGCGGCGCCGGTCGGGCAGGCGCGCACGCAGGCGGGGCCGCCCTCAATGCCGGAGCACATGTCGCATTTGATCGCCTTTTTGGGCTTTTCGACGCCGGGTTCGGCATTTTTGTAGCGCCATTTTTTCGACGGTTCGCCGGGGCCCGGTCCCGCGCCGAAGAACATCCAGCTCAGCAGGCCGGGCTTTTTCGGCGGCACGCTGTCCATGCGGATGACGCCATAGGGGCAATTGCGCTGGCAATTGCCGCAGCCGATGCAGGTTTCATCGATGAAGACCTCGCCATCCGGGCCGCGATGGATGGCGTTGGGCGGGCAGTCGGCCATGCAATGCGGATGCTCGCAATGGCGGCAGCTGGTAGGCACGTGGAGATGGGCGTAGGTGCGGCCCGCTTCCCGGTCGAGGCGGGAGAGGCCGTCATGACTGTCGGCGCAGGCTTTCTCGCAATTGTCGCAACCGACGCAGAGATGTTCGTCGATCAGCAGCACGTCGGTCGCTTCGCCTATACCGTTGTCGACCAGGAATTTCGCCGTTTCCGAATACATGTCGACGACGGTGGAAAAGCTGTCCTTGCGGCTTTCGATGAAGGCGTTGACGTCCTGCCGCGCGGCCATGTCGCGGCGGGCGCGTTCCAGCAGGGCGGGCTTGGCGGCCATCAGCCGGGCAAAGGCGTCGCCGTTCAGCCTGATGACTTCCGATTTGACCGTCGCCTTCACCGTGGCGGTGCGCGGGCCGCCTGCGATCAGCGCCATTTCGCCGACATAGGAACCGGCGGGGAGGTAGGAGAGGAAGACTTGTCTGCCCCCGATCTTCTTCTCCACGATCATCGAGCCGACGCGGATCACATAGATGTCGGTACCAAGGTCGCCTTCGGTGATGACATGCTCGCCGGCCTTGACGGTCTGTATTTCGGCGGTGTCGAGCACTTCGGAAAGGTCCGCCGGGGTCAGGCCCGCGCCGAAGAGTTGCAGCAATTGCCGCTCGGTCGAGATGCGGGTGATGGCGCGCTTGGCCGGAGGGTTGGAGGACATGAGCTTCAGCGCCGCCGTGCGCGACACCTCCACCATGATGGAATCCGTGCCCGCGCGCACCGTGGCGCCGCGGCGGCGGCCGGAGATGAGGCCGACCTCTCCGAAGATCGATCCCTGGTCGATGGGGACGTTCGCGTCCGGGCCAATCTCGACCAGCGCCTGCCCGCCCGCGATTCCGAAAAGCGAGGAACCGGGATCGAATTTCTCGAAGATCACCTCCCCCTTGCGATAGGCCCTGACCTCGCTGTCGAGCATGAATTCGCGCATCTGGAGTGGTGAAAGACCTTCGAGGATGGAGACGTTGGAGCGCAGATACTCCAGCCATTCCGATACGCCTTTCTTCTCCGGCAGGGCGGCGAATTTCGCGGCCAATATCGGTTCGTCGGCGGGTTTCAGGTCGCGATTGCCGTTGATGAACTCGACGACGTCATAGCCCTGGTTCATGCAATGCTTGATCAGCGGATAGCCCGCCAGCGCGCCGATCACGAAGATGCCGGGGGCGGTGCTTTCGAACACCGGCGACAATTTGGGGAAGGCAAGGCGATCGCCGCTGGTGAATTCGATGCCGCAGCTTTCCACGAAGGCGCGCGGCGGGGCCGAACCCATGCGCGCGATGAGGCGGTCGCACTTCTGTTTCACCTCGCCATCGCGGCTGTCGAGGGTGATGAAGCCCGACTCGATCCTTGCTGTGGTCGCCTCGGTCATGATGGTGAGGCGGCCCGCTTCGGCGGCGGCCATCAGCGCCTTGACATTGGCGGCCTTGGCGCTGGCGAACTCGGTCGATCGGTTGAGGATGGTGACGACATTGCCCTGCGCCTCATCGGCGGCGAGGCCCAGCGCATTTTCGATGCCCGCATCGCCGGTGCCGACGATGAAGATATGTTCGTCATTATATTCGGCCGGATCGTCCAGCTGGTACTGGACATGAGGCAGCTCAGCGCCCGGAACGCGCATGAGGTTGGGGTTGCCCTGCGTTCCGATCGCCATGATCACCGCGTCGGCGATGACCTCTCGCCCGTCGCTCAAGGTCAGGCGGTAGGGTGGGGCGAGGCGCTGGATTTCCTTCGTTTCGGTGGTGCCGTCGCGCTTACGCTCGACAATCTTCTGGATGCTGCCGGTGATGGGGTCGCCGGTGCCGGTGATCGCCTTCACCTCTGCATTATAGGCGACGTTCACGCCCTGTTCGGCGGCCTGCGCGTTCCAGCGGTCGAGAATCGATTCGCGCTTCCCCGCATCGAAATCGCAGTCGGATCGCAGCACGAGCTGGCTGGGCGTCGCCATCACATGCTTGCCCTTCTGATATTTGAAGATGGTGTCGGACAGATGGTCCGTCTTCTCGATCAGCAGGTGCGAAAGCCCCAATTGCGCGGCGCGCGCAGCCGCACTCAGCCCCGCCGGCCCCGATCCGACGATCGCGATACGCACGCGGTCAGTCAATGATTGTCCCCCAAAATACCCCTGTGCTCCGGACCTTAGCCAGCCCGGATGCGTGTCCCGGCCGGCACTCTATCATTTCCGCAGCGTCACGCTAGAGAGGAGTTGCCGGGGATCAGTCGGGGAGCGAAAAGAAAAATGAGTTGGGGTCTGGGGCGTGTCGTGCTGATGGGCGCGGTCGGCATAGCGGCGGTATCGATCGGCTATAATGTGCTGCACATGCCCGACGCGGCGCTCAATGCAGCGAACGAACCGGCGCTGCCTTCATCCCCGATGGCGCAGCAGCCGGGCGATCCCGAATCGGTCATCCGGGGGCTTCAGGACCGGGTCGGCGCCAATCCCAATGATGCCGAAGGCTGGCAGATGCTCGGCTGGGCCTATTTCGAGAACGGCCGCCATGCCGATGCGGTGCGCGCCTATCGCCATGCGACGAAGCTGGTGCCGGGCAATGCGACCTTCTGGTCCTCTCTGGGCGAAGCGGCGGCGATGGCGAGCGAGCATGATCCCATGCCAAGGGAAGCCGCCGCCGCGTTCGACAGGGCGATCGCGATCGATCCCAAGGACCCGCGGGCGCGCTATTTCATGGCCGTGCGGAAGGACCTGGCCAAGGATCATGAGGGCGCGATCCGCGACTGGCTGGCGCTGCTGACCGACACGCCGCCGGGCGCGCCATGGGAGGCCGATCTGCGCCGGACGATCGAGCAGGTGGGGAAGATCAACGGGATCGACGTCGCCGGACGGCTGGCGGCGGTGAAGCCGATTGCGCCCCATCCATCCATGGGCGGCGGCATGTCGGTGGCGGCGGCCGCGATTCCGGGGCCGTCGAGGGAGCAGATGCAGGCCGCGTCGCAGCTTCCCAAGGGGCAGCAGGATGCCATGGTCGAGGGGATGGTTTCGGGGCTTGAGGCGAAGCTGAAGGCGAATCCGGGCAATGTCGACGGCTGGATCATGCTGATGCGCAGTCGCATGACGCTGGGCGAGACGGTGAAGGCCGCGTCGGCTTATGCGCAGGCGAAGGCGGCGAATCCGGCGCAGGCGGGGCGCATCAGGGATGAAGCGCGGATTCTGGGCGTGCCGGGGGTTTGAGCGGCGCTGGCTTTTGTTTGCTTGAACGCGCGCATCGTACAATCTTGCGGTGTTCCTGCGCAGGCAGGAACCCAGTCCCCCCTCATGATCATGCTCAGACGGCAGAACTGGGCTCCTGCCTTCGCAGGAGCACGGAGGCTTGCTGGGCTATTCTGCTTCTGCCCATGCGACCAGGCGCAATGGACCGTGTCCGATCACGCCCAATGGATAACAGGTGGTGAGCGCCAGCACCGGCCGCGCCGGATCGCGCGGATAGGCGAAGCGGTCCCAGCGCATGATCTGGAATCCGGTGATGCGGTAGCGCTGCGTCCGCCCGTCCACGGCCTGCACTTCGACCACATCGCCTTTGCGCGCCTGCTTCATGAAGGCGAAATGGGTGTCGCGATGGGCGGCCATGATGCTGACATGCGGGTTGCGGACGGGCATGAGCGTCGGACCGAAGGCCATGGCCTGACCCGAACCGCTCGACAGCGCGATCTCCCTGACGCCAAGGCGGGGCAGGCTGATCCGGGCGACTGGCGCCATATCGGCCCAGAACCATGGCTTTATCGCGCGATGCTGTGAAAGACTTTGATCGAAAGCGCGGTCGAGCAGGATTTGCGCGATCCAGGCCTTGGCCGGGACCAGCGCGCCGCGCGCTACAAAGGCCAGCCCGATCACGCAAAGGCCGATCAGCAGCGCGTTGGGGAGGGCGCGCCCGAAAGCGCGCCCTCCCTTCATGAAGGGGACAGCGGCGATCATGCCCGTGCCTCCCGCAATGCCCGACGCCGCAGGGCGAGGCCGCCCAGACCCAGGGTCAGGAACAGCAGGCCTTGCCCGATCAGTCCGGCATAGCCGGTGGCGGTCTGGGGCAGGTCCATGGTTTCGGCACTTTCCGCAGGCTGCATGTCGCCCCGCTTCGCGGGCTTGGCTGCCTGTCCGCCGAAGAGGACGTCGAAGTCCCAGCCGGCGGGCAGCAGCAGCGGCAGTTCCTCCCGGGTCAGGCTGGCGCCGTCGGGACGGGCGGGGGTTTCGTCCACCGCGACAAGGCTGGTCTGGCTGGTGACGAGGCTGTAGGCGAGGCCGATCCGGGCAATGGCTTCGTCGGCGGTGGCGTCATTGGTTTCGCCAGCCCAGCGCGCGGCCTCCACATCGGCAATGCGGCGATTGGCCCAGAGTTTGGCGACGGCGGGGCTGTCGATCGCGTCCGATAGGTCCACGCTCTGCGACCATGGCTTGCCGCCGATCAGGCCGGAGACGGTGAGCTTGCCCGACAGCGTCTTGCCCTTGCCCAGCAGCACCAGCGGTTCCCCGGCATAAAGGTCCGGCAGGCGGCGCGGCGTCAGGTCGAGCGGGGCGCCCTCCACGCTGACCTTCAATTCGCGCACGACGGGCGCCGTCAGACGGTCCAGCAGGGCAGTCATCTTCGCGGCGACTTCCTCGCCCGAACCGACATTGGTGAAGGTGCCGCGCCCCGCTTCGGCCATGCGGCGCATCAGATATTGGTTGGGGGCCGAGCCGATGCCGATCATGAAGATGCGGCTGCGCCCGCCTTTGGCCGCGATGGTGGCCATCATTTCCTTTTCATTCGAAATGTTGCCGTCGGTCAGGAACAATATCTGCCGGACGAAATGGCTGTCGTTCGGCATATTATCCTCCAGCGCGGCGGTGAGGGCGGGCAGCATTTCGGTGCCGCCATTGGCCTCCAGCCCCTCGGTGAAGCGGCGGGCCAGCGCGATCTGGTCGGGGGAGGCGGCGACGCTTTCGTTGAACAGGCGGGTCATCGTGTCGTCGAAGCGGACGATGTTGAACCGGTCCTGCGGGCGCAGCGTGCCAAGCGCATAGAGCAGGCTGGCCTTGGCCGCATCCATGGAGGCGCCGCCCATGGAGCCGCTATTGTCGATCACGAATGTCATGTCGCGGGGCGGGGAAGCATGGGCGGGATCGCGGCTGGGCGGGGTGATGGCGGCCATCAGATAGCCCTCGCCATCGTGCTGCTCGCGGAACAGGCCGATGGTCGGATCGGCGCTGGCCGAGCGCCAGCGCAGTTCGAAATCGCGGTCGGCGGGCACTGGGCCGTCTGCGAGGCGGATGGTGTGGGCTTCGGCGCCGTTCTGTTCCACGGCGATGCGGTGATAGGGGCTGATGAGATTGACGGGCCTGAAGCCGGGCGCGAGATGGACGGTGATGGACACGGGGTTGATGTCCTTGCCGAGCGAGGGATGGGCGAGGGGTGCGGAGACATGGGCTGCGTCGGCGGCAGCGGTCTGCGCCGGGGTGTAGCGGGTGCCGACGACCAGAGGCAGGCGCAGGGCATATTCGCCGCCCAGTTGCCGGACCGGCGCCTGATATTCGATGGCGATCAGCACGGTTTCGCCGGGGCCGACATTGGCGACGCTGTTGCGGAACAGGTTCGGGCGTTCGGATTCGACCAGTCCGGCCTTCTTGCCCTCGTCACGGGCCTTTTCGTATATGGCGCGGGCTTCCTCGCGGCGTTTGATATGGCCGATGATGACGCGCTGGCCGACGACCATTTTCAGGCTGTCGACCGCGCCGTCATCGGGCAGGGGATAGAGATAGGTCGCCTCCATCCACTGATTGCCGCTGTTGCGGAAGGCCTGGGTCACGCGGACGCGGGCGATCTGTCCGCTGACCGTGACGTCCATGTCGGTGCCTAGTCTCACGGCAGGCAGGGCGGTCGCCACGCCCTTGCCGCGCAGCATCAGCGTGCCGCTGCCGATGGCGCCGGCATCAGCCTCCACATCGGAGGCGCAGAGGCGGTCGGTCAGAAAGACAAGCGCGACAAGGCCAAGCAGCAGCGTCAGGCCCAGAAGTAGCCGGTGCCGAGACTGGCTGGGGAAGGGGAAGGCGGGCATGGAGGTCACTCCTTTCGAGGGAGATTTTCCAATAATCAGCCGGCATCCCGGACAGCCATCGGCAAGCCATGCCGCTTTCCGCCATGATCCGCGCATCCGTCTGGAAAGATGCGGGAAGGCTTGACGGCCTGTGCGGTTTTGTGCGTATTTGTACGCAATTGTCGGTCAGGGGGCAGCATGTCGGATCAGGGGCTGGAGCAGGGAGATGCCGTCGCCGCCCGTCTGCGCGAGGAACTGGCGCGGCGGCGCATGTCGCGGCAGGCGCTGGCGGACATGGCGCGGATCAGCCTCTCCACGCTGGAAAAGGCATTGTCGGGCAGCCGGCCCTTCACCCTTGCCACCATCGTCCGGATCGAGGAAGTGCTGGGCGCGCCGCTGCGACCTACGGGTCCACCGGCAGGCGGACGGGACCTCGCGCCCGAAAGCATGGGCGCCTATAGCCGCGCCGCCGTGCACTGGATCGAACAGGATTATGTCACCCTGCGCGCGAGTTTCGGGACGCCGGGCGCGGTGATCGCCTATCGCACGCGCATCGCCTGGGATGAGAAGGCGGGGCATCTGGGCTTTGCCGAATCCGACCGGGCCGACGGGGCTTTCGCTCAGTCGGGCCATGTGTCGATGCCCAATCTGTCAGGGCATATCTATCTGGCGACGAATGAATCCGGGCAGCACCGCCTGATCATTCTGGGACGGCCGACGCGCGATGGGCATATGTTCGGCCTGTTGACCACGCTTCAGGTCGGGGCAGGATCGCAGCTGGTGCCGGTCGCCTGTCCAGTGGCTTTCGTGCCGCAGGCGCAGCTTGCCGGCCTGGCCATGGGCGTGACCGGGATGGGCGATCCCATGTTCGATGCCTGCAAGGCGATTCTCGACCGGGCCTTGCAGGACGATTTTTGTCGGTGGCGGCAATAGCCGTCGCCTGGTGGGGCGCCGAAACCGCCATGTCAGGCGTCGAATCGGTCAGATGGCCGAGTTCAGGCAAAAATCCTTGAGCGCGTGAGCATCGTGAAGGGCGTTATGCGGCACCCTGCTGTTGGCGGCGGCGCTGAAACCCACGCCGTTGAGAAGTTCCAGGCGAAGTCCGTCGAGGGCGATCATATCACCAGGGCCGGTCACGAGAAGCGCGCAGAAATGGGCGAGATCGTCCGGCCAGTCCGCCACGATCAGCGGATCGGGATCGCTGGCCAGATAGGCCTCCAGATGTCGCGCCGCATCCAGGCGATTCAACTGATGGTCGACGCCCGGCGGCACGAAGCGGAGATTGGGGATCACGTTTTGCGCCACCCAGGGATGTATGTCGGCGGGCAATGGGAACGAGACGTAGAAGTCCTGGTCGCCATATTCGGGGACGAGCGCGAGGCTGATGAGTTCGCCTTCAAAGCCGTTGAATTCAGTGTCGAGGAAATAGCGCATCTTTCCCCTTTGACGCCGTGCGTCGGTGCCGTAAACCCCCTGCCGACGGCGGACGGATGTTCGATAAGAGAAGGTTGCATGCAAGCTCGTGAATTCATTGGTTCGGCCAGGGTGCCCGGCGGGGAGGAGCTGACCCTCTACCGTCGCGGCGGGGACTTCATGATCGTGCTCGACCGCAACGAGTTGATGAGCAGCCGGATGAGCGGATCGGAAGAGGCGCTGGCCAATCTCACCTGCGAACGGTTGCGCGGCCGGGCACGTCCGCATCTGCTGATCGGTGGCTATGGCATGGGCTTTACCCTGCGCGCGGCGCTGGCCGCGCTCGACGGCACGGGGCAGATCACCGTGGCGGAGCTGGTGCCCGAGATCATCGAATGGGCGCGCGGACCGATGGCCGCGCTGGCGGCCGGTTGTCTGGATGATCCACGCGTGCGCCTTGCGCAGGCCGATGTCGCGGATGTGATCGCCGCCGGGCGGGCAACCTATGACGCGATCCTTCTTGACGTGGACAATGGGCCCGATGGGCTGGTGCGTCAGGCGAATGATCGCCTCTATTCGGGGCAGGGCATCGCGGCGGCCATCACCGCGCTCAGGCCCGGCGGCGTTTTGGCGATATGGTCTGCGGGCCCCGATCCTGCCTTTGCCCGCCGTCTTTCCCGCGCCGGCCTGACTGTCGACGAGGTCGTCGTGCGCGCCCGGAGCAATGGCAAGGGGCCGCGGCACGTCATCTGGTTCGCCACGAAGCGGGTGCCCTGACGTCTATCCTGATCCACATCAACTTTCCTCACCGTTCATCGCGTTGCGAATCGTTCGCGGGGAACTGGCGCGCGGTTCCAGCGCTTTTCCGCCAGTTGGAAGCTGAGGAGAGCATGATGGCCACGAACCGGTTCAGCGATGCGATCGCGCTGCTCAAAGCCGATCACCGCAAGGTCGAGGATCTTTTCGAGCAGTTCGAGAAAACAACGTCCGCCAGCCGCAAGCAGAGTCTGGCGCATGAAATCTGCACCGAACTCAAGATCCACACCATGATCGAGGAGGAAATCTTCTATCCCGCATTCCGCGGCAAGATCGAGGACGACACGCTCGACGAAGCCTATGTCGAGCATGACGGCGCCAAGGTGCTGGTCAACGACATCGAGGCGGGATCGCCCGACGATAATTTCTATGACGCGAAGGTCACGGTGTTGTCGGAGGAAATCAGGCATCATGTGCGGGAGGAGGAGAGGCCGTCCGACGGCATGTTCGCCCAATGCCGCAAGACCGATGTCGACCTTGTCGAGCTGCGCGATCGGCTGCTCGCGCGGAAAGAAGAGCTGCTGGCCCAGGCGAAGGCGAGCGGTTTGCCGCCAGCCAAGCCCAATGCCGTCAATCTGATTGCAGCCTGAAGTCGGTCGGGAGGCGCAACCGCCTCCCGCACGGGTCGTCAGGGTGAATGCGGCCCTTGCGCTCAGCCTGTGGCGGAGGCCCTTTGATCGTAGCCCGGAAGGGCTTGCGCCAACGGGCCTGCCATGCCGAGCACGGTCAGTTCTCCGTCGATCAGCATCCTGCCGGCCTGTTTCCGCTGCACCTTGCCGCTGGTGGTCCGGGGGATGGCGCTTGCAGGCACCATCACCAGATCGGTGATGCCGAGTTCCAGCCGTTCCATGGCCAGGGTACGCAATTTGCCCGCTATGCCCTGTAGCGTCTCATCGGACAGGGATCGGGCTTCGTCCCGTTTCACTTCCGCGATCAGGACGATGTGCTGCGTATCGCCGATCTCGATCTCCACGGCGGCGGCGCTGGCCTGACCGACCGTTGCGGAAATCTCCGACCAGATATGCTCGATATCGCTGGGCGCATAATTGCGGCCGCGCACGATGATCGTGTCCTTGAGGCGGCTGACGATGTAAAAGCCCTCAGGCGTGGAAAAGGCGAGGTCGCCTGTCCGCAAAAATGACCCGCCTTCATCCAGCCGCCCGCCAAAGGTCGCCTCGGTCGCGACGTCATTGTCGATATAGCCGACCGCGATATGCGGGCCGCGCAGCCAGATTTCGCCCACCGCGCCATCGGGCAGCGGCTCGCCCGTTTCGGGATCGACGATCCGGGCCTCGGCGCCGGCCATGGCCGGACCGCAGCAGGCGAGGTCCAGCCCTTCGGCGCTTTCCTCCGCCCGCCCGGAGGCGAGGGCGCGGCTGTCATAGGTCCTGACGATCGGTTCGCTTTGGGGCGGCACGGCAATCGTCACGAGGGTCGATTCCGCCAGCCCATAGCAGGGCAGGAAGGCCCGCCTGTCGAAGCCCGCATCGGCAAAGCATTTGGCAAAGCGGTCCAGCGTGCTCGGCCTTACCCGCTCGGCGCCGTTGAAGGCCACTCGCCAGCTCGACAGGTCCAGCTCCGGCATGCCCCGGCGCGTGGCATAGTCGACGCACAGGTCATAGCCGAAATTGGGACCACCGCTGGTATGCGCGCGGTAGCGGGAGATCAGCTGGAGCCATGACATGGGCCTGTTGATGAATGCTGCGGGCGAGGTGATCACGCATGTCGAACCGAGGAACAGCGGCTGCAATATGTTCCCGAACAGCCCCTGGTCGTGATAATGCGGCACCCAGCCCACGAAGTGGGAATCCCGGCCATGGCCGAACGCGGCCCGGATCATCGCTTCATTGGCGATGATGTTGCCATGGGTGATCATCACCCCCTTGGGATTCGACGTCGTGCCGGAGGTGAACTGGAGCACCGCCAGTTGATCCGGCTCCAGCCTTTGCGGCGTGAAGGGATGCGCCTCCTGCAAGAGGGTGGCGAATTCCAGATAGCGGGTGGACCCGGAAAGCGCGGCGGCCAGTTCCAGCCCGAACTGCCCCGCCATGCTTTCGTCCAGCAGGATGCAATCTGGGCGGACATCGCCGAGCATGCCCAGAATATTCTGAAGCCGTGCCCGCCGCCGCCCGACCGGTGCGACCGGAATGACGACGCTGCCTGCCGCAAGACACGCCAGCAGCGCGAGCGCGAAATCGGTGCCCGCCGAAAAGAGCAGCGCGATCCGCCGATGGGCCAGCCCGCGCGCGGCAAGCGCGCCGGCCAGTTGCCGCACCTTCGCCGCCAGTTCGGCATAGCTCAGGCTGCCCTGCGGGCCTTCCCCCATGTCCAGAACCAGAGCGGGCCGATCCGGAACGCTGTTTTCATGGTCCAGGACAATGTCGATTATCGATCGACTAAAGTCTATCTTCATCTTTTGCGAACCCGATGACGTTTTTTCTTATTCGGCGGCGAAGGCTATTCTCAACAAACCGATTTTCCGCATGCGGAATCCTGCCGCCGACATGCGCAGATAGCGGGAATATTTCTCGACCGGATGGATTTCCGGATCGACCACCCCGTTCCTCACCGCGCCGCGCAGCTTGTTGCTCCACATTTCGCAGGTGCGCGCATAGTCCAGCCCGTCGTCGCGCAGCCTTTCGATACGGAACAGCCCCTTCGATGCGACCACGATATCCTCCAGCGTCGGCAGTTCCGCCGCCGGGAAAATTTCGTTGGAGATGAACGGATTGGCATCCTGCGGCGTCATCCTGCCATAAGCGATGGTCTGGAGCGACAAACGCCCCTTGCCCGCCGTCCAGTCGCGGCAGGCCTGGAAGAACTGGCGGTACACTTCGCGACGTTCGTCCACATGCTGCTGCGGATGGGCGAAATGCTCGAACGCGCCGACGGAGATGATCGCGTCGAACGGCCGGTCGGGGCGATAATCATGCCAGTTGGAGAGGACCGCGCCGATGCCCGGATCGTTCAACTGCCGGATATAGGCGAGTTGTTCTTCGCTGAGCGTCAGCCCGACGCATTCGGCCACGCCATGGTTGCGCCGCAGGCTGCGCATCATGCCGCCCCAACCGCAGCCGATATCCAATATCCGCATGCCGCTGGCCGCGCCGACCGACTCCGCATGGTAGGCCAGCTTGCGCTGCTGCGCCTCTTCCAGCGGGGCGTCCTTGGGCAGGCCGTCCCACATGGCGCTGGAATAGGTCATGGTCGGGTCCAGCCAGGCCGAGTAGAAGTCGTTGCCGACGTCATAATGGTGGCGGATGGCGGCAGCCGAGCCGCCATATTCGATCTGTTCGTCCTGCATCATTGCGCTGCGGCGTCCTGTGCCTGTTGCCTGACCGCTGCGGCGATGCCGGTGGCGGCGTCGCGGATCGCTTCAGCTTCGAACAGCAGTTCCAGCGGCAGTTCGTCCGGCAGGTTCAACCAGTTTTCCAACTCGACCATCAGGGAAATCGCCTTGGCGGAATCGATGCCGAAACTGTCGAACGGCGCGTCGGAGGAGATGGCGGCTGGCGCCACGTTCACCATTTCCCCGATACGCGCCACGATCCAGGCTTCGATCTCCTGTGCCGATGCCTGTCGAATAATGTCGGAATTCATCATTGCCCCCCTGCAGCCTGTCGGGTTGTCCCGAATCTGCCATAATAAACATCCGCCCCCGTGGTGGCGGGCGGATGCGTGACGGAACCGATCTCCGGCTGGGCGGCGATCTTTTGCAGTTCCGGATTTTCGAGCGCCAGCCGGGCTGCGGCGCAATGCACGCTTTTCTCCCCCGGCAGCAGGTCCGCGATGGTGATGTGCGACGGCTTGGGCAGGCCCCACATCTGCCGCATCTCCGTCAGCGCCGCCTTCGACACATCCACCTCATAGGCGACCGCTTCCCCCTGGCCATAGTCCATCGCGGAGCCGAGCAGCGTCAGTTTCCAGCCGACGCCATAACAAAAGCTGAGCATGCGGACATCGGTGAAGCCGACGCAGCGGTCGATGCCAGCCTCATGGGCCAGTTCCAGCGGCGCGATCATGCATGCGGCCTTCCGGCGCAGATTGTGTCGGCGCATGCCCCGCTCAATGCAGAAGCCTCGGCTCAGTTCCCAGGTGCGGCCGTCGTCGATCGGGCGGATGCCGGCGGGCAGAACGTGCGAGAAATGGTCGAGCAGCATGGAACAGTCGTCCGTGGGGCGGAAACGCAGCCCCATGACGACCCGGTTTTCGGTCGAAAAGCCGATGATGTTGCTTGCGCGCTCATCATCATATTCGTCATGTTCCAACCCGTCCCTGACCCTGAGATCCCAGCCGAGCTGGTTGACGAACACCTCCGCGCGCGCTTGGTGCAAATCTCTGATCTCGTCCGGGTAAAGTGCGCAATTGTTCTTCGAAATCAGATGAATCAAATCCGTTCGTCCCCCGCATGCAACGGCTCGGCCACTAACATATTATCCAGCTGAGGTCATCGGAAAGTTGCAGGGCGAGCGCCATCGGCCCGGCAAAAAATCCTGTCGGCTAGGGGGGCTTAGCCGTGCTGTTTGTGCTGGGCGCGCTGAATATGAACCTTCACCGCCTGAACGGATCGGTCCAGCGCCTCCGCAATATCGAGGTCGCAGCAGCCCGCCTGCCGCTGATCGAGGCAGAAAAGCTCGGTCCTGGTCAGACCGGAGGCGGTGATATCGTCCTGCGCATCGAGCAGGGCGATGCCCCGGCACAGATAAAGCGTGGCCATGGCGTGCAGATTCGCGCGCTCTTCGGGGCTGTCCAGCATGCTGAGCAGCCGGATTTCGACCTCATATTGCCTTTCATCCCATCCCATGATGGAAAAGCAGAGCTGCGGCAGGTCTTCCTGCCGGGCGATCGGCCCGCACCAGCCGGTTTCGCCGAACAGGAAATGCCGGTTTTCGCCGCGGATCTCGTAACAGCCATGGCTGGCGGCCTGGAGCCCAAGGGCCTGGCTGAAACGCGTGACAAGCTGGTCGATGGTGAGGGTGGTGTCGACGCGCGCGATGAAATCGGCCGCGGTGGTCAGGCTTCCGGCGCGAAGCCGGGTGCTTGGGATATATTCGCTCATGGTTCCTCACGCGACAGGTTGCTGCCGTCATGCCGCGCAGATGTTAAAAGGGGGTTAAGCAAGCGCTTGACATCGCGCGGGAAAGGCAAAAGGTCGGCCCTGGGCGCCGGGGGACGAATCCCGGCCGGAAAT
Source organism: Sphingobium sp. (assembly GCF_032153725.1). GTDB lineage: Bacteria > Pseudomonadota > Alphaproteobacteria > Sphingomonadales > Sphingomonadaceae > Sphingobium. The sequence continues at coordinate 51,456 of NZ_JALDYQ010000018.1, read as the reverse complement.
CGATGATGAGGACTGCATGCTGCCGACCTACCGAACCGAACCTTCCGCCGACCGGGCGGTCGACGAATGGCTGGCATCGCGCGGCCATGATGAGGGCGCGCAGGGCATGCCCGGCGACACGAGCCGTCCCGAACTCTATTCCGGGGCCACATGGGAACCGCTGTTCCGCCAGATGCGGGAAACCGCGCCGCTCAACCGGGTGGAGGGCACGGCCTATGGCGATTATTGGAACGTCTGCACACATGCGCTGGTCGCCGAGGTAGAGGGGCGGCCCGACCTTTTCTCCTCCTCCTGGAAATATGGCGGCATCACCATTGCCGATCCCGCGCCGGGGGAGGAGTTTCAGCTGCCCATGTTCATCGCCATGGACGAGCCCGAACATGGCGCCCAGCGCAAGACCGTGGCGCCGGCCTTCACGCCCGGCCATATCGCGGAACTGGCGGTCAAGCTGCGCGCGCACACCGGAGCGGTGCTGGACAGCCTGCCCCTGAACAGCCGCTTCGACTGGGTGGAGAAGGTGTCGATCGAACTTGCGACCAGCATGTTGGCGACGATCCTGGGCTTTCCATGGGAAGACCGGCATTTGCTGACCTTCTGGTCCGACTGGGCAGGGCATATGGAGGCCGCGCGGATTCCGGAGCTGTTCCAGGTCCGGCGCGAGGTGCTGACGGAAATGGCGACCTATTTCCACCTGCTCTGGGAACAGCGGCGCGCCAATCCGGAAGGGACCGACCTGCTGGGCATGATGATCCGCAGCGACAGCATGTCGGAAATGGGACCGATGGAGTTCATCGGCAATCTCGCCCTGTTGATCGTCGGCGGCAACGACACCACCCGCACCAGCATGTCGGCCGCGATATTGGGGCTGGACCGCTTTCCCGAGGAGCGGGCGAAGCTGATCGCGGACGAGACGTTGCTGCCCAATGCCGTCCAGGAGATCATCCGCTGGCACACGCCGATCGCCCATATGCGGCGCACGGCGACGGTCGATTGCGAGTTGGCGGGGCAGAGGATCGCGGCGGGCGACAAGCTGGCGCTCTGGTATATTTCCGCCAATCGGGACGAAGCCGTCTTCCCCGATGCCGCCCGGCTCGACCTGTCGCGCGCCAATGCGCGGCGCCATCTGTCCTTCGGCCATGGCATCCATCGCTGCGTAGGCGCCCGGCTGGCGGAATTGCAGCTGCGCATCCTGCTCGAAGAGTTGATGAAGCGGCGGTTGCAGGTGAATGTGGTGGGCGATGTCCGCCGCGTTCATGCTAATTTCGTCAATGGATTGCGTGAGATAGAGGTTGAACTGACACGTTTTTGACCAGCTTCCTCAAGCTCCTCCGATCCGGAGAGGGAAGCTCCGTGCGTTTAACCAGCGGTTTACCAAGTTCGCCTAAGAGGAGACGGGTTGGACAAAAGATAACGGGTGCGGTTTCATGATGAGCATGGGGTATGACAGACGCTGGAAGTGGGCGCTTCTGGCGTCGGCGGTGATTGGGTTTGCGCCGTCCGGGGCTGCGCTAGGGCAGGTTCGGGACGAAGCCGACATCACGGTCACGGCGCGGAAAGTTCCGGAATCGCTGCTCAAGGCACCCCTGTCGGTGACCAGCATTTCCGCCGACACGATCACGGCGGCCGGCTTGCAGACCATCACCGACCTGACCCGTCTGGCGCCCAATGTCGGCATCAGTGGGGGCATTGCGGGGCAGTTGCAGGGGCAGATCTCGATTCGCGGAATTTCCACGCTGGTTCGCAATATCGGGCTGGAAACTGGCATCGGCATCTATGTGGATGGCGTCTATGTAGGGCGGCCGGAAAATTTCGTGCAGCATCTGCTGGACATCGACCGGGTGGAAATCGCGCGCGGCCCGCAGGGGACCGAATATGGCAAGAACACCATTGCCGGCGTGATCAACGTCCAGACGAAGCAGCCCGATGCCGATCCGGGCGCTTCTGTCCGGCTGGATGTGGGCAATTACGACTATCGCCGGGGCGAAGCAGTGCTGGGCACGCGCCTCAACGATCAGTTTTCGGTGCGCGGGGCGATCGCCTATGCCCGGCAGGACGGTTTCTACAAGCATCTGTCCGGCGGCAAGGATGCGGGATCGACCGACCTTTTGACATGGCGCCTGTCGGCCAAGTTCGCACCGACCGACCAATTGTCCTTCATTGCGCGTTGGGACGGCTTGCGTGATCGCGGCATCCCGGCCTTTTTTCAGGCGGACGCGCTGGCGGGCTATCCGGCCGATTTTCCCTCGCGGGAGCCGCTGCATATCAACAACAACCGGCCCGATCGTCTTCATCGCGACAGCCAGGGGGTTTCGCTGACGAGCGAATGGACATCGGACGCCGTGTCGCTCACCTCCATCACCGCCTATCGGGATTCGTCCTACAAGGCGTCGCTGGATGACGATCAGGAACAGGTCGACTTCGTTTCCGCCGATGATTTCAGCGACCATTCGCATTTCTTCAGCCAGGAACTGCGTCTGGCCGGCGGGACCGGCAGGCTCCGCTATCTGCTGGGCGCCTGGTATTTCGACCAGAAGGTGCGCACCGACCGGGGATTGGGGCTGGGCGCGGATCTTGGCGTGCCGGGAGAGCCCGTGCTGACCACCAGGGGCAGCGTCACGACGGAAAGCGGGGCCCTGTTCGGGCGACTCGATTATCAATTGACGGATCGCCTGTCGCTGTCGGGGGGCATGCGCTACACGCGGGAGAAGAAGCACGCCCATTTCGTGCAGAATGACGTGACCGGCATCTTCCCCTTTCTGGGCTTCCCGAACCTGACCTTCGATGGGCAGTCCACGGATGATGACCTGTCGCCAAGCGCAAGCCTGTCCTATGAGATCGTGCCGGGCGCCAATGTCTATGCACGATTCTCACGTGGCTTCAAAAGTGCGGCCTATAATGTTGATATTGCATCCTCGCTCGGCGGCCTGACCGCCAGCCCGGAAAAGGCGACCAGCTATGAGATCGGCTTCAAGACGTTGACGCTGGACAAGCGGCTGCGGCTGAATATCGCTGCCTTCCATACAGATTATGACCGTTTGCAGGTGTCGCAGGTGCTGGGCAGCGGGCTGGCGCTGACCAATGCCGGTCGCGCGCAGATCGAGGGCGTGGAGGGCGAAATGTCGCTGCAACTGTCCTCCCGGCTGCGGCTGGAGGGGAATGCGGCCATTCTCGATGCCCATTACAAGACGTTCGACAATTGCGGCGTGCCCGCCTCGGTCGGCGGCGGCAGCACGGATTGCGCGGGCAACGATCTGGTGCTGGCGCCCCATTTCTCAGGCTATGGCGCCGTCAACTATGAGGTTCCGGTGACCTTCGGGACGATCTTCGCCCGGGCGGACGTGGATCACCGCTCGACCATCTATTTCGAGCCGACCAATAACGACGCCTTCAAATCCGGTCCGCGCACGCTGGTCAATCTTCGCCTCGGCCTGCGGCACGGCCGATGGGACATCGCCGCCTGGGTCCAGAACCTGACCGACGAAATCTACAAGACCTATGCCGATGACCGGTCGGGATTGGGCGTGTTCAGAACCGCCGCTTATGGACCGCCCCGCACCTATGGAGTCAGCCTGTCGTCGACATTTTAAGCAGGCTGGATGGCCTGCCGGGGGGCGGGGCATTAATCAAATCTTAGCCAGCAAATGGTGAATCTTTTGTGTCGCGCCCGGCGCGGGGACAGCAGGAGTGGAATGGCGGACCTGATTTCATCGCGGTCACCTGATGAATTGGAAGGCAGGCGGGACCGGATGGATGGCGACCAGCAGGTTCTGGCGTCGGCGGGGGTTTCGCGGTGCGCGGTCGACGGGGAGGGGCTGTTCCACCCCGATGCCAATGCCGCGCGTCGTTTCGGGCTGAAGGCTTCGCAATCCTTGTTTTGCTGGCTGCGGGGTGTCCGGGCACCCCTTCGCAGGCCCATTTTCCAGCTCATTCGCGCCGCCCTTCGCATGGACGAGACCGAGGCGGTGTTGACGCTGGAAGACAGTGGCGGCGAAATGAAGACCGTCCGCGCCATCACGCGAACGCGGCGCGATGCCATGGGCCGACCGACCGTCGACGTGGTGGCGGTCGACGTCACGACGGAGCATGTCGAAATCGAACTGCTCAAACGCAGCGTGGAAAATCTGCGCCTGATCGTGGAATATAATCCGCAGCTGCCCTGGATCGCCGATGCGGAAGGCCGGATCATCGACTTCACCGATCGCTGGCTGGAAAATTCCGGGCTGGAGCGGGACGAGGCAGAGGGAGCCGGTTGGCTTGCCGCCACCCATCCGGATGATGTGGGACCGGTGACCAAGCGTATCGCCCATTCCCATGCCACCGGCGAATCCTTTGACGTGCGCGTGCGGTTGCTGGTCAACGACCAATATCGGTGGATGCGGGCGCAGGCCTATCCACGGCGCGATGATCATGGCCAGATCATCCGCTGGTATGGCTATACCGAGGATATCCATGAAAGCGTGCTGATCGAGGAGCAGATACGCTGGAATGCCGAGCATGATTCGCTGACGGAATTGCCCAACCGGGCCATGTTCAACGCCTGTCTGGACAAGGCGCTGGCCGATGCGTTGACCGGGTTCAAGAAGGTGGGCGTGTTCCTGCTGGACGTGGACAATTTCAAGGACGTCAACGACCTGATGGGCCATCATGCCGGCGACGAGTTGCTGAAGAGTTTTGCCTCTCGCCTGAAGGAGATATTTGACGGACGCGCCGTGGTGGCTCGTCTGGGCGGGGACGAATTCGCCATATTGATCAAGGATGTCGAAAGCCGGCAGCAGCTTGCCGACCTTGCCAACCGCGTCCTTACCATCCGCGAAACCTTCTTTGCCGCGGGCCGGTCGCTCGAATGCCGGGTCAGCATCGGCGTCGCCACTTTTCCGGACGATGGGCGCGTCGCGACGGAATTGCTCCGGCACGCGGACCTGGCGCTTTATCGCGCCAAGTCGCTGGGGCGCGGGCGCATGCAGATGTTCGAGCAATCGCTGCTGGAGGACATGCAGGAGCGGGTGGCCATGATCAACAGGGCCCGGACCGCCGTGCGGGATGGTACGATCATCAGCTATTATCAGCCCAAGGTCTGCCTTCAGACCGGGGAACTCGTCGGCTTCGAGGCCCTGCTGCGATGGCGCGACGGGTGCGGCACGATCCGGTCGCCCGCCGAAATATATGCCGCGTTCGACGATCATGACGTCGCCGACATGATCGGCCAGACCATGACCGGTCAGGTCTTCGCCGACATGGCGGCCTGGCGCGCGCGGGGCCTGAAGGTGGGCCATGTGGCGATCAACGTGTCCTCGGCCGAATTGCGGCGCGAACGTTTCGCCGGGCGCCTGATCGAGACGATGGACAGATTTTCGATCGCGCCGGATTCGATCGAGATCGAGATCACGGAAGGGGTCTTCCTGGGGGCCGCATCCGATACCATTCGCCGGTCGATCGACGAACTGCACATGTGCAATATCCCCCTGGCGCTGGACGATTTCGGGACTGGTTTTGCATCCCTGTCCCATTTGCGGTCCTTGCCGGTCAGCACGCTCAAGATCGATCGTTCCTTCGTTAGCGGCGTAACCGCGCGCGAAAGCGACAGCGCCATCGTGTCCGCGTTGATCACCCTGGGCCGCGCGCTGAACATGAAGGTCGTGGCCGAGGGGGTCGAGGAGGAAGAACAGTCCGTCAGGCTGAAGCAACTGGGCTGCGATTACGCGCAGGGCTTCTATTTCAGCAGGCCGGTGCCTTCGGAGAATATTCCCGCGCTGATCCATTCGTGGAACGAGAACAATGCCATCATAACCCTGGGGCGGCGCGCGGCGTCCTGGCCTGCGCGCGGGGGACGAGGCGATGACCGTTCCGATTCGCTGATCGCGTGAGGCGCGGCGTTGTTATCCGCTGAAGCCACTACCCATTAACGATCGTCCCGCCATTGGGATGCAGCACCTGTCCCGACATATAGCTGGCATCGTCGCACGCCAGGAACAGGAAGGACGGGGCGACCTCATTGGGCTGGCCCGGCCTGCCCATGGGCGTATTTTCGCCGAAATGCTCCAGCTTCTCCGTGCTCGCGCCGCCGCAGGGGTTGAGCGGCGTCCAGATCGGACCCGGCGCGACGGCGTTCACCCTGATCCCCTCTCCCACGAGATTTTCGGATAGCGATCGGGTGAAGGCCGTGATCGCGCCCTTGGTACTGGAATAGTCCAGCAGGTCCTTCGACCCCTGATACATGGTGACGGACGTGCAGTTGATGATCGCCGCGCCCCGCCCGAGATGGGGCCGCGCCGCCTGCGTCAGGAAGAACATGCTGAAGATATTGGTCTGAAAGGTGCGGCGCAGCTGTTCCTCGCTGATGTCGGTGATGTCGCTGTCGGGATGCTGTTCCCCCGCATTGTTGACGAGAATGTCGATCCGCCCCAGTTCCTTGACGATCCGGGCCACGGCGTGACCGCAAAAGACCCTGTCGCCCAGATCACCCGCAATGGTGAGCGCCCTTTGTCCTTCGGCCCGGACGATCCGGGCGGTCTCGTTCGCATCGTCATCTTCGCAGAGGTAGAGAATGGCGACGTCCGCCCCCTCCCGCGCATAAAGGGCCGCCACCGCCCGGCCGATGCCGCTGTCCGCGCCGGTGACGATCGCGACCTTGCCCGCAAGCCGGCCCGACCCCGGATAGCGCGGTTCCCATTCAGGCTTTGGCTCCAGCTGGCTTTCATGGCCGGGAAGCGCATCTTCGTGAATCATCTGCTGGGCGTCGGTCATGATGAAACTCCTTTTCCCGAAGAACTCATCTCCCGCCGGGGAGTTCACTCCATGGCGAAAGGAGATGATCCGAATGACGCAAACCGGCCGCGCGGCGCATTTCCGGGAAAATATCGTCCTCTATGGCGCGTTGCTGGCCAATGTCGGGATCGCGGTCGCCAAATTCGCCGCCTCGGCGCTTACCGGTTCATCCTCCATGTTGACGGAGGGAGTGCATTCGCTGGTCGACAGCGGCAATCAGCTGTTGCTGCTCTACGGTCAGGCAAAGGCGAAACGGCCCGCCGATGCGGCGCACCCCTTCGGCTATGGGCGGGAGCTGTATTTTTGGGCCTTCGTCGTCGCGATCCTGATCTTCGCCGTGGGAGCGGGGGTGTCGGTTTATGAAGGCTGGCTCCATGTCGAACAACCGCAACCGCTGCGCGATCCTGCCGTGAACTATATCGTTCTTGGCGTCGCCTTCCTGCTGGAGGGCATGTCGTGGACGATCGCCGTGCGCGCATTCGGCCGCGAGCGAGGCTCCAGCAGCTGGTGGAAATCGATCCGCCGTTCAAAGGACCCGGCGGGTTTCATCGTGCTGTTCGAGGATAGCGCGGCCCTGGTGGGGCTGATCGTGGCGGCGATCGGGGTGTGGGCCAGTCATCATTTCGGCGATGCGCGACTGGACGGCATCGCCTCCATCGCCATCGGGCTGGTGCTCGGCGCGGTGGCGGTGCTGCTGGCGCGGGAGGCCAAGGGACTGCTGATCGGCGAGAGCGCCGACAGGGCGATCATCGAAACCGTCTGGAGGCTGCTCGATCAGCGGCCGGAAATCACCGCCGTCAATCATATCCGCACCATCCACACCGCGCCCGATGCGGTGTTCGTGGCGATCAGCGCCGATTTTGCCGACGAATTGCTCATGGGCCGGGCCGAAAGCCTGATCGAAGAAATGGAAATCGCGATGAAACGGGCGATCCCCGAACTCACGTCCATCTATATTCGTCCGGAAAAGCGCGAGGACGCACTGGTTCAGCCGCGATGGTCCTGATCCTGACCGGTGGGTGAAATCCCGTTCAATATCCGGGGGATGAGCGGCAATAAATCGCGCGCCAGAAAGCCGACGCCGCCGACCTCGTCCTGAAGCCGCTGGCCCGCCTGGCCGTGGACCCACGTGGCCCATGCCGCCGCATCGCGTGGCGCGGCGCCGCGCGCGGCCAGCCCGCCGACGACCCCGGCCAACACATCGCCCGACCCGCCCGTGGCCAGCCCGGCGCAGCTTCCTTCGTAAAGCAGGCATTGCCCCGCCGGATCGCAGATGATGCTTCGTCTGCCTTTCAGCAGAACCACGGCCTGGAACTCAGTCGCCATGGCGCGGGCAACGCCCTGTGGGTCGGCCGCGACGGCCTCCGGCGGCATATCGGCCAGTATCGCCATTTCGCCATGATGCGGAGTGAGGATCACCCGGCCTTCATGCCGCGCGATGATCGGCTGCAACGCACGGGCGGAGGTCAATGCGGCGGCATCCAGCAGGACGGTCAGCGGCGCTTCCAGAGCGTCGAGCACAGTCGCCACCAGTTCGTCCGTCCCTGCGCTGACGCTCATGCCCGGCCCCATGATCAACATGTCGCAGCGCCGCGCACGCTCGATCAGCAGGGCGGCGGCGCTGGCGGCGATTTCGCCGTCTTCCTGCGCGGGCAGGGCGATCATCGCGGCTTCGGGCACCAGTACGCCCAGCGACATGGCGGCCGACCGCACCGTCGCCATCTGTAGCCGGCCCGCGCCGGCCCGCAAGGCCGCCTCGCCGGTGAGGCGCAGCGCGCCCGGCACGAACTCCGCGCCGCCCGCGACCAGCACGCGGCCGCGCCGATCCTTGTCCGACGCATCATCGACGGGCGGAAGGGGATGGGCGCGAAGCCATGCGGCATCCAGAGCGGTTTCCGATCTGATTGCATCGGATCGCCGCTCTGATTTTTTTGCTTTCCGCGATTTCCTGACCAGCGATCGATGCCGATCGCTTGGAAATCGCTCCAGGATGATGTCGCTCATCCGCGCGCTCCGGCTATGGCGTCAGGAGCCTTGGTCACCGGCGTGGATTACTCTTCCATCGGCGCTGTGACATTGTAGCGTGCCAGCACGAGCGCGCCGTCGCGTCCCGCCGCCGGATCGAAAAGATAATCGGAGATCGCGCAATTGGCGACATCGCCGGCGCGGTCGATGGCAAGTATGTCGGCCTCGTTCATGCCCTCTATGATATAGCGCAGGCACAGCACCACGACCTGATGCGTGAAGATCATGACCCGCCTTCCAGCATAGTGGAGCGCAATCGTATCCATCACCGAACGCAGCCGCAGGATGACGTCGCACCAACTCTCGCCGCCCGGCGGGCGGTGGTAGAATTTGCCCAATATGCGCCGGAATTCGGCCTGTTTGGGTTCCACATGGCTGATGCCGGTGACGGTCAGACCATCCAATATGCCGAATTCCTTTTCCCGCAGCCTCTCGTCGAAGCAGATCGGCTCGTCGGGCTGGCAGCCGCCGGCCGCGCGGAAAAGCTCGGCCGTCTGGCAGGCGCGTCGATAGGGAGAGGACAGCAATATCTCAGGCCGCCCGTCCTCCTTCCCGCTGGCGAACCAATGTCCCAGCGCGCTGGCCTGCCGACGGCCGAGATCGCTGAGCGGCACATCGGCGTCCCGTTCGGAAAGAGCGATCCTGTCGACATCCGCCAAAGTCGCCACGTCCCGCGCGATATTCCCGGCGCTTTGCCCGTGGCGCACGATGATGAGTTGTCCCGGCCAATGGATCGACGGCATGATATCCCTTCCTGATCGAGGGGATATAACGGTCGTAGCGGGGCTTTGATCCGGCCGGGCCGCTTCAGCGGTTTCCGCCGCCGGGCATCAACTGGGTGTGGCGAGCGCGACGCTGGCCGGTGGCCTTCCCCGCGCGGCTTGGCGAAGCTATATGCCCGCCTTTGTGGCGGCGGGCATATCGTGCCTGATCGGATGGTGGAGAAGGACCATGCTGCTGGGAAAGACTGCCCTCGTGACCGGAGCCGGAGGGGGCCTGGGACGCGAAATCGCGCGGGGCCTGTCCGCCGGCGGCGCCCACGTCCTGCTTCACGCCCGCAGCGTCGGATCGCTGGCGGCCCTGTCGGCGGAGATCGCGGCCGCTGGCGGGACGTCGGAACCGCTGCTTTTCGATCTGGAGGATGAGCAGGCGGTCGCCGGGGCGCTGCGCGATCGTGGCGGGATCGACATATTGGTCAATAATGCGGGCCATCGCGACCGCAGGCCGATCGATGATCTCGACAGGGCGGCAGTGCGGCGGATGCTGGAGGTCAATCTCATCGCGCCCTTCGACCTCGCCCGGACGATAGCGCCCGGCATGAAGGCGGGGGGCCGGATCATCAACATCACGTCGATCGCTGGCCAGATCGCCCGGTCGGGCGATGCCGCCTATACCATGGCAAAAGGGGGACTCGACGCATTGACCCGCGCCCTGGCGGCGGAACTGGGTGGTCGCGGCATCACCGTGAACGCGGTCGCGCCCGGTTACTTCGCCACGGCCGCCAACCAGGGCATGGTCGCCGATCCCGCCATTGCCGAGCATCTGGCACGGCGCACGTCATTGGGCCGCTGGGGCCGTCCGGAGGAGATTGTCGGCCCCGTTCTCTTCCTTGCGTCGGACGCCGCATCCTATGTCACTGGACAGGTCCTGTCGGTTGACGGCGGTTATACCGCCCATTTCTGATCCGCTCTCAGGCTACTCTTTGCTGTCCGTGATTTCCGAGCCGCCAGATTGGCTTCGCTGAAATCTGGCTCGAAATCACTCCAGGCCCCGCATCCTCAGCAAGGCGTCGACCTGCGGCGCGCGGCCGGCAAAGGCCTGGAAACTCTCGGCAGCGGGGCGGCTGGCACCCGCTGCCAGGATTTCCCGGCGGAAGGCGGTCGCGCCGCCGCCCGGAATGGCGCCATGAGCGAAAATCTCGAAAGCGTCGGCGGACAGCAGTTCGGCCCAGAGATAGGAATAATAGCCCGCCGCATAGCCGCCCGCGAAAATATGGCTGAAGGCATGGGCAAAGCGGTTCCAGGCCGGGGGATGGACGACGGCCACCGCCGCGCGGACCTGATCCAGCATGGCATTGACCCGCGCGCCTTTGGCCGGATCATAGTCGCGATGCAGCAGCAGGTCGAAGGTTGCGAATTCGATCTGACGCAGGGTGGCAAGACCGGCCTGGAACTGGCGCGCGGCCAGCAGCCGGTCGAACATGGCGTCGGGCAGGGGCTTGTCGCTGTCGACATGACCGGACAGGCCGATCAGCGTATCCCGGTCCCAGGCGAAATTTTCCATGAACTGGCTGGGCAATTCCACCGCATCCCATTCCACGCCGCTGATGCCGCCGATCGACGGCAGGTCCACTTCGGTCAGCAGGTGGTGCAGCACATGGCCGAATTCATGAAACAGCGTCACCACGTCGCCATGCGTCACCAGAGAGGCGCGCCCGCCCGCCGGCGGCGCGAAATTGGTGGTCAGATAGGCGATGGGCAAGTGGAAGCGATCGGCGTCGCGGAAGCGTGAACGGCAGACATCCATCCATGCCCCGCCCCGCTTGCCCGCGCGGGCGAACAGGTCGAGATAGACGCCCGCCACGACGGCGCCGTCCGCGTCCAGCACGTCGTAAAACAATATGTCGGGATGCCAGGTCGAAACCCCCTCCCGCGCGACGAGGCGAATGCCGAACAGCCGCTCGATCAGCGCCTGTGTGCCTGCAAGGACGCGCGGCAGCGGGAAATAGGCCTTCAACGCTTCCTGATCGACGCCATGGAGCGTGCGGCGCATCGCTTCCGCGACATAGGAAAGGTCCCATGGCCGCACATCGTCCAGCCCCAGATGTCCGGCGGCGAAGGCGCGCGCCTCGGCCAGTTCGCGCTCCCCCACCGGGCGCGCGCGTCCGGCGAGGTCGGCAAGGAAGGCCAGCGCTTCATCGGCATCGGCAGCCATCTTCGTTTCCAGCGAATGAGCCGCGGAATCGGCAAAGCCCAGTATCTGCGACGCTTCGTGCCGCAGCGCCATGATCTCGTCGATCCGCCCGCTATTGTCGTGGCTCCTGTCGGCCGCCTGATCGGAAGCACGGGTGTTATGGGCGCGGTAGACGCGTTCGCGCAGGTCGCGGTCTTTTGCGTGGAGCAGGACCGCCAGCACGCTCGGCTGGCGCAGCGTGATCAGCCAGCCGGTCAGGCCTTTTTCCTGCGCGTAGGCGGCCAGGATCGACCTGTCGCTTTCCGGAATGCCGGCCAGCGCGGCTTCATCGGTGACATGCTCGCTCCAGGCCTCCGTCGCGTCGAGCACGGCATTGCCGAATTTGGTGCCCAGGTCGCTCAGGCGCACGCCGATGTCGAGGAAGCGTTGCCGCGCCTCACCCTCCAGCGCGACGCCGGCCAGGCGGAAACCGCGCAGCGCCAGATCGACGGCGCGTCTGGAGGCGGGGGGCAGGGTGTCGAAATCGGCGCGGGCGGCAACTGCGGCGACGGCATCATGATGGGCGCGGTTCTGCCCGGCTTCCATGAGATAGGCGGTCATCAGCGCCTGCGCCGTGGCATGCGCCTCCCGCAATTCGGGCGTGTCGGCCACCGATGCGAGATGCCCCACCGGCGACCAGACGCGCGAGAGCAGGAAATCGGCGCGTTCCGCGGCCAGGATCACCGCGTCGAAATCATCCTTTCCACTGGCGGTGATCCGCTCGATGGCGGCGCGGTGGGATGCGATCGCCTCCTCCGTGGCCGGGACGACGTCAGTGGCCCGAATGGCCGCGAAATCAGGCAAATCATTGTCGGCAAGAAGGGGATTGGCAGTGGTCATGGTCACTCGCAGCTTTTCCGGGCCTCGATGGGCGAGGGCATCCTGTCTAGTTGGGCGCTGACGGTCGGCTGTTCAAGCGCCGCGTCAGGCAAGGGTCAGGTAGATTTCCGCTTCGATCGACCAATCCGTGCCGATCAGGCGCCATTTGGCGCTATAGGTGCCTGACGCCAGCTGTTCGCCCGAGGCGACGGTCATGCCATGCCAATGCCCATGCTCCATGGCGATGGGTTCGACCGTCGAGACGATGATGGCGTCGGGCATGCGGGTGTAGATAGTCCGCTCCGGCGCCGCGAATTCGCGCTTCCACGCCTGAATCTGTGCCTTGCGGCCGGAAATGATGGCGCTGTCGGACCCGGTGACGAGAATGGCGCCGGGCGCGAGAAGGGGACCAATGGCATTCAGGTCCGCCTCTGCCAGGGCACGGTTGAAATCGGCGCGGCGCAAGCGAATGGCGAGATCGGGGGATGTCGGCATGAAGGGGCTTTCGGGAGCATTCTGATCCGGCTCTTTCTTTGGGCCGGCGGACCGTTGCATATCGTCCGCTCCGCCCGATGGATAGGCCCTTCGGTTTCAAAGCCTGACCTCGATCAGTTGCGGCCCCGGTTCCTTGACCGAAGCGATCATGGCGCGTGTGAAGTCCTCCGCCGTCCCGACCGAGAGGGAGGGTACGCCCATGCTTTTCGCCATCGCCCGCCAGTCGATCCGGGGGCGATCGATGTCGATCATCGACAACGCCCGTTCGCTTGGGGTTCCCGCGCCCATATTGGCATATTCGGCCTTCAGGATCGCATAGCTGTTGTTCGCGAAGATGATCGTGGTGATGTTCAGCCCTTCACGCGCCTGCGTCCAGAGCGACTGGATCGTGTACATCGCGCTGCCATCGCCCACCATGCAGAAGACCCGCCGGTCCGGGCAGGCCATCGCCGCGCCCGTGGCGACCGGCGTGGCGTAACCGATCGACCCGCCCATATTGTTGATGAGGTCATGGGGCAGGGCGCCCATGGTCAGCCCCATGGATTCGCGGCCCGTGGTCAGCGATTCATCGACCAATATGCCCTGTTCCGGCATGGCCGCCGCCAGCGCGTGGGCGATGCTCGTCGGATTGAGCGCCCCGGTCGGGACCGGCGTTTCCACCCGCTGCTGGATCGGCGGCAGGGTGCCCCTTGCGCCCAGCGCATCGATCAGCATCTCCAGCGTCAGCGCGCTGTCCTCATCCGTTTCGACCAGCGGATGGACCAGCGTGCCCTCCTTCTTCATCAGGCTCGGCTTGTCGGGATAGCTGAAGAATGCCACCGGTTCGCCGGTTTCCACCGTGATGATATGCCTGAACTCCTCCAGGAATTTCGTGGCCAGCGCCACGGCATAGGGGATGCGCTCGATCGGCACCCGGCCAGCGCCCCGTTCCATCCGCGCGGTGAAGAATTGCGAGCCGAGCCGCGCGCCGGTCGCCGCCGCGACCGTTCCGGCAAGCTCCAGTGCCCGCCCGCGCGCCGCCTTGTTGGCCAGGATGATGAGCGTCGGCTCGCCACGGCGCAGCACTTGCGCCACATGGTCGACCCGCGCCTGCGAAGCCGCCTTGCGCGCCACCTTGCGTCGCGGCAGCGTCAACGGCTCCCCGGCATCCTGCCAGGAGGCATCGCCCGGCAGGATGAGCGTCGCGATCCTGCCGGGATGCCCCGACGCGCTGGCGACCGCCGCCGCCGCATCCCAGGCGATGGAACCGGCCGCATCCACCCGCCGCACCCAATGACTGAGCGGCCGGGCCAGCCCCTCGATATCCGACATCAGCGGCGGATCATATCTGAGGTGCGATCCCGAATGCTCGCCGACGATATTGACCATGCCGGACGATGCGCGCCGGGCATTGTGGATATTCGCCAGCCCATTGGCCAGGCCCGGACCCAGATGGAGCAGGGTGGAGGCCGGACTGTCCTTCATCCGATACCAGCCGTCCGCCGCGCCCGTCGCCACGCCTTCGAACAGGCACAGCACCGATCGCATCTTCGGATTATCCAGCGCCGCCAGAAAATGCATTTCAGACGTGCCAGGATTGGCGAAGCAGATGTCCACGCCCTGTCCGACCAGCGTGGAAACGAGGGTTTCAGCTCCGTTCATGGCTCAATATCCCGCCCGTTCGCGGCCTTGAGCAACCACGCCATGGCTGCGCGTCGGCGCGAATATCCGGAACTTGTAGCCCGGCGTGATCAGGCGCTCAAGACCGGGGCTACAGCGTCACCCCGCGCTTCCAGATCGCGATATCCCGCTCGCCATTGACCTCATTGCGGGCGGGATGCCCCGAAGCGATGGCGCAAATCCGCTCCATCAACGCATCGGTGGCCGCATCCAACCCCTCATCCAGCACCAGCCCTGCATCGAAGTCGATCCAACCCGGCTTGCGCCGCGCCAGATCATGATTGGTCGCGAGCTTCATCGTCGGCACAGGGCTGCCCAGCGGCGTGCCCCGCCCGGTCGAAAACAGCGTCAGCGTCGCCCCCGCCGCTGCCAGAGCCGTAGTCGACACCGCATCATTGCCCGGCGCTTCCAGCAGCGTCAGCCCCGGACGCCGCAACCGATCGCCATAGGCCAGCACGTCGGTGACGGTTGCATGGCCGCCCTTCTGCACCGCGCCCAGCGACTTCTCCTCCAGCGTGGTGATGCCCCCCGCGATATTGCCGGGGCTGGGATTTTCCGAAATCGGTTCGCCGTGATCGATGAAATAGCGTTTGAACCGATTGATCATCGCCACCAGCGCATCGAACACCAACTCGTCGGCGGACCGCGCCATCAATATGCGCTCCGCGCCGAACATTTCCGGGATTTCAGTCAGGATCGCCTGTCCCCCGGCCTTCGTCACGACATCCGCCGCCCGCCCGATCAAGGGATTGGCGGTCAGTCCGCTGAAGCCGTCCGAACCTCCGCATTTCAGGCCCAGCCGCAATGCGCCGATGCCGACCGTCTCCCGCCGGTCCTGCGCGGCGATTTCCACCAGCGCCTCGATCGCCTTCGCCGCCGCTTCATATTCATCGTCGCTCATCTGCGCCCCGACGCTGGCTATCCGTTCGCGCCGCTCGGGCGGAAGGCGCTCCAGCAGCGCGTCGAGCTGATTTTCCTCGCAGCCCAGCCCAATCAGCAGCACTCCGCCCGCATTGGGGTTACAGGCCAGCGAAGCCAGTATCCGCGCGGTCCTGTCCAGATCGTCGCCAAGCTGGGAACAGCCCAGCGGATGCGGAAAGGCCAGCACGTCGTCGATCTGGCCGCCATGCCGCCGCGCCGCCTTCGCCGCGATCCGATCCGCCGTTCGCGCGACGCAGCCGACGGTGGGGATCACCCAGATCTGGTTTCGCGTTCCCACCGATCCATCCGCGCGCCGATAGCCCTCGAACGTCCACCGGCTTTCCCGCGGCTCGCAGGCGGCCTGCCCGCCGGAATAGCTGTAGGGCTCCTCCGCCTTCAGATTGGTGCGGAGATTGTGGCCATGCACATGCATGCCTGCCGCAATGGCCTGGGTCGCCGTGCCGATCGGCCAGCCATAGCGCCGGACCTGATCCCCCTTTGCAATGTCGGTCAGGGCAATCTTGTGCCCGCGTTCAACCGCTTGCGCCATGCACAGGGATCGCCCCGCCACCGCGATCGCTTCGCCGGCTTCCAGTGCGCGCAGAGCGATGGCGATCTGATCCTTCGGATCGATCCTTATGGCGGCAGGCATAGTGTCGACGGCCTGGGCCTGGATGGGGTCAGAACTCTCCATGGCGGCGGAATAGCATTTGTGCCACCGATGGCACAAGGCAATTCGTCTGGCGTTCGACGCAAATGCTGGGCATCTAACCCGCCGCTATTCCGGTCGACCCCCGCACAACCAACGTCAGCGGACCGGCCTCCCGGCCGCCCGCCACTCCATTTCCCTCGATCTGCCGTATCAGTTCAACCGTGGCCCGTCGCGCATTGTCCAACAGTGGCCGCCGGATGGTCGTCAGATCAGGCGTCAGCATCACCGCGACATCGCTGTCGTCGAACCCCGCCACCGACAGCATCCCCGGCACCGACACTCCGCGCATCTGCGCTGCCTTCATCACGCCTGCCGCCATGATGTCGTTGCAGGCGAATATGGCGGTCGGCGGCTCTTCCAGTTCCAGCAACCGCTCCGCCGCGGCCATGCCGGACGCGAAGCCATAATCCCCCTCTGCCACATGGTCGTCCGGCAGCCCGATCCCCCGCGCAGCCAGAGCCTCGCGAAACCCGGCCTCCCGTTCCCGCGAGGACTGAAAATCACGGGGGCCGGTCACGATCGCGATCCGCCGATGCCCCAGTTCGGCCAGATGCACGCCCATCTTTGCCGCCGCGCCGCGTTCGTCGCTGACCAGCGACCAGCCATAGCCCGCGACCGGCACCGCCGCCATGCCGACGCAAGGCAGGCCCATCTCTCCCAGCGTGGAAGCCACATCGGCTCGCTCCGAAATGGGCGGGAGCAGGATCAGCCCGTCGACCCGCGACTTCGCCACGAAATCGCGGATGTTCGCCAGCAGGTCGCCGTCCCCCATATCCGCCGGATGCACGATCAGTTCATAACCCGGTTCCCGCGCTGCCTCTACGATGCCGCGCTGGATTATGCCGATGACATGGGCGTTGGGATCGTCCTGCACCACGCCGATCAGATAGGAGCGCCCCGCCGACAGGCCCCGCGCCCGGCTGTTGGGGCTGAAACCCAATTGGTCGATCACAGCCTCTATCGCGCGTCGAGTCTCTGCGCCGACCTTGGGCGACTGGTTGATGACCCGCGACACGGTGCGGGCCGATACGCCCGCCACCGCCGCCACGTCGTGAATGGTCGCGGCGCGTCCCCGCTGCTCGCTATCCTTGAACCCCATGGCATGCTGCTAGAGCATTCTGAAGTCGGCTGAAACAGCCCTTGGTTCGCAAAATGCGGAAATAGGAACATTTGCGTCCTTCAGCCGGTGGTGATGAATCCTCGCGCCTTCGCCCAGGCCAGGAACAATCCCGGCCAGGCCGCCGCCGGTTTCCCCACGGCACCGCGCAAGCCGAAACCATGGCCGCCTTCGGCAAAAAGATGCGTCTCGACCGGCACGCCCTTCTCCTTGAGCGCTTGCCGGAAAAGCAGGCTGTTCTCCACTGGCACGGTCGGATCGTCCTCGGCATGGACCAGAAAGCAGGGCGGGGTGGCGGTGCTTACATTATGGTGCGGGCCATGGAGCCGTTCCAACGCCATATTCGGCGCGCGCCCCAGCAACATCTCCCGCGATCCCGCATGGGCGACCGGCGGCGTCATGGAAATCACCGGATAGATCGGCGCCGCCAATACCGGCCGCGCCGACAAGGTATCGGCGCCGTCAACCGGCGCATAGACCCGTTGATCGAAGCGCGTCGCCAGATCGGCGCACAAATGCCCTCCGGCTGAAAACCCCATGGCGCCGACCCGTGCCGGATCGATGCCATGGTCCTTCGCCCTTGCCCGGATCAGCCGCATCGCCCTTTGCGCATCGGCCAGCGGTACGTTGCTTCGGTCCGCCCAGCCTTCGCCCGGCAGGCGATAGAAAAGCACGAAAACCGTGATTCCCCGAGCCGCCAGCAGCGGTGCGATCTCATAACCTTCCTTATCGATCACCACCCGCTGATAGCCGCCGCCCGGCATTACCAGCATCGCCGCGCCATTGGGCCGGGCTGGGCGGAACAGGGCCAGCCGTGGTCGGACGATGCCCGTGACCGCCCGATCACGCAGGGCGGGATTGCTGCTGCGCTCCGTCACCGTTTCGACCGGGGGTTTCACCGGCACTCCGGGGGCGTTGCCCGGCCAAAGATCGATTGCTTCGTCAGGATCACCGGTGCCTGCGCCCGGCGGTGACGTCTGCGCCCATGTTGGCTGGGTCAGCGCCATGCCGCCCAGGGCGCCCATCATCACCATCCGCCGGTCGATTTCCTGCATCCTGCCTCCAGGGAACAAGGCCGGCCGTCGCGTGCAGTCGACGGCCAGCCAGCTCTCGCCTTCTGAAAGAGCCGAGAGAAAGGTTACATCTTGAATCGGGCACCGATCTGAATGGTGCGGCCAAAATGATTATACTCATAATTCCGGTTGGCATCGACGTCGGTGTAGCGATCGCGATATTCGTCGGTCAGGTTGATCCCTTCCAGCGACAGCTCGACCCATTTTGCCAGCTTGTAACGGACGGAGGCATCGACATTGACGGTCGAATTATAGCCTTCGAACACATTGCCCGTGCCGCTGTTCTGATCGACATAGGGGCCGCGATAGCTGGCCGACACGCGAGCACTGAACTTCTCATCCTCATAGTAGAGCGTGCCGTTGAAGGCCCGCTTCGACACGCCGAACAGGGTGCTGTCGCGTGGGCCGTTGACCAGGCCGCCGCCCGGCACCACGGCGGGTCCCGACACCTGATAGGTCGCATTCGACTTGATGAAGGTCGCGTTGACGATCATGCCGAAATTCCTGAGGATGCCGGGCAGGAAGCTGAACGGCATTTGCAGCGCGATTTCAGCTCCCTTCAGTGAGGCGCCGGTGCCGTTCACCGTCGTGGAGATCGTCCAGATCGGCATCGATTGCTGCGCCGGGTTCAACGCCGCGGGCGAACTGCTGACGAGCACCGACGCGGGCAGGCCGGTCTGGGTGAAGGTCGCATTGGAAATGGTGGTCGATACCGGGAAGCTCTGCACGTCCTTCTTGAACAAGGCGACGGAAAAGACCGACTGGGGCGCGAAATACCATTCGACGCCCAGATCATAGGCGGTCGCCCGATAGGGATCGAGATTGGGATTGCCGAAGGTGATGCGATACTGGAAACCGTCCGCCGACCCGCCCGGCGTCAGATTGCCCAGCGACGGCCGGGTCATGACATCGGCCACGGCAGCGCGGACGATGATGTTCTGCGTCGGGAACAGGGCCAGGTTCACCGACGGCAGCCAGTCTTCATAGCCCCGCCTGAAGGTGACCGGGACCGTGCCGTTGATGCCGGTGGAGGTCTGCGCCGTATGGGCATAGCGGATGCCCGCGTTCAGAGCATAGTCAAGGCCGAGCAGCGTGCCCTTGGCATCGAACTGCACATAGCCGCCGCCGACTTCCTCCCGCACCGACCGGTTATTGCTGACGTCCAGCAACAGCGGGCGGGAATAGAGATTGGTGTAGGCGGCGGCGGCATCCAGATCGGGGACCAGCCATTGGGTGGTCGTGCCCGAAGGCTGGCCCGCTTTGCCCAGCGTGAACAGCTCCGCCATGTTCGCGGCGACGGGGAAGCCATAGACCGCCGATGGACCGAAAACGCTGCTGGCCGAGCAGTTGAGGGTGCCCAGCACCAGATCCCTGCCGCCATTGCCGCAGACAGCCGTGTCACGCTGGAATGCGACGGCCTTGTAGTCGAAACGGCGCCATACGCCGCCTGCCTTCACCGTGAAATCCTCTGCCACGTCCCATTCGGTGCGCAGTTGCGCGGTCTTGAAGCGGTTGGTGACATTGGACGGCCGGTCGCGGATTTCCGCAAGCTGGAAATTGGCCGGATCGGTGACGCTGGTGCCGAAAGCCAGCTTGGGATGACGCATGTTCGTATAGTCGTAACTATAACCCTGCGCGTCGCGGTCATCGAACACGATGGTCGTTTCCACCGGAATGTCGGCATTGGATTTGGAAAGCCCGCCCAGCAGGGTGAAGCGGAAGCTGTCGGACAGATCCTGATCCCAGGTCGCGCCCAATTGGTAGAATTTGGTGCTGGACTTGCGTAGATAATGTTCGGTGCGGACCCACGCATCATTCAGCGTGGCGGAGATCATGTTGCTGTTGCTGTCGTAGACGGGATTGACGACATCGATCGAACGTTCATTGGAGCGTAACAGCACTTCGCCCCATTTTTCCTCGCGGGTTTCCTTGAACCGCGAATAGAGGCCGTCGATCGAAATCTTGGTCGCATCGGTCGGCGCGAACTGGATCGATCCGGTGATGCCCAGCCGCTCGCGGTCATGCCGCACCTCGCCATAGCGCGGGATGCGCGGGTGGAAGGAGAGGGCAGCCTGATTGCAGAGCGATCCCGCCACATAAGTGCCGCCGCTATTGGGCTGGGTGAAGCAGCGCGTGCCATTGACGGAATCGAAGCGCGCCTGCGCCCAACGCACCGTATTATTGCCCAGTTCCAGATTGTCCTGCGTCGAATAAGCGCCCGACACCGCGACTCCCCAACGACCATCGGGCGATTTCCACGATGCGATGCCCGCCAGGCGCGGACCCCAGTTTTTCGACAGGTCGTTATAGGTGGCCGTCGCCGATCCCACCAGCGTCAGGCCATATTTGCCGGCCAGCGGATTGCCTGTGTTGAGGTCCACGACCGCGCCCAGCGATCCTTCGTCCAGCGAAGCCTCCGCCGTCTTGTGCACGACGAGCGAGCTGAACAGTTCCGACGCGAACACGTTGAAGTCGAAGGCGCGATCCCGATTGGCGCTGGCGCCATCCGTCGACGTGGCCACGGTTTCCAGACCGTTCACGCGCACGCGGGTAAATTGCGCGCCAAGGCCGCGGACGGTGATCGCCCGGCCTTCGCCGCCGTCGCGCTGAATGGAGATGCCCGGAATTCGCTGTAGGGATTCGGCCAGATTCTGGTCGGGGAATTTGGCGATATCTTCAGCGACGATCGCGTCGACCGAACTCACTGACTCCCGCTTCAGGTTGATCGCGGCGCCCAGCGATTGACGGAAACCGGTAACAATGATGTCGGCAGCACCCGACTCGCCGGCCGCCTGCGCGTTGGCCTGGGTGGCTGCGGGGACATTGTCTTGCGCCACAGCCGCCTGCGCCCCGGCAACAGCAAGTGCTGCCAAGGAAACGGCTGAAAACCAGCGGGTGCAAGGCGCGAAAGCAGCCAGGCTAGAATTGTTCATAACGACATCCCTTCCTCTGCACCGGCCTGCCCGATTCTGAGCGGCCTTATGTCGCCTTGTCTCTTTTGGACACCGGTGTCATTTGCTTCTTGCAGCCACGGCAATCCAATGTCAAGAAGTGGAAAAGGAGAGGCCACGAATGTTTCCATTTCGCTCCATCGTTCAAGTCGTCGCCCTTGGCTGCCTGTCGCTTGCAGCGGTTCCGGCCATCGCCAGGCCCGCCTTTCCCGGCGCGGTAGGTTGGGCTTCGGAAACCCCCGGAGGGCGGGGTGGCCGCATCATTCGCGTCACCACGCTCGCCCCTGACGGCCCCGGCAGCTTCAGGGCCGCGCTGGAAGCGAAGGGGCCCCGCATCATCGTCTTCGAAGTCGGCGGCGTCATCGACATGGGCCGCCAGACGATCACCATCCGCGAACCTTATCTGACCATAGCCGGCCAGACCGCCCCATCGCCCGGCATCACGCTGATCCGTGCCGGCATCGACATCGCCACCCATGATGTCGTGATGCGCCACATCCGCGTTCGCACCGGCGTCGACGGCCAGCTGTTGATGAGCGGTTGGGAAGCGGACGCCCTGTCCACCGTCGCGGCCAGCAACGTCATCATCGACCATTGCACGTTCAGCTGGGCGATCGACGAAAACATGTCCGCTTCCGGTCCTCGCTTCGAGGGCAGGACTCCGGAGGAATGGCGCTCGCATACTTCGCACGACATCACCTACAGCTATAACCTGGCGGCGGAGGGGCTGGCCAATGCCAGTCATCCCAAGGGCGAGCATAGCAAAGGAACGCTAATCCACGACAATGCGACCGGCATTCTGATCTATCGCAATATCTACGCCCATAACAAGGAGCGCAACCCGCTGCTCAAGGGCGGCGTCCATGCCGAGGTGGTCAACAACATCATCTATGACCCCGGCGAACGGGCCGTGCATTATAATCTGATGGCGCTGGAATGGGGGGAGCATCCCTATCAGACCGGCAAGCTGACCGCGATCGGCAATGTTCTTCGGGGTGGCGTCTCCACGGCGCAGGGGCTGCCCTTCCTGACGCTGGGTGGTGACGGCGATCTGGAATATCATGGGAAGGACAATCTCGCCGTCGACAAATTCGGTCAGCCGCTGCCGATGTTCGGCCGCTATGGCGAAACCCGCGCGAAGCTGATCGAAACCAAGGCGCCGCCGGTCGCGTGGAACGGTCTGGACGTGCTACCGGCGAGAGACGTGGAAACGCATGTCCTCTGGCACGCCGGCGCCCGTCCATGGGACCGGGACGCCGATGACCTGCGCGTGCTCTTCTTCGTGGCGGAGGGGCGGGGCGAGATCATCGATGATGAAAAGCAGGTGGGCGGCTATCCGACCATGAAGCCGACCCGCGCGCCCTTTGTCGATGCGGACTGGAACCTCGATACGATGGAACCGAAATCCGGCCGCTATCCGGGGCAGAAGGACGAAATCACGGAACATCTGTCCGACCGCGACAAGATGATGCGCCAGGGAGAAAGCCCGAAATGAGCCCGTTCATTGCTCTCATGCTGGCCGCGGCCGCGCCGCCCATGGCCGTGATCGACGAACGCGATGTCATGCGGGAGGAGCCGACTCCTCATGGCAGGATCGGCATGAGCACGGCCTATCGCATCAGCGACGCCGTGCCCCAGCCGCGCACCATGGAATTCCGCAAGCGCATCCTGCATGTCGGATCGGCCATCGGCATTCATCCCATCGCCCATGACGAGGTCTATCATGTCCTCTCCGGCGAGGGGGAGGTGGAATCCGACGGCATCAGGAAGCGCGTCGGCCCCGGCATGACCGCCTATCTCTACACCGGCGCGCAGGTCGGCATCCGGCAACTGGGCAAGGAACCGCTGGCGCTGATCATCAGCTATCCGGTAGTGAAGGATTAGAGTGATTTCGAGCCAGATGAAATCATCTGCACGGAAAACAAGGAATAACCAGAGTCAACTGCCGGGCTGGACATAGGGGACGCGAGCGAAAAGTTCGCGTTCCCATTTGCGTGGATCGTTTTCAACCTGGCTTTGCACGTCGAAGATCATCGTCGGCCGGCTTTCAAGGTCATAAACCGGCCAGTCCGACATTCCCGTGCCATTGGGGTTTCCCCGCCGCGCAAAGGCAAGGAAGCGCTGCATCACCGCCCGTGACGCCGTCTGCGCGTCCATGCCGGTGCCGGTGAAGGAACCGGGGGCATCCAGCGTGCCGAAGGCCAAGGCTATGTCCATGGTGTGCGGCGCGCCACGCCGCGGCTGGGTGGGGGACTGGAAATCCACCTGATAGACCCAGGTTTTCGCGTCTGCCCTCACGCGGGCTTCCGCTTCGATCACCTGTCCGGGCCAGCTTCGTCCGGCGGTGCTGGCCGCATAGAAGACCCGCTCGGCGCTCCAGTCGGGAAACTGCGCCCGATATTGAGCCACGACCCATTCCGGCAATATGTCCATGCGCAGTTCCGGCTCCAGTCGCTGGGCGATATTGCTCCAGTTCAGCCCCTTGAGCCTTGCGCCATTGGGATCGATGAAGGCGCGCGTCTCGTCCCGGGTATTGCCCAGCATCATGGGGATGCCGTTGGATTGCGGCGCCGCATCAGGCCAGAAGGGGTGACGCTCCAGCCACTTCATGTCCAGCACCGGTCCCATGTAAAGTCCGCCGCTCAGGATCGGATCTTCGGTGGCCAACGCCTCCATCAACCGTTCTACCGGCATGCCGGGCAAAGGTGACAAATCGTTCCCGCTGACGCCCAGATGCCGCAGATAGGCTGCCGTGCGACGCGATGCATTGGCGGGACCTGAGGCCAGAACCTGTTGCCCGCTCATGGTGATGGCGCGATGAAACAGTCCCCGGGCTTCGGGCATCGCCATCAGCGTGGCGATCTTCGCCCCGCCGCCGGACTGGCCGAACAGCAATATGCATTCGGGATCGCCGCCAAAGGCCGCGATATTGTCCCGCACCCAGCGCAGCGCGAGGATCAGGTCGAGCTGTCCGGCATTGCCGCTATCCGCGAAACGCGGATCAAGGCGCGCCAGATACAGATAACCCAGCGCATTGAGCCTGTGATTGACCGTGACGACCACCACGTCCCCCGCCGCGGCAAGATGGCGGCCATCGTTCAGCGGATCAACGACGCTGCCGTTGGAATAGGCGCCGCCGTGGATATAGAGCATGACCGGACGCTTGGCGCGTGGATCGGGCGAGGGCGTCCAGATGTTGAGGAACAGGCAATCCTCGCTCACATGCTCCTGCCGGGATTGTTGCGGGCAGGAGGCGGCGAACCGGCTCGCGTCGGCTATGTCCGGCCAGCTTTCCGGCGGCAGCGGCGCCTGAAAACGATAGCGCGCGGTATCCTGACCATAGCGCAGGCCGCGAAAGACGTGCAGCCCGGCTTCGCGCGTTCCCGCCACCCGACCGTTGCGGGTTCGGACAATAGTGGATCGTGGCGCTGCGAAAGCCGGCATCGCCAGCCCCGTCGCGAGCAGGCTTGCTCCGGTGAGCGCGGTTCGCCTGTCGATGTCGGGCATGGCTTCTCCTTTTTCGGACTGGGAGAGTTGATTGCTCCTTCTGGCGCTAACCGGTCAGCGCGCGAGCCAGCCGCCATCGACGGCAAGGGTGTGGCCATGGATATAGTCGGCTGCGCTGGAAGCGAGGAACACGGCGGCTCCGCCAATGTCGCCGGGGTCGCCCCAGCGTCCTGCGGGGATGCGCTCCTGAATCTGGCGGTTGCGGGTTTCGTCGGCCTGAAGCGCGGCGGTGTTGTTGGTCGCGATATAGCCCGGCGCGATGGCGTTCACATTGACGCCGCGGGCCGCCCATTCATTGGCGAGCAGCTTGGTGAGCCCGGCCGCGCCGCTCTTCGACGCGGTGTAGCTAGGTACGCGGATGCCGCCCTGGAAGGACAGTAGCGAGGCGATGTTGATGATCTTGCCTGAACCTTGGGCAAGCATGTGCCGCCCTGCCGCCTGGCAGAGGAAGAAGAGGACTTTGAGGTTCGTGTCGATCACAGCGTCCCAGTCTTCCTCGGTGAAGTCGACGCTGTCGGCGCGGCGGATGATCCCGGCATTGTTGACCAGGATGTCCAAGGCGCCGAGCTTCTCCTGCGTCTCGTCGACGACGCGCTGGACCGGTTCGATGGTGGAGAGGTCGGCGGAGATGATCTCCGCCTTACGGCCCAGCGCGCGGACTTTTTCGACGGTTTCCCGCGCGGGGGTGCGACCCACGGCCGCGACGTCGGCGCCAGCTGTGGCCAGCGACAGCGCAATGGCCTGACCGATGCCGGTATTGGCGCCGGTGACGATGGCAACCTTGCCGGTCAGATCGAAGGGGTTGGTCATCATTCTCTCCTGCGCGGGGATGACGAATTTACTTCAGCTGGCAGATGTCCAGCACGTTCATGTCGGTATAGTCGAGATTCTCGCCGCCCATCGCCCAGATGAAGGCATAGCTTTTCGTGCCCGAGCCCATGTGCACCGACCAGGGCGGGGAGATGACCGCTTCCTCATTCTCGATGACGATATGACGCATGGCGTCCGGCTCGCCCATATAGTGGAAGACGCGGTCGCCGCCGGCCAAGTCGAAATAGAGATAGATTTCGCTGCGGCGGTCGTGGAGATGCGGGGGCATGGTGTTCCACACGCTGCCGGTTTCGAGGACGGTGAGGCCCATCAGGAGCTGGGCGCTTTCGCACACGCCGGGGATGACGAGCTGGTAGATGGTGCGGTGGTTGGAGTTGGCGAGGTCGCCACGTTCCAGCGGGTTCGCTTCGGCCAGCGTGACCTTCCTGATCGGGCAGGATTTGTGCGCGGGGAGCGAGGCGATGTAAAAACGCGCTGCGGCGCCTTCGAAGAGGACCTCCTTCGATCCCATGGGGATGTAGAGGCATTCCTTGTTGCCGATCTCATGACGCACACCGTCGACGCTGATCGCGCCGGGGCCGCCGATATTCACCACGCCCGCTTCGCGGCGTTCGAGGAAAGGGTGGCCCGCCGCCGAGGCCGGTTCGGTCTGGTCGGGCAGCTTGAGGCTGCCGCCGGCGGGGACCGCGCCGCCGATCACGAAGCGCTCATTATGCGAATAGTTGAGGACGACCTGCCCCTCCACGAACATGCCGCCAACCAGATAGCGGTCCCTCAAGGACTCATTGTCCACGCACTCCATCATCTCCGGATGCGTCGCGTGATAGGTCTTCTCGAACACAGGGAATCTCCATGCAGGGGCTTTTGCTGGGGGCACCATATCTGGACACCGGTGTCAAGGGTAATCGGGATCAGGACGATGGAGGCGCGACCGAACCACGGCGGATCAGGATGGAATTGAAGAGGTACGGCTCGCTGACTTCCGACTCCTCGCCAATGGCCGTGCCAATCAGCTTGAGCGCGGCAGCGCGCCCCATGGCCGCGATGGGCCAGCGCACGGTCGTCAATGGCGGCCATACGCGCGTGGTAAGCGGCGTATCATCGAAACCGATGATCGAAAGCTGTTCGGGCACATCCATGCCCCGCAACCGCGCCGCATAGAGAACGCCTGCCGCCATTTCGTCATTGCAGGCGAAGATCGCGGTCGGAGGCGGGGAGAGGGCGAAGAGATTTTCCGAGGCGGCAATGCCCGATTCGAACGTATATTGCCCGTCCGCGACGAAGCTGCGGGGAAGGCTGATCCCCGCTTCGGCCAGGGCCATTTCGAAACCCTCGCGCCTTTCCTTGGCCGACCGGAAGCCATGGGGCCCCGCGATGAGGCCGATGCGATGATGGCCCTGCCCGATCAGATGGCGAACCGCCTCGGCAGCGGCATCCCGGTCGTTCGAGGCGACCATATGTTCCGCATCGTCAAGCAGGGCAGACCCCATCCGGACATAACGGCATCCCGCCTCATCCAGCAATTGCGGCAGCATGTCATTTTCGGAAAGCGGTGGAAGAACGATGACGCCGAACAGCCGCTGGCGCGTCACGAAGCTCAAAATATCCTCCATGACGGAACCGGAGCCGCGATCGACCGGCCGCACGACCAGTTCGAATTCCGTGCCATGCAAGGCTTCCAATATGCCCTTCTGCATGCTGAGCACCATCTGGGCATTGGGATTGTCGAACACCAGGCCGATCAGGAAATTCCGGCCCAGGGCAAGGGCGCGCGCCTGTGGATTGGGGACATAGCCCGTGTCCGCGATGATCTTTTCGACCTTGTCCCGCGTCTCCTGATTGAGCAGGGGGGAGCGGTTTATGACGCGGCTGACCGTCTTCTTCGAAACACCAGCCATCCGCGCGATGTCATTGATCGTGAGCTTCGCGGAAGCGCCCTCGTCCTGATGTCCTTTAGCCATGCGCACTATATAGCGCAGAATGCCGAGGGTGCCAGACGCGATATGGATGCATGAAAGTGCACCGATGGCGCTATTGACACCGGTTACTCTTGAGTGCATCCAGGCAGGATCAATCGAGAGGATCGTTGTGACCGTATCGTCCCCCGCCGCCATTGCGCATGCCTTCGTGAACGCCAGGCGACTGGCAGTGGCTCTGCCGGACTATCCTGGACCCATTCCGCAGACGCTGGATGAAGCCTATGCGATTCAGGACGCCGCGATGCATCTGGTCGACGCAGCGGTTGGGGGCTGGAAGGTGGGCCGGATTCAGCCACCCCTGTCTGATCGATACGGCGTCGACCGGCTGGCAGGTCCTATTTTCGCGCCCACCATCAAGATCGTGGACGATCAGGCGGAAGGTTTGATCTTCCCGCAAGGCTTCGGCGCGGCGGAGGCGGAATTTCTCGTACGGATCGGGAAAACCCCGGACCCGGCAAAGTCGCGTTATTCCTTGGAGGAAGCGGCCGAACACATTGGCGCGGTTCATATCGGACTGGAAATCGCCAGTTCTCCACTGGGCGCCATCAATGATCTGGGTCCGGCAGTCACCATTTCCGACTTCGGGAACAATAATGGACTGTTGATCGGGGCGGAGATCGCGGATTGGCGTTCACTGGCATTTGCCGATCAACAGGTGTCGCTTGCAGTCGATGGTGCG
Organism: Sphingobium sp.; assembly: GCF_032153725.1. GTDB lineage: Bacteria > Pseudomonadota > Alphaproteobacteria > Sphingomonadales > Sphingomonadaceae > Sphingobium. The sequence goes on along the minus strand of NZ_JALDYQ010000018.1, from coordinate 22,971 downwards.
ATCGCGGGGGCCGGCCGGGCTGCCAGTTTCCCCGACGGTCCAATAGGTTCTGTTCGTTTCCTTCTGGAAAATCTTGCGGCAAGAAATATTCTGCTGCAATCTGGCGCTTGGATATCCACTGGAGCGGTAACCGGTGTCCATAAAGTAAGCGTGGGGCAGCATGTCGTTGCCGATTTCGGTGCCCTGGGGTCGGTCCGATGCCGCATAGAACCGCAACAGCCGCAATAATAATCCGCCGGAGAAGATGCAATGAACGAGGCTGGAGAGGTGACGGGACGAATGGCCGGGCGATATCGCTGGGTCATCGTGGCACTCTTGTTTGCGGCGACGGCCATCAACTATGTCGACCGTCAGATGATCGGCGTACTGAAACCCACGCTGGCGAAAGACATGAACTGGTCGGAAACGGACTATGCCAATATCGTCTTCTGGTTCCAGGCTGCTTATGCGGTAGGTTATCTGAGCTTTGGCCGGATCGTCGACGCCATCGGCGCGCGGCTGGGCTATGCGGTAGCGGTGACGATCTGGACAGTGGCCCACGTCGCCCATGGCGGCGTGCATGGCGTCATGCAGTTCGCGCTGGCCCGTTTCGGCCTGGGCATCGGGGAGTCCGGCAACTTTCCGGCGGGCATCAAGGCAGTCACTGAGTGGTTTCCGCAAAAGGAACGCGCCTTCGCGATCGGCCTGTTCAATGCGGGCGCCAATGTGGGTGCCATCGTGACGCCGCTGCTCGTGCCATGGCTTACCATCACCTATGGCTGGCGCATGGCGTTCATCGTCACGGGAATCTTCGGTGTCCTGTGGCTCGCCGCCTGGCTGATCATCTATCGTTCTCCGTCAGAGCATGAACGCGTCTCCGCAAGCGAACTTGCCTATATCCAGCAGGACCCCGCCGATCCCATAGTGCCCATTGGATGGCGCAGGCTGATCGCCGTCAGGGAATGCTGGGCCTATGCGGTCGGCAAATTCTGCATCGATCCGATCTGGTGGTTCTTCCTATTCTGGCTGCCCGGCTATCTGGGCGAACGCTATGGACTGGATCTGTTGAGCTTCGGGCCGCCGCTGGTGGCGATCTACCTGCTGTCCGATGTCGGCAGCGTCGTGGGCGGCTGGATGTCGGGACGCCTCATGAACGGGGGCATGAGCGTGAACGCGGCGCGCAAGATCACCATGTTGATCTGCGCCTTTGCCGTGCTGCCGGTCTGCTTTGCCCAGTCGATCGACAATCTGTGGGTGGCGGTGCTGGTGATCGGCATTGCAACCGCCGCGCATCAGGCCTTTTCCGCCAATCTCTACACGCTGCCGTCGGACATGTTCCCGCGTGCGGCCGTGGGATCGGTGGTCGGCATCGGGGGAACCGCCGGCGCCGTCGGCGGCATGCTGATGGCGAAATATGCGGGCTATATCCTGGACAGCATCGGCAGCTACGCCCCGCTCTTCATCGTGGCGGGCCTGGCCTACTTCCTGGCCTTGCTGGCGGTGCACCTGCTGTCCCCGCGTCTGGCGCGTGTGTCGATCGAACGCGCCTGATACGACATTTTCCAATCGACAAGGGAACAGAACGCATGGATTTGAACCGGCGTGAGGCTTTTGGCGCGGCATTGGCCGGCACGGCATGGGTGGCGCTGCCCGATGCCGCGATGGCAGCCGGAACGTTGCGCGACGCGAAGGACTGGAAGCGCGGTTTCGACCATCAGCGCACCGCTGATCTGGGCGACGGAACTTTCCTCAATCCCGTCCTGTCCGGCGACCGCGCCGATCCCGCCATCCTGAAGGATGGTGAGGATTATTACATGACCTTTTCCAGCTTCGACGCCTATCCCGGCCTCACCATCTGGCACAGCCGCGATCTGGTGAACTGGCAGCCGCGCGAGGCGGCGTTGCGGAAGAATATCGGTTCGGTCTGGGCGGTGAGCCTGGAAAAGCATGAGGGCCGCTATTTCCTGTACATTCCGGTCAAGGCGGACCCCAATGGCACCCATGTCATCTGGGCCGACCATATTGATGGGCCGTGGAGCGATCCCATTCCGCTGGGGCTGCCCGATCATATCGATCCCTGCCATGCGGTGGGAGAAGATGGGTCGCGCTGGCTCTTCCTGTCGGGCGGCGACCGCATCCGGCTGGCGGATGACGGCCTGTCCACCGTGGGGGAGGTCGAGCATGTCTACGACCCCTGGCATTATCCCGATGATTGGGATGTGGAGGGGTTTTCCCCTGAAGGCCCCAAGATTTTTCGTCATGGCGGCTGGTTCTACATGATCACGGCAGTCGGCGGCACCGCGGGTCCGCCGACTGGCCATATGGTCATCGCCGCCCGATCCAAATCGATTCACGGCCCTTGGGAGAATTGCCCGCATAATCCGATCGTGCGGACCACCGACATAGCGGAGAAATGGTGGTCGCGCGGCCACGCCTCTCTGGTCGAGGCGCCCGATGGCAGTTGGTGGTCGGTCTATCATGGCTATGAAAATGGCTATTGGACATTGGGTCGGCAGACCTTGCTCGATCCGATCGAATGGACCGGCGACGGCTGGTTCCACGTGACCGGCGGCGATCTGTCACGGCCGATCCGCAAGCCGCGCGGCGGCAAGGCGCTGCCGCATGGGCAGGCGCTGTCCGACCGGTTCGACCGGCCGCTGGCGCTGGGCCGCAAATGGAATTTCTTCAAGCCCCACCCTGATGAGCCGTCGCGGATTCAGGTCGAGGATGGCAGTCTGCTGCTCAAGGCGTCGGGCAAGGCGCCGAGCGATTCCGCGCCCTTGCTGCTGACGGCGGGCGATCAGGCCTATCAGTTCGAATGCGATATCGAGATCGCGCCGGGCGGGGTCGCGGGACTGCTGCTCTTTTATGACGAAAAGCTGTATTGCGGGTTGGGCTTCGATGAGCAGCATTTCGTCACCCATCAATATGGCATCGAGCGGGGACGGCCGGCCAATCCGCATGGACGACGGCTACGCATGCGGGTGACCAACAATCGCCACATCGTCTCCTTCCATATTTCGGGTGATGGTGGGAAGAGTTGGCGACGGTTCGACCGGGGCATGGAAGTGTCCGGCTATCATCATAATGTCCGGGGCGGGTTTCTTTGCCTGAAGCCGGGCCTCTATTCGGCTGGCGAGGGCGCGGCCCGGTTCAGGGATTTCCGCTTTACGGCCTTGTGAAGAAGCACGATACCGACTCTTCTTCCGATATCATAACCCTAGGCAGAATGACACTCCATCGCAGGTGAATCGCTCCTTCTGCACGGAATTTCCGTCACTTTCCGGGCCAGACGGCGAGCGTCGTTTCCACCAGTTGCTCCAGCTTCTCGCGTGGGGTTCCGGCGCTGGCCTGTACGGCCATGCCCTGCGTGATGGCGGAGAGATAGGTGACAAGCGACTGCGGATCGATCGTTTTGGGGAAATCGCCCTCGGCGCGGGCGCGATCGAAGCGCTCGGCCAGCGCCGCATCGGAAGAGGCTCGCCGGGCGATCACATCATCGCGGATCGATTCCGCCTGAGTGGTGCAGGCAACCGTGCTGATGACGCCCAGGCAGCCATGAGGATCGGTCGTGCCGGTCTGAATCGCCAACGATCCGCGCAGCAGCCGTTCGGCGACGCCTTTGGCCGTGGGCGCCTCCAGCGCGGTCTTGATGTAGCAGAGCTTTTCGCGCTCATAGAGGTCCAGCGCCTTGCGGAACAGTGATTCCTTGTTGCCGAAACAGGCATAAAGGCTTGGCTTGGTGATCCCCATGGCCTCGGTCAATTCGGCCATGGAGGCGCCTTCATAGCCACGCCGCCAGAAAACGGTCAGCGCGGCGCTCAGCGCTTTTTCGGGATCGAACTCCCGCGGGCGGCCCCTTGCCGTATGCGTCCGCGTTTCCATACCGAGCGGTATATAGTGAGCCGATGCCCTGACGTCCATAGCCGGTTTCATGCCGGGCCGGTTTGTCCTATCAGGCACGGGCCATGCAGACCCGCCTTCTTCAATATTTCATCGCCCTGGAAAGGGAGGGGCATTTCGCGCGGGCGGCGGCGGCTTGCCATGTGTCGCAGCCGACGCTGTCAGCGGGGATTTCCGCGTTGGAAACGCAACTGGGCAAGCGGCTGATCCTGCGCAACCGACGCTATGCCGGATTGACGGAGGAGGGGAGGGCGATCCTGCCCTGGGCACGGCAACTGGTCGCGGCGGCGGACAATCTGATGCAGGCGGCGGCAGTGGCCAAGGGGCCGTTGCAGGGCGAATTGCGGCTGGGAGCCATCCCGGCCGCCATGCCGGCCATCGGATTTCTGGCGAAGGCTCTGCTGGAGCGGCATCCGGGCCTCATCATCTCCGTGCGGGCGCTGACGTCGCGTCAGATCGAACGGGAGCTGGCGGCGTTCGAGCTGGATGCGGGCCTAACCTATCTGGATTTCGAGCCACCATCCCATGCGCTGGCCGTGCCGCTTTATGTCGAACGCTACATGCTGGTGGCGGCACAGGGCGTGCTGGATGAAAAGCGGGCGCTGGAATGGGAGGATGTGGCGGGGTTGCCGTTGTGCCTGCTGCATCAGGGGATGCAGAACCGGCGGATATTGGACGCGCGACTGGGGGAACGCGGGCTGGCATTGCGGCCGGTGGTGACGGCGGACAGCTATGTCGCGCTGTTCGCGCTGGTGCGGCAGGGCCGGCTTTGTTCGATCGTGCCGGATAGTCATGCAATGCTGCTGGATGGGCTGGATTGGGTGCGGACCTTTGCCCTGCCTGATGCCGATGAGGGAAGCCGGATAGGCGTGATCGTTTCGGATCGCGCACCGCTGGGGCCGCTGGCTCAGGCGGTGCTGGCGGTGGCGCGGGATATTTCCGGGCGGCTCGGGGACTGACCGCTTTCCACCCTAATCCCGGCCGCTCCCTTCTTCGCTGAGCACGATCGCATCGATGCGCCGAAGCATGGATCGGAAGGCATCGATCTCCGCTTCGCTGAAATGGGAGAAGATGCGCCTTTCCAGTTCCAGAGCGCGAGGCGCAATGGCAGCGTGGAGCTGCTGCCCCTCCGCCGTAAGCGCCAGCAGATGGGATCGGCCGTCCTCCGGATTGGGCAGGCGATGCAGCAACGCCCGGTCCGTCAGGGCGATGGCAGCGCGGCTGACCGTCATCTTGTCCATGCGGGTCTGGGCGCAGATCTGCTGCTGGGTGATGCTGCCCTTTTCCGCGATCCAGGCGATGATGCGCCATTCCGGGATGGTGATGCCGAATGACGCTTCATAATTTTGGGCGATGCCCTCGCTAAGAAGCGCGGTGGTGAAGGACAGACGATAGGGGAGGAAATCGTCGAGGCGGAGCATCTTTTTGGCCATGGTTTATGGTAACATTTGATACTTCATGCGCAAGCTGCTAATTAGTAACAATTGATACCTTTTGGAGTCGCGCAAGATGAAAGAAGCCGAACGGCAAAGCGCCGCCTTCATGGCGGGATTCGGCAATCATTTCGCGACGGAGGCGGTGGCGGGCGCGCTGCCGGCAGGGCGCAACTCACCGCAGCATGTGCCTTTCGGCCTCTATGCCGAGCAGCTTTCCGGAACGGCCTTCACCGCGCCGCGCGGAGAGAACCGGCGGAGCTGGCTGTACCGATTGCGACCGGCAGCCAATCATCCGGCCTATCGCCCCTATGAGCGCGAGACGGGATTGCGCAGCGGCCCCTTTGACGAAGTGCCGCCGACGCCCAACCGGCTGCGCTGGGACCCGCTGCCGATCCCCGAACGGCCGGCGGATTTCGTGGATGGGCTGACCAGCTATTGCGGGGCGGGCGATCCGGCGGCGGGGGAGGGGCTGGCCGTCCATCTCTATGCCGCGAACCGATCGATGGAAAGGCGGGCTTTTTATAATGCCGATGGCGAAATGCTGATCGTGCCGCAGCAGGGCGCCTTGCGGATCGTCACGGAAATGGGCGTGATGGCGGTCGGGCCGGAGCAGATCGCGCTGATCCCGCGCGGCGTGCGTTTCAAGGTGGAACTGCCAGACGGAACGGCGCGGGGCTATGTCTGCGAAAATTATGGCGCCTTGTTCCGTCTGCCCGATCTGGGACCGATCGGTTCCAACGGGCTCGCCAATGCGCGCGATTTCGAAACGCCTGTGGCCTGGTTCGAGGATGACGATTCGGCCCATGAGATCATCCAGAAATTCGCTGGATGCCTGTGGGTGACGCATCAGGACCATTCGCCCTTCGACGTGGTGGCATGGCATGGCAATCTGGCGCCCTGTCGCTACGATCTGCGACGGTTCAACACGATCAACACGGTCAGTTACGATCATCCCGATCCGTCGATCTTCACCGTGCTGACCTCTCCCAGCGAACGGGCAGGGACGGCCAATTGCGACTTCGTGATCTTTCCGCCTCGCTGGATGGTGGCGGAGGATACGTTCCGCCCCCCCTGGTTCCACCGCAATGTGATGAGCGAGTTCATGGGCCTTGTTCACGGGGCCTATGATGCCAAGGCGGGTGGTTTCGCGCCGGGCGGGGCGTCGTTGCACAACTGCATGGCGGGGCATGGGCCGGACAGGGCCAGTTACGAGGGCGCGGTGGCGGCCGAGTTGAAGCCTCATCGGATTTCGGACACCATGGCCTTTATGTTCGAGAGCCGTTTCGCCTTTCATCCGACCCGGTTCGCGATGGAAACGCCGCTTTGCCAGCTGGATTACGACGATTGCTGGTCGGATTTCACGAAGGCGCAATTACCGCAAGGGGATGGGGCATGAACTTTCCGCAGATTGACGAAACCCATGATCCGGCGCGGTCGAGCTGGGTCGAACGCGCCGATGGTCATTCAGACTTTCCGGTGCAGAACCTGCCTTACGGGATTTTCTCGCCGCAGGGCGGGGCGCCCCGCGCGGGCGTGGCGATCGGGACCATGATCTTCGACCTCAGGGCCGCGGCGGAGGCGGGATTGCTGCCTGCTCCTGCAGCCGCCGTGCTGGACGGAACGGTGTTGAACCCCCTGATGGCGCTGCCTTCGGCAGACCGGGTGGCACTGCGACGCCGGCTGAGCGAACTGTTCAGCGATGCGAGGTGGCGAGGCGCGGTCGAACCCTTGCTGCATCGGGCGGCGGATTGCGTGCCGCACCTGCCGGCTGCGATCGGCGATTATACCGATTTCTACGTCGGCATTCATCATGCCACCAATATCGGTAAGCTGTTCCGGCCTGATAACCCGTTGCTGCCCAATTATAAATATGTGCCGATCGGCTATCATGGGCGGGCTTCGTCGATCCGGCCTTCCGGCGTGCCGGTCTTGCGACCCCAGGGTCAGCGCAAGGCCCCCGATGCGGATATGCCGGAGGTCGGGCCGAGCCAGCGGCTGGATTATGAACTGGAGCTGGGAATCTGGATCGGCGCGGGCAACGCCCTGGGCGAGCCCGTGCCGATCGGCAGGGCTGCGGAGCATATTGCGGGCTTCTGTTTGCTCAACGACTGGTCGGCACGGGACTTTCAGGCGTGGGAATATGTGCCGCTGGGCCCGTTTCTCGCCAAGAATTTCCAGACGACCATTTCCCCCTGGATAGTGACCGCCGAGGCGATGGCGCCGTTCCGCATCGCTCAGCCCGGGCGTCCGGAGGGCGATCCACGGCCCTTGCCCTATTTGTGGGACGAAGGGGATCAGGCGAAGGGGGCGCTGGCGATCGACCTGGAGGTCCATCTGTCGAGCGCACGGATGCGCGCCGAGGGATTGGAGCCGCTGCGGCTGTCACGCGGGCCGGCTTCGTCCATGTACTGGACCGCGCAGCAGATCGTCGCCCACCATGCGTCCAATGGCTGCAACCTCAATCCGGGCGATCTGCTGGGAACGGGCACGCTATCGGCGCCCAAGCGCGACGGCTATGGCAGTTTGATGGAGTTGACCGAAGGGGGCAAGCGCCGGATCAGCTTGCCGACGGGCGAGGAAAGGGCATTTCTGGAAGATGGCGACGAACTGGCGCTGAAGGCGGTCGCGCGAGCGGACGGCTATGTGCCGATCGGCTTTGGCGAGTGCCGTGCCGTCATCCAGCCTGCACGGTTTCTGCACGGCATCCGCGCGGACAATTGATCGGCAATAGTCGCTTTCCTGCTTGGGACGGAGGCATCCTGCCCCCTCATTCAGGGAGACAGACCGATGCATTCCTTCCCCTTGGCGGGCCGGTTCCGATGGAAGCTGGCGCCTGCTTCATTCGTCGTCGGCATGGGCGATTGGTTTTTCTATCAACGGCATCTTTATGGCGGCTTCATAGGGTTGTTCGCGCTGGGTTTGCTGGCCGCGCTGCTCGCCGGGCGCCCGGCGGTGCGTCACGACCGGCGGGCCTGGGCGGCACTGGTGGCGGCGGGGCTGTTCGCGCTGGCGCTGATCCATGATGCGAGCCTGCTTGCCTGGGGGCTGTTCTGGATAGCCGTGAGCATGGCGGCGCTGATGCCCGCGACCGCGCGTTTCGATGATGGCTGGCGATGGTTCCAGCGACTGGCCTGGCAAAGCATATGGTCGCCATTTGGTCCCTTGATTGACCTGCGACGCTTCCTGAAGGTTCGCGCGGCCGGGCGGTCCGGACGCTGGAGCCTGAATGCGGCGGTGGCGGTGCTGGCGCTGCCCCTGATCGGGAGCGCGGTGATCCTGGCCTTGTTTTCGGCCGCCAATCCGCTGTTCGAACTTTTCCTCTCATCGCTGCTGCCGCCGTTATTGTCGCCGGAACTGATCGGACGCGCGTTCCTCTGGAGCCTGCTGTTCCTCATGGCGTGGAGCCTGCTGCGGCCGTGCCCGGCACGTCGCCTGCTGCCGACTTTCGACGGGCGAGGCGAGCTTCGCCTTCCCGGCGTGTCGGTCGCTTCGGTTACGCTGTCGCTGTTGGTCTTCAATCTGATCTTCGTTCTGCAAAATCTGATGGACATTGCCTGGCTGTGGGGACTGGTGCCGATGCCGAAGGGCATGTCGATGGCGGATTATGCCCATCGCGGGGCCTATCCGCTGATCGCCACGGCATTACTGGCGGCGCTGTTCGTACTGGTGACCTTGCGACCCGGATCGCTGACGGCGCGGACGGGGACCATCCGCAGACTGGTGATGCTGTGGATCGGGCAGAATATCTTCCTTGTCGCCTCGTCCATGCTGCGGACGGTCGATTATATCCAGGCCTATTCGCTCACCCGCCTGCGGATCGCGGCTCTGGTCTGGATGCTGCTGGTGGCTTTCGGGCTGGCGGCGATCTGCTGGCGGTTGTTGCGCGAGCGAAGCGCGGCCTGGCTGATCAACGTCAATCTGGCGGCGACGGGGCTGGTGCTGACGATTGCCTGTTTCGTCGATCTGGGCGCGGTCGCCGCGCAGTGGAATGTGCGCCATGCGCGCGAGGTTGGCGGACAGGGGGTGGCGCTCGACCTTTGCTATCTGAATGCATTGGGGGATTCGGCCCTGCTGCCGCTGATCGATCTGGAACGGCGCGCTGACCTTCGCCCGGAATTTCGCGAGCGGGTACGGGCAGTCAGGTCGCGGCTTCACCGCGCGCTGCAACAGGATCAGCAACATGGCTGGACCTTGTTGGGACAGAAGCGACTTGATCTGGCGGGACGCAAGCCCGTGGCGCTGGCGTCCGGCGCAAGGGGGTGCGATGGCGCCTTGCGACCGCCGCCGCCAGTGTCCGCGGCGCCGCCACCGATAAAATCCGTCGATCCCAAGGCTGTCCGCGCGTTGACAGGGGAGATCGGAAAATGATCCTATGCCCCATGCCCAGCACCATCCTGATCGTGGACGATGATCCCCATATCCGCCAGTTGCTTGTCTTTGCCTTCGGCAAGGCAGGACTGGACACGATCGAGGCGGCCGACGGCGAACAGGCATTGGCGCAGGTCGAGCGTCATGCGCCCGACCTCGTCATCCTGGACATCAACATGCCGCGCATGGATGGGCTGGAAGTTTGCCGCAGGCTGCGCGCCCATAATGATGTGCCGATCTTCTTCCTGTCCTCCCGCGATGATGAGATCGATCGGGTGCTGGGCATTGAACTGGGCGGCGACGATTATGTGGTGAAGCCCTTTTCCCCGCGCGAGGTGGTGGCGCGATCGATGGCCATCCTGCGCCGCACTGCCGCCCGGCCGCCCATAGTGGAGAATGTCGGCATGATGCGCCATGGCCTGCTCAGCCTCGACACCGAAAGCTGGTCGGCGCATTGGGGGACGCAGGAGATCGGCCTGACGGTGACGGAGTTCACGATATTGCGGACGCTGCTCGCCATGCCATCCCGCATCTTTTCGCGGGATCAGATCATCGACCGCTTCCGGGGGCCGGGATTTGCGTTGACCGATCGTACGGTGGACAGCCATATCCGCAACCTCCGCCGCAAATTCGCCGAGGCGGGCGGCATCGACATCATCGAAACGCGGGCCGGGATCGGTTATCGGCTAGGCGCGTGCAGCGGCATGGCCCAGACCCCATGAAAATTTTGCTCCCGTGAATTTTACCCGCATGATCCCGGTTCTGAAGGCGCGGATAGCCCGGTATTGGCCGGTCCTGCGGCTGCGTACGATCCTGTTCGGGACGCTGCTGTTCGTGGCGGCGCTGCCGGGGTTCGGCGCGATCTTCCTGCGCGTCTATGAAAATGCGCTGGTGCGGCGGACCGAGGCGGAACTGGTCGCGCAGGGGGCGGCGCTGGCCGCAAGCACGGCGGTGATCTGGAAGGGGCCTTTCGTGGCGCTGGTCGGGCCGACTGGCGCGGTTCGCTATCATGACCGGATGACGGAGGTGGACCTGCGCTCCTCCCCGATCCTGCCGCCACGTCCGCCCGCCGCGTTGACGCGCGACCGGCCCGATGACGCCGCGATCGCCATCGCCCGGCAAATGATGCCTGCCTTTGCCGAAACCAGGCTGACCACCTTGTCCTCCATCCTGATGCTCGACCGGCATGGCATCACGCTGAATGGCCGGGAAGCGGGGCGAAGCCTGGCCGCCTTGCCGGAGATCAAGGCGGCGCTGCGTGGCCGGGCGGTGACCGTTCTGCGGGAAAATCAGGGCTATGTTGTCCACTATTCGTTCGAATGGCTGAGCCGGGCGGCGAGTATCCGGCTGCATCATGCACGGCCGATCCGCGTCGACGGGAAAGTGGTCGGCGTGCTGCTGGTGTCGCGCTCGCCCCGCGCGCTATTCCTGGGCCTTTATGAGGACAGGGGCAAGATCGCGCTGGGCGTGGTGGCGATCTTCCTGTTACTGGTGCTCCTGTCGGCCGTGCTGTCCCGCGCCATCGTCCGGCCGATCGAGGGGCTGAGCCGCGCGACGCGGGAACTGGCGTCGGGGCGCCTGATCGCGCCGCGCTTTCCCTCCCTCCAGGTGGTGGAGATCCGGGCGCTCTACCAGGATTTCGAACAGATGGCCGACAGCATCCAGAAGCGTTCCCGCTATCTGCGCGATTTCGCCTCCTCGGTCAGCCATGAGTTCAAGACGCCGCTGGCCGGGATTTCCGGCGCGATCGAGCTGTTGCAGGACCATGGCGCCGACATGGCGCCCGCCGACCGGGCGCGGTTCCTGGACAATATGGCGGCGGATGCCGAGCGACTGTCCCGGCTGGTGCGACGGCTGATGGAACTGGCCCGGGCTGACGTGATGGTGGGTGGAAGCGACGCGCGCGCCGAAGCCGGGCCGGTGTTGGCATCGCTGGCGGACGCTTTGTCGGGTGAGGGCTTCGTCGTCGACCTGCATGTGCCTGAAGCACTCCCCCCGCTGGCAATGGATGCCGGAGCGCTGGAGGCCGTGCTGACCACGATCGCCGAAAATGCGCGGCAGGCGCGGGCGTCACGGCTCGACATCGTCGTCACGACGCACGATGGCGTCCTATGGGTCGATCTTCTCGATAATGGGCCGGGCATTCCGCAGGGGGACAGGGACCGCATCTTCGATCTCTTCTTCACCAGCAGGCGGGAACAGGGTGGCACCGGCCTTGGCCTGGCCATAGCCCGTTCGCTGCTCGCTGCTTACCGCGGCGAGCTTCAGCTGCTTCCGTCGGAGCGGGGCGCTCGATTCCGCCTTATTCTGGGCACGGCATTTTGAAATGCCGATCTCAGTTCTCAGTTGGAGTAAACCTTGATGTCCTTCACGATCATGTCACCCGAGCCATCGGCATATTCGCCGGTGGTTTTAACCGCCACGTCCATGATCGGATACCAGCGGAAGCCGGCGAAGGGATTGACGGCCTGATAGGTTTCCTTCCCATCGATGAACCAGGTGATATAGTCTGGCTGTATGTCGATCGCAAAGCGGTGAAATCCTGAGGTGAAGCCGCCAATGCCATAGATTTCGTCGGTATTCATGAAGATGCCTTGCTGAAAGGTGCGGGTGATATTGGCGCCGCCGTGCAGCGTATTGGCGGTATAGCGGTCGAAATCCCACCAGCTTTCGAAACCGAACCCCTCATAAATGTCGATCTCGGGTGGCCAGCCGGACGTCGAGATCAGCCAGAAAGCCGGCCAGGAGCCCCGGCGGTTCGGCATTCTGGCAGTGAACTCATATTGACCATAGCCGATTTGCAAAGGCCTGGTGTTATGTCCGCTCAGCACGACCGATCCGTAATCATAGCCGACGCCGTCCCAATAGATGGGCTCCTTCAGCTTCTGCGTGTGCATGACGAGTCCTTCGTCAGTGTAGCGCAGCGGCGCTTCTATGCCCTGGTCGCGATAAACCCAGCCGTCGAGATAAATGCCGGTTTCCTGATTGCCCGGTTGTGAGCGGCCATTGGGGAGTTTGGTGGACCAGGCTTTGTCATGGCCTGCATCGGACCATTTCATCGTGTCCCGGCTCATATTCCACTGGAGCCTGCCGGAAGGTTCGAACGTCCGTGGCTCGCGCCCTTCGATCTGTTCCGTCGTGGGGGGCTGAAGAAAGTCGCACTGCACCATCGCGCGATCCGTTCCCATTTTGCCGCCCCATGGCGCCTCGACAAAACGAACGATGAAGTCGGCCTGCGGAATGCCCAGAATGATCGGTACGGAAACCGTTTTCGTGAGCGGATCGCCCGGACGGAAGACAACCGACTTGTAGATGCTCTGATAGTTTATGCCCGCAACCCCTCTGACAAGACCGGGACCATCTTCTGTCGTGACCCGCGCGATCAGGGTGTTGGGCGTGGGCCGGTCGAGCGATATCGGAACATAGGCGATCGTCGAACCGGGACGATAAAAGGCTGGTCCAATCGATGCGGTGGCCTGTTCGGGATATCGCGTGCCGCCCGCGAAGTCGAAACTCGCAAATGTGGTCGGCGGTGAGGCGGCATAGGCAAGCGCGGAGGCTGTAGTCGCCATCTGCGTCAGCGTGCCTGCTTCCGTCGATGAACGATTGGCTGAACTGCCGGCGCCTCCATTGGCGGGGAGGAAGGTGGCGGGATTGCTGCTGCCAGGAGTGGTCCACAGGTCTGGCAGTGGCCTGGCGTATGAGCTGCCGGAAGATGGGTTCGCCACGCTGTTGAAAAAGCCGGTCGTCGCGATGGTGGGACTTTCCCCCCCGCCCTTTGCCGCTGTCGTCGACGGGACGATGTTGCGCTCGATCTCAGCCGTGGAGGAAAAGCCCCACTCACTCAGGCCGAATATGAGCGCGCAAAGCAACAGGGCGCTCGCAAGCGAGCGCAGACGAAAAATATGCATGGTCCGACCCCTGTTATTGAGCGGCTGCTCTGCCGCCGTGTGTGACCTCCTTTACCGACAACAGATCAGGGTCGCCGGCCTGTCAGGCGGAGCAGCCGTTGCCGCTCCGCTGCATGTCAGCTACCCAAAGGAGGATTTGTTCCACATGTCATTGATAAAATGCCAATTTTATGGAAAAGTCTGGATCGGGCCATCAGCCGCGACCGCCGATCGAAAATTCCGACAATATCTGCACAAGCGCGTGGATGCTTACGTCACCCTTTTCCAGGGTGTCGTTCAAAGACCGATCCACGATTTCCGCGACGAATTGGGATGGTCCGGTATAGGCAAGTGACCAGGTGACGAAGAAGCGGTGGGAATATGCGCCCGATGCGATCGTCCTGACATCTTCGTGCCGCGGGTCCCGCAGGATGCTCGCCCTGAGTTCATCGATCGCCGACGGTTCGCCTTCCAGATATTGCGCGAAACGGCGACCGGTAAACAACAGGGCGCCCGTAACGTTCAGCGCACGATTGCGGGGAACCGACACATTGACGATTTGCTGGATACGCTCCTCTATATCGGCGGCCTTCAGACGGTTCGTGCTGATATAAGCCCATCGCGCAAGCATAGGGGCATGATGCCGGTTGCCAGGAATAAAGTAAAGGCGAGGCGCATGAGTGGGGACTGTACTGCGCCTCGCCACGATCACAACCGACCTCGGGGGAGGTTCGGTTACCAGCAATTTAACGGAATCAGGGTTAACATCGTCATTCATCCGGATACCGTAGTGCTACTATATTCATGGATAACCTCTGGGTAAGAAACGGCTTTTATGGGATTCATGTATCCACGGGAAAATTTGTATGACCGACCAAGTAAACGAGCGCCCGGACACCGATGGCGGGATCGTGAACAAGCGCCGTCATCCGCGGCAAACCGTATTCAAGTCCGCGCTTCTCTATGCAGCCGTTGAAGAGGCGACCCTGTCCGTCGAGAATGTTTCGCACACTGGACTGAGCGGTCGCTGCGCCCTGTCGCTGGGGTTGCATCAGCAGGTTCATGTGAGTTTCGATGAAACCAGCTTCCGCACGGCCGAGGTCCGATGGGTCAATGGTTCCAGATGCGGCCTTCTTCTGGAGGAATCATTGCCCTGGGTCCCCGGCGCAGAGCCCGACGCGACCATCAGGTCCCGTGGATATGAACCGCGCAGCCAGCGATTGGACGTGAACTTCTCCGCGACGTTGGTCACATCGACACCCGTGATCATCGGCACGATCCGCAACATGTCGCTCGAAGGGATGATGATCGAGGTGGCGGGCGGCATGAGCGAAGGCACCCGCCTGCTTGTGAAGACCCGCGGTGTAGATGTACGGATGGGTCGGGTACAATGGTCAAGCGGCGGAATGATAGGGGTCTTTTTCGAGCCTCGCCGCATCACGATGGTATGACATTGGCGGGAAGAAAAAGATCGGGTGCGAAACCATTGAGCGCCCGGGGCGTTGGGCGAAGAAAGGTGGCGGCTTGGGCAGTTGGTCATGAATTCTGGATGTCCGGTTTATATCGTCGACGATGACCGCAAAACGCGCCAATATCTGGTGCGGCTTCTGCGCGAACATGGATTTGAGCCAACCCCCTTTGCTTCCGGAAGCGATTTCATCGAAGCGCTCGATTTTCTGACGCCAGGTATTGCCCTGCTGGAACTGCGTCTTGCGGGTATTGGCGGCATGGCCGTTCAGGAAGAACTCCTCGCCCGGCGATTGGACGTGCCCCTGATCGTGATGACGGCATCAGGCGACATTTCAACGGCGGTGCATGTCATCAAACGAGGCGCGTTGGATTTTCTGGAGAAGCCCTTTTCCGATGGGCAGCTTTTCGACATGCTGGCCAACGCCCGGCCGCTGATGGAGCGAAGCGTGGAAATCCAGCGGCAAAGGGAGAGAGCCAAAATTCATCTGGACAGCCTCACGAAAAGGGAATTGGACATCTTGCGGGCGCTTTCTGCCCGATCCACCAATCGTGATGTGGCGGACGCCCTTCATACGAACTGTCGAGATGCACCGTGCTCACATCAAGAAGAAGTTCGGAGTAAAGAATTTCTCTGAAGTAATCGAGGTCATGTCCGACCTTGGGTTTAGGTAAATAACAGGATGATCTGAATTTCAGTCTGCCGTCATTCCATTTGTATCGGATTGATAATGACAAAATTTGATACTCCCGGCTCTTCATTGGAGCATGGGATTGTCAGGAAAAAATGGACAGATCTGAGGGATTCATCTCGCAATGATGCCTTGCCTTCCTTCAGGCCATGGTTAACGCCTAATAAATCAAAATCGAACCCTATATTTTTTGATGAATATAATGAATATTACATTTCAAGAAAACAATGTGAGATAATTATCAATAAATATAAGAAAATTTCAGATAATGAGCAAAATATTGAAGAAAAATCAAATATAGAATATTTTTGCTGATCTTATCACTTCAATTTCCCTGGCGGGGTGGGCCGAGTGAATTACGAGATCGATTTGCATTCATAATCGTCGACCCCAAAGCTTGATCGGCAGGCTCGCGTCCTGGCCAGCCCGGAGGCTGCGCACAATCTTGATAGAGAGTTTCTATTAAACATGCGGGGCTTCGATTTGACGAAGGCCTTTGCGAAGCGCAGCATGACGCGGAACAGAGCCTCGGAAGAATGAAGCAGATGCAAAAGGGTGACGCCGTCAGCGATACGGCACGGTTGATCGAGGATTGGACGAGCGCGCATGGCCGGTCACGGGATCGGCTGCTGCCCCTTTTGCACATGCTCCAGGAGGAGATAGGCTCTGTCGATGACGCTGCGATTCCGGAAATCGCCAAGGCGTTGAATTTGAGCCGTGCCGACGTGCATGGGGTCGTGACCTTCTACCATGATTTCCGACGGGTGCAGGCAGGACGGCATGTGGTGAAGCTGTGCCGGGCGGAAAGCTGTCAGGCACGCGGCGGCGCTGCGATCGAAACGGCCGCGGCGGCACGGCTGGGCGTTGCCATGGGGGAAACCCGACGCGACGGGCAGATAACGCTGGAGCCGGTTTACTGCCTGGGACTGTGTGCCGTGGGACCGAATGCGCTGGTCGATGGGCGGCCCGTGGCGCGGATCGATGCCGCCGCGCTGGAGCGGATCGCGCAGGAGGTTTCGGCATGACCCGGGTTCATGTCAGCCGCGACATGGCTTCAGTTGCTCTGGGCGCCGATGAGGTGGCGCGGGCTTTCGAGCTGACGGGGTGCGAAGTGGTGCGGACCGGGAGCCGGGGGCTGTTTTCGATCGAGCCTCTGGTCGAGGTGGAGCGTGACGGCGCGCGGATCGGTTTCGGGCCGATAGGGCCGGGCGATGTCGCGGCGGTGTTGGATGGGAGCCATGCGGCGCGGCTGGGGGATGTGACGGCGCTACCCTTCTTTGCGGGGCAGCAGCGCTTCACCTTTGCGCGCTGCGGGGAGATCGATCCGCTCAGTCTGGAGGATTATGCCACGCATGGCGGCTGGCGCGGGCTGGATGCGGCGCGGGCCATGGCGCCGCAGGCGGTGGTGGATGCGGTCAAGGTTTCAGGCCTGCGCGGACGTGGCGGGGCGGGCTTTCCAACCGGGATCAAGTGGCAGACGGTGCTGGATGCCTCATCCGAAGCGAAGTTCATCGTCTGCAATGCAGATGAGGGCGACAGCGGAACCTTCGCCGACCGGATGCTGATGGAGGGCGATCCCTTCTGTTTGATCGAGGGGATGGCGATCGCCGGTCATGCCGTGGGGGCGAGCCATGGCTATGTCTATATTCGCAGCGAATATCCCTTCGCCATCGCAGCCATGCAGGAGGCGATCGCGCTTTCGGTCGAGCGGATCGCTCCCTTCACGCTGGAGGTGCGGGTCGGCGCGGGCGCCTATGTCTGCGGCGAGGAAACGGCGCTGCTCGACAGCATCGAAGGGAAGCGGGGGCAGGTGCGGGCGAAACCGCCTTTGCCGGCGCTCTACGGCTTGTTCGGACAGCCGACCGTGATCAACAATGTGCTGAGTCTGGCGGCCGTTCCCTTCATATTGGCGGAAGGGGCGGAGGCTTATGCCGCGGTCGGTTTCGGGCGGTCGCGCGGGACCATGCCGGTACAGCTGGCGGGCAATGTGAAGCATGGCGGGCTGTATGAGATCGGTTTCGGCATTACGCTGGGCGAGCTGGTGAATGACATTGGCGGTGGCACGGCCAGCGGACGACCGGTGCGGGCGGTGCAGGTTGGTGGGCCTTTGGGGGCCTATTTCCCGCCCTCCATGTTCGACCTGCCCTTTGACTATGAGGCCTTCGCGCAGGCGGGCGGGTTGATCGGCCATGCCGGGATCACCGTGTTCGACGATAGCGTCGACATGGCGCATATGGCGCGCTTCGCAATGGAGTTCTGTTCCGTAGAGAGCTGCGGGAAATGCACGCCTTGCCGGATCGGGTCGACACGGGGCGTCGAGGTGATGGATCGGATCATCGCGGCTCGGGATGCCGATCCGGTGGCGGTGGAAGCGGCTGTCGGCGGTCATCTGGGCAAAGCGCTGTATTCGCGGTCACCCGAGCGGATAGACAACGGGCTGAAGGCTCAGACGGAGCTGCTGCGCGATCTGTGCGACACGATGAAATATGGATCGCTCTGCGCGCTGGGCGGCTTCACGCCTTATCCGGTGTTGAGCGCGCTCGATCATTTTCCCGAGGATTTCGGCGCAGCCGCGTCGGTGAAGGAAGCTGCGGAATGACTTACACGCGCGAAAGCGATCATGGGACGCCGCCGGCTATCGTCACCGGCAAGAGCGTGACCCTCAGCATCGATGGCGAGACGGTGACGATGCCGGAGGGCACGTCGATCATGCGGGCGGCGTCGCTGACCGGCTGTTCGATCCCGAAGCTGTGCGCGACCGATAATGTCGAGAGTTTCGGTTCCTGCCGTCTCTGTCTGGTCGAGGTGGAGGGGCGGGGCGGCTATCCCGCCTCCTGCACCACGCCGATTGCCGAGGGCATGGTGGTGCGGACGCAGAGCGAGCGATTGAAACAGCTGCGGCGCGGGGTGATGGAGCTGTATATCTCCGACCATCCACTGGACTGCCTGACCTGCCCGGCCAATGGCGATTGCGAATTGCAGGAGCAGGCGGGCGCTGTGGGCTTGCGCGAGGTGCGCTATGGCTATGACGGCGCGACCAATATGGGGCAGGCGAAGGACCAGTCGAACCCCTATTTCGACTTCGATCCCAGCAAGTGCATCGTCTGTTCGCGTTGTGTGCGCGCTTGCGATGAGGTGCAGGGGACGTTCGCGCTGACCATCGAGGGGCGGGGGTTCGACTCCAGGGTTTCGCCATCGCAGGGTCAGGATTTCCTGTCGTCCGAATGCGTGTCCTGCGGTGCCTGCGTGCAGGCCTGTCCGACCGCGACGCTGACCGAGAAGAAGGTGGTGGAGATCGGCACCCCGGACCGGTCGATCATCACCACCTGCGCCTATTGCGGGGTTGGCTGTACTTTCCGCGCGGAAATGCGGGGCGAGGAACTGGTGCGCATGGTGCCGTGGAAGGACGGCAAGGCCAATCGCGGGCATAGCTGCGTCAAGGGCCGCTTCGCCTGGGGCTATGCCCAGCATCGCGACCGCATATTGAACCCGATGATCCGTGCTTCGGTGGAAGATCCGTGGCGCGAAGTGTCGTGGGAGGAGGCGATTACCCACACCGCCAGCGAGTTCCGGCGGATTCAGGCGAAATATGGGACGCGGAGCATTGGCGGGATCACATCCAGCCGTTGCACCAATGAGGAGACGTTCCTCGTCCAGAAACTGATCCGGCAGGGCTTCGGCAATAATAATGTCGATACCTGCGCGCGGGTTTGCCATTCACCAACCGGTTATGGGTTGAAGACGACCTTCGGCACCTCCGCGGGGACACAGGATTTCGACAGCGTGATGCAGGCCGATGTGATCCTGGTGATCGGCGCCAATCCGACCGACGGACATCCGGTCTTTGCCAGCCGGATGAAGAAGCGGTTGCGGCAGGGCGCGAAGCTGATCGTGATCGATCCGCGCCGGATCGATCTGGTGAAGTCGCCTCATGTCGAGGCAACGCATCATCTGCCGCTGCGGCCCGGCACCAATGTGGCTATGCTGACGGCGCTGGCGCATGTGATCGTGATGGAGAAGCTCTATGATGAGGCCTTCATTCGCGACCGCTGTGATGGGCAAGAATTTGAGGACTGGGCAGCGTTCGTTTCCGAACCACAGCGTTCGCCCGAAGCCGTCGAGCCGCTGACCGGCGTGAAGGCGGAGGAAGTGCGTGCGGCGGCGCGGCTCTATGCGACCGGTGGTAACGGCGCGATTTATTATGGCCTGGGCGTGACCGAGCATAGCCAGGGCAGCTCGACCGTCATGGCGATCGCCAATCTCGCCATGGCGACCGGCAATATCGGACGCGAGGGCGTCGGCGTGAACCCGTTGCGCGGGCAGAATAATGTGCAGGGCGCCTGTGACATGGGCAGCTTCCCCCATGAATTTTCGGGCTATCGCCATGTGTCGGACGATGCGGTGCGCAGTCAGTTCGAACAGGCATGGGGCGTGACGCTGGATGCGGAGCCGGGCCTGCGCATCCCCAACATGCTCGACGCCGCGACGGACGGTACGTTCAAGGGCATCTTCATCCAGGGTGAGGATATCCTCCAGTCCGATCCAAATACCCATCATGTCGCGGCGGGCCTTGCCGCGATGGAATGCGTCGTCGTGCAGGACCTGTTCCTCAACGAAACCGCCAATTACGCCCATGTCTTCCTGCCGGGATCGACCTTCCTGGAGAAGGACGGGACCTTCACCAATGCCGAGCGGCGCATCCAGCGTGTGCGCAAGGTGATGGCGCCGCTCAACGGCTATGCCGATTGGGAGATTGTCCAGCTGGTCGCGCAGGCCATGGGGCTGGGTTGGTCCTATGGTCATCCATCCGAGATCATGGATGAGATCGCCGCGCTGACCCCGACCTTCGCGGGCGTGCATTATGACCGGCTGGAGGCGGAAGGATCGTTGCAATGGCCCGCCAATGACGCCGCGCCGGACGGGACGCCCACCATGCACATCGGCGGCTTCGTGCGGGGCAAGGGCAAGTTCGTCGTCACCGACTATGTGCCGACCGACGAGAAGACGGGGCCGCGCTTCCCGCTGTTACTGACGACCGGGCGCATCCTCAGCCAATATAATGTCGGCGCGCAGACGCGGCGGACAGCGAATGAGGCCTGGCATGCCGAGGATCGGCTGGAAATCCATCCGGCCGACGCGGAAAACCGGGGGATCAATGACGGCGACTGGGTGTCGCTCAAGAGCCGGGCCGGTGAAACAAGCCTGCGCGCGCTGATCACGGAGCGGGTCGCGCCCGGCGTGGTCTACACCACCTTCCACCACCCCGATACGCAGGCCAATGTCATCACCACGGACTATTCGGACTGGGCCACCAACTGCCCCGAATATAAGGTGACGGCGGTGCAGGTCATGCCCTCCAACGGACCGAGCGACTGGCAGCGGGACTATGCGACGCAAGCGCAGCACAGCAGGCGGATTGCGCCTTTGGAAGCTGCCGAATAGGATCGGGTACATGAGTGATGAAAATGAGGTCATGTCGACCCAGGACCGCCTGATCTACATGGCGAACCAGATCGCCCGCAATGTCGCGGCGCTGGGCGAGGATGAGGCCGTGGCGCTGACGGCGGAGCATATCCGCGATTTCTGGGACCCGGCGATGAAGAAACGCATCGGCGCGCTGGCGGCGGCACGGCCAGAGGCACTCTCTCCCATCGCCGCTGCCGCCATCAAGCGGATTGTCACCCCTTGAGCGATGTACCGGAAGGCGAACATGTCTTCACGCAGCTGACGCCGGAAGGGCGCGTGACGGCGGTGACGCGCGAGCTGGCCGAAGAAGTGCCGATCGCGATCGAGTATAACGGCATCGGTTATGCAGTATTGATGGCGACGCCAGCGGACGTGGCGGAACTCGTGCTGGGCTTCGCGCTGGCGGAGCGCCTGATCGGACCGGAGGATGCGCCCTTTGACGTCGACGTGCATGCGACGGAGCAGGGGGTCATTGCCAGGGCGACCCTGCCGGCGGAACGGACGGAGGCCTTGTTGAGCCGGGTGCGGCATCGGGCTTCGGAATCCTCCTGCGGGATTTGCGGCGTGGAGAATCTGGAACAGGCTATCCGCCCCCTTCCGGTTGTCACGAACCTGTCGCGCGCCGATAAGGGGGCGATCTTTCGCGCACTGGGCGGGTTGGGGCGCCATCAGCCGCTCAATGCACGCACCGGCGCGGCGCATGTGGCGGCGTTGGCGGGAGCGGACGGGACGATCCGCCTGGCGCGGGAGGATGTCGGGCGGCATAATGCCTTCGACAAGCTGATCGGCGCGATGCGGCGACAGGGGCTGGAATGGGATGGGGGTTTTGCGCTCTTGTCTTCGCGTTGCTCTTATGAATTGGTGGAAAAGGCCGTATTGGCGGACTGTCCCCTGCTGGTGACGATTTCCGCGCCGACACGGCTGGCGGTCGAAAGGGCGTCCGGTGCGGGGCTTCCCTTGGTGGCATTGGCACGCGCCGACGCGATCCTGCTGTCCGGGGATGATGTCCTTTCGGGCGATTAGCCCAGGTCGAAAATAGGGAGAGATCGATGGGCGAAGGGCTGGACACGCTTCGGCTATAGCGACAACGGCAGTGGCGCGCCGATTTCGGTGATCCGCTCTCCGTTTATGCGCACATCGGCGGCGTAGCCGGCCGCGCCCGTGCCATCGATCCCCGTGCTGTAGCGGATCGGCTGTCCGTCATTTCACTCTCCTCTCGAGGTTATTTCGCCCTGCATCTGTTTCGCCGCATGACGGCGACCGCGTCTTGGGGAAGGCTGACGCCCTCTCTTCCCGGCCCGCGAGCGGGCGGGACGCGAACTGAGATTTGGGATCATTCCATGATCCCTTTCTGGCTTGATGCGTGACCCTGCCCGATGGAGATCGGATCGACTGGATTTGTCCGGTCCGTAATCCAAATGGATGATGCATTATCCGCCTCCCCCTTGATGATCGCGGTATCGAAATCAAGGAAGAGGAGAGGGCGATGAAAGCGTCATCGCTGCATGCGGCGTGGAAGGCGGCTGCGCAATGAGTCGCGTTCCATTTGACGGAAAGGCCGTTCTGGTGACGGGCGGCGGATCGGGAATCGGCCGGGCGGCGAGCTAGCGTCTGGCCATGGAAGGGGCCCATGTCATCGTTGCCGACATTGATCCGACAGCGGCCGAACGCACTGTCGAACTGATCGCGATCCGGGGCGGCCAGGCGATCGCGGTGAAAGCCGACATCGCCAGCGAAGCCGATAACAGGGCAATGTTCGATACCGCCGAG
>NZ_JALDYQ010000087.1:0-18254 GCF_032153725.1 Sphingobium sp. | reverse complement strand
ATGTGCGCTCAAGAAGAAAAGCGGGATCCCGGATCAAGTCCGGGATGACGAAGCTATAATGTCCGCTCTCCCCCCTAAGCCGCTTGATCTTCCAGCGCCGGATAATCCAGATAACCCTCCGCTCCCTGGCTATAAAAGGTCGCCATGTCCGGGCTGTTGAGCGGCGCGCTGACCCGCAGGCGTTTCGGCAGGTCGGGATTGGCGATGAAAGCCCGCCCGAAACTCACCCCATCGGCCAGGCCGCTGGCCAGATCCTGCTGCGCCCGTTCCAGATCATAATCGCTGTTCAGGATCAGCGGTCCGGAAAAATGCCGGCGGATGACCGGCGACTGGCGCGGCACGTCGGTCCGGCCAAAGGTGCCGTCCGGTCCCGGCTCGCGCAGTTCGAGGAAGGCAATGCCGATCTGCTGCAACGCCTGCGCCGCGGTCGCGAACAGCGCCGACGGGTCGCTGTCGTCGACGCCCTGCGCATCGCCATTGGGCGACAGCCGCACCGACACGCGGTCCGCGCCGATCGCATCGACCACCGCCTGCGTCACCTCGCGCAGCAGGCGGATGCGGTTCTCGATCGATCCGCCATAGTCATCCTCGCGTCGGTTGCTGCCGTCGCGCAGGAACTGGTCGATCAGATAGCCGTTCGCCGCATGCAGCTGCACGCCGTCGAAACCCGCGGCCATGGCGTTGCGCGCAGCCTGGACATAGTCCCCGATCACGCCCGGAATCTCTTCCCGCGCCAGCGGACGCGCCTGTTCATAGGGTTTCTTGCCCTCATAGCTGTGCGCATGCCCCGGCGCGGCGGTGGCGCTGGCAGACACCGGCTGCTCACCGGTCAGGCTGCTGTGCACCGTCCGTCCCATGTGCCAGAGTTGCGCGACGATCCGCCCGCCCGCCTCATGCACGGCGTGCGTGACCGGCTTCCACGCCTCGACCTGTTCGCCCGACCATAAACCGGGCGCATAAGGCCAGCCCAGCCCCTGACGCGAAATGCCGGTCGCCTCGCTGATGATCAGCCCGGCCGAAGCGCGTTGCCGATAATAATCGACCATGATCGGGGTCGGCACATGGTGGCGGGTGGCGCGCGCGCGGGTCAGCGGCGCCATCAATATGCGATTGGGCGCCGTGATCGCGCCAAGCCGGACGGACTCGAACAGGCTGGTCATGGGGGATTTCCTCTTTATAGTTGCAAATTGCAACGGGACTTGCTTGCCGAAGCCAGCTAGGGAGCCGCCATGGCCCCTTCAACCCTCCCGCCACGCCTTGGCATGCCAAGATTTGCTTTCCCAGCGCTGATTCTGGCTAACATCATCCTGCCGCTGGGTCCGGTGCTGGTGCGGCTGTCGGATGTCGGTCCGGTGGCCGCCGCCTTCTGGCGGCTGACGATCGCCTTGCCTTTCCTCCTGCTGCTCGGCTTTCCGGGGCTGAGGGCGGCAAAGCCTGGCGCCCGCGATTATGGCGCGATGCTGCTGGCCGGCCTGTTCTTCGCCGCCGACCTTGCCGCCTGGCATCTGGGCATTCCGCTGACCAAGGTCACCAACGCCACCATCTTCGGCAATATGAGCGGGCTGATGCTGCCGCTCTGGGGCCTGCTGGTGCTGCGCCAGGCGCCGCGTCCGATGCAGGCGCTGGCGCTGATGCTGGCGGCGGCGGGCGCGGCGGTCATGATGGGCGGCAGCTACGAACTCTCGCCCCGCTATCTCCGCGGCGACCTGCTCTGCCTGCTCGCCGGCGCGCTTTACACCGCCTATCTGCTGGTGGTGCAGGGAATGCGGCGGCGGCTGGACAGCTGGTCGGTGCTGGCCGGGTCGAGCCTGACCGGCGCGCTGCCGCTACTGCTGCTCGCGCTCTGGCTGGGCGAGCGGGTGCTGCCCGGCAACTGGACTCCGGTGGTCGCGCTGGCGCTGTCCAGCCAGCTCATCGGCCAGGGCCTGCTCACCTATGCCATCGCCTGGTTCCCGCCGCTGGTGCTGGGCCTCAGCCTGCTGCTGCAACCCGTCGTGTCGGCGCTGCTCGGCTGGATGTTGTTCCACGAACTGCTGACCGCCCCCGACCTGATCGGCGCAGCGGCGGTCGGCGTGGCGCTGGTGCTTGTGCGCCTGCCCGGCCGCGCGTAGAACCTGCCCATGACCCCGTCGCACGAAGACATGACCCTGGACGAAGTGCGCGACGCGCTCGCGCCCATCCTTCCCCGCCACGCCGCCTTTGACGGCTGGCGCGCGGCAGCCGTGACCATGGCGGCGGCGGAATGCCGCATCGACGCCGATATCGCGCAACTCGCCTTTTCGGGCGGCGCGATGGACATGATCGATGCCTGGTTCGCCAGCATCGACCGTCGCATGGCGGAGGCCCTGCCGCCGGAAAAGCTTGCCCCCCTCTCGATTCGCCAGCGCATCGCTACGCTGGTCGAAACCCGGCTCAACCTGCTGGCGCGCGATCGTGAGGCGCTGCGCCGCGCCCAGGCCATATTTGCCATGCCGACAAACGCCATCCGCGCGGCCGGGCTCGGCTGGCGCGCGGCGGACAGCCTGTGGCGCGCCGCCGGCGATGAGTCGACCGACCTCAACCATTACAGCAAGCGCGCGACGCTGGCGGCGATTTATGCCGCGACCCTGCTGGTCTTCGTCGATGACGAAAGCGGGGATCATGCGGAAACCCGTGCTTTCCTGGCCCGGCGCATCGACGGCGTGATGCGCTTCGAGCGCGCCAAGGCCCGGTGGAAGGGCGTGGGCGGCGGCGAACGGCTCAGCCTGTCTCGCTTCATCGGCCGCCTGCGTTATCCGGCAGTGTGATCTGCCGCACGGGGCGCGCGATTCGCGCTGGCCTTTTGCAATCGGTATTGATAGTCACTCGCAGAAGTTATTGACGAGTGCCTTACCCTTGCGCCTGACTGACCTGCCGTTGCGCCAGCCCGCTTATGTGGACCTGATCGACTGGAATGCCCTGTCCGCTGCCGATGGCCAGCGGCTGCGCGAATTCGGCCTGTGCGAAGGCGCCAGCGTGGAGGCGCTGCATCATGGCGGCCTGCTCGGCCGTGGCCCCATCGCCTGCAAGGTCGGCCGCATGACCATCGCCATGCGCCGCAACCATGCCGCCGCCATCACGGTACGCACCGGCCCGCTGGAAGAAGACGCATGACGGGCCTGCCGCTGATTGCGCTGGTCGGCAATCCCAATGCCGGCAAGAGCGCCCTGTTCAATGCCCTGACCGGCGCCCGTCAGAAGCTGGGCAATTATCCCGGCGTCACCGTGGAGCGCAAGGCGGGCCGCCTGTCGCTGCCCGACGGCCGGCCGATCGAACTGGTCGACCTGCCCGGCACCTACAGCCTCAATCCCACCAGCCCCGATGAACAGGTGACGCGCGACGTCATATTGGGCAAACAGACGGGCGAACGCCTGCCCGATGCGCTGGTGGTGGTGGTCGATGCCTCCAATCTCGACAACCATCTGCGTTTCGCGCTGGAACTGATCGCCCTTGGCCTGCCGACGATCGTTGCGCTCAACATGGTCGACCTCGCCACCCGAGACGGGCTGGAACTGGACGCCAATATCCTGTCCCGCGAACTGGGCGTGCCGGTGATCTCCACCGTTGCGGTTCGCAAGCGCGGCCTGGACCATCTGCGCACCGAACTGGAAAGCCTGCTCGACGGCAGCGCAGGCAGGATTCGCGTCTCCAGCGAGAGCGGCGGCTTCGACGCGCTGCGGGGGGAGGCCCGGCGCATCGCCCGCGCCGCGATCGTCCGCGAAACCCCGTCCCGCCGCCTGACCTCGGCGGTCGACCGGGTGGCGCTGCATCCCGTGGCGGGCCTTCTCCTGCTGCTCGGCCTGCTCTTCATCATGTTCCAGGCGGTCTATGCCTGGTCCGAAGCGCCGATCGCCATGATCGAGGGGTTCGCCGCCACCGCCAGCGATGCCGTCGCCGCCGCGCTGCCCAACGGCCTGCTGCGCTCCTTCCTGGTCGACGGCGTGATCAACGGCGTGGGATCGGTGGTGGTGTTCCTGCCGCAGATCCTGATCCTCTTCTTCTTCATCCTGATGCTGGAAGCGACCGGCTACATGGTCCGCGCCGCCTTCCTGATGGACGGGCTGATGGCGAAGGTCGGCCTGTCGGGCCGCGCCTTCATTCCGCTGCTGTCCTCCTTCGCCTGCGCGGTGCCCGGCATCATGGCGACCCGCACCATCGCCGACCCGAAGGACCGTCTGACCACGATCCTGATCGCGCCGCTGATGACCTGCTCGGCCCGGCTGCCGGTCTATGCGGTGATCATCGGCGCCTTCATTCCCGCGCGGACCGTCGCGCTGGGCATAGGGTTGCAGGGGCTGGTCCTCTTCATCCTCTATATTTCGGGCATCATCGGCGCGATGCTGGCCGCGCTGGTGCTGCGCCGCACCGTCACCAGAGGCGCAAGCGGCGGCTTCCTGATGGAGATGCCCAAATATCAATGGCCCCGCCCGCAGGACATCCTGCTCGGCCTGTGGCAGCGCGCGGTGATCTTCCTGAAGCGCGCGGGCACGATCATCTTCACCTCGACGGTCATCCTCTGGGTGCTGCTCAGCTTCCCCAAGGCGCCGGAGCATGGCGGCATCAGCCAGGTCAATTATTCGGTCGCCGGCCGCATCGCCAACGGCCTCAACGTCATCCTGGAACCGATCGGCTTCAACCGCGACATTTCGCTGGCGCTGATCCCCGCCATGGCTGCGCGCGAAGTCGCTGTCTCGGCCCTTGCCACCGTCTATTCGCTCGACGCCGACGAAGATGAGGTGAAGCTGGAACGCAATCTGGGCGACCGGCTGAAGGACAACTGGCCGCTGCCGACCGCGCTCGCCTTCCTCGCCTGGTTCGTGTTCGCGCCGCAGTGCATTTCCACCATCGCGGTGACCAAGCGCGAAACCAATGGCTGGAAATGGCCGCTGTTCATGATCGGCTATCTGTTTGCGCTGGCCTATGGCACTGCCGGGATCACCTATTGGACCGCCGTAGCGCTCGGTTTGGGGTAGCGCCCGCCTGAGAGCGGTCTATAAGGACCGGCTAACGCATCGGAGGAAACATGGCGGGTTCGGTCAACAAGGTCATTCTGGTAGGCAATCTGGGCGCCGACCCGGAAGTGAAGAGCTTTCAGAATGGCGGCAAGGTGTGCAACCTGCGGATCGCGACCTCCGAAACGTGGAAGGACCGCATGTCGGGCGAGCGCAAGGAGCGCACCGAATGGCACAGCGTCGCGATCTTTTCCGAAGGTCTGGCGGGCGTCGCCGAACGCTTTCTGCGCAAGGGATCGAAGGTCTATCTGGAAGGCCAGTTGCGCACCCGCAAATGGCAGGACCAGTCGGGCAATGACCGCTACACCACCGAAGTCGTGTTGCAGGGCCCCGGCGCGGTGCTGACCATGCTGGACGGCGCGCCGGGCGGCGGTGGCGGCCAGGGCGGCGGTGGCCGGTCGCAGGGCGGCAGCGACTGGGGCTCCAGCTCGGGCAGCTTTGGCGGCGGCAATGATTATGACGACTTCGGCGGCAGTGACGGCGGCTTTGGCGGCGGTTCCGGTCGCTCCTCGGGCGGTGGTCGCGGCAGCGCGGGCGGGCCGAATTTCGACAATGATCTGGACGACGAAGTGCCGTTCTGAACAACGCTGGATCGCGGAACGAAAAAGGCGGCGCCGTTCAAGCGCCGCCTTTTTCGTTTGGCGGTGGCGAGCAGACGCGGACGTCCATAAATTGTCATCCCAGCGGAAGCTGGAATCTCGTGAGGCTGGGCTGTGCCCTTTGGCCTGAGATTCCAGCGTTGGCTTCGCCGCCCTTCGGGTCGCTGGGATGACGAAGCTGTAATGGCTGGAATCCACCCGATCCCGACGCGGGTTAGTCGCGGCGGAGGGGGTTGAGGGCGCTTGATTTGCGGGTTCCGGGCGGGATGGGGGACAGGGCTGAGGCGCGGGGCTGGGCTGGCATGCCGGCCGCCAACTCTTCCAGCGCGGCGATGCGCTTTTCCGTCGCGGGGTGGGTGGAGAAGAGTTCGCTCACATGCACCGGCACGATGTAGAGCTGGGCGGCGGCGGGGTTGCGTTCGGCCACCGGGTTGGGGATCGTTTCGGCACGGCCGGAAATCTTCGCGAGGGCGGAGGCAAGCGCGCGCGGATTGCCGCTGATCTCCGCGCCTGCGGCATCCGCGCCATATTCACGGGTGCGGCTGATCGCCATCTGCACGATCATAGCGGCAAAGGGGGCGACGATCACGGCCAGCAGGGTGGCGACGAGGTTGCTGTTGCCATTCTCATTGTTGCCGCCACGGAAGAACAGGCCGAAATTGGCGAGCATCGAAATGGCGCCCGCGATCGTCGCGACCATGGTCATGATCAACGTGTCGCGCCTGCGCACATGGCCGAGTTCATGCGCCATGACGCCGGCGATTTCGTCGCGGCTGAGCATCGAAAGCAGGCCCGTGGTGGCGGCGACGGCGGCATGCTGCGGGTCGCGACCGGTGGCGAAGGCGTTGGGATGCGGCTCGTCGATCAGATAGACGCGGGGCATGGGAAGCCCGGCGCGCCGGGCGAGCTGTGCCACTAGACCGTAGAATTCGGGCGCGCTCTGGGCATCGACCTCCCGCGCATGATGCATGGAAAGGACGATCCTGTCGGCATTCCAGAAGGTGAACAGGTTCATGCCCGCCGCCACCAGCAGCGCGATGACCGCGCCGGCGCTGCCGCCCAGCGTATAGCCCAATGCCATGAACAACGCCGTCAGCGCCGACAGCAACATCACCGTCTTCATGCCACTCACTTGCGAAAACCTCCTTTGCGGCCCAGATAGCGGGGCAGGCGTGAATATGGGGTGAGGAACACCGCCCCGCAATCGAAAGGATGGATCGATGGGAACCTTCAACGGCAAGCGCCCCGCGCATGTGAAGCCGCCCGCGCATCTTTCCAAAAGCCCGCCGGTGCCGCAGCCGGACCCGATCGACACCCCCTCGCGTCATGACGAGGAACTCAGCCCGGTTCGCTATGGCGACTGGGAACGCAAGGGAATCGCTATCGATTTTTGATCCCCCCTTTCTAGCGGGGCCGAAAGAGGGTTAACGGTTCATCGCTGTTTGGGCACAGTTGGCGATGGCCTGTGCCGCTGACGCGAGGGGCGCCGCGCCGGGCCCTAGCCTTCTGCACCGCAAAACGGGCAGGCTTTGCCCGAGTGGAAAAGAAGACCATGATGGGGCGCGGTTTCAAGTGAATGTGGTTGCTGAAATATCGGTGAGGTCAGTGTCGGATTACGCGCCAGAGGATGCGGCGCTTCTGTGTGCAGTGGGTCGTCTGGTCTGTGCCTGGACGATGCTGGAACAGAGCCTGGAGGCGAAAATCGCGATGATGCGGGAAGCCATGGGGGATGTGCGGACCGTGGGCGCCCGGACTCGTCCCGGCATGACGAAGCTGCTGACCGAACTGCGGACCATAGTGTCGATGCGCGACCGGAGGAATGCGGGCGCGTTGATGGAAATATCGGATATCGAGCGCGACATGCAGAGGATCGACCGGTTCCGGTCGCTCATCATCGGCGGCTTTCAGCAGCCCGCGCCCGGCGGCTTCACGTGCCGCGATGCGCGGAATAATCAGACGCATGTCTCGCTCGAGCAATTGGAAGCGGAAATTGCCTCTCTCGAAATAGTGGCGCAGCGCCTGCTGGCTGTCTGAACGGGGTAAGCAATCTTCCACGCTTGATCTTTATCGCGCGGAGGGCGAAGCCTTGTCTGCGCGCTAGCCAGGAAAACAGGAGCATCATGTCCTACAAACGCATCCGCAAAGCCGTTTTCCCCGTCGCGGGTCTTGGCACGCGCTTTCTTCCGGCGACCAAGTCGGTGCCCAAGGAGCTGCTGCCGGTCGTCGACCGTCCGCTGATCCAATATGCGGTGGACGAGGCGCGGGAAGCGGGGATCGAACAGATGATCTTCGTCACCGGTCGCGGCAAGGGCGCGATCGAGGATTATTTCGACATGGCGTTCGAGGCCGAGGCCACCCAGCGGGAGCGCGGCAAGGACCTCTCCGCGCTGGACGGCACGCGGCTGTTGCCCGGCAATGCCGTGTTCCTGCGCCAGCAGGAGCCGCTGGGCCTGGGCCATGCGATCTGGTGCGCGCGGGATATTGTCGGGGATGAGCCCTTCGCCATCCTGTTGCCCGACGAGTTCATGAAGGGCCCGCCGGGGCGTGGGTGCCTCAAGCAGATGGTCGAGGCCTATGACAAGGTCGGCGGCAATCTGGTCTGCGCGCTGGAAGTGCCAATGGCGGAGACGCCGAGCTATGGCGTGATCGATCCGGGCAAGCGCGACGGCGCGCTGACCGAGGTGAAGGGGCTGGTGGAAAAGCCGGCGCCGGGGACCGCGCCGTCCAACCTGATCCTGCCGGGGCGCTATATCCTCCAGCCGGAGGTGATGAAAATCCTGGAGACGCAGGAAAAGGGCGCGGGCGGGGAAATCCAGTTGACCGACGCCATGGCGTCGATGATCGGGGCCCAGCCTTTCCATGGCGTGACCTTTGACGGGCGGCGGTTCGATTGCGGTTCCAAGGCTGGCTATATCGAGGCGAATCTGGCGCTGGCGCTGGATCGCGAGGATATGGGCGAGCATATCCGCCAGTTCGCGCTGGCGGAGCTGGGGGTCGGCGGGATCGCTGCCGCCGCCTGATCGCTGCGGACAGGAGAGGGGCGGTTCGGCAACATAGCCGCGCCGCCCTTTTCTTTGGCGGTGGTTTTGGGTGGATGGCGGACGGTGCGCTTCAAGGAACGCGCAGCTAAGCGGCCGTCCGCCATCCACCCCCTAACCGACCTTTTTGAACAGCCAGCCGATGGTGGAGCCGCCCGGGAGGGCTTCGGTGGTGACCACCAATTGCCGCGTGCCGTGCGGGCGGCCTTCGGCGTCGGTCCAGAGGCTTTCCTCTATGGCGAGCTTGCCCGCATTGGCGCGGAATTGCCAGGTGGCGCCCATGTCGATGCGCAACAGCGCGCCCATGCCGTCCGCCGTCGGCGTGGGTTCGACGCCGGGGGCGAGATGGAAGCGCAGCTGGACCGGCAGCTTCACCGGCCTGCGGCGGCGGACGGCGGGGGTCAACATGTCTTCGCCCCTGATTTCCTTACCGTCGCCGCTCATCAGCAGCAGGCGGCGGTGGACATAGCCCAGACGCCGGACATAGCCGTCATGGCTGAGGTCCAGGCGGCTGCCGCTTTCCGTTTCCTGCCGGTTGAGTTCGACTTCGGTGACGCCCTTGCCCAATGTGCCATCGGGCAAGAGGGCCGTGGAGTTACTGTCATCCAGGACAAGCGTGCTGTGCGCGGCGGTGGTGCGCAGCCCCTGGGCCAAGTCGCGCGGCATCCAGGCGCCCTCCAGCGCAGCGCCGCCGCAATTGACGATCAGGCGCTGCGGGCCGTCGCTGATCTCGATCGCGCCGGTGGAGGCGCAACCCGCGTCGGCCAGTTGCGCGACCGGAGGCGGGGCTGCGTCGATCTGGATGACCGTGCCGGCGGCGGCGAGGCGTTGATAGCCCCAATGGTTCGCCTGGCGCAGCGGGCGGGCGCGGACGCGGCTGGCGCGGATGACGGCTTCGATGGTGGCGGGATCGATCGCGCCCGCGCCCTGCCAGTTGCCCAGGCCGCCGTCGCCATGGGTGAGGCCGAGCAGCGCCGGAACCGCCCTGGCCAGCGCCTCCTTCAGGAAAGGCGGCGCCTGTTCGCGGCGCACGTCATAGACGGCGGCGACCATGGTCAGCAGCATGATCGCTTCCAGCTGGTCGAGCGGCGAGCGGGAGATGATGCCGCCATCGGCATGGAGGCCGCTGTCGAGCGCGCGTTTCAGGCCCGCTTCGCCGAACAGCTTGCGCGCCGCGCCGCCAGGCAGCAGCATGGAGGCAGCGACGATGCCACCCCAGGCGACCAGGCGGGGCAGGCCGATATGCGCCTTGTCCGCGCTGCGATCGAGATGACGGGCGGTGCGGGCGATGCAGTTCAGCACCAGCGACCGGTAGACGAGGTCGCTGGAGGACAGGATCAGCGGGGCATGGGCCGACCAGAAGAGCAGGCGCCAGCCCGCATTGTCGGCGCGCCAGGCGGGTTCGCTGGGCGTGTCGGCATGCGCGTCCAGCCATTTGCGCATCACGCTTTCTGCCACGGGCGCGGCCTGTTCGCGGGTGGCGACGGTGGCAAGATCGCGCAGCCAGTGGAAGCCGTGCAGATAATCGGCAAAGGCGGGCGTGACGCCGAGATTGGCGAAATCCAGCTTGCCCAGCGGCTGTTTCAAGCCCCGGCACAGGAAATAGCCCGCGCGGATCGCCTGTCCGGCATGGGCGTTGCCGGGAATCTCATCATCGGGGACGGCGAGCAGCTTGAGCGGATATTTGCCCTTGAGGCGGCGGCCATGGATCGGCGTCTTCCAGCTCAGGAGGTAAAAGCGGTTGGCGATGCGCTGGGTCAGCGAAAGCCCCTTGTCATCCGCAATGCGGATCAGCCGCTTGCCCTGTTCGATCCCCTCGTCCGGCCGGTCGGTTTCGGCCTCATTCCCGGCGGAATGGGGCGGGACGGATTGGGGGGAAAGGCGGCGGCGGTCGCTCACCCGCCGCGCAGCGTCCGGATATTGTCGGCATAGGCGGACGGGCCGCCCCGGAAGGTCGCGGTGCCGGCCACCAGCACGTCGGCGCCCGCCTCGATCGCCAGCGGCGCGGTCTTGAAATCGATGCCGCCGTCGACCTGAAGGCGGATATCGCGGCCCGATTTCTCGATCATTTTCCGGATCGCTTCGATCTTGCGCAGCTGGTTGGTGATGAAGCTCTGGCCGCCGAAGCCGGGATTGACGCTCATCAC
Source organism: Sphingobium sp. (assembly GCF_032153725.1). GTDB lineage: Bacteria > Pseudomonadota > Alphaproteobacteria > Sphingomonadales > Sphingomonadaceae > Sphingobium. The sequence goes on along the minus strand of NZ_JALDYQ010000087.1, from coordinate 7,440 downwards.
CAGGATCAGGTCGACGTCATCGATGAGGTAATCCAGCATCTTCGCCGGGGTGCCGGGGTTCAGCACCACGCCCGCCTGCACCCCCAGCGACTTGATATGCTGGATCGAGCGGTGGATGTGCGGGCCGGCTTCGGGATGGACGGTCAGGATATCGGCGCCCGCCTGCGCGAAAGCCTCCAGATACTGGTCCACCGGCGAGATCATCAGGTGGACGTCGAAGGGCTTCTTCGTGTGCGGGCGCAGCGCCTTCACCACGCCGGGGCCGATGGTGATGTTGGGCACGAAATGGCCGTCCATCACATCGATGTGAATCCAGTCCGCGCCCGCTTCGTCAATGGCGCGGACCTCTTCGCCCAGACGGGCGAAATCGGCGGACAGTATGGAGGGCGAGATAAGGATGGGGCTGGTCATCTGACCTTTGGCCTTAGCCTTGGGCGAAGGCTAGGGCAACGTCCGATTCGCGTTGTCCACAGGGATTTTGGCGGCCGTGGAAAACTGCGTCAGGAGAGGACGAACAGGGTCGGGTCGAGGCCCCTGGACGGGCCGGAGCCCTTGGGCAGGAACTGTTTGACGCCATGCAGGGCAACCACCTGATTTTGCTGAATGATCGGCGCGGCGATCAGGCGCATGGCGCATTCGCCGCCATCCACCGGGCGAATGTCGACATCCAGCGTGAAGCCGCGCCGGTGGCGGATCGCATAGGCGCGCAACTGCTCCATCGCGGCACGGCTGTCCGGCGCGTAGAGCGACACGGCGAGCGGACGGGGGACGGCCATGCCGCGTTCCAGCCCGAAAATATCGTAGACGCCCTCGGTCCAGTTGAGGCTGTTGTCGCTGAGGTCGCAATGCCACAGGCCCAGGCCGCGTTCGGCCAGCGCTTCGTCGTCGCCGGCCAGCCGGTCGTCCAGCATCACCGGGGCGAGATGATCGCGCAAAGCGTAGAGCGGCCAGCTATGATGCAGGGGAAGAGGCTCGGTCGGACGCAAAGCGGATCTTTCTGATAGCCAGATCGCACCATAATGGTTTCGTGGTTAAGGCTTAGTGGATCGCACCAGCCTTGCAACGAAAAAGCCGTCGGTGCCGCCCTGTTCCGCAAGGGAATCGGGAAGGGTGCGAATCCAGCCCTGATCCGTGGGGGCGATGCCGCCGGGCAGTTCGGCGGCCGTGGCGGGCCGGGGCGTGAAACCGGGGTGGCCGCTCAGGAACTGCGCGATCTGCTCTTCGCCCTCCGCCCGTTCCAGCGAGCAGGTGGCATATATCAGCGTGCCGCCGGGTTTCAGCCATTGCGCGGCGCGGGCGAGCAGTTCCGCTTGCAGCTCCGCCAGCTCCGCGATCTGGCGCGGGCCGATGCGGTGGAGCACGTCGGGATGGCGGCGATAAATGCCGGTGGCGGTGCAGGGCGCATCGAGCAGGATGGCGTCGGCAGCATGTTCGGGCGCCCACTGGCGCAGGTCCGCCTGCACGATGTCGGCGGAGAGGCCGGTGCGGGTCAGATTCTCGCCGAGGCGTTCGAGGCGCTTTTGCGACTGGTCGATGGCCGTGACGCGCCAGCCGGCGGCGGCAAGCTGCATCGTCTTTCCACCGGGCGCCGCGCAGAGGTCCAGGACATGGCGTTGCTCTCCCCTGCCGAGCAGGCGGGCAGGGATGGAGGCGGCGATGTCCTGCACCCACCAGGCGCCTTCGGCAAAGCCCGGCAGGTCGGGGATGCTGGCGCTTTCGGACAGGCGGACGTGGCCGGGGGCGAAGCTCTGGCCGCCCAATATTTCGGTCCAGCGGGCGGTTTCCGTCGCATCGCGTAGGGTGAGGTCAATCGGGGGACGCTGGGCATAGGCCTGCGCGGCGGCCTTTGGCATGGCCTCGCCCCATTGCCCGGCCCAGCGGGTGGCGACTTCGGACGGGAGGGTCGGGGGCGAGGGAAGGACGGGATTGGCGCGGGTCAGGGTGCCGAACACGCCGTGGACCAGCTTGCGCGGGCCGCCGTCGACCAGAGGGAGCGCGGTGGCGATGGCGGCATGGGGAGCGGTGCCAAGCGCGAGGACCTGGATCAGCGCGATGCGCAGGACCATGCGGGCCTTGGCATCGGGGGGAAGCGGCTGGCGGGTGGCGCTGTCGATCAGGGCGTCGAGATCGGGCAAATGGCGCAGCGTCTCGGCGACGATGGCGTGGACCAGGGCGCGGTCGGCGGGGGAAAGGCCCTGGGCCGCGCCGTGAAGGGCGAGTTCGAGCGGATCGCCCCGGCGCAGGACGGCATCGAGCAGACGCAAGGCTGCGCGGCGGGCGGGGAGGCCGGGGGCGTCTTCGGGGCGGGATGGGCGAGGCATGGGGTGCGATTAGGGCAAAATGCGGGGGAAAGGTAGGCTGGTTTGGTGGTGTGGTGGTTTTTGGCCATTTCCAGTCATGAAAAAGGGCCGCCCGGTGAAGGCGGCCCTTTTGCCTGTCCCGTATATCGGCGCGTGTCAGGCGCCGAATTTCTCGCGCAGGGCGAGCATGGCGATCGCCGCCTTGGCCGCTTCGCCGCCCTTGTCCTTTTCTTGCCTTTTCGCGCGGGTCAGGGCCTGGGCTTCATTTTCGACGGTCAATATGCCGTTGCCGATCGGATTACCGTCCATGCTGAGCGCCATCAAGCCGCGCGCGCTTTCGTTCGACACCACCTCGAAATGATAGGTTTCGCCGCGGATCACCACGCCGATGGCGATGAAGCCGTCATAGCGGCCGGATTCCGCCGCCAGCGCCACGGCGCCCGGAATCTCCAGCGCGCCGGGGACGGTCACCACCTCATATTTATGCCCTTCATCCTCCAGCGCGGCGGTCGCGCCCTCTATCAGAAGGTCGTTGAGATGGTCGTAGAAGCGCGCTTCGACGATCAGGAATTTTGCCACCTTGGTTCCCCTTAAAGCTCGATCGACCGCTGCCCAACCACGGCCAGGTCATAGCCGTCAAGCGCGATCAGGCTGTGATGCGTGTTGCTGATCAGGATCATGTCATGCACGCCCAGTTCGCCCAATATCTGCGCGCCCACGCCATAGTCGCGCAATTCGTCCATGCCTGTGCCGGATTGCCCGGCATGGTGACGCAGGATGCGGCTGACGAAATCGCCAGGCGTCGGGCTGGTCAGCACCACGACGATGCCTGCCCCTTCCTGCGCGATGATCTCCATCGACTTGGCGAGCAGGCCGTTGCGGGGGCCGGTCGAGCCATAGACGTCGTCCAGCAGCGAGAGCTGGTGCATGCGCACCAGCGTCGGTTCATCGGGGGAGACATGACCCTTCTGGAGCACCAGCTGCTCGGTCTGGGTTGCCCTGTTGAAGAAGCTGATCGCCTTCCAGTCGCCGCCCCACCGGCTGTGGAAGGTGGTTTCGGCGCGGCGTTCGACCATATGGTCGTGGCGGCGGCGATAGGCGATCAGGTCGCGGATCGTGCCGATCTTCATCCTGTGCTTTTGCGCGAACGGGATGAGGTCGTCGAGCCGGGCCATGGTGCCGTCGTCCTTCATCACCTCGCAGATCACGCCGGAAGGGTTGAGGCCGGCCAGGCGCGCGACGTCCACCGCCGCTTCGGTATGGCCGGTGCGGACCAGAACGCCGCCATCCTTGGCCACCAGCGGAAAGACATGGCCGGGGGTGACGATATCGTCGCGGCCCTTCGACCCGTCGATCGCGACGGAGATGGTGCGGGCGCGGTCGGCGGCGCTGATGCCGGTGGTGACGCCCTCGCGCGCTTCGATCGACACGGTGAAGGCGGTTTCATGCCGGGTGCCGTTATTGCGGCTCATGAGGCCCAGACCCAGATGATCGACCCGTTCCTTGGTCAGCGCCAGGCAGATGAGGCCGCGGCCATGGGTCGCCATGAAGTTGATCGCATCGGGCGTCGCCATCTGCGCCGGGATGACCAGATCGCCCTCATTTTCCCGATCCTCGTCATCGACCAGGATGAACATGCGGCCGTTGCGGGCTTCGTTGATGATCTCTTCGGGGCTGGCGAGCGCGGTGCCGCCCTCGCGCTTGGCGATATAGCTTTCCAGCTTGCCCAGGGTTTCGGCGGTGGGATTCCAGTCCGCCTCGCCCAGCTTGCGCAGCGAATTGGCGTGAAGGCCCGCCGCGCGGGCAAGGCCCGACCGCGACATGCCCCCATCGGTGACAAGCGAACGGACGGTATCGATAAGGGCGGCGGACATGAAACGACTCCTTCCCCGGTTGGGACGCGGAGTCGCGTATCACACTGTAATGTGATCAAGGCAAGGGGTAATCACATCGGCTGGGCGCGAAGGCTCTGCATGCGATCGAGATAGCGCGCCAGCACGTCGATCTCCAGATTGAAGGCGCGGCCTTCGTCCAGATTGTCGAGCGTGGTCGCGGCGGCGGTATGGGGAATGATGTTCAGCCCGAAATGCACGCTGCCGTCGGCCTGATCCTCCACAGTGTTGACGGTCAGCGAGATGCCGTCGACCGTGATCGATCCCTTGGCGGCCAGCGCCGGGGCGAGCGGCGCGGGCGCGGCGATCAGCAGGCGAGTCGAATCGCCTTCATGCGTGGCTGAAACCAGCGTGCCGATGCCGTCGACATGGCCGGTGACGATATGGCCGCCCAGTTCGTCCCCGACCTTGAGCGCGCGTTCCAGATTGAGGCGGCCGCCCTGTTCCCACAGACCGGGAGCGGTGCGGGCGATGGTTTCGGCCGACAGGTCGACCGCGAACCAGTCCGCGCCCTTTTCCACCACGGTCAGGCAGGCGCCCGAACAGGCGATGGAGGCGCCGATGGCAACCGTGTCCATCTCATAAGCGCAGCCGATCACCAGGCGCAGGTCGCCGCGCTGTTCATGGGTGCGGATGGTGCCGATGTCGGTGATGATGCCGGTGAACATGAATTGCGCCTGTGCCTTGTGTTCCGTTGGCCCCAACCTGAACAAGGGAGAGGCTTTCGCGGTGATCTAGGCGTTCCGGACGCGCGCGTAAACCTCCAGCCGGTCCTCGCCCAAGCGCCGTTCGTCCTCAAGCCGCCAGCGACCATGGGCGTCGGCCAAATCGGTAAGGCCGATATCGCCAATGCCTGCCAGGCCTTCACCGATGAGGATGGGCGCGCGGTAGAGCAGCAGCCGGTCGACCAGATCGGCGCGGAGGAAAGCGGCGGCGGTGGCGCCGCCGCCCTCGACCAGCAGATGGTCGACCTGCGTCAGCGCGGCGATATCCTCCGGCGCGACGATGCTTTCCCAGCCTTCGGGGGTGGTGCCGCGACTGAGCAGCAGCTTGCGCGGGGAACGGTCCTCCAGGCCCGGCAGGCGCACGTCGAGCCGGGGTGCATCGGCGCGCAGCGTGCCGCCGCCCACCAATATGGCGTCATGGCGCGCGCGCTCCATATGGGCATGGGCGCGGGCGGCTTCCCCGGTGATCCAGCGGCTGGAACCGTCCGCCAGCGCGATGCGGCCGTCCAGCGACAGGCCGAGCTTGAGCGTCACCGCCGGACGGCCCAGCGTCTGGCGAAGCACGAAGCCGCGCATCGCGGCAGCGGCTTCCTGTGCCATCAGGCCCATGTCGACGGCGATGCCGCGCTTGCGCAGCCAGGCGGCGCCCTGTCCGTCGGTGCGCGGATCGGGATCGCGCAGGGCGATGACGACGCGGCGGACGCCTGCGCGGGCCATCAGATCGGCACAGCGCGGCCCTCGCGGAGACAGGTGGAAGCAAGGTTCCAGCGTCACATAGGCGGTGGCGCCGCGGGCGCGGTCCAGCGCCTCGTCCAGTGCCTGCGCCTCGGCATGGGGACGGCCGCCCTTTTGCGTCCAGCCGCGGCCGACCACCCGGCCGTCCTTCACGATCAGGCAGCCGACATTGGGGTTGGGCGTGGACAGGCCCCGGCCGCGTTCCGACAGGGCGATGGCGGCGGCCATGAAGCGGCGATCCGCATCCGGATCAGCGGGGGGAGGGGCGGTTTTGGCTCGACTGCTCAGGGTTTGGCGGCTCCGGGCTTTTCCGCGGCCTCTGCCGTGGCCAGGCGTTGGTCGAGCTGGGCGTTGATCTGTTTCAGCGCTTCCTTGCGGCGAGCGGTGTTGCGGGCCTCATCCGCCTTCCAGTCGATGCCGAAAATATCGGCGACGCCCTGCATTTCCCTCTGCTTCTTCTCGATCGCCGCCTCGCGCTTGGCGAGGTCGATCTTCTGCTGGAGGATGATCGCGGCGTCGGACCGGCTGGCGTCCCAGCTCTGCACATAGAAGATCTGGTTGCGCGTCGGCATGGTGTTGGTGTTGGCGTCCACGATGAAGGCCCAGATGATGACCCAGGTGAACGCGACGGACAGGCCGAGCAACGGCCATTTATGAGGCCGGTTCTCGCGAAAATAGCTCCACAGGTCGCTCATCGCGCTCTTGGGAGACACCGGACGGGGAAAGATCGCCATGGCGCCGATATAGGGTAAGGCGGGGCCGGATGCAAAAGCGCTGTTGTCCGATGCCATGGCGTCCGGCCCTTTTCCGCGTGATTTCAAACGTCTGCGAGACGAAAATGGACGGTCAGCACCTTACTGCTGCTGATCGCAACGCCATCCCGAGTCGCGGGACGGAAGCGCCATTTGCGTAGCGCGTGGCGCTGAGTGGCGAGCCAGAAGGCCTCGTCGGTGGCCGACAGCCGCTCAATATCGATCACGCGTCCGTCGGGACCGATGGTGACGCGGACGGTCACCTTGCCCTCCATTCCCTGCCGGATCATCGCGCCGGGATAGTCGGGCTGGAACGCCGCCAGCGCCCGCGGGTCAATGGTGGCGTCGGCCAGCACGGGATCGGGGGCCGGCGGTGTGAAAGGGGGGGTGATCGGGCCGCTTCCGGTGCCCGGATCGGAGGTGGGATGATCGTCGGTTTTCGCCATGAAGCTGGTGGACGGCGGCGGGATGACCGGCTTTTCCACCACGGTCGCATGGGAGTGAGGCTGGGGTTTGCTGTCGGTTTCGGGCGGGGCCTGTTCCGGGGGTGGCGGGGTGTCGTCGACCGGATAGGTCATCAAGGGCGGTGGGTCGCGGAAGACATCGATCATTTCCTTGGGCATCAGCAGCCAGGCCCCGACCACCAGCGCATGAACGGCGATCGCGCCGCCTATGCCGATGGGGGAGCGTTTGCCGCTGCTGTAGCCGGAAATGCTGTCGCCGCTGGCCGCGCGCATGTTGATAAGCTGCATGGTTTGCCCTCCTGTCGATGATTTCCTCTTCGGGATTCGTTATGTGATGTTACATCATATTTCTATGATATGTTGCAACATTAAATTTTATATCAGGAGGGGAGATCAGGTGGGGCTTTGGCTGGAAAAGGGCATTACTGGTCATTAAGCGTAACGTGCTCCTGCGAAGGCAGGAGCCCAGTTCAGATGTTGCAACGATGAGGCGAGGGCGGAACTGGGTTCCTGCCTGCGCAGGAACACGGTGTGTATTTAGGAATGCTCAGCTAAGCCGACCGTCCGCTCTC
>NZ_JALDYQ010000086.1:0-18555 GCF_032153725.1 Sphingobium sp. | reverse complement strand
CGACCGACACCATGGCATTGTCCTTGGTGATGATCTCCTGCCCCGGAATGTCGACCACCTGCTCCATCATGTTGATCTTCCGCCCCACCGCATAGAAGAAGGCGGGGTAGAAATTGAGGCCGGGCCGGGCCACTTCGGTGAAGCGGCCGAAGCGTTCTATGGTATATTGATAGCCCTGGCGGACCACTTTGACGCTCACCGCCAGATAGAACAGCACCAGAAATGTCACCGTCAGCGCGAATGTCGTCAGCATGGCTGCCTTCCCCCCCAGAAACCCGCTCGGGCTAAATCCGCTTGGACTATGGCGCGAAATCATGAATGGGAAAAGGCAAAGCAGTAGGAGTTTCATCATGTTGTTGCGTCACGCCCGTTCGCTGCTGTTCCTGCCCGCGTCGAATCCGCGCGCCATTGCCAAGGCGCGGACCCTGTCCTGCGACATGGTGATCCTGGATCTGGAGGATGCCGTCCCGGAGGATCGCAAGGAGGAAGCGCTCGGCAATGCGGTGGAGGCCGTGGGCGAGGGTTTCGGCGGGCGGCTTTCGGCGGTGCGCATCAATGTCGAGGGCACGCGCTGGCATGGGCGGGAGATGGTGGCGCTGAAGGCGTCCGCCGCCGATTATGTCGTGCTGCCCAAGGTCGAAACCCCTAAACAGATCAAGGACGTGTTCAGCGTGAGCCAGAAGCCGGTGGTCGCGATGATCGAATCTGCCATGGGCGTCCTTGCTGCGCCGGCGATCGCGGCGGCGGAGGGCTGCGCCGGGCTGTTCATGGGGAATAATGACCTGCGGCAGGATCTGGGGATTCCGCCTTCCGCCGGGCGGGACGGCCTGTCGCTGTCGCTTCAGTCGGTCATATTGGCGGCGCGGGCCGCCCGGATCGCGGTGTTCGACGGGGTGTTCAACCGGCTGGATGATGAGGCGGGGTTCGAAAGCGAATGCGCCGCCGGTCATGTGCTGGGCTTTGACGGCAAGACCCTGATCCATCCGAGCCAGGTGCCGGTCGCCAATCAGGTGTTCGGTCCCGATCCTCAGGCCGTGGTCGACGCGCGGCGGCTGATCGAAGCGGCGACGGGGGGTGCCGAGCGCTTCGAGGGGCGCATGATAGAGAGCATGCATGTGGCAGAAGCGAAGGCGCTGATCGCGCGGGCGGAAGCGGTCGGGGAATAATCCCGATTCTGATCCTCTCACCCCATAGGATTTGGGTGACACAGGTGACACGATAGAAAGGCGGGCGAGCGCCCCCACGGGTGCATTTTCCTGTTGGCATTTTTGCCTGTCAAAGAACCGGTCGGGTTATAGCGGGGTCGTCCCAATGTAGGACAGCAAAAAATTGGGGGGAGAAGGGCTAAACCAGGATGGTTAATCCCGCATAAACCGCCCTTTTCCGCCATGATTTCGACTGCGTCATTAATGTCACTGTCAAATTAAAAAACATGGCTTTTTCGTGGCGAAATGGTAGGATTTCAAGTGCGGGGTCGACCTGATTCTGCGAGGTCCATCATGTCTAGGTTGAGGATGGCGGCGGGTGCCGCCTGTTGTTTTGTCGCACTCTTTTTTGGCGGTGCCGCGTCTGCGGGGGAGGCGCAGTGCTGGCAACCTTATGAAGTAGAGGCGGCGAGAGTAAGAGATCTACAGATCATGCTGATGTTGGGATCGCTGAAATGCCGATCGACCAATAGTGAGATAACGGCCAAATATGACAAGTTCTATGAAAGAATGGGGCTGGCCGATAAATATAATAATGCTTTGAAACTGCGCTTCATGCGCGAAAATGGCATAGCTGACGGGCAGAAGGCCTATGATGATTTCATCACCAGGCTTGCCAATAGTCATACCGACGGCGTGGGGTCGGCGGGTTTCTGCCAGATGGCCGATACTTTGCTGACTCTGGCGACCAATGCCGGGGTGGATGAACTTCCGGTGCTGGCGCGGAATTTCTCGGAAAAGCCCGCGGGCGTCGGAGATGTGTGTGAAATGACCACCGCTGCCGCGGCGCCGGCCCCGGTTGCGGCGGATGCAGGGAAGGCAGCGGCGCCGACTGGCGATGCGGTGGCCCCGGTCGCGGTGGCCGAAACGACAACGCCGCCAGTCACCACGCCGCAATCGGCCGCGGCAGCGCTGGAGGCGGCTGCGGTTGCGCTTCAGTCGGCTGCGGCGAGCCTGAAGACGCAGCCTGCCACGCCAGCCGATGGAGCGCCGAAGGACGCCCCAGCGACAATGGTGGCTGTGTCAAAGCCGGTGAGTTGAGAGTTGAAGGGATGCCGCGCTTTGGGGGCGCGGCATGGGGGTGTTTGGGTCCCGGAACGTTTTTTCAGTCCCCGCTGCGTTCCCCCGGTTTCAATACCGCTCGCCGGTTGAAGGCGGCGCAGTACAGCGCTTTCCATATTTCCGGTTTCGACCTTGGCCCTGCGCGATCCAGTCCACGGCTTGCGCGATGCGGGGATTGACCGCCATCGCCTTCATCCCTGTCGGCGGCGGGCGGTCAGCAGATAGTTGATCGCCTTGTTGGACGAGAGGACAAAGCCCCTGCCGGGCGTGAAGCTGAGGCCGGTGCTGTCGATGACCTCCAGCCCAGCTGCTTCCAGCAGGCCGGTCAGTTCCTGCGGATTGAGGAATTTATGCCAGTCATGCGTGCCCTTGGGGATGCCGCCGATGCTTTCGCCGATGGTGATCATGGCAAGGCGGGAGAGGGGCGTGCGGTTCGGCGTCGAGAGGATCAGCAGGCCCGTGGGCGCCAGCTTTTCCGCAAGCGCGGCGATGAAGGCGGCGGGATCGGTGACATGTTCGATCACTTCCATCGATGTGACGAGGTCGAAGCCGGTTTCCGCCAGCTGCTCCACCGGGGTCGCGCGATAGTCGATGGAGAGGTCCTGCCCCTGGGCATGACGGCGCGCCACGGCGATATTTTCCTCCGCTGCGTCAAGCGCGGTCAAGCGGGCGCCCATGCGCGCCAGCGGTTCTGCGAGCAGCCCGGCGCCGCAGCCGACATCCAGCGCCCGTCGGCCGGCAAGGGGGCGGAAGCTCTGGCTGTGGCCCGGCCAATGATGGTCGATGGCCTCCCTGATATAGCGCAGGCGCACCGGGTTGAGCCTGTGCAGCATCGCGCTGCTGCCCTGCGGGTCCCACCAGTCGGCGGCCATGCTGCCGAAATGCGCGGCTTCGCGCGGGTCGATGGTGCTGGAAACGCTGTTCGCCATGGCCCTCTGCTACCAGTGTCGGGGCGCAGGCGCCATGGTCGTTTTTGCGTGTCCGGCGGCGGCGGCGCGAACGCGTGCGCCTTGTCCTCCGCATCGAGGCGGCGGTGAAGTTCGCGCATTGCCTGCTCGGTTCCCCGACTCTGCCGCTTTGCTTGCCATATTCGCCGCTGCTGCTATAGCGGCGCCGTTTTTGCCCCCTTGGGGCGAGATTTTCTTTCTCTTTGAGCAGGTGGGTTCGACAGGCAAATGGCGCGCATCGTGATGAAATTCGGCGGCACCTCCATGGCGGGGATGGAGCGAATTCGCAACGTGGCCGCGCGAGTCAAGCATGTCGTCGAGCAGGGCCATGAAGTCGCCGTCGTCGTGTCCGCCATGGCGGGCGAGACGGACCGGCTGGTCGGTTTCTGCAAGGAAGCCTCCGCGCTTTACGATCCGGCGGAATATGACGTGGTCGTTGCGTCCGGCGAACAGGTGACGAGCGGGCTGCTCGCCATGACGCTCAAGGCCATGGGCGTGGACGCGCGCAGCTGGCTCGGCTGGCAGCTCCCCATCCGCACCAACGAAGCCCATGCCAAGGCACGCATTGGCGAGATCGACACGATCGATCTGCTGTCGTCGATGCGGATGGGCACCGTGGCGGTGATCCCCGGTTTCCAGGGCATGATGGAGGATGGCCGCATCTCGACGCTGGGCCGTGGCGGGTCGGATACGTCTGCCGTGGCGGTGGCGGCGGCGCTGAAGGCGGATCGCTGCGACATCTATACCGACGTCGACGGCGTCTACACCACCGATCCCCGCATCGTGGCGCGGGCGCGCAAGCTCGACCTCGTCACCTATGAGGAAATGCTGGAACTGGCTTCGGTCGGGGCCAAGGTGCTCCAGACCCGCTCCGTCGGCCTTGCCATGAAGGAAGGCGTGATCGTGCAGGTGCTTTCCTCCTTCGATGATCCCACCCAGGACGACCTCCCCGGCACGCTGATCGTCAGCGAGGAGGAACTGGAAGCCAAGCTCAAGGAAGACAAGATGGAACGTCAGCTCATCACCGGCATCGCCCATGACAAGAATGAGGCGAAGATCACCCTGACCCGCGTGCCGGATCGTCCGGGCGCGGTGGCGCACATCTTCGGGCCGCTGGCCGATGCCGCGATCAACGTCGACATGATCATCCAGAATGTCGGCCGCGACAAGGGCGAGACGGACGTGACCTTCACCGTGCCGGGCGCCGATCTGGCGCGGGCGCTGGACGTGCTGGAGAGCCAGAAGGACGTGATCGGCTTCAACCGGATCATTCCGGATACGAAGGTGGCGAAGGTGTCCGTGGTCGGCGTCGGCATGAAGAGCCATGCGGGCGTGGCCTCGGCCATGTTCAAGGCGCTGGCCGATCGCGGGATCAACATCCTCGCCATATCGACCAGCGAGATCAAGGTCAGCGTGCTGATCGACGAGGATGAGACGGAACTGGCTGTGCGCGTGCTGCACACGGCCTATGGCCTGGACGCGCCGGTCGCCTGACCTTTTCTCCCCTCTTCTTCAGGGGCGGGGGTGGGGCTTGTTCCCACAGGGTATCGCTTGGGGCAGCGCCCCACCCCAACCCCTCCCCTGAAGGGGAGGGGCTATTTGATTCTAGAGGCTTGCAAGATGACGAACGCCAAACTCGCTTCCCTAATGGCTCGCGGCACGGAATTCCTGGGCTGCGACGTCGCGATCATGTGCGGGGCGATGAGCTGGGTGTCGGAGCGCCATCTGGTGGCGGCGATCTCCAATGCGGGCGGCTTCGGCGTGATCGCCTGTGGGGCGATGACGCCCGAACTGCTGGACAGGGAAATCGCGGCGACCAAGATGCTGACGTCGAAGCCCTTTGGCGTCAACCTCATCACCATGCACCCGCAGCTGTTCGAGCTGATCGACGTTTGCGCGAAGCATGAGGTCGGCCATGTCGTCCTGGCCGGCGGCCTGCCGCCCAAGGGCAGCATCGAAGCGATCAAGGCCAGTGGCGCGAAGCTGATCTGCTTCGCCCCGGCGCTGGCATTGGCCAAGAAGCTGGCGCGATCGGGCGTCGATGCGCTGGTGATCGAGGGCATGGAGGCGGGTGGCCATATCGGCCCGGTGTCGACCAGCGTGCTGGCGCAGGAAATCCTGCCGGAAATGGCCTCGCAGCTTCCTGTGTTCGTCGCGGGCGGGATCGGTCGGGGCGAGCTGATCGCGGGCTATCTGGAAATGGGCGCGGCGGGCGTGCAGCTGGGCACCCGCTTTGCCTGCGCGACCGAGAGCATCGCGCATCCGAATTTCAAAAAGGCCTTCTTCCGCGCGTCGGCGCGCGATGCGATCGCCAGCGTGCAGATCGATCCCCGCCTGCCGGTCATCCCGGTGCGTGCGCTCAAAAATGCGGGCACGGACGCCTTTACCACCAAGCAGCGCGAGGTTGCCAATCTGCTCGACAGCGGCACGGTCGACATGGGCGAGGCGCAGTTGCAGATCGAGCATTATTGGGCGGGCGCGCTGCGCCGCGCGGTGATCGACGGCGATATCGAGGGCGGTTCGCTGATGGCCGGGCAGTCGGTCGGCATGGTCGCCAGGGAGGAGCCCGTGGCCGACATCATCGCGCAGCTGATGGATGAAGCGGCGGTGGCATTGGAACGCCGCGCCTGAAACAGGACGAAGCGCATCCCTTTCCGGACAGGCCGATCCGCGCGTCGGTCGTCAGGAACGCCTGGCTTTGCCATGAGTTTCTTCTGTCCGGGTCCATGATCGGAGGGATGCCAGGGTGCCGTCGCGTGCCGTCGTTCGCCGTTTTTGCAAGGTCGCATCTGTTACGGCGTTCGCGCTGATCGCAGGCTGTTCCACGCCCGAGAAGGCGCCCCCCACGCCTCCGCCGCCGGTGGTCGCGACGATCAAGCCGCTGCCGCCCATGGGCGCGGTGGCAGGGATGAGCATCCCCGAGGTCGCGACCGACGGCAGCTATCTGACCCCCAGTCGCGGGGTGACGGCCAATACGGCGCTCTGGCATGTGCGCATGGCGTTGAATGTCGCGGCGCTTTCCTGCCATGGCGTCAATGAACCGGCGCGCATCCAGTATAACCAGATATTGCATGTGCATGAAGGCGCGCTGCGGGAGGCCAATGCGGCGGTCGATCGCAATTATCTCGCTGCGTACGGAACCGGTGGCCTCCAGTCGCGGGAACTGCTGAACACCGTCGTCTATAATTTCTTCGCGCTGCCGCCGGTGACGAAAAGCTTCTGTCCGGCGGCGATCGAGGTTGGCGCGAAGATGCTCGCCATGCCCTCCAGCCAGTTGCTCGCCTATGCGCCCGAAGCGCTCACCGCGCTCGAAAAGCCGTTTCAGGATTTTTACGCGGCCTATGCCGATTATCAGCGGCGGCTGGCGGAGTGGGAATCGCGCTTTGGCGGGACGGTGACGGTGGTGGTGTCGCCCACGCCGCTTCCGCCGCCGCCGCTGCCGCCCAAGGAGATCGCGTCAGGCTATGCGCCCAATGGCGCTGCGACGATGCCGCCGTCCACGCCGGGCACGGGCGCGCCGGTGCGGGTCGAAGTGCCGACCTTTCCGCTGACGCCGATGCGCGAAACTTTCGTGCCGGTCGAATAGGGGGAGGCATGCCCGCCCCGGCCGGTGCATAAAGTTCAAGGCGGTGAGTCGGAGGGCCAGAACAGATGATCGAAGGAGATGTGTGATGGCGGATACCCCTGCTCCGAAGATGATTTTCGTGAATTTGCCGGTGAAGGATCTGGCTGCCTCGATCGCTTTTTACGAGGCGGTGGGCGCGGTCCGGAACAAGGAATTCGCCGACGACAGCGCGCAGATGCTGAGCTTTTCGGAATGCATCCATGTCATGCTGCTGACGCATGAGCGGTTCACCGGTTTCACGCCGCGCAAGATTCCCGATGCGCATGAAACCGCGCAGGTGCTGCTGGCGTTGAGCGAGGTGAGCCGCGAGCAGGTCGACGTCACGACCGGAAAGGCATTGGCGGCGGGCGGGACGGAACCCAATCCGCAACAGGATCATGGTTTCATGTATGGCCGCAGCTTTGCCGATCTGGATGGCCATATCTGGGAAGTGACGTGGATGGACGTCGAAGCGGCAATGGCGGCCAACAGGGAAGCGACCGCCTGAAACTCTGCCTTTCATGAGGAGAGATGTCATGAGCTATATGGACGGTTTCGTGATTCCGGTGCCCAGGGGCAACAAGGAGAAATACAGGGAAGTCGCAGCCTATGCCGCGCCGATCTTCATCGAACATGGCGCGTTGCGGATCGTCGAATGCTGGGCGAACGACATCAAGCCGGGCAAGGTCAACGACTTCCGCACCGCCGTCATCGCGGAGGAGGGCGAGGAGGTCGTTTTTTCCTGGGTTGAATGGCCCGACAAGGCGACGCGCGATGCGGGTTCCGAAAAGGTGATGAACGATCCCCGGATGCAGCCTAAGGAAGGGGAGGAGATGCCCTTTTCCGGTGCGCGGCTGATCTATGGCGGGTTTGAAGTGCTGCTCGACGCGAAAGCTTGAGGGAGGCGACCATGACCGATCTGAATGGCAAATTCTTCTGGTACGAACTGATGACCAGCGATCCGGCGTCCGCGCTGGCCTTTTACGGCGATGTCGTCGGCTGGACCGCGCAGGCTTTTGGCGGTGGTCATGATTATCAGGTGATTTCGGGCAGTGCCGGGCCGATGGGCGGGATCATGACGATCCCGGCGGAGGCCAGGGATTGCGGCATGGCGCCGTGGTGGGGCGGCTATATCGGGTCTGCCGATGTCGATGCCGATGCGAAGCGGCTGACAGAGGCGGGCGGCAGCGTGAAGCGGCCGCCGGAGGATATCCCCGGCGTCGGGCGCTTTGCGGTGATGGCCGATCCGGGTGGCGCGGTGTTCATGCTGCTCAATGGGTCCAGCCCCGACGGGATGAACGCGCCGCCGCCAATGGCGAACGGGCATGTCGGCTGGCATGAACTGTATAGCGGCGATTTCGATGCCGATCTGACCTTCTACACCGGGCAGTTCGGCTGGGCGAAGGGCGAGGCCATGGATATGGGCGAGATGGGCAGCTATCAGCTCTTCTCGCAAGATGGAGCCACGGATTTCAACAGCATGAGCGGCGGCGTCATGGCGTTGCCGAAGGAAGTGCCGGTGCCGGTGTGGCTGTTCTATTTCGTCGTGCCCGACATCGACGCCGCAACGGAAAAGGTGAAGGCGGGCGGCGGGAGCGTGCTCAACGGGCCGATGGAGGTGCCGGGCGGAGCGTGGATCATCCAGGCGACCGATCCGCAAGGTGCGATGTTCGCATTGGTGGGCATGCGCTCAGCCCAGGGATAATTGGCCCAGGGATAAGGAGAAGAAGGATGTCCAGGATTTCACCCTGCCTGTGGTATAATGGGCAGGCCGAGGAAGCCGCGCGCTTCTATGTCTCGATCTTCGGCGGGTCGGTGGATTTCATCAACCGCTTTCCCGAAGACCAGCCCACGCCCGCTCCGTTCAAGGGCGGGGATGTGCTGATGGTCGAATTCACCCTGTTCGGGGACAGTTATCAGGCGCTGAACGGCGGGCCGAAATTCGGCTTCACCGAAGCGGTGTCCCTGTCCGTCGCGTGCAAGGATCAGGCGGAAATCGATCGCACTTTCGAGGCCTTGACCGCCGATGGCGGTTCGCCGGGTCCGTGCGGCTGGCTGAAGGACAAATATGGCCTGTCCTGGCAACTGGTGACGAAGGAGATCATGGACCTTTACAAGACCGGCGATGGGCCCGGCATCCGGCGGATGATGACGGAGATGATGACCATGCAGAAACTGGACACCGCCAGGATGAAGGCGGCCTTCGAGGGAGGCCGGCCATGAGCGCCGCCGAGTTCGAACTGTCGGTGACCTGCCATATCGCGGCGCCGCGCGAGATTGTGTGGAAGGTCTGGACGGACCTGAAGGAAGAATGGTTCTGCCCCAAACCCTGGCGCGCCGAGGTGATCGAGGAGGATCTGCGGCCCGGCGGGCGCAGCGCGGTGCGCATGTTCGGTCCCAATGGCGAGGATACGGGGCCGATGGAGGGCGTCTTCCTGGAGGTCGTGCCGATGGAGAAAGTGGTGACGACCGATGCCTATGCTTCCGGCTGGATTCCGCAGACGCCCTTCATGACGGCGATCTGGAGCTTCGTTGAAGAGGGGGAGGGGACGCGGTTTATCGGGACGGCGCGGCATTGGAACGCCGAGGCGCTGGAGAAGCACAAGGAGATGGGATTCCATCCGGGCTGGGACCAGATGGCGGAGCAGTTCAAGGCGCTGTGCGAGATTTCGGCGGCGAGTGCGTGAAGAAAGGACGCCCGGTTCGAACCGGGCGCCCTGCTTCGGAGCATCGGTGATATTCGGATCAGGCCTTGGTGATTTTCTCCACGGCGGAGCGGAACTTCGCCATGTCGTCGGCTGACCCCACGGTGACGCGGGAGACGGTGGGCCAGATCGGCCAGTTGCGGCCGATCTGCACCTTTTCCGGTGTCGCGAGCAGGGCGGCCTGCATCTCCCTGGCGGGCTTTTTCCAGTCGACCATGAACATGTTCGCCTGACTGCCGGGCTGAACGGCGAGGCCCTTCTTGCCCAGCCAGGCGATGGTTTCCTCGCGGTTGGCGATCATCTCCTGACGGCGGGCCTTGATGAGGCCGGCCTCCGGATAGACGGCATTGCCGCAGGCCATTGCCGTGATCGACAGGCCGCCCGCCGTGGGGCCGAAAAGACCGATGCGCTTCTGGATTTCCGGGTCCGCGAAGGTCAGCCCCAGACGCACGCCCGCCATGCCGAACAGCTTGGAGAAGGTCCGCATGACGATCAGGTCGTTGCGGCCCGCGACCAGCTTCGCGGCGCTCTGCGCCTCGGAGAAGTGGATATAGGCTTCGTCGACCAGCAGGATCGAATCCTTGGGCTTGTTGGCGAGCAGCCATTCGATGTCGGCCAGCGGGGTGACGGTGCCTGTCGGATTGTTGGGCGAGCAGATATAATAGAGCCCGGCATTGGGATTGGCGGCCAGCATCCCCTTGACATCATGGCCCTTGCCGATGGCCTGTGGCGCCTTGGCGATCGGGGCCTTCAGATAATCGGCGGTGCGCCAGGCCGATTCGAAGGTCGGATCGGCGGTGACGAGGCCCTTGGTCGGCGAGCAATAGGCCGCGACCGTGCTGACCAGCGGGCCGCCCGAGCCGGGCCAGAGCATGACGTGCGATTCCGGGATGCCCTCGACCCGGGCGACGGTGGCGATCAGGTCGCCCCTGTAATTGTCGGGATCATACCAGTTGCCCAGCGCGGCGGCCTTCGCGGCGGCCTGCACGCCGGGTTCGAACGGGCCGGTCCAGCATTCGTTGGAACCGATGCGCACCGCCCCGGCAATGCCGCGCGCGGCCTGCTGCTGTGCCGAAGCGGGCTGGATCAGCAGCGAATTGGCGGCGGCACCAGCCGCCATCAGCGCCGAAATCCTGCCGATCGTGCGACGGGAATAGCCCCGGTCCAGCAGGTCTTCGCGGGCGTCCTTTTCCAAGATCATGGTCATGTCTGTTCCCCTTGTGGTTCCACCAACTGCACAGCTTGCATCGGGGTAGACGAAAAGGACGGCCTGTTCCGCCATGGCCATGCGTGCAAAATCCACCGTAACCGCGCATATTCGCCTTGGAAAGCGGGGGGGCGATCTGATAGCGCTTGGGTCATGCCCAGTACGCCCGCCGCCGCCGCCCGCCAGATCCTCATCCGCTTGCAGGAGGTCATGGCCGCGCGCACCAGTGCGCAGGCGAAGCTGAACAAGGTGGTCGAGATCATCGGCGAATCCCTGTCGAGCGAGGTCTGCTCCATCTATCTGGTGCGCGAAGGGGTGCTGGAACTGTTCGCCACGCGCGGGCTGAAGCAGGAGGCGGTGCACGTCACCCGCATGGCGATGGGCGAAGGGCTGGTCGGCACGATCGCCGCCAATGTCGAGACGTTGAACCTGGATGAAGCCGCAGCGCATCCCGATTACGCCTATCGTCCGGAAACCGGGGAAGAACTGTTCCACAGCTTTGCCGGCGTGCCGATCGTACGGCGGGAACGGGCCATCGGCGTCCTGTGTGTGCAGCATGTGGAGCCGCGCCGCTATGAGGAAGTCGAAATCGAGGCACTTCAGACCGTGGCGATGGTGATGTCCGAACTCATCGCGAATGCTGAGCTGGCCGATGACGGCCCGGCGGATTCGCGGGTGCAGGATACCGGCACGTCGATCCTGCACGGATTGCAGCTCGTCATGGGCATGGCGCGCGGCCATGCGGTGTTCCACCAGCCGCGCGTCCATATCGAGCATACCGTGGCGGAGGATACGGAGGCCGAGCGGCAGCGCGTCATTTCCGCCTTCACCAAGATGCGCGAGCAGATCGACCGCATGACCGGCACGGCGGAGTTCGGCACGGAGGGCGAGCATCAGGAGGTTTTGGAAACCTACAAGATGTTCGCCTATGACGAAGGATGGATCAGGCGCATCAACGAGGCGATCGATAGCGGCCTGACCGCAGAGGCCGCGATCGAACGCGTGCAGCAGCGCACCCGGATGCGGATGCGGCAGATCGATGATCCGCTGCTCCAGGACCGCATGCACGATCTGGAGGATATGGCGAATCGGCTGCTGCGCATCGTGTCGGGGCAGTTGGGGACGGCGGCGCAGCTTGGCTTGCGCCAGGACGCCATCCTCATCGCGCGCAATCTGGGACCGGCGGAACTGCTGGAATATGACCGGCGGCGGTTGAAGGGCGTCATATTGGAAGAAGGATCGCTGACCGCCCATGTCACCATCGTCGCGCGCGCCATGGGCGTGCCGGTGCTGGGCCGCGTGCGCGATATCCGGCATCAGGTGAATGAGGGCGAGCTGATCCTGATGGACGTCGCCGCCAACTCGCTGCTGATCCGGCCGACGCCGGACATGGATGAGGCGTTCGAGAACAAGCTGCATGTGACGCAGAAGCGCCGCGCCGAATTCGTGGCGATGCGCGATCTGCCCTCCGTCACCACCGACGGTCAGCGGATCGAGTTGATGGTGAATGCGGGGCTTCGCGAGGATGCGCAGTCGCTCGACATCGTCGGCGCGGACGGGATCGGGCTGTTCCGGACCGAATTCCAGTTTCTCGTGTCCGCGACCCTGCCGCAGCGGGAGAAACAGCAGCGGCTCTATCGCGACGTGCTGGATGCGGCGGGGGACCGGCCCGTGATCTTCCGCACCGTCGATATCGGCGGCGACAAGGCGCTGCCCTATATGACGCGCGACGATGATGAGGAGCTGGAGGACAATCCGGCGATGGGCTGGCGCGCGTTGCGGCTGGCGCTGGATCGTGACGGGTTGATGAAGGCGCAGGCCCGCGCGCTGCTGGAGGCGGCGGCGGGCAAGGTGCTGCATGTGATGTTCCCGATGGTGTCGGAGCCATGGGAATATGAAGAGGCGCGCGCGCTGGTCGAGCATCAGCGCGAATGGCTGTTGTCGCAAAAGAAGAAGCTGCCGGTGGCGGTGCGCTATGGCGCGATGCTGGAAGTGCCGGCGCTGGCGGAGGTATTGGACCTGCTGTTGCCCAGGATCGATTTTCTGTCGATCGGCACCAATGACCTGACGCAGTTCCTGTTTGCGGCCGACCGCGCGCATCCCCGGCTGGCGGAGCGTTACGACTGGCTGAGCATTGCGATCCTGCGCTTCCTGGACCGGGTGGTGCGGGCGTGCGAGGCGCATGAGGTGCCCGTGGGCGTGTGCGGCGAAATGGGCGGGCGCACGCTGGAGGCGATGGCGCTGGTGGGGCTGGGGGTGCGGCGCCTGTCGATCACTCCGGCGTCGGTCGGGCCGGTCAAGGCGATGATCCGGTCCATCGACGCGGCGGAGCTGCGTGCGGTCATGCGCGACCTGCTGGACAGGGGTGTCGTCGATATTCGTTCGGCGCTGGTCGACTGGGCCGGTGAACATGCTATTGAATTGAGTTAAAGGGATTGTTGAGGCGCTTCGGGCTGGATCGGGCCGGTGTGGCGTTGACAATCCCTGTCCCGCAATGAGACAAGGCCGGCCTTCAAAGATCGCGGAGCAGCATGGCAGAAGAAGCTGAACAGGAACCCGGCGTCGCGGCGTCGGAGCGGCCAGGCACTCCCGGCGCGCGGCTGCGCGCCGCGCGGGAGGCGCAGGGGCTGTCGATACAGGATGTCGCCACCCGGACGCGCATCGCCCAGCGCCAGCTGGAGGCGATCGAACGCGACGATTATGCCGCTCTGCCCGGCATTCCCTATGCGGTGGGCTTTGCCCGTGCCTATGCGCGCGCCATCGATGTGGATGAGGTGGCGATTGCCGCCGACGTGCGCAACGCCGTGCATAATTCGGAATTGGGCAGCAGCCGCTATGAGGCGTTCGAACCGGCCGACCCGGCGCGGGTGCCGTCGCGCGCGCTCGCCTGGACGGCGGCGGCGATCGTGGTGATCCTGGTGGCGGGCTTTGCCGTCTGGCGGACGCAGGTGATGACCCCGCCGACGGGCGAGGAGATCGCCGCGCAGCAGGCGACGCCCGTGCCGACCGCGGCGAAACCGGCGGTGGGCGCGCGTCCGGCGACCCCGGTGGCGCAGGCCGTGCTGTTCACCGCCAATGACGATGTGTGGCTGCGCATCTATGACGAGGCAGGCGAGCGGCTGAAGGATGGCCTTATGAAGAAGGGGGAGAGTTTCACGCTGCCCCCCAATGCCCGCAATCCGATGATCCTGACCGGGCGGCCGCAGGCGCTGACCGTGACGGTCGGCGGCAAGCCGATCGCGCCGCTGGGGCCGCCGGATCGCACCATATCCGACGTGCCGGTCAATGCCGAGGCGCTGTTGGCGCGGGTTGCGCCCGCGGCGGCGGGAACGGCGGCGGGTCAGGCCGCGCCTGCGCCTGCTCCCGCCGTGGCGCCGGCTCCTGCCGTGCCGGTAACGCCTGCGCCGGTCGCGCCCGCTCAGGCTCCTGCCGCAAGCGATTGATCCGTTCAGGACGGATTCAGCGGAAATTGCAGCAAAGTCACGCTTTACCGGGTGGATAATCGCCCTATGGTTAAGCCGCATTTCAAGTCGGGGATCATCATGCGTAACGCTCTTTTCGCGACGGCAGCACTGGCGCTGATCGCGCTCGCGCCGCCCAGCGCGGCCCAGAATGTCAGTGTCGATGTGCGGGTCGATCGGCTGGAAAAGGAAATGCGCGCAGTGCAGCGCAAGGTGTTTCCCGCCGGCGCGCCGTTGGAGGCGGAGATCACGCGTCCGGCCGCGCCCGCGGTGGTGCCCGGGTCGCCATCTTCCACGCCGGTCGCTGACCTGACTGCGCGGGTCAATGCGCTGGAATCGCAGCTTGCCTCGATCACCGGGCAGGTTGAGGAAAACGGCTTTAAACTGAAGCAGCTGGAGGATGCCTTCAACCGCTACAAGGCGGAGCAGGAAAGCCGCGCCGCGCCCGCCGTGGTGCCGCCGCCTGCCATCGGCCCTTCCGCATCGGCCGCTCCTGCGCCGTCACGGCCCGCCGCCAATGGAGCGAGCGAGGAGCGCAAGACCGCCGTCGCCGCGATCGAACGGCCCTCGACCGGCAATGAGGCGGACGACGCCTATACCTATGGCTTCCGCCTGTGGGGCGCGAAATTCTTTCCCGAGGCGCAGGCGCAGCTGAAGGCGACGGTCGACAAATATGGCTCGACCCCGGTCGCGAGCAAGGCGGCCAATCTGCTGGGCCGTGCCTATCTGGACGATGGCAAGCCTGCGCTGGCGTCGGTGGCTTTCTATGAAAATTATCAGAAGCGGCCGAAGGGCGATCGCGCGGCGGACAGTCTGGCCTATCTGGGCGAGGCGCTGATTCAGCTCAAGAAACCGGCCGATGCGTGCAAGGTCTATGCTGAGCTGGAGCAGGTCTATGGCGGCAGCCTGTCGACCGGGCTGCGCGGCATGATGGACAAGGGCCGGGCCAGGGCCAGATGTACCGCCTGACGCCCGCATGGCTGGCGGTGATCTTGAAGCGCGGTTGAGGCAGGCGATCGCGGCGCTGGTGGAGGATGCCGCCGGTGCCCGTTTCGGCGTGGCGGTGTCGGGTGGGCCGGACAGCATGGCCTTGCTCGATCTGGCGGCGCGGGCCTTTCCGGGACGGGTCGAGGCAGCGACGGTCGATCATGGCTTGCGCGCGGCTTCGGCGGCCGAAGCCGCGATGGTCGCGGACTGGTGCGGGGATGCCGGTATTGCGCATGTGACGCTGCATCCGCAGGGCGCGGTGCGGGGCAATGTGCAAAGCTGGGCACGGGCGCAGCGCTATGCCTTGCTGGAGGAATGGCGCGCGGCGCGCGGGCTGGACTGGCTGCTGACCGCGCATCATGCCGATGACCAGGTGGAAACGCTGCTGATGCGGCTCAACCGGGGCGCCGGGGTTGGCGGGCTGGCGGGCGTGCGGGCGCGGCAGGGCGTGGTGCTGCGGCCTTTGCTGGGGATGCGCAAGGCGGAGTTGCTGGACTATGCGCTGGAACGGGGGTTGCCGCATGCGGAGGATCCGTCGAACAGCGATCCGCGCTTCGACCGGGCGGCGTTGCGCACAGCGCTGGCCGGGGTGGACTGGATCGACACGGCGGCGGCGGGACGCAGCGCGGCGGCGCTGGCGGAGGCAGAGGAGGCGCTCGACTGGATGGTCGAAGGGATTGAGGCAGGCCATGTCCGGCCGGACGGGGACGGGCTGGCGCTGGACCGGACGGACCTGCCGCGCGAGCTGCTGCGTCGGGTGATCCTGCGGATGATCGCGCGCTTGCAGCCGGAGGCAGCGCCACCGCGCGGGGAGGCGCTCGACCGGTTGATCGCCGCCGCCCGCCGGGGGGAGAAGATGAGCATCGGCCGCCTCGTGCTGAAGGGCGGGGAACGCTGGACCCTGAAGGTCGCGCCGCAGCGGCGGTGGCAGTGAGGGATCGTTACGGAAAGGTTCCACGGCCCGCCGCGCTACTCCCACAATCCGTCGATTTGGGCGCGCGCAATGACCTTTCCTTAACGCCTATGCTGGTTAATGAAGTCAAGTTGAGCGTGGGAATTTTCGATTCATGGTGGAATTTGCGGCACTGACTTATGGTCTGCTGGCCAGTGTCATTCTTTCGGCGGCACAGCGTAATCGCAGGATGGAACGGCCCCATCCGCCGATGCTGCTTTATACGGGCTATATGCTCTGTGGCCTGTCGGCGGGGATCGCGGTGATCCTGGCCTATATCGCCCTGTCGCAATTTGTCGGGGGCTGATCGGGGCTGCGACGCATGCTTGCGATTTTGCTGCGGCATCCTATCTTGCCGGGTGAAAGAGAGTGGTGAATGAACGACGAGAAGGACCCGCAGGGTAATCCCTGGATCAAGAGCGCGATGATTTGGGCTGGGGTGATTGTCGCCCTGCTGCTCTTCGTCTCGATGTTCGACAGCCGCACGGCGACGAGCGCCGGGACCGGCATCGCTTATTCCGAATTCCGCGCCAAGGTGCAGGAAGGGCAGGTCAAGGACGTCGCCATCGCCACCGACCGGATTTCCGGCACGCTGTCGAGCGGGCAGAAGTTCAGCACCGTGCCCGTGAACGATCCGGGCCTGACCGGCCTGCTGGACGATTA
Organism: Sphingobium sp.; assembly: GCF_032153725.1. Classification (GTDB taxonomy): domain Bacteria; phylum Pseudomonadota; class Alphaproteobacteria; order Sphingomonadales; family Sphingomonadaceae; genus Sphingobium. Next base: position 1,762 of record NZ_JALDYQ010000086.1, on the reverse strand, counting down.
TAACGTCAAATATTCGGGCCAGGCGGAGGAACAGCCGAGCTTCTGGATGATCCTGATCTACCAGTCGCTGCCGTTCCTGCTGATCCTGGGCATTGCCTTCTTCGTGCTGCGCCAGATGCAGAAGGGCGGCGGCGCGGGCGGGGCCATGGGCTTTGGCAAGTCCAAGGCCAAGCTGCTGACCGAAAAGCATGGCAAGGTGACGTTTGATGACGTCGCGGGTATCGATGAGGCGCGCGAGGAGCTTCAGGAGATCGTTGAGTTCCTGAAGGACCCCACCAAATTTGCGCGGCTGGGCGGCAAGATTCCCAAGGGGGCGCTGCTGGTCGGTTCGCCCGGCACCGGCAAGACGCTGCTCGCCCGCGCGATCGCGGGGGAGGCGGGCGTGCCTTTCTTCACCATTTCGGGTTCCGACTTTGTCGAGATGTTCGTCGGCGTCGGCGCGAGCCGTGTCCGCGACATGTTCGAGCAGGCCAAGAAGAACGCGCCCTGCATCGTCTTCATCGACGAAATCGACGCGGTCGGCCGTCATCGCGGCGCGGGCCTCGGCAACGGCAATGACGAGCGCGAGCAGACGCTGAACCAGTTGCTGGTCGAGATGGACGGCTTTGAGGCGAATGAGGGCATCATCATCGTCGCGGCGACCAACCGCCCCGACGTGCTGGACCCTGCGCTGCTGCGGCCGGGCCGCTTCGACCGTCAGGTCGTGGTGCCGCGCCCGGATATCGAGGGGCGCGAGAAGATTCTGGCCGTGCATATGAAGAAGGTGCCGCTGGCGCCGGACGTCAATCCGCGCACCATCGCGCGTGGGACGCCCGGTTTCTCCGGCGCCGACCTCGCCAACCTCGTCAACGAGGCGGCGCTGATGGCTGCCCGTCGCGGCAAGCGTCTGGTCGCGATGGACGAGTTCGAGGCGGCCAAGGACAAGGTCATGATGGGCAGCGAGCGCCGCTCCATGGTCATGACCGACGATGAGAAGAAGATGACCGCCTATCATGAGGCGGGCCATGCCATCGTCGCGGTCCATGAACCGGCGTCCGACCCGATCCACAAGGCGACGATCATCCCGCGCGGCCGCGCGCTGGGCATGGTGATGCGCCTGCCGGAGCGGGACAGCTACAGCTATCATCGCGACAAGATGCACGCGAACATGGCCGTCGCCATGGGTGGGCGCGTCGCCGAGGAAATCATCTTCGGCTATGACAAGGTGTCGAGCGGTGCTTCGGGCGATATCCAGTACGCGACCAAGCTGGCGCGCGACATGGTCACCCAGTGGGGCATGTCCGACAAGCTGGGTCCGCTGCAATATGAGGAGCAGCAGGGCGAAACCTTCCTCGGTTACTCGCAGAGCCAGCGCGTCCATATGTCGGACGAGACGGCGAAGCTGATCGACAAGGAAATTCGCGGGCTGGTCGAGCAGGGCTATGCCCGGGCGCAGGAAGTGCTGAAGGGCCATGAGGACCAGTTGCATCTGCTGGCCAATGCGATGCTGGAATATGAGACGCTGTCCGGCGAAGAGATCAAGACGCTGCTCGACAAGGGTGAGATCACCCGCGACGATGGCACGACGATCAAGCCTTCGGTGATCCCGGCGGCGGGCTCCTCCATCCCCAAGACGCGGCGGAGGAAGGGGCCGTTCGGCGATCCTTCGCCTGCGGGGGCCTGAAGGTTGAAGAGGGCGCTGCCGGGAGGTGGCGCCCTTTTTCTTTGTGTGCAAGTTGGCGGATGCTGGCCATTTGTGGACGATTATTCCTCGTCACCCCGG
>NZ_JALDYQ010000085.1:0-18637 GCF_032153725.1 Sphingobium sp. | reverse complement strand
GCATTTAGCTGCGTAAACTCCGCAGCTAAATGCCGACTTGCACCGGCGCGATGGTGCGGCAGGCCAATGATTCGGGATGCGCGAACTGCCTGAATGCTGGGACATTGAGCGATATGAGCCGCTGGATTGCGACGGCTTACAAGCTGCCTGATCGATGCAAGGCGCATATTTTTCTTGGCTTTTCCGCGCCAAGGAGGGAATCTGCGGCCATGAAGACGTCCCTCGACCATCTGCCCGAACGCAAACAGCAGGAGCTCGGCGAAATCCGCCGCATATTGTTCGAAGAGTTCGAGGATACGATCAGAGGCAGGAACGCCCCGCATCGCAAGGCGGGCCGAATCCTCAAGATCGTTCTCTTTGGGTCTTATGCGCGCGGCGATTGGGTCGTAGACCCGGTCGGGGGCTATTTCTCTGACTATGATGTGCTGGTCGTCGTGAACCACGAGGAGCTTGCCGATCCCCTCGAATATTGGACCAAGGCGGAGGATCACCTGCTCCGGGCGCACACGATTTCTAAAAAGTTGAGCGCGCCAGCAAACATCATCACGCACAGCTTGACCGACGTGAACAAACAATTGAAGAAGGGCCGCCCATTCTTCAAGGACATTCTACGCGATGGCATTGCGCTTTATGAAGCGCCCGACCATCCATTCGAGAAGCCGACCACCTTACCGGAGGACGAAGCCCGAGCTGAGGCCCAATATCATTTTGAAAAATGCTTTCCGAGTGCGGAAGACTTCCAAACTTTGGCTGGTTACGCAATGGGAGGCGGAATGAACAATAAAGCTGCGTTCCTGTATCATCAAGCGGCCGAGCAGTTGTACAATTGTTTTCAACTCGTCGCGACGCTCTATGCGCCTAAATCGCACAAGCTAAATTTGCTTCGATCGCGATGCGAACAACTGGACTCAAGACTGACTGCAGCTTGGCCGCGAGATACAAAATTCGCTCGTCGCTGCTTTGAATTACTTCGTGTTGCGTATGTTGATGCCCGATACTCAGATCATTTCAAGATAAACGTCGATGAATTGAACTGGATTTCGGAGCGGATCGACCATTTAAAACAACTGGTCAACGAAATCTGCCATGAACGATTTGAATCCTGAAGCCTGCTTGATAGCTTGCCCTCGACCTCACTCACCAGATTTTGACGCGCTCCTTGGGCAACAGATAGAGCTTCTCACCTACCTCAGGCTTAAACGCGTCATACCACTCATCGAAATTTCGAACCGTGGAAGTCCGAAAAACAGCTGGAGAGTGGGAATCTGTGACGAGCCGTTGGCGCAGAGCGGCCTCCCGGTATTTGATCCGCCACACCTGCGCCCATCCGAGAAAGAAGCGCTGGTCGCCGGTTTTCCCGTTGATGACCGGGGCCGGTTTGTCGCCCAGTGACGCATGATAGGCGTCGAGAGCAACGGCCAGACCCGCCAGGTCGCCAATATTCTCACCCAGAGTCATGGCCCCCTTCACGTGCACACCGGGAAAGGACTCATATCGGTCGAATTGTTCGACAAGACGTCCGCTGAGCGCCTTGAATGCAGCGACATCGGCATCGCTCCACCATTGGTTGAGCTTGCCCGTCTCATCATATTTTGAACCCTGGTCGTCAAAATGATGGCTGATCTCGTGGCCGATCACCGCCCCGATTGCGCCATAGTTGACCGCGGGATCGGCGTTGGGATCGAAAAAGGGTGGTTGCAGGATGGCCGCGGGGAAAACGATCTCTACCTTGCCAAAATTGGCATAGGCGTTGATCTCCATCGGCGTCATTCCCCATTCCCATCGATAGATCGGCTTGCCAAGCTTACCCACCTGATAGTCGAAAACGAACTGGTTGGCGCGGAGCGCATTGCCGAAAAGATCGTCCGACTTGATGGTCAGGGCTGAATAATCGCGCCATCGATCTGGATAGCCGACCTTGGCCGTGAATGCAGCCAGCTTGCGGCGTCCCCGGATTTTTGCCGCATCACTCATCCACGTCAGCCGATCGATCCGACGCCCCATGGCCGTGATCACATTCTGGACCAGTGCCTCCATCGCCGCCTTGGTCTCCGGCGGGAAATATTGGGCGACATAGGCCTTCCCGACCTCCTCACCCAAGGCTCCTTTGAGAAAATCGATGCCACGCTTCCAGCGTTCCGGCCGCATTGGCGTGTCGGCCAGAATCGTTCCGTAGAAGGCGAAATCTTCATTCCCGATACGATCCGGCAGGAAATCGGCATAGGCATGGAGGCTCCGCACGATCAATGCGTCCTTCAGAACCCGAAGCGGTGTCCTCGCGATGAGCGCGGCCTCCCCCGCGATCGCGCTGGGCTGGGCGACAATCATGTCGGCGGGTTTGATCCCGTTCGCCGCAAAATAGACGGCGAAGTCGAACCCGGGCGCGTCTACCATTAATTTGGCAAGCGTGGTCTTGTTGTAGACTTTGTCGACTTCGCGGCTTTGGACCCGCGGCCAGTGGAGCTTCGCTAGCTCGGTTTCGAACGCCATCAAGGCGTCGGCACGGCTGTCCGCGTCAGGTTCACCTATCAGGGTCAGCATGTGTGAAAGATGCGCGCGATATGCCGTCCGGTTTGCGACCATTTTGTCGCTGGGGTCGAGATAATAGTCGCGGTCCGGCAGGCCCAAGCCACCCTGGCTCAGCTTAAGGATATAAGTGTCGGGGTTCTTGTCGTCCTGGCCAACGTAGAGGCGGAACGGACCGGCAACACCATTGCGATTGGCCTTCGCCATAAGGGTCGCAAGGCCAGCTTTGTTGCGCAGATTCCGGATTTGGCGAAGCCACGGCGTGATCGGATTGAGACCGGCTGTCTCCACAGCGGCGCCGTCCATGTAGCTGGAATAGGCCGCACCAATCTTATTTGACGGGTCCTTACGGGCCGCGTCGAGGATCGCCCTTGTTCGCTCGCGCGAAAGGTCTTCGAGGACGTTGATCATGCCGAAGCTGGCCTTGTCCTCCGGGATCGGCGTGCGCTCGTCCCAATTGCCATTCGCATAGCGAGAGAAATCCTCGCCCGGCCGCGCATCACGGTCCATTCCGCCTTCGTCAAAGCCGTATGTGCCATAAACTGGGGCATTCGATCCCGATGGCCCGCCCTGATCCGCATGTGCTGCTGAAATTGAAAATGCAGCCAAAACCAGTGCCGCACCGAAATTTGACGATCGCATCCCGAACCCTCTCGAAAGATTTCTGGGGAGAGTGATCGAGCATCGATCGTGACCCGTCCGACGGCAGCGCGCTCCAGATCCGGAGAATGCGGGACTTCAGAGCCATCACGCTACCGGGCGCGAGCCAGGCGCTGCACCGCCGCTATCCCCAACTCATCTAACGAAATCTGAGCGGGCCGACCCTGGACGTATCGCCTTCCGTAGGAAATTTTTCTCCGACTTCACGCATTATGCGCCCTTCTGCTGCACGGAGCGGTAGCCCTTGACCGCTGCCGCACAGTGGACCGATCATTCACAGGGCTCAAGCGCCGGCGATGAACAGCGTTTTCAGATCTGGCTTTGTCACTTTTCCCATCGCGTTGCGCGGCAGGCTGTCGACGATGCGGATCAGGCGAGGAATCTTGTAGGAGGACAAAGGCCCCGCGGACCATTGCATGATCTCGTCCGGGTCCGCCCGCCGACCTTGCCGCAACACGATGAACGCCACCACCTTCTCGCCCCAGGTCTCATCCTCCACGCCGATCACAGCCGCTTCGGCGATGGCGGGATGGGCAAGCAGCACGGCTTCGATCTCCAGCGCCGACAATTTATAGCCGCCCGACTTGATGATATCGATCGAGGTCCGGCCCATGATCCGGAAATAGCCCTGCTCGATGACGGCCATGTCGCCGGTGCAGAACCAACCGTCGCGAAAGCTCTCCCGCGTGGCCCGCTCATTGTCCCAATATTCGCGGAAGACATTGGGTCCCTTGACCCGGATTTCGCCCGGCGTCCCCTGCTCGCCAATCGGCTGGTGATCTTCCCCGAAGAGGCGCACCTGGATGCCGGGCAAGGGCTGGCCGACATGGCCCGCCCGCCGCTCGCCATGATAGGGATTGGACAGGGCCATGCCGATCTCGGTCATGCCGTAGCGCTCCAGCAGCACCTGGCCCGTCCGCGCCCGCCATTGTTCGAACAACGGCACCGGGCAAGCCGCCGAGCCGGACACGTTGAGGCGCATGGCGGCAAAGCCGTCGCAAATCGCCCGCCCCACCTCTTCTTCCAGACCATCCAGATAGTCGAGCAGCTTCACATAGATGGTCGGCACCGCCATGAAGACCGAATAATCCCCCGCAGCGACATGGGCGGTGATGGCCGGCGCGTCGAAACCGCGGAAAAGATGCACCGTCGCGCCCGCCCAAAGGGCGCAGTTCAGGACGTTGATGATGCCGTGGACATGATGCAACGGCAGGAACAAGGGGATGCGGTCCCTATTCGACCAGCCCCAGGCGTCCAGAAGCACGGTGATCTGCGCCCGGATATTGCCATGGGTCGTCACCACGCCCTTGGGTTTGTTGGTGGTGCCGCTGGTGAAGACCATCATCGCTCGGCGGTCGTCCGCGATGGGCGGAAGGGTGCCCGTCGCGCTCGTCCTGAGGTCGCTCGGCTGCAACAATTGGATGCCCAGATCGGCGCATAGCGGGTCCAGCATGGCGTGATGCTCGGCATGGGCGATCAGCCGCGTCGCCTGCGCGCACCCCAGATAATGGTCGAGTTCGGCCGTGGTTGCCGCGACATTGAGGGGGACCGCGATCCCGCCCGCGCGCCAGATGCCGTGCATGACGGCCACATAATCCGTGCTGGCCGGCAGGAAGAAGGCGACGCGCTCCTCCTCCAGATCCCTTTTGCTTCCCAGCAATCCGTGGGCAAGGCGGTTAATTTCGTCGTTCAGCGTGCCATAAGCGATCTGGCGGTCGCCCTCGATGAGGGCAATACGGTCATCGTCCGCCTGCAATCGTGGAAAGCGGTTTAACGACATGCGTGCCTCTCCAAAGCGCTAATTTCGATCTTTACCCATAGAGGCGTTCGGCAAACCCATCAATGTAACGCGACGCAACACCGAAAAGCCGGGGTCGACCCCAACAAGCCGTTCAGCAGTCAGATTTGCATCCTCCACAGCGGACGCTCCGCTTATTTGAAACGTGAACCGCCCGGCGATGCAGGGACGGTTCAAGCCCTTCCAGATAGAGGCCGCTGAGAGGACCGGTGACAGGTTCCATACTGGTCGCTCGATGACCCAGCGACCTGGGATGACCTGGTGCTAGCCAGTGCCGGGCAGCCTTCCCTCGCGTCTCCTTCCACATTCACAAAGTGATGTTGCACGATCGCGCGGCGTGCCATTACATAGGGCCATGCGGCTAAGTGATTGCCACAATGTCGAAGACCTTCGAAGGCTAGCGAAGAAACGTCTTCCCTGGCCTGTCTTTGACTATATCGACGGCGCGGCCGACGACGAGATTACCAAGGTCCGAAACAGCGCGGCCTATGCCGATTGCGATCTTGTACCAGATGTGCTGGCCGGCGTTGCGGAAATCGATCCCGCCGTCACCATCATGGGGCGTAGAAGCGCCCTGCCGCTCATCCTTTCGCCAACCGCCTTGCAACGGATCTTTCACTGGCATGGCGAACGTGCCGTCGCGCAAGCGGCTGCAAAGTTCGGCTTGTGGTTCGGGATTTCAAGCCTTGCAACGGTGAGCATCGAGGAAATCGCCGCGCTTGTTCCCACACCCAAGATGTTTCAATTCTACTATCACAAGGATCGCGGGCTGAATCGTTCGATGATCGAGCGGTGCAAGGCTGCAAATTTCGACGCGATTGCGCTCACCGTCGATACGATAGTATCGGGCAAGCGCGAGCGTTGTGCGCGCAGTGGCTTCACCTCGCCCCCCCGGTTCACCCCCTCTTCGATCCTGTCCTACGCGGCCAAGCCGCGTTGGGCGCTCGATTATCTCTTTCGCGAAAAATTCTCCCTACCAAACCTCGACACCCATGTGCGGGAGGGCACGGGCGAAGCCATTTCCATCGCAAACTATTTCAATTCGATGCTCGACACCTCGCTGGACTGGAAGATGGCCGAACAGTTGCGCGAAGAGTGGAGCGGCAAATTCTGCCTTAAAGGGATAATGAGCGCCGCCGATGCCCGACGCGCCGTAGAAATCGGCGCCGACGCGATCATGGTCTCGAACCATGGCGGTCGTCAGTTGGATGGGAGCCGCGCGCCCTTCGACCAACTTCGGGAGATCGTCGACTGTGTGGGCGGCGAGATAGAGATTATCTGTGACGGCGGCATTCGGCGCGGCACGCACATATTGAAGGCGTTGGCGTCAGGGGCAAGTTGTGCGGCGGGAGGCAGGCTCTATCTCTACGCGCTCGCTGCGGCCGGACAGCCCGGCGTCGAGCGCGCGATCGGCTTGCTCAAGGATGAGATCGAGCGCGGCATGCGGCTTATGGGCGTGACTAGCATCGGCCAATTGAATGACGACCATCTGCGTTGGCGACGATGAAGCACGATGAGAAGATCACGCTCAGCAAGCTCGCGACTCTTCTCGATCATTCAGCTCCAAAATATTCGTGCTCAAGTAGGCGGTCAGCGTATGCTCGGCAGCTTCATCGCATGAGGTGGCACGCGCCAAGTGCGACCCATGCACGAACCCGCTCCGCGGGAGGGTCGCTTGGGGCGCGGTAGTGCGGTAAATATGGGCCTTTAGCGGGGCGAGGTTGCCCTCTCACGTTGGAAGTTCCTTCAGCGAAGAGGAACTTGCCATGACCGTCTCGATCAACACCGCTCCAATCAGCCCTCTGCGTCAACGCATGCAGCACGACATGATGATGCGGGGTCTCGGTCCCCACACCCAGAAGGATTATATCCGCCATGTGAAGCGCCTGGCCGCCTTTCTCGGTCGCCCTCCCGATACGGCGACGGAAGAGGATCTGCGCCGCTTCCAGCTGATGCAGCATGAAAGTGGCGTCAGGCCGACCACCATCAACGGCACGGTGTCGGCGCTCCGCTTCCTGTATACGGTCACGCTCAAGCGGCGGGATCTGTCGCGGGCGCTGGTGATCACCCGCATTGTGCCCCGGCTGCCCGAAGTGTTGAGCGTCGAGGAGGCTGCACGGCTGCTCCAGGCGGCGCCGGGCATCAAGTATAAGGCAGCGCTGGGCGTGGCCTATGGCGCAGGCCTGCGCGTATCGGAGGTCGCCCACCTCAAGATCGACGATATCGACAGCAAGCGCATGCTGATCCGCGTTGAACAGGGCAAGGGTGGCAAGGACCGCAACGCCATGCTCTCGCCGCAGTTGCTCGAACTGCTGCGGATGTGGTGGCGTGAAGGCAGGAAGCGCGGGGTCCTGATCCCGCATGGCTGGCTGTTCCCGGGCCAGAATATCACCGACCCGATCTCGACGCGGCAACTGCACCGCGCGGTTCAGGAAGCGGCCGAGGTGGCCGGCATCCGCAAACGCGTCAGCCCGCACACGCTGCGTCACAGCTTTGCCACCCATCTGCTGGAGCAGGATGTCGATATCCGCGTGATCCAGGTCCTGCTGGGGCACAGCAAGCTCGAAACGACCGCGCTCTACACCAAGGTATCCACCCGGACGATCCACGCCGTGTCGGGTCCGCTCGACCAACTCATGGCGCTGATGGAGGGCAAGACGCCCGCCGGCTGAGCCGGTGCGCCCCGACCTGGAGGTCGCCGATATCTTCCGCTCTGCTGGGCCGGCTTACCGGGCCGCGCATGCCGGTCATCTGAGCCTGCACCAGCTCAAGGTGATGTCCGCGATCGAGACCTGCCGAACCGCGGCGCTGGGTGGTCATGTCGAAACCTGCGAGGACTGTGGGCATTGGCGGATCGCCTATAACAGCTGCCGAAACCGGCACTGCCCGAAGTGCCAGGGCGCCGCCGCGCGCACCTGGCTGGCGGAGCGCGAGGCCGACCTGCTGCCCGTGGGCTACTTCCATGTCGTCTTCACGCTACCGGCCGAAGTTGCCGACATCGCGTGGCAGAACAAGGCGCTGCTCTACGATCTGCTGTTCCGGGCGGCCTCGGAGACGATGCTGACCATCGCCGCCGACCCCAGACATCTGGGCGCCCGGATCGGCATCACCGCCGTGCTCCATACATGGGGATCGGCCATGACCCACCATCCCCATGTCCACATGATCGTGCCGGGCGGCGGCATCGCGCTTGATGGAACCCGCTGGATCTCCTCGCGTCCCGCCTTCCTCCTGCCGGTGCGCGTGCTGGGGAAACTGTTCCGCCGCCTCTTCCTCACCCGGCTGACCGCCCTCCATGATACGGGGCGGCTCGCCTTCTTCGGAGCCATGGCCGATGTGGCCGACCGTCGCACCTTCCTGCGGCACCTGGCGCCGGTGCGGAAGAAGCGCTGGGTGGTCTACGCCAAGCCGCCCTTTGCCGGACCGGAGGCGGTGCTCGCCTATCTCTCGCGCTACACCCACCGCGTCGCCATCTCGAACCGGCGCCTGGTCGCCTTTGACGAGAACGGCGTCACCTTCCGCTGCAAGGATTACCGACGCGACGGCGCGGAACGCCACCGCATCATGACCCTGGCCGCCGATGAGTTTATCCGTCGCTTCCTGCTCCATGTCCTGCCGCGCGGCTTCCACCGCATCCGTCACTACGGCCTGCTCGCCAGCGCCGCCCGCAAGGACAATCTCGCGCTCGCCCGCAGGCTACTGGCCGTCCCGTCGGAGCCAGAGTTCCCGACATCTGAAACGCTGCTCGACACCTGCCCACCATGCCCGTGCTGTGGCGGGCGCATGATCATCATCGAAACCTTCGCCCGCTGGGGTCAGCCACGAGCACCGCCGCACTCGTCCCTGCCGATCCGGGAATCCGCGTCATGATCCGGCTGATCGAACAACCACTGTGACCCCGCATCCGATGCGGTGGCCAACAGCAAGGCCTGCGTCCGTCTCCAACAGAGCCGGTGTCGGCTCTTGGCATCATCATGGTCAGAGCGCCGACCACGCCTCTTACCTATCCCAACATCTGCCGTTCTGCCGCTGTCACGCGTCGATCAGCGCGCCTCTCTTATCCAGCCGAACCAGCCGGAAGCATAAATCCCCATAGGGCAACCTGCTGGAATCGCGGGTTCCTGCATGGGAGGCTTTCGTACGCAAGCGCCCGAAACCCTAAACCAAAGTCGCCATTCAAGCGCCGGTTATCGATGTCCAGATCCGGACCGTCAGCTATTTGAAAGGATAGGTGAAAAAACAGACTGGCGAGGGGATGTCCATCGGCGAGTTCTGTCGTCCAAAGCAGCGAAGCGTCAAATTTTTCCGCGCGCGGCCACAAGATGAGATGGAACGCTAGAGGTGACTTTCCAGTTCGGAGAACGGTCGCGAGAGGACATCATAAAGTTCACTGGCAGCAAAACTTGCAGCAATGAGGGCGAGGACCACGAACACACCAAATTGGAATGCCGCTGACCAACGTCGGCTGCTCTCCAATTGGCGTGCGATGCGAACATCTGCATCCATTCTCGGCTGTACTCGGCGCTCATAGGAAGACCCGGGATCGTTCGCAGATCGGGGGCGGGAAGCCAAGCGCGGTTCGTTGATTATGGCAGCGATGTCGAGCCTGCCCTGCGCCTGGATCCCGAAAAAGCGATCCTTTCGCCAGACGACCCGCCCTATAATCGTCTGTCGCCCACGCCGGATCTCTACATAAGTGCCGCGATCAGGGGCTTCGTCAGATGCGACGAGTGCGCCACCGGAGGACAGATTGTGGATGACCACTTCGATCCAGGATGGGCCCACGTGCATCCGCGCCGGTATCAGCACCGGGTGACGTGTTTCACGAGGCTTATATCCTATCTGTAATACCTTGAGCACGCGACAGCCTCTCCCGGATCGGTCGCTTCTAAACGATCATAGTGAACAGAATGCTAAGAAGGAGTGAATATCGGCGCGCGTTCGCCATTGGCAGGGTGTTCATTCCAACACCGCGCAGCCGACCGCATCTGGCAGCTACACTGCAAAGTGGCACCAGATTTGCGCCAGGGTAATCAAGGCCGCAATCCATTTGAAGCTGGCCCGACTCGCATGCAAAGAAGTCGCCAGGTGTTTGAGAACGTCCGGCCCAATGTAGTCACTCTGCCGCGAATTTTTAAATCCGAGGTTCCTGATGGACAGCTTTTCCGTTCCAGACCCCTCAAGTGGCGTTGCGAAATGTCAGCTTGCAACCTGAAGGTTCAAAAACCAACGTTTGAACAGACCTCATTGCCGCAAATTTAGCCGTCACGACAATGCGAAGCCGCCTGAAGATATGACCGGGGCATCGACACCGCCTAAATACTCACGGCATAAGCCCCATCCGAATCGGGGGAAAATGATGAATAGGCGATTGTTTCTTCTGTCGCTCCTGGCGGCGATGAGTGTCTGTGGTGAAACCGAGGTTGAAGCCCGGCGGCGAGGATCGAGACGCACCGGCACCCGACGCCGTGCCTCTTCGAGGTCCAGCCGTTCCTATCAATCTTATGGTAGTGTCGGCGGATATTATGCCAGTTGCGCCCAGGCACGTGCCGCGGGTGCCGCACCAATCATGGCAGGCGAGGCGGGCTATTCACGCCGCCTGGACCGGGATGGCGACGGCATAGCATGCGAATGAAACGGCAAAATCGGCCGACATGGCGTCTTATCGTCCTGGTTACGCTGGCAGCGGCAATCATTGCGGCAACCAGTGGCGACCATGGTTATGGCTGGCCCTTTGTGGCCGGGCATTTCATGGTCGCCTGGGTCTTTATCGGCGCCTTCGCGATGCTGGGGAAGGCACTGTTCGGGCGGCGATAGCCCATTCCTTGCCTGTCGCTTGCGTCCATGAGCCGCAATCGTCATCTCCAATATTTCGAGTGCCGTGGACTGTTCCGCGACACCCTTTGACGATTGCGGCTCTCCCGGTCAGGCAGCCTTAACGCCTTCGGACATCCAGGATGTCATCAACCGGTCGACCTTTGCATGCCATTCCGGCGTGAGGATGATAAAGACCCGTCTATCGTCATGCGGGTCTTTCCGCTTTTCGATTATGCCCCGTCGTTCCATCACGGCCATATGCCGCAATGCTGTGGTGGGAGGTACCGCAGCCGCGATGCACAGACTCGACACACTGATATTGCGTTGCGTATCTGTGTTGACGAAGAGGTCGAGAAGCATGTCCCAAACCGGATCGGCGAATAACTCCGAGCCAAGCAACCGATCGCGACGTCTGCGCAGACGGATCAAAGCTCGGGCCAGTTCGGCATTGGAACCGAAGGGCACCGGGTTCGTGACGGGCGAAGGAATGGCTTCCCTCGCCTTTGTTTTGATCCGAGCGATTACTTCGTCGGCCATCGCCTCGATCGTTCTGTCGGGATTTTCAAGGGTGAAGGGAAATGCGTTGGCCATCTATGCGCCTCCGGCTAGCAATTCAGGACGGCCCTTTTCCCGGCTGGCCACATATTGGGCGATCAGGTCTATCTGATCGGGTCGCAGGCTATCGACAGCGTGCAGATTGTCGGGAACTTCATCCTGGAGGAGGATGGAAGGACAGCGCCCTTCATAATTGCCCAGATTCGGGCGATGCTGCTGATAGCCGACGAGCGCGGCCAGTTCGGGCGAAAAATGCCTCGCAACCTCGGGCGGATAAGCCAGCCACTGATTTTCATAGGGCTTGAGCCATCCCAGGCAATAGCTGACGATGACGCCACGCCTGATCTGTGCGCTACGATTATGACCCGCACTGTGCAGGGTTGAGCCCAGATAGAGAAGCGCCGATCCCGGTTGCATTTCGGCATCCATGGCATTCTGATCCGGCAGGATCATTTCATCCTGTTGGCGATGGCTCTCCGGCCAAAAAATGGTTGCTCCGGTTTCCTGGGTATAGTGCGTCGTCGGCCACATGATGTTGACGAGATATTCCACCTCCCCCTTGAGACCCTGCCACATATCTTGATCGCGGTGCGGCACCTGGGCCGGGGAGCCGGGATGGACCTCCACCGCCTGGGTCAGATTGAGCTGGATGACGTCGCAATGGGGTTGAAGAATTTCACGCACGATCCCGATAATGAGTTCATGCTGAACGAGCGAAGCGGCGTGACGCGAGCGGGCAAGCAATCGGCCGAAGCGTTTGGTATGCGATCCGTAAAAGGGGCCTTCGCAGAAGGGCGTTGAAGAAAAGCGATGGGCAAGCTCTTCGTCCAGTTCTTCCACGATCCGCGTATCCACGAGGTCGGGAATGATGACATAGCCGTTTGCGCGGAGTCCCGCAGCATAGACCGATATCAGATCCTTCAGGCGCGCGCCGTCGCTCGCGCCAATGTTATTTGGCGAGTACATGGGAAAATCCTTTTTTGAAAAAGTCAGGCCGCTTTGGGCTGGGACCCAAGTTTCAATCCGGAGCTGGTATAGGTGCCGGCCTGGCGTAGAAGGCGGATCGTCTCGGTGCCGACATGAATCTGGAGCGCGCCCAGCAATGACTTGCCGACGGGTTTGGGAATGCCCAGCGGATCGCAACGCCATCCGAGGGCCAGGATTTGCGTCAGCCATCCCATTTCCGCCACGCCGGTATAGCTGGTGATGCCGGTCAAAAGCGCATATTCGACCAGCGCTGTCGCCAGTCTGTTGCGAACCTCGAGCCTTTCCGCTGCTCGAAGCCGGGGGGACAGGCACAGGCGGGTAATTTCCCGGATAGAAGGTCCCGTGGGCACCGGGATATCGCAAAGGTGGGGAAACAGAGTCCCCAAAATATGTGGCCTGTCCGTTCGAAGAAGCCTGACAGAACCCATATGAGCGTCAGTCCACTTGTCCGATATAATCAGATATTCTGAATATTCATCATCGAACTGATCGCGCTCATATGTTCCCTCCGAATGGATATCCCATTTTAGAATATCGATGAACACCCTCTTTCTATCCATGAACATGGATTCAAGAGGTTTCCTATAAGAATTGACATTTCGTGAATTGACCAGATGAACCATAAAACCCTCCGCTATGGAGAGTTCATCTTGTTCATAATGGACCGATCGAAAATTCCCTCTAAAGGGGGATGGTCAGAGCAGATCGCACAGGGCTAACTGCCCGTCATGCACGGCGCGCAGGACAAGTTGCACGCGCCTCGCCACGCCATAGCGCTCGCGGGCCGTATCCAGATGCTGGGTGACGGTGTCCTCCTTGATGCCGAGGATCGTCGCGATTTCCCAGTCGGACTTGCCGCGTCCCGCCAGCAGGACACAATCGAGCTGCCTGGGACTCAAAGCCACCTTTTGCAAAGTCCTGACGGACGCAGCCGCCTCGATCGCCAGATTCCGGGCGGTCTGGAACGCAAAGGAGCCGATCAGCTGGACCGCGCCCATATACTCGCGTCGAAGCGCTTTCCCGGTGCGAACCGCAAAGCTGCAAGAGCCATTGGCTTCGCCTGGCAGATTGGCGGGAACGGTAACCCCATCGCCAAGGCCTTCCACCGCCGCCGTTTCGAGCACTTCCTTATGCTTCTTCGTAAGCTGGATCATGTTCGGGACATCGGACCAGGCAAAGGCGATGTTTGTGGCATAGCTGGCCATATGAATCGGATCCCAGGAATATAATTGCTTCTCAAGAAAGCACTCGACCCAGGGTTCGGGGTAATTTTCCAGCCTTATCGACGCTGCCTTGGAACCCAGGCGATGGTCCACATGGTGAATAAGGGCGTAGTGATCGAAGCCCATCTCCGTTGCGACCTGCTCCATCAGCAGTTCCAGGTCGCGAAGGGTGACCACCCCCCTCGCCGCGTCAATAAAGCGCTGTGCTATTCGGAAGGACTCCATCGCGTCCTCCCGGTCCCCCATATCGAATGATCCCACGGCCCCACCCCATGTCCGTTTCCCCCAATTAATATATGGTTAACTCGTAGGATTTTCCTACGATAATCTAGCAATCCGTATGGGAAATTTACAAGATTTGAGGCAGCTTGGGACCGGCCTTCAATGGAATCAGGCGCGTCGCTGCAGCCGGCGACCGTACCACACCACACGGCCGATGGTCAGGATGGTGTCCGGGTCGATATCCTTCCATTGGGGATAAGCGGGATTGTCGCTACCGACAGAGAGTTGCCCTCGGAGCGGCCCGATGGCCACACGCTTGACCATCAGTACGTCATCCAAACGCAGGACATAGATGCCATCCCGCATCCGCGACGCGCCATCGTCATGATCGATCATGATCTCGTCACCGTCGCACAAGGTGGGAGCCATCGACTCGCCTTGGACGTGGATGATCGAGATGCGATCCGGCTTCACCCCCAAGGCTCGCAACCATCGGGAGTCGAAACACATGCTGGCGCTCGACTGCTCCTGCTCCTCCAAGGACCCGTGACCGGCCGATGCACCGAGGGAGAGGATCGGAACAGCAATCGGATGCCCCGCCGGTGCCTGTGTGAGCGGTGGCCCTTCATTTCCTCCAAGCTCTTCTTCGGAAACGCCGAAATAATGGGCGAGAATACGGCGATCCTGCTCGTCCAGCTTGCGCGGTGTTCCCCGTCGGATAAATTGCTGAATATAAGACGGATTCCGTCCAATGAGCGCAGAAATGCCGGCATAGCTATCACGCCGTGCCGCAATGAGTTGCTCCAATTTCGCTCGCACAGCATCCATTTGACCATCTGTGCCCGCAAGTTGATGTCATTCAGATTAACGGCCGGTCCAACAGCCTGTCGTCTGTCGGCTGGCGCAGCGAAGAGCTACAGGAATCGTAAGGCTTGCAACGGGGCTGCCAGCGCCTGTCTGGATATGCGGCCGCGCCCGGCACCGATATGGGTCACGCTCCGATCGGAAAAACCGCCCCCAACTATGGTCAGTATGCGATCGAAAGCGGCGCTGCCAAGGGAGCCTCGCCTTCTGTGATATAGCCATGAATGATATCGCCGGCCTTGAACGTGGCATTGCCGCCTTTGTTGAGTAGCCCCAGAAGTCCAAAACCGAGTACGCCCAGAATGACGCCCCCGGTATTGGCGTCGCCTTCCGCACCCTTCGTGCCGCTCAGCGCGACAGGCCCCCAGCGCGTATCGAGATGAAGCAGGCGCAAGCTGATCTGCCCCTTGCCCCCGGCGGCACTTGTACCTTGCGCCGAAATCACCTCACCCCAGGCCATGGTCCCGACGGGGATGATCTCCACCCCTTCCGACATGACCGGAGAATTGACGCGCAACCTGAATCGATCTCCTGCTTTCGCAGACCGGCTGTTCACCTCCTTGATGACCATGAGTTCGACATCCGTGCCGCGAATCCAGCGTGGAGGCTGGTCGGAGGAAATCGAACCGGATCCGGCCGTGGCCGGGATCTCCTGCGCGAGCGCCAATTGGCTCGTCAGCAGGAGACCCGAAAGCAACACGGCCCGCAGCATGGAAATCAGTTGCTGCCGGACACGCCAACAGGCGCGAGGGTGGCACCGGCTGATAAGAACTTCACGGCAACACCGGTCGCGTTGGCCTTGCCCCAGCTGAAAGCCGACACATGGGCATCGCCATATTGCGCCTTGACGACCGCATCCGCGCCCAGCTTCTGTGCGCGCTCCCACAGCTCCTTGTAGATCTTCTCCTGCGAGGGCGATTTGCTGAAGACCGTGGCCTTGCGGACACCGGCCTTCACTTCACCGAGAACCTCATAGGGACGATCGGTAATGTCATAGGGAAATACCGGCACACCGACATCCTCGTTCACCAAGGGCGCGGCCGGAGCCGGTTGGGCAAGTGCCGGTGTGGCAACAGCGACGGCCAGCGCCGCGAACAGAACTGAACGCATGATCTTCATCCTTACCGATTGAACTGTTTTATTTCGCGCCCGTTGGCGCGGAGGCTGCCGTTGCGACAGGAACGGGCATGGCCGGTGCGGCAACCGCTTCGGCAAAGACCAGGGGGACATCCTCGCCGATAAATCCCTTGACCTGCGAACCGGCGGCGATTTTTGCGCTGGTGCCGGTGGTGAAGAAACCGACGACGGGCACGAAGGCGACGGCAGCGACGACACCCGCGGTCCCGGTAACGCCCTTGTCGTCGAACGTCCCGCTGAGCCTGATCTGGCGGCCATTGACGCTCACATTGAGCAGGCTCGCGGTCAGATGGCCCGATTTGCCCCACATGCCCTTGTTGCGCACCTCGGTTATCTCGCCCATGGCAGGCGATCCAACCGGGATGACGACCTGTCCATCGACGGTAACCGGCTCGATCACGGAAAGCCTGAAATGCTGGCCCACGCGCAGCTTCTTGCCTTCCGTTGTCAGCGGCTCCTCAAGCTTCAACTGTATTTCCGTGCCGGTTCGCAGGATGCTGCCAGCCGTTGGCCCCACCGCGAGCGTCCCGGGAGCAGGCGTCGCGGACTGCGCATGGGCCAAGGTCGGCAAGGCCATCGCGCATGCCAGCGCAACATAGATCGATCTCATTGAATTTCCCCCGTTTCGACCTTCCCCAAGGTCGATCAAGCTGTTGGATGGCGCCGTTCGCGAAGTCAAGCATGTACCGTAGTCGGTCGGGTAGACAGCCCCGTGAACGCCAATTTAGTGGATGGAAGCAGGCAAAGAATTGGATCCATTTTGGTGACAATCAAATTTCTCATGCGCCAAATGTCCGCATGAGACTGCGCGAACTCGCTGCACCCGATCACCTTTCCAGCTCTGGACAAAGCATTTGCGCTGCAGCGCTCAGCCATTGGCCTGGGGCCGAACCAACCACCTTCGCGCCTGGCCGTGGAAGAGGCTGTGCCTCCTGCAATTCTTCGGCGCCGAAACCCGGATTTTCGATCGCGGCGACCTACCGCTGCCCGCTCGGGTGGTAGGCGACGATCATCCGGTGGTGCATGAGCTGCGCAAATATGCCTTCTGGTCGGAAGGCATGCTCTGGTGTGGCCCGGAGCGGCATGGCCCCAGATCAACGGGATCAAGAAGACGCGGATCTACCAACTGCCGCTTTGGATGCGCGGGTGCCCTTAGACAAAGCGGCGGATTATTCAGCCATCGCAATTACTTCGCAGATCTCACCCTCCGACCCCAAATCGGTCGTTCAGCACCAAATCTTTGACATCAAGGTCCGGACCGTCAGCTATCTGATTTGAGGCGGCTGCGAATTTGATGATAGAACCCCTTTTTATCGGGATGGCGCCCCCAGCAAGAAGCGCTGCGCCAGGCCATGGTAGAGCTTCTCCTTGCTTATAAGCTGAGCCGCAAAATCACCCATCAGGGCTGCCCCAAGCAGTGGGATCATGAGGCCCCGGCTGGCGGTGGCTTCCGATATGATGATGACAGCCGTCAAAGGGGCGCGCACCACCCCTGTGAAATAGGCGACCATGCCTAGCAGAACGACTGCGCCTGGTGGATAGTCGGGAAAGATGCCGCGAAGGACATCGCCGATCCCTGCCCCTACGGATAGGGACGGCGCGAATATGCCACCGGGCAAGCCGGACACCGCCGTGGCCAGCGTCGCCATGAATTTGGCTGCTCCGAACCACAGCGGCACATCATGCCCGGCGATGACATCATGGGCAGTCTGATACCCCGTTCCCCAGGTCAGCCCGGTCGCAACGCCAAGGATCGCCACCGTCATGCCGCATATCGCCGCAAACAGGACCGGCCTGGATCGCAACCACGCGACCGGCCGAAACGACGTTCTTCCGGTCGAGAGCATAAGCCGGGCGAAACAACCGCCAGCCAAGCCGCCGATCAGACCCGCAACCGGGGTCACGAACAGTGCCTGGCTCACGCTCAGCGTCTGGCGCATTTCGCCAAAATAGACATAATCGCCGGCGAGGCCCAAGCTGACCATGCCGGCAATCAGCACTGCCGCCATCACCAGCAGGGTCATTCGCTGCTCATAAGCCGCAGCCAATTCCTCAATCGCGAAGGCGACGCCAGCGAGCGGTGTGTTGAAAGCGGCCGCCACGCCTGCGGCGCCACCCGCAATATAGACCGACGAGCGAAGCGAAATGCGCATCCACCGATGGGCATGGCCCATGATGGTCGCGGCAATCTGGACCGTGGGGCCTTCCCGTCCCACTGATGCGCCAAACAGCAACGTGCCGATCGTCAGGAAGAATTTGGCCACGGCGGTACGAGTGGACGCCAGACGTTCCAGCCCCCTGGTCGGATCGCGCATCGCGGCCATCACCTGGGGTATGCCCGATCCCTTCGCCTCGGGTGCGAAGCGCAGGGTGAGCCAGACGAACGCCGCAAATCCCACAGGTGTCACAACCAGCGGCAACCACCAGCGCAAGCGGATCATCTCTTGAAAAACTTCATTCGCCTTGTCCGCGAGCGCGGCGAACATAAGCGCGATCAGGCCGATCACGATTGCGCCGCCCAATATCGCGATACGGCGGCGCCAGATCAAAGCTTCCGGCCCATGCCGACGCATCATTATGCGGTATCGCCGCGGAATATAGGAAAGTGGATGCCGCATCAGAAGCGCCGCCGGCCCACATCGCTTAAGAGCCAGATTCTCCACCAGATCCACAGCTCGCCCCGGCTATCGCGGTCCGCGATCTCCACTTTACACCCTCTTGCATTCTGACAACCCGCCATCTGCTAGGCGATGGACAAAAAGTCCGCAACCGACCGGATATAACAATCCGCAAGCTAGTCACCTGAATCTAAAGTTCGCCACATAAAGTTTGTTCGGTTTTTTGGCAG
>NZ_JALDYQ010000144.1:0-3917 GCF_032153725.1 Sphingobium sp. | reverse complement strand
CATGGGTCTACCACCCCCAGATCGATGAGGTGGTCTCCCTGGCGCGGGCATTTCCGGATATCCCCCTGATCATCGACCACGTGGGGGGCGTACTGGGTGTAGGCCCCTACGCCGGCGATCGCCCTGCCGCGTTGCGCGAATGGCTACCCGCGTTGCAACGGCTTGCGGCCTGCCCCAATGTGCGCATGAAACTCGGCGGCCTGGGCACCGCCACCTTCGGTTTCGATTTCTCGGACGCGTCCGGTCCGCCCGACTCCGCGACGCTCGCCGAGTTGTGGCGCCCCTACTTCGAACCCTGCCTGGATCTTTTCGGGGCCGATCGCTGCATGTTTGAAAGCAATTATCCCGTCGACCGTAGTGCCGGCCCTTATGTCGTGCTCTGGAATGCGTTCAAGCGCATTGCTGAAGGCGCCAGCCCCGAAGAGCGATCGGCGCTCTTTCATGGCACGGCCGCCGCTACTTATCAGTTGGCCCCCCTGCTTGCCATAGCCTGATCCCGGCACGGCATTCTCGCCGCGCCGGCACAAAACGAAAAACAGCTTGGCGGGATCACCCGCCTATTGGTGGAGACAATAAGCATGAAGTCCTATGAGATGTTCATCGATGGCGCGTGGACGGCAGGCGCCGACCGGCAGCATTTCGAGACCTTGAATCCTTATACCCAGACTCCGTGGGCGACCATTCCGCAAGCGTCGAAAGCGGATGTCGAGGCGGCCATCGCAGCGGCCCGGCGCGCCTTCGATTCAACCTGGCGCCGCATGCCCGGTCTCAAGCGCGCCGCCTTGATGAACCGCTTGGCCGACATCATCGAACGCGAAGCCAAGCCCCTTTCGGTCATCGAATCCACCGACAACGGCAAAGTCATCCGGGAAACCAGCGCGCAGATGATTTATGCCGCGCGCGTATTCCGTTATTTCGCCGGCTTGGCGGACAAGCAGCGCGGCAGCACGATCCCGCTCGACCACCCTGATATCTTCGACTTCACGCTGCGCGAACCGTATGGGGTCGTCGGACTGATCACAGCCTGGAACTCCCCGATTGCGCTGCTGGCCAATAAATTGCCGGCGGCGCTGGCTGCGGGCAACTGTGCCGTCATCAAGCCGTCCGAACATGCATCCGCGAGCACGCTTGAATTCTGCCGCTTCGTCGAGGAAGCAGGTTTTCCGCCTGGTGTGGTGAATGTGGTGACGGGCGACAGCAAAGTCGGCGCCGCGCTGACTGAACTGGAAGGCATAGACAAAATCAGCTTCACCGGCAGTCCGGGCGTAGGGCGGCGCGTGGCGACGGCCGCCGCGCAGCGCCTGGTGCCCGTCACGCTGGAGCTAGGCGGCAAATCGCCCAACATCATCTTCGATGACGCCGATCTGCCGCGCGCCATCGTCGGTGCGCTCGCCGGTATCTTTGCCGCGACCGGACAGACCTGCATCGCCGGCTCACGTCTACTGGTGCAGCGCTCGGTATATGACACCGTCGTCGAACGCCTGGTCGAGCGCGCCAACAAAATCGTCATGGGCGATCCACTGCAGGCCGCGACCGAAATGGGAACGGCCGCCAACCGGCCGCAGTTTGACCGCATTCTCGCCGCTATCGAGGATGCGAAAAAACAAGGCGCCAATGTCGTCGCGGGCGGCGGCGGCGCCACCGATGCCAAGCTCAAGAATGGGCTGTTCATCAAACCGACCATATTCCGCGATGTGCATCCCGAGATGGCGGTCGCGCAACACGAGATATTCGGCCCGGTGTTGTCCGTCATTCCCTTCGATTCCGAAGAAGACGCCATCACCATCGCCAACGGCACCAAGCTGGGTCTGGCGTCGGGCGTATGGACCCAGGATCTTTCACGCGCCCTGCGGATGATCCGGGCCATGGATTCCGGCGTCGTCTGGGTCAATACCTATCGCATGGTGTCCGCGCAGGCGCCCTTTGGCGGGCGCAAGGAAAGCGGCTACGGCAAGGAGCGTGGCGACGAGGGAATACTCGAATTCAGCGTACTGAAGAACGTCATGGTCGATTTTTCGGGAGAGGAGCGCGACCCGTTCGCGGCAAAGACATAAAACCAGCGATACCCAAGGTATCGACAGAGGAGGTGGAGACAATGAAAACAAAGGATTTCCACGGGGGCGTCAACCGACGAATGTTCGGCTGTGCGTTCGCAGCGATCGTGTTGTCCGCGCCATTGCTTGCACGTGAAGCGATGGCCGCTGAACCCTACCCAAGCCGACCTATCTCCTTAATCGTGCCCGCGCCGCCCGGCGGTGGCGTGGACACGGTGGGCCGAATATTGGCGCAGCAACTGTCGTCCTTGCTGGGTGTCTCGGTGGTCATCGAGAACAAGACCGGCGCCGGGGGCGTCATCGGCGCGCGCTACGTCAAACAGGCAAAACCCGACGGGTATACCTTGCTGTTGAACGCGAATCATCAGATCGTCAATCCCATGATCCGGCCATCGGCCGGTTATGACGGTCTGAAGGACTTCGATGCGATCACCATCGTCGGCCGTGTGCCGTTGGCGGTCTTCGTCTCAAGCGCGTCACCTTACAAGTCGCTCAAGGAGTTATTCGCCGCCGCGAAAGCCAAGCCTGGTGAAATATCGTGGGCCAACAGCTCCACCGGCACCGCCGGCCATCTAGGCACGGAGTTGCTGCGCAGCCGCGGTGGCGCGGAAACCCCGATCATCAACTACAACGGCGGCGCCCAGGGGATTACCGCGATCATGGGAAATCAGGTGACTGCGATGGTCGAACCCTTGACCTCCGTCCTGCCCCATGTCGCGGGCGGAAAGATAAGAGTCATCGCGGTGACGTCGGCCGAACGCGTGGCACAACTGCCTGGCGTGCCCACCGTGGCTGAAAGCGGGTTTCCCGGGTATGACATGAACAGCTGGTACGGAATCTGGGCGCCCAAGGGCACGCCCATGGACATCCGCAAACGCGTGGCGGAAGCCGTGAATGCCGCGGTGCGCAGCCCCGCCGTCAAGGAGAGATTCGACGCCGCCGCGTTCCAGCCGATAGGTTCCAGTCCCGCAGAAGCGACGGCTTTCCAGGAAGAACAAGCCAAGGGCTATCAAGCCCTGGTGGACAAAGTGAAGATCAGAGTCGAGGAATAAGGGAATTCATGATGACGAAGAAACTCGGATTTGTAGGTATCGGGCAAATGGGTGGCGGCATGGCGGCCCATCTCACGCGGGAAGGGTTTGCACTGACCGGCTACGACCCCAGTGAAAATAGCCGTAATCTCGCGGCCAAGGACGGCGTAAAGGTGGTGAAGCAATTAAGAGATGCCGTGCTCGGGGCCGACGTGGTATTGACCAGCCTGCCCAATCCGGCTATCACGCTGGACGCCTGGCTGGGTGAAAACGGCATACTGGCTTATATGGCCGAAGGCTCCATCGGTATAGAACTGAGTTCCATCGACCCCGATGTCATGTGCCGGATCGCGGCGGAGGCGAAGAAGAAAGGCGTGCGTATCGTGGACGCGCCCGTAAGCGGCGGTCCTTTGGAAGCGGCCGCCGGCCAGCTGGTATTGATGACCGGGGGTGAGCAGGCAGACATCGATGCCGTCGGCGATGTCCTCGACTGCCTGTCCAGTTCTCGCCATGTGACAGGGCCCGTCGGTACGGGCAAAACCGTCAAGCTGGTCAACAACATGATGTCCATGGGGAATATTGTCGTTGCCGCGGAAGCCTTCGCTTTGGGGACCGCAGCGGGAGTCGACCCCAAGACCTTGTTTGACGTCCTGTCGCAGAGTGGCGGCCGGTCCCATCACTTCCTGAAACGCTTCCCCAAGGCGATCGAGGGTGATTACGCGCCAGGATTCAAGATAGAGCTTGGCGAGAAGGATGTCGCGCTGGGTATCGATCTAGGCCGCAAGCTGATGCAGCCGACGCCGGCCGCCTCCATGGTCAGGGAAATGATCGC
>NZ_JALDYQ010000084.1:0-18878 GCF_032153725.1 Sphingobium sp. | reverse complement strand
CTTCTAGCTCATTCGAGCCGGAGAAAGGCGATCCGGGGCGGCAAAAAACCTCAGGGGCGCTAATCAGGCGATTCGCGCCGCTGAGGCCCTATATTACTTCGAGATCGTGCCGACAACCCCTGCGCCGACGGTACGACCGCCTTCACGGATAGCGAAGCGCAGACCCTGGTCCATGGCGATCGGAGCGATCAGCTTGATGTTCAGCTTCACATTGTCGCCGGGCATGACCATCTCGGTGCCCTCGGGGAGGATCACTTCGCCGGTCACGTCGGTGGTGCGGAAGTAGAACTGCGGACGATAGTTCGCGAAGAACGGGGTGTGACGGCCGCCTTCTTCCTTCGACAGAACATAAACTTCCGCGTCGAACTCGGTGTGCGGGGTGATGGTGCCGGGCTTGGCCAGAACCTGACCGCGCTCGACTTCTTCACGGCCCACGCCACGGATCAGCGCGCCGATGTTGTCGCCCGCGCGACCTTCGTCGAGCAGCTTGCGGAACATTTCGACGCCGGTGACGGTGGTCTTGCGGGTGTCCTTGATGCCGACGATCTCGACTTCTTCACCAACCTTGACGATGCCGGTTTCGACGCGGCCGGTCACGACCGTACCACGACCCGAGATCGAGAAGACGTCTTCGATCGGCATCAGGAAAGGCTTGTCGATCGGACGCTCGGGCTGCGGGATGAAGTTGTCGACCGCTTCCATCAGCTTCAGAACGGCGTTCTTGCCGATTTCGTCGTTCGAACCGTCCAGCGCCTTCACGGCCGAGCCGGGGATGACGGGGATGTTGTCGCCGTCGAAGTCGTAGGACGACAGCAGTTCACGGATTTCCAGCTCGACCAGCTCGAGGATTTCGGCGTCGTCGACGAGGTCAACCTTGTTCATGAACACGACGAGCTGCGGCACGCCGACCTGGCGGGCAAGCAGGATGTGCTCGCGGGTCTGCGGCATCGGGCCGTCGGTGGCCGAAACGACGAGGATCGCGCCGTCCATCTGGGCCGCACCGGTGATCATGTTCTTGACGTAGTCAGCGTGACCCGGGCAGTCGACGTGCGCGTAGTGACGGGCTTCAGTCTCATACTCGACGTGAGCGGTCGAGATGGTGATGCCACGCTCGCGCTCTTCGGGCGCCTTGTCGATGTTGGCATAGTCGACGAAGGTCGCGCCGCCGGTTTCGGCGAGCACCTTGGTGATCGCCGCGGTCAGCGAGGTCTTGCCATGGTCGACGTGACCGATGGTGCCGATGTTGCAGTGCGGCTTGTTCCGCTCAAACTTAGCCTTAGCCATTTTATCCTACCTTCTAATCAAATCAGCTTTGGTCTGACCGCTCGGCCGCGCCTCGCGAAGGCGCGTCCATAGCAGCAAATTCACAATATGCCAGCCCTAACCGAGCGGTTTGCACCGCCCGGCCAGAGAAAATTGTCAGGCCATCTTCGCCTTGACTTCGTCCGCCACATTCTGCGGCACTTCGTCATAATGCGAGAAGATCATCGAATAGTTCGCGCGGCCCTGAGTGAAGGAACGCAGCGAGTTCACATAGCCGAACATGTTGGCCAGCGGCACCATCGCCTCGACCACCTGCGCGTTGCCGCGGGTGTCGGTGCCCTGAATCTGGCCGCGGCGGCTGTTCATGTCGCCGATGACGTCGCCCAGATATTCTTCCGGAGTGACGACTTCGACCTTCATGACCGGCTCGAGCAGGGTGATGCCCGACTTCTGCGCCGCTTCGCGCATGGCGGCGCGACCGGTGATTTCGAACGCCAAAGCCGACGAGTCGACGTCGTGGTACGCGCCGTCATAGAGCAGGATTTCGAAGTCGATGATCGGGAAGCCGATGAGCGAGCCGGTGGCCGCCGTTTCGCGCATGCCCTTTTCGATCGCCGGGATATATTCCTTGGGAATATTGCCGCCCTTGATCTCATCCTTGAAGACGATGCCCGCGCCACGCTCGCCCGGCGTCAGCTTCACCTTGATGCGGCCGAACTGGCCGGTGCCGCCCGACTGCTTCTTGTGGGTGTAGTCGATGTCGACCGGCTTCTTGAGATATTCGCGATAGGCCACCTGCGGCGCGCCGACATTCGCCTCGACCTTGAACTCGCGCTTCATGCGGTCGACCAGGATTTCGAGGTGAAGTTCGCCCATGCCCTTGATGATGGTCTGGCCCGATTCGTGATCGGTCGTGACGCGGAAGGACGGGTCCTCGGCAGCCAGGCGGTTGAGCGCAACGCCCATCTTCTCCTGGTCGGCCTTGGTCTTCGGCTCCACCGACAGTTCGATCACCGGCTCGGGGAATTCCATCCGCTCCAGAATGATCGGCTGGCGCTCGGCGCACAGCGTATCGCCGGTGGTGGTTTCCTTCATGCCGGCCAGCGCGACGATGTCGCCCGCATAGGCGGCATCGATGTCCTCACGCGAGTTCGCGTGCATGAGGAGCATACGGCCGATCTTTTCCTTCTTGTCCTTGACCGAGTTCAGATAGGTGCCCTTGGTCAGAGTGCCCGAATAAACGCGCAGGAAGGTCAGCGAGCCGACGAACGGATCGTTCATGATCTTGAACGCCAGACCCGAGAAGGGGGCGTCGTCCGCGGTCGCGCGGCTGTCGGGCTCTTCGCTGTCGGGGTTGATGCCCTGCACGTCAGGAATGTCCAGCGGCGAAGGCAGATAATCCACGACGGCGTCGAGCAGGGGCTGAACACCCTTGTTCTTGAACGCGGAGCCGCACAGCACCGGAACGAACGCCTGGCCCAGCGTACCCTTGCGGATCAGCTTCTTGAGCGTGGCGGTGTCGGGCAGATTGCCTTCCAGATAGGCTTCCATCGCGGCGTCGTCCTGCTCGACGGCGAGCTCGATCAGCTTTTCGCGATATTCGGCAGCCTTGTCGGCGAGGTCGGCCGGGATTTCCTCATAATAGAATTCGGCGCCCAGGCTTTCATCCTTCCAGATGATCGCGCGGTTCTCGACCAGGTCGACCAGACCCCTGAAGTCCGACTCAGCGCCGATGGGCAGGTACAGGACGGCCGGGGTGGCGCCCAGACGGTCGATGATCGTCTGCACGCAATAATAGAAATCGGCGCCGGTGCGGTCGAGCTTGTTGATGAAGCACATCCGCGGCACCTTGTACTTGTCCGCCTGGCGCCACACGGTTTCCGACTGCGGCTCAACGCCGGCAACGCCGTCGAACGCGGCGACCGCGCCGTCCAGCACGCGCAGCGAACGCTCGACTTCGATGGTGAAGTCGACGTGGCCGGGGGTGTCGATGATGTTCAGGCGGTGGTCGTTCCAGATGCAGGTCGTCGCAGCCGAGGTGATGGTGATGCCACGCTCCTGCTCCTGCTCCATCCAGTCCATGGTGGCGGCGCCGTCATGGACTTCGCCGATCTTGTAGGACTTGCCGGTATAATAAAGGATGCGCTCGGTCGTGGTGGTCTTGCCGGCGTCGATATGCGCCATGATACCGAAATTGCGATAGCGTTCGAGCGGATGGCTGCGGGCCATGATGCTTCTCCGTTGCCGGCGCGCCGGCGGTGAGTGAATGAGTCTTGCGGCTGGCCCCTAAACCAATCCGTCCGCCATGGGTAGACCCCCGGCGAACGGATGGATTTTCCGGAGCATTTCCAAAAGGAAGCGGGCACCGCACGGCGCCCGTCCCATCATGCTTACCAGCGGTAGTGCGAGAAAGCGCGGTTCGCTTCCGCCATGCGGTGCGTGTCTTCGCGCTTCTTGACCGCGTTACCACGGTTGTTCGCGGCATCCAGCAGCTCACCCGACAGACGGGCGGCCATGGTGGTTTCGCTGCGGTTGCGCGAAGCCGTGATCAGCCAGCGGATCGCCAGCGCCTGGGCGCGCTCGGGGCGCACTTCGACGGGGACCTGGTAGGTCGCACCACCGACGCGGCGGCTGCGGACTTCGATGCCGGGCTTCACATTGTTCAGCGCGTCATGGAACATGCCGATCGGGTCCTTCTTGGACTTCGTCTCGACAGTTTCGAGCGCACCGTAAACGATGGACTCGGCGACGGCTTTCTTGCCGTCCTGCATGATGCTGTTCATGAACTTCGACAGCACGATATCACCGAATTTGGGATCGGGCAGGATGACGCGCTTTTCGGGGCGACGACGACGTGACATATTCTAGTCTCCCTTACTTCGGACGCTTCGCGCCGTACTTCGAACGGCTCTGCTTACGATCCTTGACGCCCTGGGTATCCAGAACGCCGCGCAGCACGTGATAGCGCACACCGGGAAGGTCGCGCACGCGGCCGCCACGGATCAGCACGACGCTGTGCTCCTGAAGGTTGTGGCCTTCACCCGGAATATAGGTGATGACTTCGCGCTGGTTGACCAAACGCACCTTCGCCACCTTGCGGAGAGCCGAGTTCGGCTTCTTCGGGGTCGTCGTGTAAACACGGGTGCAAACGCCGCGCTTCTGCGGGTTCGCTTCCATGGCAGGGACCTTCGACTTGGTCTTCTGCAGTTCGCGGCCCTTGCGGACCAGCTGGTTGATTGTTGGCATGAAGCCCTTCACCTTTTTCAGTTACTTTACCTGCATTCCCGCGTTCCTTGCAGCGTGGAAGACGAATCGCTTCCAAACGGCAAAGGCCCCGGCGGAAACCCGCCCGGAGCCGCAAGAGCACCGGCAATGTTCAGCTCTGATGCCCCCAGAGCCGGATTTTGGACAGATGAATCCATCCACCCCGGACCTTTGGGCAGGCGCGCCTATAGCGACGTGCATCCCGGGGGTCAAGGACCGCGCCCGCCGCGCTGGTTTCCACTGCGATCCCCTGTGGTGAAGATTCCATTAGGAAATTGATAAGAACAGCCAATCTATGCTGCCCCTTGCCGCCAGAAGGGACGCGCGCGTGGAAAGAATGTGACCCAGCTTTCGACGATTACCGGCGAATTCGACAGCCCCGACATGGAGGCTGCCTTTCAGGCGGATCGCCTGCCCGAGTCGCAACGCCATGCCCGGGTCCTGTTCCTGCTTGCGGCGGTGCTGAACGCGCTGTTCCTGTTCAGCGACTGGCGCTTCGCCGGAACGCCGCATTTCTGGATCGCCGTCCCCGCCCGGATCACCGTCGTACTCTGGTCGCTGATCAGCCTGTCCCTCTGCCGCCACATGACGGACTTCCGCGCGGTTGAGCGCATCTGCTTTGCCTGGCAATGCGTCACCGCCATCGGCGTCGCCTTCCTCGTTTCCTCGCGCAGCGACATCGCGATCTTCGTGCTGGTGATGCTGCCGCTAATTTTCTACCTCGTCGTTCCCACCAGTTTCCGCGGCAATGTCGGTGGCGGCCTGGGCTGCGCGGTAGCGTTACTGACCGGCTATATGGCGCCCGCCCCCCTGTCACCGACCACGCCCGGCATGGTCATGGCCCTGCTCATCCTGCATTGCGGCATGTGGAGCGCGATCGCGCGCACCAACCGGCTGCAACGCAAGGAATGGACCGCGCGCAAGATGGCTGAGGCCGCCCGCGCCGCGCTCGCCGCCAACAGCGAGACGCTGGAGCGCGTGTTCAAGAGCGTGCCCATCCCCCTGCTCGTCACCCGCCCCGACGGCACGGTCATGCGCTTCAATGATTCCGCCGCCCGCGCCTTTGGCGTCGATATTTCGGACGTGCGCTTGCTGGACGAAGACGCCGCGAGGGAGGACAGCCTGCGCGACCGCATCGCCGGGGGAAAGGAAGTCGACAATTTCGAATGCCGCATCCTCGCCCGGGACGGCATTGTCCATGACGTGCTGCTGTCCTGCCGTCCGATGTCGATCCGGGACGAGGATTGCGTCCTGTCCAGCATCGTCGACATCACCGCCCGCAAGGAAGCGGAACGCCACCTCGCCCATCTGGCCATGACCGATGCGCTGACGGGCCTTGCCAATCGCTCCCACTTCCTGGCGACGCTGGCGCAGGCGGCCGGCGCCACCAGCCGCGCCGGCGGGCAGATGGCCGTGGTGCTGATCGACGTCGATGAATTCAAGCGGATCAACGACAGTGCCGGGCATGATGCGGGCGACGCCCTGCTCTGCGCCGTGGCCGAACGGCTGCGCGAAGCGGTCCGCCCCGGCGATCTGGTCGCGCGCATGGGGGGCGACGAATTTGCCGTGCTGCTCACCCGCCTGCGCAACGCGTCCGACCTGGAAGCGATATTGGCGCGCATGACCGGCCGGCTGCACCGGCCGCTGGCGCATGGCAGGCGGGACATTGACTGCCGCGTCAGCATGGGTGTCGCGCTCTTTCCCGAACATGCGGGCGACATTGCCGAGCTGATGAAATATGCCGACATCGCACTGTACGAGGCGAAAAATGGCGGCCGTGGCCGGGCCTGGATCTTCGAACCCGGCCTGCTCGAACGCTGGCAGCGCGAGGCGCAGATGCTGGAGCGCGCCCGCGACGCGCTGATCAACGCCCCGCCCGCTCCCTGGTATCAGCCCAAGGTCGACCTTGCGACCGGCCGGATCATCGGCTTCGAAGCGTTGCTGCGCTGCGTCCGTCCCGATGGATCGATCATCATGCCGGGCGAGATCACCGCCGCCTTCGAACATTCGGAGCTGGGCCGCGTGATCACCGAACGCATGCTGGCGCAGGTGCTGGCCGACTGCCGCGCCTGGCAGGATCAGGACATCGACATCGGCCATGTCGCGATCAACGTGCCCGGCGTGGAACTGCATGACAACAGCTTTCCCGGCCGCCTGCTGGCGCAGCTTGCGGCCCACGGCGTCCCGCCCCGGCAGATCGAGCTGGAAATCACCGAATCCGTTTTCCTGGGCCGCAATGCCGAAGTGGTGGAACGCAGTCTCCATCGGCTGAGCGCGGCCGGCCTTTCGATCGCGCTCGACGATTTCGGGACCGGCTATGCCTCGCTCTCCCATCTCAAGCAGTTCCCGATCGACATCATCAAGATCGACCGTCGCTTCGTCCGCGATCTTGAAACCGATCCCGACGATGCGGCGATCGTGCGCGCCGTGCTCAATCTCGCCTACAGCCTGGGCATCCGCACCGTCGCCGAGGGCGTGGAGAATCTGCGGCAACTGGATTATCTGCGCGCGGGCGGCTGCCACTATGGGCAGGGTTTTCATTTCGGCGCCGCCGCGCCGGCTTCGCAGGTCGCGGAAATGCTGGAACAAAGTCTTTCCCGCAACGCCCTCCGCCCCGCATAGAAATTTCACGGACGCGCGGGAACCGAAATCCCGGTTCCACGTTTCGTCCCGTTCAGCTTTCGATTCGTCACGAGTCCGCCTCCCCGGATTCGCGCGACTCGATTCCTTTTGTTAGCGCCCCGTTCACTAAAAAACGCACGCGGGGTCGCAATTGTCGCAACAGAGCAAGACGGGGGCAGCCGCCCTCTGGGCCAGGATGACTGCCCAGTGTTCGAAGCTGTGCCCGGAGCGGGAGATTTTCCTGCGCTCTGGCGGCCAGGTGAAATTCATCCGCATTTCGCGCCGGGCGCAGATCGTCACGGGGGGCCTGTTGGCCAGCGCCCTGATCGGCTGGGCGGGGCTCACCCTGTCCATGGCGGCCGGCAGCGCGGCGATGGCGCGGGAGCGCGCCGCCCTTGCCGTCCAGGGCAAAGCCGTCGCCAGCACCGCCAGCAAGGTCGAAGGCTATCGCCAGTCCGTCGACCAGCTCGCCCATGAGCTGGAACAGCGGCAGGACTTCATGGACGACCTCTACCGCACCCATTTCGGCAAGGAAGGCCCCGCTCCCCAGCAGGATGTCGTCGGCAAGCCTGACGCGGAAACCCGGAACGGCGCGCACAAGCTGAACGCCAGGATCAGCACCGCCCCCGAAGCCGCCCCGCTGCTCCAGATCGATGCGCGCCAGCGCCGCTTCGCCGCGCTGCTGACCGGCGCGGTCCAGCAACGCGCCGACAAGGCCGCCGCGGCGATCCGCAGCTTCGGCCTCAACCCTGACAGCCTCGCCCGCCCAAAAGGTAGATGGGCCGGCCGCGCCCAAAACCGGGCAATGGGCGGCCCCTTCGTCCCCTGGGAAGGGCAGGACGCGCTGCCGGGCGAGTTCGAAAAGCTCGCCAAAGCGCTGTCCCGCATGGAATTTCTCGAAGCCAGCCTGCTCGCCATCCCCTCGGGCAAGCCCACGGCGACCCCGATGCTGAGCAGCAGCTATGGCTATCGCAGCGACCCCTTCAACGGCCATGCCGCCTTCCACGCCGGCCTCGATTTCCCCGGCAGCATCGGCCAGCCGATCCTTGCCGCCGCATCGGGCAAGGTCAGCTTCGTCGGCCAGCGCAGCGGCTACGGCAATGTGGTCGAGGTGACGCATGGCAATGGCCTGATGACCCGCTATGCCCACCTCTCCGCCTTCAACGCCCATGTCGGCCAGCAGGTGACGCGCGGCGACAGGATCGCCCGCATGGGCTCGACCGGCCGTTCCACGGGCCCGCACCTCCATTTCGAAGTGCGCGTGAACGGCAATCCCATCAATCCCCGTCGCTTTCTCGAGGCCCGCAAAGATGTTCTCCAGATCCAGCAAGTCGCCACGGCGCGCCTCGCCGATGTCGGCAACCGGGGCTAAGCACACCCCCTTCTCCCTGATCGGCAGCGACGTGGCGATCAGCGGCAACCTGACGGCGAGCGTCGACCTGCATGTCGACGGCACGGTGGAGGGCGACATCAGCTGCGCCGCGCTGGTGCAGGGTCCCGGCAGCCGCATCGCCGGCCATGTCGTGGCGCAAAGCGCGCGCCTCGCCGGGCTGGTCGACGGATCGATCACGGCCGAGGAGCTGGTGGTCGAAAGCAGCGCGCGGATCACCGGCGACGTGGTCTATGACCGCATCTCGATCGCGCCGGGCAGCCGCATCGAAGGGCGCTTCACCCACAGGGAAAATGGGCCGGTGGCAGTGGGCGAACTCAAGCTGATCGCCAATGACAGCGCGGGTTGAGGGTTTCGCGCGTCCTTACCGGATTTGGGTGACACAGGTGACACGATTAAAGCACGGGAAAGCGCCGGTTCCTGCGCAATTTCCTATCGCGATTTTTGACGGTTCAAAGAGCGGAGCGGGCTTAGCTGCGGGACGATGCTGTAGGACAGCAAAAATTGTGGGGGTGTTGGGCGAAGGCAGCCGTTAAGCGGTGCGTGTTCCTGCGCAGGCAGGAGCCCAGTTCAGACGCTGCGATGGCGAGGCTATGGCGGGACTGGGTTCCTGCCTGCGCAGGAACACGGTACGCTTCAAGGAAAGCAGGGTAAGCGAACAGTCCGCCCCCCCAAAAAAAATCAACTTCAATTCACCGGCGCGCGCCTGCGATAACTCAGCGCCTCGGCCACATGCACGCGCCCGACCCGTTCGGCCCCGGCCAGGTCCGCTATGGTCCGCGCCACGCGCAGCACCCGCGTATAGCCCCGCGCCGACAGCTTCATCGCCGCCGCCGCCTGCGCCAGCAGCTCACGCCCCGCCTGATCCGGCCCGGCGACATCCTCCAGCCGCTCGCCATCCACTTCGGCATTGGTGCGCACCGCCGTCCCGGCATAGCGCTCCGTCTGCACCGCCCGCGCCGCCGCGACCCGCGCGGCCACCTCGACCGATCCTTCGGCGGGCGGCGGCAACACCAAATCCGCCGCGGTCACCGCCTGCACCTCCACATGCAGATCGATGCGGTCGAGCAAAGGCCCCGACACCTTGGCCTGATAATCCGCCGCGCAGCGCGGCGCGCGCGAGCAAGCCAGCGCCGCATCCCCCAAATGCCCGCACCGGCACGGATTCATCGCCGCCACCAGCTGCACCCGCGCCGGAAAGGTCACATGCGCATTGGCCCGCGCGACGGTGACTTCTCCCGTCTCCAGCGGCTGGCGCAGAGAATCGAGCACGGCCCGCTGGAATTCCGGCAATTCATCAAGGAACAGCACGCCCAGATGCGCCATGCTGACCTCGCCGGGCCGCGCCTTCTGCCCACCGCCGACCAGCGCCGCCATCGACGCGCTGTGATGCGGATTGCGGAAGGGCCGCGCCCGGCTGATCCTTCCCCCCTCCAGCGTGCCGGCGACACTGGCCACCATGGAGGTTTCCAGCGCTTCCCCCGGCGTCAGTTCCGGCAAAATCCCCGGCAGGCAGTTGGCCATCAGTGATTTGCCCGCGCCCGGCGGTCCGACCATGAGCAGGTTATGACCACCCGCCGCCGCGATCTCCAGCGCCCGCTTCGCCGTTTCCTGTCCCTTGACCTGTTTGAGGTCGGCGGTCCGCACCGGCGGCTCCACCTCGCCCGGCTGCGGCGGGGACAGGGCGGCGGTTCCCTTGAAATGGTTGAGTATCGTGAGCAGGTCCGGCGCGGCGATGACCTCGACCTGCCCGGCCCATGCCGCCTCCGTCCCCTGCGCCACCGGACAGACGAGCCCCAATTCCCGCTCCCCCGCGTGCAGCGCCGCCAGCAGCACCCCCGGCGTCGGCGCGATCCGGCCATCCAGCCCCAGCTCGCCGACAACGACATAACCCGCCAGCGTCTCGGCATCGATCACGCCCATCGCGCCCAGCAGCGCCAGCGCGATCGGCAGATCGAAATGCGACCCTTCCTTGGGCAGGTCGGCCGGCGACAGGTTCACCGTGATCCGCTTGGGCGGCAGCGACAGGCCGATCGCGGCAATCGCATTGCGCACCCGCTCGCGGCTCTCCGCCACCGCCTTGTCCGGCAGGCCGACGACGATGAAATTGGGCAGGCCCGGAACCAGCTGGCACTGCACCTCCACGCCGCGCGCTTCCAGCCCGAGATAGGCGACCGTCGATACCGTCGAAACCAATGTGAACATCCCCCTGCCCGCCTCGCGGCCTGCCCCCGCCGGACCCGGACCGTGCTCCTGCGCAGGCACTCGAACGAGACGAGTGGCTCGCGAGAGCCAGTTCCGAGGGTGGGACCGGGTTCCTGCCTTCGCAGGAACACGGGTTGGATTCAATATCTTAGCGACTGAAGGCTCAGCCTTCCGCGTCAGGCCGCCCCTTGAACCCCTGCGCCACGACATACCATTCGACGCTGCCCTTGCGGCTGGCCGGGGGTTTGGCATGCTTGATCGTGGTGAAATGCTTTTTGAGGATGGCCAGCAGATCGGCATCGGTGCCGCCCGCGAACACCTTGGCGACGAAGGTGCCGCCCTTGCGCAGATTCTCGACCGCGAACATCGCCGCCGCCTCGACCAGCCCCATGGTGCGCAGATGGTCCGTCGCCGCATGCCCCACGGTGTTCGCCGCCATATCCGAAATCACCAGGTCGGGCGCATCGCCCAGGGCTTGCGCCAGCAGGTCCGGCGCCTTGTCGTCCATGAAGTCCATCTGGAACAGGGTGACGCCCGGAATGGGATCGGTCGGCAGCAGGTCGATGCCCACCACCTTCGCCTTGGGGCACAGCTTGCGCACCACCTGCGCCCAACCGCCGGGCGCGACGCCAAGGTCGACCACGGCGCGCGACCCCTTCACGAAATGGAACTTCTCATCCAGCTCGATCAGCTTGAAGGCGGCGCGGCTGCGCCACCCTTCCGCCTTGGCGCGGCGGACATAAGGATCGTTCAACTGCCGTTCGAGCCAGCGGGTGGACTGGGCGGTGCGCCCCTTCGCCGTCTTGACCCGCACCTTGCCGGCACCCGTGCCTCTCACATCTTCACTCCATCACGGTCCATCAGGCCGCGCAATATGCCCTCCCGAATTCCTCGATCGGCCACGCCCAGACGCTGGGCAGGCCAGATGTCGAGGATCGATTCGAGGATCGCGCAGCCCGCCACGACCAGATCCGCGCGCTCCGTCCCGATGCAGGGCAGTCTCTGCCGCTCGGACAAGGGCATGGAGGAAAGCCGCATGGAAATAGCCCGCATCGAAGTCGAAGGCACGATCAGTCCGTCGATCGCCTGCCGATCATAACGCGGCAGGTCAAGATGCAGGCTGGCAAGCGTCGTCACCGTCCCGGATGTGCCAAGCAGGCGAATGTCGCTCTGCGGATCAGGCAGACGCCGCGCCAGGGGCGCGAAGGCTTCCGTCACCCGCGCCCGCATCCGGCCATAAGCCGCCAGCCGGTCCGACGGATCGGCATGGTCGAAAGGCTCGCTTTCCGTCAATGACACCACGCCCCAGGGCGCGCTGACCCAATCGACGATGTGCGGCGCGCCCTCGCGATTGGCATCCACCAACACCAGTTCGGTCGATCCGCCGCCAATGTCGAAGATCAGCGCGGGCCCATCCCCGGGCTCCAGCAACGCATGGCATCCCAGCACCGCCAACCGCGCCTCTTCCTGCGCGCTGATGATGTCGAGCGCGATGCCGGTTTCACGATAGACCCGCTGGATGAACTCCGCCCCATTGGCCGCGCGGCGACAGGCCTCGGTCGCGACCGAGCGCGCCAGCGTCACATGGCGACGGCGTAACTTGTCGGCGCATACCGACAGGGCAGCGATGGCGCGATCGATCGCCTCGTCACTGATCCGACCCGATGCCGCCAGTCCCTCGCCCAACCGGACGATGCGGGAAAAGGCATCCACGACGATGAAGCCGTCCACCGAGGGTTTGGCGATCAGCAGCCGGCAATTGTTCGTGCCAAGATCAATGGCCGCATAGGACCGGCGGCCGCGCGGCGGATGAGGCAAAAGGCCCCGCGATTTCGACGGGGGAGTGAGGGCCGCAGCCTTGCTCCCATTGCCCGGACCGGAACGGGCCCCTTTGCCCGAAATTCCGCCGGCTGGGCCGGAACTCTGCGGCGATGGGCGGCTTTGCTGCACCATGGCCGTATCTCTTTTCTTCTTCGCCAGCGCCGAAAAGCGCCGGAACTTGCCCCAAGAGTAGGCAAAGGAAGGAGAAAGCGCAAGGAGGGGAAGGAAAGCCCTAAATAAGCGGCAGCAGCGCGGCGACGATCCAGCGTTCCTCGGCGCGCAGCACGCCCCAGGCGCGGGCGGCGGCGCGACTGTCCATTACCTCGACGCCAATGCCGCGCGCTTCCAGCGCACGGACGAAGGGACGTAGCGGCTGGCACAGGTTCGCGCCGGTGCCGACCAGCAGAAATTCGGGCTGGATTTCCAGATCGAGCAAATCGCCCAGATCCGCGACGGTCAGCGCAGTGATGGCGGGCGCATTCCGCCATGCCAGCGCCCTGACCGGCGAGAGCAGCAGGCCATCGGGAAAGACATCGTCCCTGACCCGAAAGCCGCGTCCCTGAAAGCCGGTGACGATCGGCCCCTGCCCCGCCTCATCGCGGCGCAGTTCGATGCCAGACCGCCCTCCTCCAGATGCCTGGCCGTTCAGGGCCGCGCTCCATCGTCACGCGGCCCCACGCGCTCGGCCTGCGCAGCGATGTTGGTCTTGCTCGCCTTCTTCTCCGCCGTCGCGGGCGAGAGGCCAAGGGTGATGAGCAAGGATGACGACACATAGACCGAAGAATAGGTGCCGACGATGATGCCCAGCATCATGGCCGCGGTGAAGCCGCGCAGCACATGGCCGCCCAGCAGCAGCAGCGCGCCCAGCGCCAGCAGCACGGTGACGGAGGTCATGACAGTGCGCGGCAGCGTTTCGTTGACCGACAGGTCGATCAACGCCTTCATGTCCATCTTCCGGTATTTCCGCATATTCTCGCGGATACGATCGTCGATCACCATCTTGTCGTTGATCGAATAGCCCACGATCGTCAACACGGCTGCGACAATGTTGAGGTCGAACTCCAACTGCGTGATCGCAAAGAATCCCAGCGTCATCAGCACGTCGTGCATGATCGCGACGAAGGTCGAGATGCCGAACTGCCATTCATAGCGGAACCAGGAGAAGATCGCGATGCCGATCACCGCCAGCATCACCGCCAGCACGCCATTCTGAATGAGTTCGCCCGAAACCTTGCCCGACACCGTGTCGTAGCGGGAGAAGGTGACGCCGGGAAATTCCGCCGTCATCGCCTTGCGCGCCTTTTCGACTATGGCATTGGAGGCGCCGGCACCGCCCTGTTCGGGAAGCGGCAGGCGGATCTGCACCGTCCTGGGATCGCCGAATTGCTGGAGCGAGCCATCGCCCACGCCGAGGCGGTCGATGACGCTACGCACCTTGTCGGTGTGCGGCGGCTGTTGGAACTTCGCCTCGATCATCAGGCCGCCGACGAAATCGACGCCGAGATTGAGGCCCTTGTAGAAGGTCGCGCCGACGGCCAGCACCGTCAGCAGCGCCGTCAGCGCGAAGGCCCAGTGGCGCAGCTTGACGAAGCCGATATTGGTGTTGTCGGGGACGAGCTTAAGCAGTTTCATTTCTTCTCTCCCGCCCGTCAGATGTGGATCTCGGTCGGACGCTTGGCCCGGACCCAGAGCGACACCAGCCAGCGCGTGAAGGTGACGGCGGTGAACACGCTGGTCGCGATGCCGATCAGCAGCACGATGGCAAAGCCTTTGACCGGTCCTGACCCCAGAGCGAGCATGATGCCGCCGGCAATGGCGTGGGTCACGTTCGCTTCGAAAATGGTGCGGCTGGCTTCCTTATAGCCATGTTCGATCGCCTGGACCACATTGCGGCCACGGCGCCGTTCCTCGCGGATGCGCTCATAGATCAGCACGTTGGCGTCGACCGCCGTGCCGATGGTCAGCACGAAACCGGCGATGCCCGGCAGCGTCAGAGTCGCGCCCAACATGCCCATCACGCCCAGGATCACCAACACGTTGATGGCGACGGCGATGTTCGCATACATGCCGAAACGGCCGTAGCTCAGGAACATGAACGCCGCGACCGCCACCACCGCGATGATCGACGCGGTAAGGCCTGCCTTGATCGAGTCGGCGCCCAGCTGCGGCCCGACGGTGCGCTCTTCCACAACGGTCAGCGCGACGGGCAGCTTGCCCGAACGCAGCGCTATCGCGAGCTGGTTGGCGCTTTCGACCGTGAAGCTGCCGCTGATCTGCGCGCTGCCGCCCAGAATCGGCTCGTTGATGTTCGGTGCGGACAGCACTTTGCCATCGAGGATGATGGCAAAGGGCCGGTTGACGTTCTGCGACGTCACCTGCCCGAATTTACGCCCACCTGCGCCATTGAAGCGGATGTTGACGATTGGCTCATTGCCCTGCTGGTTATAGCCCTGCTGCGCGTCCGTCAGATCCTCGCCCGACACCATGACCTGCCGGTAGACGGCGATCACCGGAGGGCCGGCTGGGTTGGTCGGATAGGGAAGCACTTCGCTGCCCACAGGCGCGCGGCCCTGCGCGACTTCGGACGGGTTGGCGTTCACGTCGACCAGCTTGAATTCGAGCTTGGCGGTCTGGCCGAGCAAATCCTTCAACGCCTTGGGATTTTGAAGACCCGGCACCTGCACGACGATGCGGTTGTCGCCCTGCTGCTGGATGGTCGGCTCACGCGTGCCCATTTCGTCGATGCGCTTGCGGATGACTTCGGTGGCGACTTCCATCGCGCCCTTCACCGCATTGTCGATGCCGGCCTGGGTCGGCGTGATGACGATGGTGGAGCTGTTTACGACTTCCACGTTGAAGTCGCGCTGTCCGGTCAGGCCCGCACCCTGCGTCAGCGGCCGGATGCGTTCAACGGCGGCATCGACCTCCGACGGGTTGCGGACCATGAAGCTGAGCTTCCCGTCGCGACTGGAAATATCACCGATCGCGATCTTGCTATCGCCCCGGCGCAGTTCCGTACGGACCTGCTCCTCCATATTGGCGATGCGCTGCTTGGCGACATCCTGGGTCGAGGCTTCGAGCAGCAAATGGCTACCGCCCGACAGGTCGAGGCCCAGATTCACGCGGGTCTGCATGAACTCGGGCAGCTTTTCGACCGCCGAATCCGGCAGGAAGCTCGGCACGGCGCAGGTGATGCCGATCAGAAGCGGCAGCAGGATCGCGGCGACCGCCCAGCGAGGGAAGTTCAGCATGGGCGTCTCAGTCGTTAGCGGGCTTGGCGGTGGCGGGGTCGATCACGTCGGTCAGGGTGGACTTCACCGCCTTCACCTTCATGTTCGGCGCCAGTTCGACTTCGGCGTAATATTCGTCGACGCGAACCACCTTGCCGACCAGACCACCGCCGGTCACGACCTGATCACCCTTCTTCACGGCGTCGATCTTGGCCTTATGATCCTTCATCTTCTTTTGCTGCGGACGGATCAGCAGAAAATAGAAGACGACGAAAATCAGGACCAGCGGGGCCATCTGCACCAGGATAGAGGCGCCGGACGATTCCCCGCCCGCAGTCTGGGCAAAGGCAGTTGATATGAACATGCTCGGGACTTTCGCCTTATTATCTGTCCAGTCGCGGGCGCCGAAATAACGCCCACAGATCAAGGGCGCGCGGCTAACACAGATGGACCGGGTGAGGCAACCGGATTAGGATTTGCCGACAAAAGCGCAAAAAGCCTGCATGGAAGCGCTTGCATATTCCCCAAACTGCTTCTAATTGCGCCGCTCCGGTCGGGACGTAGCGCAGCCTGGTAGCGCATCACACTGGGGGTGTGGGGGTCGGAGGTTCGAATCCTCTCGTCCCGACCAAATTTGAAGGCGCTTGAGACGCCTTCCCAAGCCCTCTTCTCATATTCTGTTTTCCTGCTTGGTGGGCGGTAGCATTTTTTTCTGTCCTACAGCGAACCAAATGGGATAAATAATCCGCCTTTCTGAAGCAGGAGGGCGGGTTAAATGGATATTTCGGCTCTGATCGACGAAGTGATCGCGCGCGAGGGTGGTTATAGCCATCATCCGGCGGATCGCGGGGGGCCCACCAATTTCGGCATTACCCAGGCAGTGGCGCGGGCCAATGGCTTTATGGGTGACATGCGGACCCTGCCCCGCGCCGTCGCGGAGGCGATCTATCGGCGGCTCTATTGGGAGAAGTCGGGCTTTGCCTTCGTCGCGGAACTGGCGCCGGGGATCGCCGAAGAATTGTTCGATACCGCGGTGAATATGGGGCCGGGGATGGCCGGG
Source organism: Sphingobium sp. (assembly GCF_032153725.1). Classification (GTDB taxonomy): domain Bacteria; phylum Pseudomonadota; class Alphaproteobacteria; order Sphingomonadales; family Sphingomonadaceae; genus Sphingobium. The sequence goes on along the minus strand of NZ_JALDYQ010000084.1, from coordinate 2,023 downwards.
GGCTTTCTCCAGCGGTCGCTGAATGCGCTCAATCGCAATGCGGGGGACTATCCCGACCTGAGGGTCGATCAAGCGGTGGGCGCGAGGACGCTCGCAGCGCTGGGGGCGTTCCTGAAGATTCGCGGGCGCGCGGGGGAGAAAGTGCTGCTCAAGGCGCTCGAAGCGCTTCAGGGCGAGCGCTATCTGGCGCTGGCGGAAAGCAGGCCCGCCAATGAGGCCTTTCTCTATGGCTGGCTGGCGAACCGGATCGGTTAGGGAGGGCAGGATCATGGCACTTCGGCCAAGCAATGACTGGTGGACGCTGCGGGCGCGACCGGCCTTTCTCTACGTGATGTATGGGTTGCTGCTCTGGTCAGTGCCGCTGGGGCTGATTGGAGGCGTGCGGCCGGATGTGGCGGCGGGAATCATCCGGGCGATGCAGGCCTATTTCAACGCCTTGCCCGAGCCGCTCTATGCACTCTTTGGGACGGGCTATCTGGGCTATACGGCGGCGCGGGCGTGGGGGAAGGCCAAGGGGGTGGAGCGGTAGCATCTCCTGGCGGCAAATGCGAAGGGATCGACAGCCCCGCAAAAATGAGAGGGGCCGTTGGAGGGGATAAGTCTCCAACGGCCCGTCATTGACATGGTCAGCGGCCGGAAGCGCCGCCCAAGGGAAACGTTGATCGCGCTATTTTCCAGACGCGGCGCTCCGTCTGCGAAATCGCAGTCGACAGTCACCGAAATTCTGCAAAACCGACGCTAAAGGCGTCGCTCAGCGGCGTGTTCCCCGAATGGACTTGACCGACCCCATTGCTGAACCATGAGACATCGGATCACCTCCTTTCGCTAGTTGAAGCCCCTATAGCCGTTCCCGGATAATGGTCCTTCGCCGTCTATGAAATGATATGTGAATCAGACGGGCCGCATGTTCAAGGCTTGTAAAATTCTTTTTTCGAATCATACTTCTACGTCCGCGTTTCGCAGGCGATTTGCTTCGAAATCGACGGAAAATTCCTGAAATCAGAGACTTAGGCGCGACAGTCCTCGACGACGCGGCCGACCTCCGCCCAAGCGGGCAGGATCAGCGTGGGCTGGCCCGGCACCTCGACCGCAAAACGGCCTCTGCTGTAAGCGATTTGATCGAGCGCCGTATCATTGGCGGCGCGGATCGCCTGCGTCGCGGGGGCCGTTCCGACGGCAGCGCTCGCGGGCCAGCTGACCGTGCCATAGCTGGTGCGGACTGTCATCGCCGTCCCCGCGAGGCCCGGCCGCAGAAAGCTGATGCGGCGCGTCCCCCTGTCGCAGCGGATGACGAACAGGCTGCTTTGCGCATCGACACCGAACAGGGCGACCGATCCGGCGCCGTCGACCTGATAGCGCCAGTCGCCGGACGTGGTGCCGCGATCCTGCCATTGGACCGTGGCGGGCGGCGGCGGAGCGGACGGCGGGGCCGATGCGGGCCGGGGCGCGGACACCGGGGCGGGCGCATGCTGCTCGGGCGCGCCGACGCAGGAGGCCAGCAAAAGGAAAGCGGTCGCCAACGCGGCGGAGGGCAGTTTGAAGCGCATCCCGCCTCCATGCCCCAGGGGAAGGGATTGCATCAACCCGAAAAGGACGGGATGATGCGCCCGGCCCGTCGGAATGACCGCCTGCGGAAGCGCCGGATTTCACCGGTTTCGCGCCCACCCGTCATTGACAGTCCGGGGCCGAATCGCTAAGGGCACCCCTTCCCAATTCGCTCACGAGCGGCAGTGCGATGGCACTGGCCGTCTTTTTTGCGTCTTGGGGTCTATCGAATCGACCGTGGTCCTGCCAAGGACTTTCGGCCTGGGCGCTTTGAGATGGGGTGGCGCCAACTGCCCCGTGGAGCAGGAGTACAGAATACCATGGCACGTATTGCGGGTGTCAACATCCCGACCAACAAGCGCGTTATCATCGCGCTCACCTACATTCACGGCATCGGCCGCAAGACCGCCGTCGACCTCGCCAACAAGCTGGGCATCGACCACAGCCGCCGCGTTCAGGACCTGTCGGACGCCGAAGT
>NZ_JALDYQ010000083.1:0-19087 GCF_032153725.1 Sphingobium sp. | reverse complement strand
TAGTGACGGCGCAGCTTCATCTCGCGATACACGCCCTCACGCTGCAGCTTCTTCTTGAGCGCGCGCAGGGCCTGGTCGACATTGTTGTCGCGAACGATGATTTGCATAAGCCAGTCAAACTCCAGTCGAAAACAGGTGGATCGCCAGGAAACAAAACCCTTCCCGACGGGCCGCCCGAATAAAATAGCGGTGAGTCGCCGCAGGTCACCCTGCGCCGTGTGGGGCGCGCCCTACCAGCAGAGTCGCGCAAATTCAACCCAAAAGCCGCCCCTCTCGACACAGCCCGGCGCAAGAGGGATATTCGACGCCATAAGATAGTGAGGAGGATCGCCATGGCAACCGCCGCCGAACGCCCCGGCATATCGACGTCAGAATGGGCCGCTCGCCAGCAGCTCGCCGCCTGTTACCGCATTTTCGATCATCTGGGCTGGTCGGAACTGATCTACAATCACATCACGCTGCGCGTGCCGGAAGAGGAAAACGCTTTTCTCATCAATCCCTTCGGCCTGCTCTACAGCGAAGTGACGGCGTCGAGCCTGGTCAAGATCGACATTGACGGCCATGTGCTGGACGGCAGTTCCCATCCGGTCAATCGCGCCGGTTTCACCCAGCACAGCATCTTCCACCGCCATCTGCCCGATGCGCATTGCATCATCCACACCCACACCACCGCCGGCATGGCCGTCAGCGCGACGCAGGAGGGGCTGACGCCGACCAATTTCTACGCCGCCGCCTTTATCGGCCGAATCGCCTATCATGACTTTGAAGGCATCACGATCCGGCCCGAGGAGGGGGAGAGGCTGATCGCCCATCTGGGCGACCGGCGCATCATGATGCTGCGCAACCACGGCACGCTGGTCATGGCGAAATCCTTGCCGGAAGCTTTTCTGAAGCAATGGCTGCTTCAGCGCGCCTGCGAGATTCAGGTCGCGACCGGCGCGGCGGGAACCCCAATGGAGATTCCGCCCGAGGTCATCGCGGTGCACCAGCGGGACCTGAGCGGGGTGCAGTTGCCGGTCGGTCCGGGCGTTCCGGATTTCGAGGCCATGGTCAGGAAGATCGACCGCATCGATCCGAGCTGGCGGGATTAGGGATGGTGGTGATCGCGGGCGTCCCTGACAGGGGCAGAAGCCGGGTGACACAGGTGACACTGCAAAAGGGCGCCCGACAGCCGTTCGGCTGCGTTTTTCCTACAGACTGTTCACGGGGTCAAAGAGCGGACCGGGCATAGCCCCTTCATGCCCCTGTAGGACAGCAAAATGCGGCGTCCTTTTCCGACCGATGTGACGAAATGCCGCATCCCGCTTGCCCCCTGCCCCATATTTCCGCATCTTGACCCGCATGCCTGCGATCCGCCCCGAACGGTCGATTTTCCTGCTGTTGCTGACGCTGCTGGTCATCGGGGCCGCAGTCGGCAGCACCTATTGGCTCTATGCCGTGCAGCAGCGGGTCAACATCTGGGTCCAGCACACGCTGCGCATCGAAAATCAGCTTTCGACCCTGCTGCTGCACGCGCAGGAGGCGGAGAGCGGCCAGCGCGGCTTCATGCTGACGCGCAGGGAAGCCTTTCTCGGCCCCTATGAAAGCTTTCGCACGCAATGGGGGGAGGAACTGGCCGCGCTGCGGGCGGAAGTGCGCGACAATCCGCCCCAGGCCCGATCGCTGGAGGCGCTGGAGGCTCTGCTGGACGACCGCCTGTTCCTGATGCGCACCGGGATCGAGCGGCGGCGGCAGGGAGAGATCGTCGCCGCGGACGATTTCAATGCGGGCATGGTGACCATGACCAAGGTTCGCGCGCTGGTTGCGACGATGCGGGCGCGCGAGGCGCAGTTGCTGAAACGCCGCACCGCCAATGACAATCGTCTGAGCACCATGGTTTCGACCGGACTTGCCGTTTCCGCCGTGCTGATCACGCTGTTCGGCGCGATGGCGCTGCGCACCGCCTATCGCCGCATCGCGGAGGCGACCGAAAGCCAGCGGGCACTGGCCGACATCAACAGGCGCCTGATTGCGGAAGGGCAAGACCGCGAAACCGCCGAGGCGCAACTGCGCCAGATGCAGAAGATGGAGTCGATGGGCCAGCTGACCGGCGGCATCGCGCATGACTTCAACAATATGCTGGCCATCGTCATCGGATCGCTCGACATCGCGCGGCGGCGGCTGACACCCGATATCGACCCCCGCATTGCCAGATGCATCGACAATGCGACCGATGGCGCCCAGCGCGCCGCCCAGCTGACCGCGCGGCTGCTCGCCTTTTCCCGTCAGCAACCGCTCGACCCGCAACCGACCGACGTGAACAAGCTGGTCGGCGGCATGTCGGAACTGCTGCGCCGGACCATCGGCGAAAGCATCCGGGTCGAAACCGTGCTCGCCGGCGGGCTGTGGCGGGCGAGCATCGATGCCAGCCAGCTCGAAGCTGCGATCATCAACCTCTGCGTCAATTCGCGCGATGCGATGCCGACCGGTGGACGGCTGACGATCGAGACGGCCAATGCCCATCTGGACGATGCCTATGTCGCGGCCCAAGGCGACGTTGCCGCGGGGCAATATGTCATGGTGTCCGTCACCGACAGCGGCACCGGCATGCCGCCCGATGTGGTGGAGCGCGCCTTCGACCCCTTTTTCACCACCAAGGGCGTGGGCAAGGGCACGGGCCTTGGGCTGAGCCAGGTCTTCGGCTTCATCAAGCAGTCGCGCGGCCATGTGAAAATCTATTCGGAGCCGGGCGAAGGCACGGTCATCAAAATCTACCTGCCGCGTCATTACGGGCCGGAGGCGGTCGCAGGCGCTGTCCTGACCGCGCCGACGGACCTGCCCCGCGCGAAGGCGGAGGAAATCATCCTGGTGGTCGAGGATGAGGAGCGGGTCCGACACATGTCCGTCGATTCGCTGAGGGAACTGGGCTACACCATCGTCCAGGCATCGGACGGCGAGCAGGCGCTGGAGATGCTGACGATCCAGCCGCGCATCGACATGCTGTTCACCGACATCGTCATGCCCGGCATCAACGGCCGGATGCTGGCCGACCGGGCGCGGGAGAGCCATCCCGGCCTCAAGGTCCTGTACACCACCGGCTATACCCGCAACGCCATCGTCCATAACGGCATGCTCGATCCGGGCGTATCCTTCCTCGCCAAGCCCTTCACCCTGGATCAGCTGGCGGCGAAGATCCGCCAGGTGCTGGATGCCGACAGCATCGAAGCCTGATCGAAGGCATGGACAGGAAAGGGAAAAGAACATATCATGAACAATCATGAGCGCCCTTACTATCGGTCAAAAGCTGGAAATCCTTGCCGACGCGGCGAAATATGACGCCTCCTGCGCTTCATCGGGCACCACCAGGCGCGACAGCGCGTCCGGGCGCAAGGGCGGCATCGGGTCGACCGAGGGCATGGGCATATGCCATGCCTATGCGCCCGACGGCCGGTGCATCTCGCTGCTCAAGATTTTGCTGACCAACAGCTGCATTTTCGACTGCCATTATTGCATCAACCGCCGGTCGAGCGACGTGCGCCGCGCCCGCTTCACGGTGCGCGAGGTGGTCGAGCTGACACTGAGCTTCTATCGCCGCAATTATATCGAGGGGCTGTTCCTGTCCTCCGGCATCATCCGCTCCTCCGACTATACGATGGAGCAATTGGTCGCCGTCGCGCGCGCCTTGCGCGAGGAGCATGATTTTCGCGGCTATATTCATCTCAAGACCATCCCCGACGCCGATCCCGGACTGGCGCATCAGGCGGGGCTCTATGCCGACCGGCTGTCGATCAACGTCGAACTGCCGACCGAGCAGGGGTTGCGGCGACTGGCTCCGGAAAAGGACGGGCAGCAGATCGAGAGCGCCATGGCCGGGATGCACGGCGCGATCGAGGACGGATCGGACGCCAGCCGCCGCTACCGCCATGCTCCGCGCTTCGCTCCGGCGGGGCAGTCGACCCAGATGATCGTCGGCGCGGATCAGGCGGATGACCGCGCGATCATTCAACGGGCCAGCGCGCTCTATAGCCGCCACAAATTGCGCCGGGTCTATTACAGCGCCTTTTCCCCCATCCCCTCGCCCAGCAGCGTGTTGCCGCTGAAACGTCCGCCGTTGATGCGCGAACACAGGCTGTACCAGTCCGACTGGATGATGCGCTTCTACGGCTATTCCGCGCGGGAACTGGAAAACGCCACCGACCCGCAGACCGGTTGCCTGCCGCTCGATATCGATCCCAAGCTGGCCTGGGCGCTGCGGCATCGGGAGACTTTTCCCGTGGACGTCAACCACGCCCCGCGCGAAGCGCTGTTGCGCGTGCCGGGTCTGGGCGTGAAAGCTGTCGACCGCATCCTGCTGAGCCGTCGCCATCGTCGGTTGCGGCTGGAGGACGTCGCCCGCCTGACCCGGTCCATCGCCAGGTTGCGCCCCTTTCTGGTGGCAAGCGACTGGCGGCCGGTGCAACTGGCCGATCGACTCGACATCAGGCAGCCGGCGGCTCCCACGGTCCAATATGAGCTTTTTCGATGAGTCGCCCCTATTTTGCCGTTGATCGGTGCAGCGGTTCATGTTTTCCTTGTCCGACTCAAGGAAAGGGTCCGATTTTTGGCGACGAAGTGGAACGATGGCGCGTCGCGCCGCACGGGGCATGCCCGGCGGATGAGTACCCATCTGGCTGCCGCTCTCGTCATTTTCTGCCTGCTTCAGATTTTCATCGTCGCCAAGATGGGCGGATCGCTGCTGCTGCACCTGGGCATCATCATCGCGATCGGCGGCTTTGCCGTCGCGGCGCGGGGCCTGGAGCGGCGCTGGGAAATGCTCGATCAAAGCGGCCTGTCCTGCCATGGCCTGGCCCTGCGCTTCCGCCGCGATCTGGTGCAACTCTGGTCCGCCAGCATCATCGGCGGGCTGCTCTGGATTCCCGTCGCGATCATCTTCCGCGCCCTGTTCGGCTGAACCCAAAGCCGCGATCCGTCGTTGTTCCTTCCTGACGAGAAGGAGCACGACCCAATGGCAGACGCCAGCATTTTCGACCGACTGAAACAGGATCATGACGCGCATCGCCAGCTGTTCGACAAGATGGCGGCCGCAAAGGATCAGCCCGACCAGCTGAAAAAGCTGTTCGAGCAGTTCAAGGTCGAAGTGACGGCCCATGCCGCAGCGGAGGAGGAAACGCTCTATGCCACCATGCTGGCGCGCCCCGACCTGCGCGAAGATGCCCAGCACAGCGTGTCCGAGCATAAGGAAATCGACGATTATCTGGAGGAAATGGAGGGACTTGCCTTCAATGGCGAGGAATGGAACCGCATTTTCGCCCAGTTGAAGAAGCGCTACCTCCACCATATCGATGAGGAAGAGGAGGAAATGTTCCCCGATGCGGCCAGGGAATTGACCACGGGGGAGGAACAGGAGCTGGCGGCGCTGTTCGCCAGGCGCAAACCCGCGGAACTTCAGCGCGCGAAAACGGATGGGTAGCAGGCCATGTATCGCGCCCGGCTGAGCGGCGCGGACGATTTCGAGGGATGGCGCCGCGCCGCCCGCGCCCTCGCGCTCGCCGGAGTCGCGCCGGCCGACATCCTCTGGGAGAGCGATGACGGAGGTGGCGATCTTTTTGCGGCCGGTGAACCGCCGCCTCCTGCGAGCGGGGCGGCCTTCTGCGTTCCGCGTAATTTTGTCGAGCTGGCGGAAACCGCGATCCTGCACCGCGATCCGCAACGCTTTGCCCTGCTCTATGCCCTGCTCGTGCAGGTGCGCGATCAGCCGGCCAGTCTGGAGGATCGCGCCGATCCGCTGGTCCGGCGGGTTGAAGGGCTGGCGAAGGCGGTGCGGCGCGACCTGCACAAAATGCGTGCCTTTGTCCGCTTTCGGGCACTGGCGGATGCGGAGGGAAGGCGCTTCATCGCCTGGTTCGAACCGGAACATCATATCGTCCGGGCCAATGCCGGCTTCTTCGTGCGGCGCTTTGCCTCCATGCGCTGGTCGATCCTGACGCCGGAGATCAGCATCCATTGGGACGGCGGGACGTTGTCCGAAGGGCCGGGTGCCACGCGCGACGACGCGATGGCGGACGATCCGGTCGAGGACATCTGGAAGGGCTATTATGCGGCGATCTTCAATCCGGCACGGCTCAAGGTCGGCGCGATGCTGTCCGAAATGCCCCGAAAATATTGGCGCAACCTGCCTGAAGCGGCGCTTATCCCGGAGCTGGTCGCGGGCGCTCAGGCACGGGAGGCTGCCATGATCGCGACTCCGCCCAAGGCTCGCTCCGGTAACGCCGCCGCGGCCTGGAAGGCGCTGCGCGAGGAGGCGATGGGCTGCACCCGCTGCCCGCTATATCGGGACACGACGCAGACGGTGTTCGGGGAAGGGCCGGTCGATGCGCCCCTGATGTTCATCGGCGAACAGCCCGGCGATCAGGAGGATCTGGCGGGGCGTCCCTTCGTCGGTCCCGCCGGCCAGCTGTTCGACCATGCGCTGGAGGAGGCCGGGATCGACCGGACGCGCGCCTATATCACCAACGCCGTCAAGCATTTCAAACATGAGCGGCGCGGCAAAAGGCGCATCCATCAGACGCCCGACACGCCGGAAATCCAGGCCTGCCGCTGGTGGCTGACGCAGGAGCTGGAGTTGATCCAGCCACGGGTCATCGTCGCTCTGGGCGCCACGGCGGGGCGCGCGCTGCTGGGCAAGGCGGTGACGATCAGCCGCCTTCGCGGTGCGCCGATCGGGCTGGAAAACCACGCGCAGGGCTGGATCACCGTTCATCCCAGCTATTTGCTGCGGATGCCCGATGAAGCGCGCAGGGCGGAGGAACGCGCACGCTTCGTCAGGGAATTGCGACTGATCAGGGAACAGGTGACGGCATTGGCCTGAGGGGCGACCTGCTCCTGCGACCCATGGTCACAGCAATCCCAGCCGCGAGAGTTCCCCCAGCATCGCTGTCGGCATGGCGTCCAGATCATTTGCCTCGCCCGTGCCGAGATCGGGCGGCGCGTCCTTGCCCTCCAGATAGCGCCAGCCCTGATGGGCGCGTTTGGGTTGGGCGCGGACAGGGATCAGGCGCGGCTCCAGTCTGATCCAGTAACGGCCCTGTCCGGTTTCCTGAAAGCCCAATATCGGGCTGCGGCCCACCAGCTGATGTCCGTGTATCCAGAAAAGCGACCCGCCTGTCAGCTCCTCCACCCGCTTGGGAAGGTAGCGGGTGGTGAGGCGCGCCTCCTCCGCATGACTTTCCAGCCAGGCGCGGAGCGTGGCGGGGCTTTCGCTCTGAAAGGCAATTTTGGTGAGGTGCAGCGGCATGGCGTGAAGATGGGCGCTGACCGGCGGCGGTCAAGGCCGATTACAATCCCCAGACGGTAGCAAGGCCAAGGAAGGAGAAGAAACCCATCACGTCGGTCATGGTGGTGACGAACACGGCGGAGGACACGGCGGGATCGACATTCACCCGATCCAGCGCGACCGGAATCAATATGCCCGACAGCCCGGCCACCAGATTGTTGATCAGCATGGCCAGCGCGATGACGATGCCAAGGTCGTGATTGCCGTAGATCAGCCCCACCGCGACCCCGATCAATATGCCCAGCGCCATGCCATTGGCGCTGGCGATGCGGAATTCGCGGACGATCTGACGGATGGTGTTGGAACTGGTGAGCTGATTGGTGGCGAGCGCCCGCACGGCCACCGCCATGGTCTGGGTTCCCGCATTGCCGCCCATGCCCGACACGATCGGCATCAGCACCGCCAGCACGACATATCTGGAGATGGTGTCCTGGAACAATCCGACCACGGACGCAGCCAGAATCGCCGTGCCGAGGTTGACCACCAGCCAGGACAGGCGCGTGCGCACCGTTTCCAGGATCGGCTGGTTGATGTCGCCTTCACCCGCGCCCGACAGGCGCAGAATGTCCTCGCCCGCTTCTTCGGAAATGATGTGGACGATGTCGTCCACCGTGATCATGCCGACCAGCCGGCCGGTGCCGTCCACCACCGCGGCGGAGATCAGCGCATATTTCTGAAAGCGCAGCGCGACCTCTTCCTGATCCATGTCGACCGGGATCAGCGTCTGTTCGCGCTTCATCAGGTCGGCCATGGCGACGCTGCGCGGGCAGGTCAGCACCCAGCTGAGCTGGCAGGTGCCGATCGGCTTGTGCGCCTCATCCACGACGAAGATTTCCCAGAAGTCGCTGGTGAGATCGCGATTGTCGCGCAGATAGTCGATCACCTGCCCGACCGTCATATGCTCCGGCACCGCGACCAGATCGCGCTGCATCAGGCGGCCGGCGGATTCCTCGGGATAGGAAAGCGCGCTTTCGATGGCGGCGCGATCCTCGGGGTCGAGCGCTTCGAGGACGGCCTGCTGATCGGCCTCCTCCATGTCCTCGATGATGGCGACGGCGTCGTCGGTGTCGAGTTCGGCGGCGAATTCCGCCACCTGTTCGGGCGCCAGCGCATCGAGAATATCCTCACGGACATAATCGTTGAGTTCGGACAGAACCTCCGCGCCGACCAGATCGCCGAGCGCCGCCGCGACCGCCCCGCGCCGTTCGGACGGCGTGAGTTCGAGAAGGTCGGCAATGTCGGCAGGGTGCAACGGGGAAACGAGTGCACGTGCGCGGTCGCGATCATCGTCCTCCACCGCGTCCAGCACGGCGGAGACGAATTCGCCCTTCAGCCGGTCATCCTCGTCATGACGGGATTCGGCCTGCCCAGCGGCAATATCGTCAAATTCGTCCGGCCGGGGTTCGGCCGTATCGGCTCGTTCGCTCATCGCGTCCCCTACTGTCCGGTTCCTGTAACATTCGCCCGCTTTTGCCGATGCCCGTCACAATTGCAATGCCCCAAGACGCTTCCATCCCTGTCTCAACGCTCTATATGAACGGTCATCCGCGTTTTTCCCCCAAGAGAGGATTTTTCATGGCCGACGACACCCTGACCCTTACCCTCGACAGCGGCGGCGACGTCGTCATCAAGCTGCGCCCGGACCTCGCGCCCGGCCATGTCGAGCGCATCGCGCAGCTCGTCCGGGACGGTTTCTACGACGGCGTCGTGTTCCACCGCGTCATCCCCGGCTTCATGGCGCAGGGCGGCGATCCGACCGGCACCGGCATGGGCGGTTCGAAGCTGCCGGACCTGAAGGCCGAATTCAGCCGCGAACCGCATGTCCGCGGCGTCTGCTCCATGGCCCGCGCGATGAACCCGAACAGCGCGAACAGCCAGTTCTTCATCTGCTTCGACGACGCCACCTTCCTGGATGGCCAGTATACCGTCTGGGGCGAAGTGACGTCGGGCATGGACCATGTCGACGCCCTGCCCAAGGGTGAGCCGCCCAAGACCCCCGGCAAGATCCTGAAGGCTACGGTTTCCTGACGAGATTGTCCGTGGCGGAGATGGCATTGGCCGTCTCCGCCGCTTCCTCCGCCGGCGGTTCATAAGGGCCGATGCTTTCGATATGCCAGCGGCGATCCGCCTCGCTGGAGCCCGGCACGTCATTGGCCCGCCGCAGCGTCACCTGCCGCAGCCGGTTCCAGGGCTTGCCGTTCGCCGCGATGCGGCCATAGACCTGCACCGGCACGGTCACGAACAGCGATCCGGCCGCACCCTCTATCGCTCCCGGCGCGCCGACATTGGCGTGGACCTCGCTGAAGCCGCGGAAGCGGGCGGCGAAATGCGCGTCATCCTCCGCCCCGATGGCGCTGTTGTCGTTCCACAGGTCCTGCGCGTCATCATAACGCTTTTCTTCCAGCAGGCCGTAATAGCCCTGGACCACCTGGGCAGCGCCCTGCGCGCCCTTCGGATCGATCGCATCTTCCTCCACCACCGGTTGCGGGTCGACCGGCAGGCCGCCGGGCGTGCCGGGCGGGGGGGGATCGAGCGGCTCCAGCGCCGCCTGCGCTTCGGCCCGGACATTATTTTCAACCTGCGCCGCGTTCGCGCCATTGGCCAGATTGTCGATCGCGCTCTCCTCCCGGCCGTCGCAGGCCGCGAGCAGGAGCAGGCAGAGGGCCGCGCCGTGACGAGCCCGCATCAGTCGCGCCGGTCCCGCCAGCCGTCACGCCGCGATCGCCCGCCGCCATCGGAGCGCGCACCGCCGCTGTCAGAACGCATGCGGGGCGCATTGCCCAAATTCCAGCCGGATCGCGGTGTCGTCATATCCTGTTGGCCTCTTCCTGGCTGGGGCGCCTGCGCGCCGTTCCGGGCATTGTTCCGCCCTTCCCCATTGCGGTTCCAGCGATCACCCCCGCCGCCCGAGCGTTCCCGCCAGGACTGACGCGGCGCGGTGCCGTTCCATGTGCCCCGCCCGTCATCGTTGCGCCGGGCTTCGCGCCTCGTTTCACGACGCCCCTCCCAATAACGGCGCTGGCCTTCGTTCCACCGCTGGCGATGACCGCTGCGGTTGTACACATAATAGCCGCTGCCCGGATAGTAAAAGCCGTCATACCATCCGCTATAATAGCCGGGGCGATAATAGCCCGAGCCCCAATAATCGTCATAATAGCCGCCGCCATAATAGCCGCTGCCCACGCTCACGCCGCCATAATAGCCATCGTCATAGGCGCAGCCGCCAAGGGCCAACGCGCCAACAAGGCCGATCGCGGCAAGGAACCTCCGTCCGGTCCAGGCCATCGCCTTTCTCCTTAATACTGCATCCTTGCCATGCATAACGCGGGCTGTTTGAATTGGCCGTGAATGACCCCTTTCCCGATAGGATATAGGTGACATAGGTGACACGATGGAAGGCGCAGGAAAGGCGGCTTTCTTCGCTGATTTCCTATTTCAAAGAGCCGGGTTGGGCGTAGCCGACCCAGGGGCTGTAGGACAGCGGAAAGTGGTGAGGGGTTTGGGGAGGGACCATTAAGCGGTGCGTGCTCCTGCGCAGGCAGGAGTCCAGTTCAAACGTTGCGATGACAAGGCTAGTGGTCCGATTCTGACATTTGCTACCGTGCTATCCGGATGGCGGGACGCAAATGTCAAAATCAATCCACCAGGGCAGGACTGGGTTCCTGCCTTCGCAGGAACACGTTGCGCCCGTCCGCTCTCCACCCATCAGCCGCTGTTGCGCAGGGCCGTGGCGATGGCGTTGATGGAGAGTTCGATGCCCTCCTTGATGCGCGGGTCGTCTTCGCCGCTGCGGTGGCGCTTCATCAGTTCGACCTGGAGCAGATTGAGCGGCTCGATATAGGGGAGGCGCAGGCGGATCGAACTATCGAGCTTGGGACTGTTTTCCAGCAGGCGCGACTGGCCGGTGGCGGCGAGCAGGCCGTCATGGGTCTTGTCCCAGCCTTCACGGATGCGGTCGAAGATGGCCGTGCCGCGCGCCTGGTCCTCGACCAGGGGCAGATAGTGCGCGGCGATGCCGAGGTCGGACTTGGCCAGCACCATTTCCAGATTGGCGAGCGCCGATTGCAGGAAGGACCAGTGCTGCGCCATGTCGGCCAGCAGCGCCTTGTCCTCGAACGCGCTCAACGCATGGCCGACGCCATACCAGCCCGGCAGCATCACCCGCGCCTGCGCCCAGCTGAACACCCATGGAATGGCGCGCAAATCCTCGATCCGCGTGCTTTTGGTGCGGCTGGCGGGGCGGGAGCCGATCTTGAGGCCGGAAATTTCCTGGATCGGGGTCAGCTGGCGGAAGAATTCCTTGAACCCCTCCGTCCCATAGACCAGGTCGCGATAGGCGGCGAAGGCGGTTTTCGACAGTTCGTCCATGGCGGCGGCGAAGCGGGCGGCGTCGCGGTCGGAGATCGCCTCGGGTTCGAGCGAGGCGAGCAGGGTGGCGCTGGTCATCGCCTCCAAATTGGTCATGGCGACGTCGCGGGTGCCGAATTTGGCGGCAATCACCTCGCCCTGTTCGGTGATGCGGATGCGCCCCTGCACCGTGCCCTTGGGCTGGGCCTGGATCGCCGCGAAGGAGGAGCCGCCGCCGCGCCCGACCGCGCCACCGCGACCGTGGAACAGCTGCATCGCCGTGCCCGCTTCGGCGAAGACCGGGGCCAGCGCCTTGCTCGCCTGGAACAGCCCCCAGGTGGAGGTGATATAGCCGCCATCCTTGTTGCTGTCGGAATAGCCGATCATCACTTCCTGATGGCCGCGTTGCTGCACGACCCCGGCGATTTCGGGCAGGCCGAAATAGGCGCCCATGATCTTGGGCGCGGCCTCTAGGTCGGCGATGGTTTCGAACAGCGGCACCGCCATGATCGCGGCCTGCGGTGGCGCGCCGTCGGTGCCCGCGCGCCAGAGGCCCGCCTCCTTGAGGATGATGTTGACTTCGAGCAGGTCGGAAACGCTCTCCGCCTTGGAGATGATGTAGTGGGTGATGCATTGCGGGCCGTAGATGCGATGCGCTTCGGCAGCGGCGTGGACGATGGCGAGTTCGGAAGCGGTCTTTTCCGAATATTCGAAAAAGGCGGTGCCGAGCGGCCGGTTGTTCGCCAGTTCGCGGCGCAGCAGGGCGATGCGGGCAGGTTCGTCAAGCGCGGCATAATCCGCTTCCACCCCGGCGACCTTCAGCAGTTCAGCGACGACGCTCTGATGGACGTCGCTATTCTGCCGCATGTCGAGCGTGGCGAGGTGGAAGCCGAAGGTTTCGACCGCGCGGATCAGGCGGCCCAGCGCCCCGCCCGAGGCCAAAGCGCCGTCGCCTTCGCTGGCGAGGCCCTGGGCAACCGTCACCAGATCGCGGCGGAAGTCCGAGGGACTGGCATAGGCTTCGCCCCTGAGCGTCGAGGGGCGAGAGGGATTTTTGCCGATCAGCGCCTGATAGGTGGCGGCAAGGCGGGCGTAGATGCCGGAAATGGCACGGCGATAGGGTTCGTCCTGCCGGCTGGGGGAATGGTCGCCGCTGGCTTCGGCAAGGTCCAGCACCGCCTGCGGCACATGGGCGAGTTCGGTCGACAGCGACAGTTCGGCGCCCAGCGCATGGAGCGCATCCATATAATAGGCCAGCGCCGCCTCGCAGCCCTTGGCCAGCGCGAGGCGGAGTTGCGGCGCCTGAACGAAGGGATTGCCGTCGCGGTCGCCGCCGATCCAGTTGCCGACGCGCAGGAAGCTCTGCGGCCGGGCGCCGAGGACCCGTTCCCAGCGCGCATAAAGCGCGGGCAGGACGGGCAGGAAGACGTCGCGGAAATAGGCGAGGACATTTTCGATCTCGTCCGCGACGAACAGCTTTTCGCGGCGCAGCGGGCGGGTCTGCCACAGCAGGGCGATCTGGCGGAAGATCGCTTCGTCGAGATTCTCGCCCTCGTCGGTTTCGCTGCGGCCACTGTCCTTGAGCAGCATCAGGTCGGCGATGCGATTCTTGTGATCGATCATGCTCTTGCGCCGCACCTCGGTCGGGTGGGCGGTGAGGACCGGGACGATCAGGGCATGGGAGAGGAGGTCGAGCACGGCTTCGCGATCGATGCCGTGGGAATCGAGCTTTTCCACGGCGGAGGCGATGTCGGCGCCGGGTTCCGCGGCGACGCCCTGGCGATCCTCGGCCAGATTGGCGAGCATCGAGAAGAGCATGAAGCCGCGCACGAAGGAGAGCGTGTCGTCGAGGCTGAGCGCGTCAAGGCCGGTGTCGACCACATCCGCGCCGTGGAGGCCGCGCGCGCGATCGACCGAGACGGAGCGGATATATTCGGTCTGCTTGTAGATCTTCTCCCCGCCATAGGCGCGGATGACGTCACCCAGCAGGCGGCCGAGATAACGGATGTCGGGGTTCTGCGTGATCGCAGGGGCGGAAGATAGTGCAGGAGTCGCCATGATGGGTCGATGCTGCATCGCAACAATGGGATGGTCAAGGGAATCCGGATGCTGTGCAACCTCGTCCGATCGATTGCCGTGTTCCTGCGCAGGCAGGAACCCAGTTCCGCCCTCATCTCATCATTGCAACGTCTGAACTGGGCTCCTGCCTGCGCAGGAGCACGTTGTTCTGATTTGGAAGGGTTGCGCAAAGCCCCTGCCCTGGGCCAAAGGATGTCCGTGACCGCCAGCATCAGCATAGGAAATGACGGATCGGGCAATCCCGTTCTGGTCGATATCGAGGAACTGCTTGCCACCCGATTGCTCGTCCAGGGCAATTCGGGGTCGGGCAAGTCGCACCTTCTGCGCCGGTTGCTGGAGGAAAGCGCGGCGCTGGTGCAGCAGGTGGTGATCGATCCCGAGGGCGATTTCGTCACGCTGGCCGATGAATATGGCCATGTGGTGATCGACGCGGGCGACTATAATGAGCGCGAGATCGTCAAGATGGCGGCGCGGATTCGCGAGCATCGGGCTTCGGTGGTGCTGAGCCTCGAATCGCTGGAGCTGGAGGCGCAGATGAAATGCGCCGCGACCTTCCTGTCGACCCTGTTCGATGCGCCGCGCGATCATTGGTATCCCGCTTTGGTGGTGGTCGATGAGGCGCAGATGTTCGCGCCGGTGGCTGCCGGGGATGTATCGGACGAGGCGCGGCGGCTTTCGCTGGCGGCAATGACGAACCTCATGTGTCGCGGGCGGAAACGCGGTCTCGCGGGCGTGATCGCGACGCAGCGGCTGGCGAAGCTGGCCAAGAATGTCGCGGCGGAGGCGTCGAACTTCCTGATGGGACGGACCTTCCTCGACATCGACATGGCACGGGCGGCCGATCTGCTGGGCATGGAGCGGCGGCAGGCGGAGCAGATCCGCGATCTGGAGCGCGGGCGGTTCCTGGGTCTTGGCCCCGCGATCGCGCGGCGGCCGGTGGCGGTGAAGATCGGCGCGGTCAAGACCGGCACGCGCGGGGGCACGCACAAGCTGATGCCGCCGCCGGTGGCCGCGACCGGGGATTTGCAGGAATTGCTGTTCGCCGGCGCGGGTGAGGAGGAGGCTCTGCCCCCTCCCCCGCCGCGCGCCGAGCCGCCGCCTTTGCCCGCCGAGGAGTTGATGCGGGCGCTGGCCGCCGCGCCGTCCGCCAAGCCCGCCGCGCCGGAGCTGGACTTCGGGCAGAATGAGCCGGTCGTGATTGCCGTGCTGGAGGAGATCGTCGCCGATCTGGGCGAGGCCCAGCCCAGTGTTTCAACGCTATATCAGGATTTCGGGGTGCGGTGCCGGATGAAGGGCCTGCGTCAGCCGCCGCTTGATCTGCCCGCTTTCCGCAAGCGTTTCGCCATGGCGCAGGCGGGGATGTTCGATGCCGACGACTTGCTCTGGGCCGATGCGATGAAGGCGGCCGAGCCGGTGCCGGAGGATATGCTGGCCCCATTCCTGCTGATCGCGCGGGCAGCCATGCAGGGCTTGCCTTGTCCGGACGATGTGGCTTTGGCGCGGGCCTATGGCACGAGTTCGCCGGGGCGCGTGCGGCGGCTGATCGATTATATGGAGAAGCTGGGCGTGATCGTGGCGCGGACCGATTTTGGCGGGCGGCGGTCGATCGGCGTTCCGCAATTGGGCTTGAGCACGGCGGCGGCTGAGGGATGAGCGCTTCGATCCTGTTCGTCTGTCTCGGGAATATCTGCCGGTCGCCTTTGGCGGAAGCGGCGCTTCGGGCGGAAGCGGAGCGGGCCGGGCTGGAGGTCGAGGTGGATTCGGCGGGGACCGGGGACTGGCATGTCGGATCGCCGCCGGATCGGCGGGCGCAGGCGGTGTCGCTGCGGCATGGGATCGATATTTCGGGCTATCGCGGGCAACAGGTGACGGCCGGGGATTTCCGGCGGTTTACCTATGTCTTTGCGCTGGATGCGGAGAATTTGCGCAATTTGCGGCGGATGCTGCCTTCGGATGGGACGGCGGAATTGCGGCTGCTGATGGACCTGGTGCCGGGACGCGAGGGGAGCGGGGTCACCGATCCCTATTTTGGCGATGACGCCGGGTTCGATGTGACATGGGATGATGTGACGCGCGCCGCGCATGCGATTGTGGAGCGGTTGCGGGACAATGCTTAGAGCATCGTGCGCAAAAGTGGGAACCGGTTTTGCGCTTAAATCGATGCGATAACAAAAAATGAGAGCACGCGGCATGCGTCAGATTTAACGCAGCGTGCTCTAGTTTTTGCACCGTCATCCCCGCGGAGGCGGGAATGACGGTGGCGAGGCGGTCAGGCCGCGTCGACCATGACGATCTCGCTATCCTCGAGCGCGGTGACGCGGATCAGGTCGAGGTCGCTGATGGCGGCGCCGTCGCGGGCATTGATGCGGACGCCATCGATTTCGATCGCGCCGGTGGCGGGCACCAGATAGGCCTTGCGGTCCTTGCCCAGGGCATATTCGGCCGTGTCGCCTGCCTTCAGCGTCGCCGCGACCACCCGCGCATCGGTGCGGATCGGCAGGGCGTCGTCGTCATCCGCATAACCCGATGCCAGCGTCACGAAATGGCCGCTGCGGTCGCCCCTGGGGAAGGGCCTGGCGCCCCAGGCGGGGGCTTCGCCGTCACGGGTCGGGATGATCCAGATCTGGAAGATCCGGGTCGTCACATCCTCCAGATTATATTCCGAATGGCGGATCCCGGTGCCCGCGCTCATCACCTGGACGTCGCCCGCTTCGGTACGGCCCTTGTTGCCCAGGCTGTCCTGATGCGTGATCGCGCCTTCGCGGACATAGGTGATGATCTCCATGTCGCGATGCGGGTGCGGCGGAAAGCCGGTCTGCGGCGCGATCGTGTCGTCGTTCCAGACGCGCAGATTGCCCCAGTGCATCCGGGCCGGATCATGATAGCCCGCGAAGGAGAAATGATGCCTGGCGTCCAGCCAGCCATGATTGGCGCCGCCAAGGCTGTCGAAAGGGCGAAGTTCGATCATGATGTGTCTCCTGCGGGAGCGCGGTGGGCGTCCCTGTTGGAGATGCTTCTAGACCCGCCCCGCCCTATCGTTCAGACGGATAAAATCTTTCGAAATGTTCGAGGAAATAGAAAAGTGAACAATCCGGGCACGCCGACCTTCGATCAGTTGCGTATCTTCCTGACGATCGTGGATACGGGCAGTTTTGCCGCTGCGGGCCGCAAGCTCAATCGCGCGGTTTCGGTCATCAGCTATGGCATCGCCAATCTGGAAACGCAGCTCGGACTGATGCTGTTCGACCGGGAGGGGACGAAGAAGCCGCAACTGACCGTGGCGGGGCGGGCCTTGCTGGCGGAGGTGCGGTCGATCGCGCATGGGATCGACGGGCTGCGCGCCAAGGTGAAGGGGTTGCTCGACGGGCTGGAGGCGGAGGTCAATCTGGCGGTCGATGTCATGCTGCCGGCGGAGCGGCTGGGAAAGGTGCTGCGTGCCTTCGCCCGGGAATTTCCGACGGTGCAGTTGCGGCTGCATGTCGAGGCGCTGGGCGCGATTACGGCGATGGTGCTGGATCGCGGGGCGGTGGTCGGGATTTCGGGACCACTATCGGCGGGCGTCGAGGACATTGAAAGCATAAGCGCAGGATCAGTGGCGATGGTGCCGGTGGCGGCGCCGGATCATCCGCTGGGACGCATGGAGGCGATCCCGCCGGGCGCGGGGCGGAACTATATGCAGCTGGTGCTCACCGATCGGTCGCGCTTCACCGAGGGGCAGGATTATGCGGTGAGCAGTCCCAGGACCTGGCGGCTGGCCGATCTGGGCGCGAAGCATGCGTTGCTGCGCGAAGGGATCGGTTGGGGGAACATGCCGCTGCCGATGATCGCGGCGGATCTGGTGGCGGGGACCTTGGCGCGGCTGGCGATGCCGGATCATCCGGGGGGAATGTATCGCTTTTCCGGGATATGGCGGCGGGATACGCCACCGGGGCCGGCTGCATCATGGTTGCTGGAGCAGTTTGTGACGCTGGGACGTGAGGATCGGGAATTGGAGGGGATGGGCGACATATAATAGCTCCCTCGCCCGCGAGCGGAGGAAGGAAGCCGGCTCTGGATGAAAGCCGGCAGGTCGGCGTTCAACTGATCCTGATGGGTAGCCGTCAGGCGTCCTGCCCAGATGAACGAGAGATAAATTCCCCATTCAGCAAAGGGCCACGAGGGGACGGTCAAAGCTCTTCCCAAGACATATCAGGGAGTTTGGTCATGGGGATGAAGAAGATCACATTGGCATTTGCGCTGGCAGCGACCTTCTGCGGCGCTCTGGCGTCGCCGGCGATGGCCGACAATGGCCGCCATCGGGGCTGGTACAAGCACCGACACGGCTATGAAGAAGGCCGCTATTATCGCGATGACCGCCGCCGTTATTATGCTCGCCGTGGCTGCCGGACCAGCGGCACCACCGGCGCGATCATCGGCGCGGGCGCGGGCGCGCTGTTGGGACGGTCGGTGGATCGTTATGGCGATCGCCTGCCCGGCACGATCATCGGAGCTGGCGCGGGCGCGCTGATCGGTAAGGAAATCGACAGCAAGCATCGCTGCTGAGTGGACAAGGCTCTCACATCGGCAAAGGCGCTCCCGCTCTGGCGTGGGCGCCTTTTTGCATTTTCACAAAATCTGTCCGATCGGCGTGTCACCGCCGTGGCGGAGTGGATCATGATGTCGGAGAATATGGTGCGGGGACGGAGTCGAATTATCTGGATATCTATTTGATAAATATATATTTTATCTGTGTTGATTTTTCATCCACCCCCAAAACTACCCCCGTTCGCTCAAAAATCTTGGCTTTTGTTTGCCGGTCAGACGTTTTTCCGGTCAGCCAATAGGCTCCAACGGCAACTCAATTTGGCGCATGAGGCGATCGGTTTCCGCCAGGATTTTGATGATGCGTTGATAGTGGCGGATGTCATCATAAGACAGAGCGCGGCCCTTGCGGTCTTTCAGCCACTTTTGCGCGGGCTGGTATCCGCCGATAGGGAAATCCCATGCGATCGCGGGCACATTCTCGAAATACTGGTCGGCATTGATCCATACACGTCCCGCCTCATAGCGGGGCTTGTCTATCACGCTGTCGCCATCGCCGTGGAAGGGATAGGGCGTTGCGCCGATGGCGGCATCTTCCATCAGGTGCAGGCGGCGCAGGGCTTCGCCTGCCTCACTGATCGCGCGGAAACCTTCGGGGCTGGCCGGGAAAGGGATGCGAGGGAAGTCGATTTTCAGGAACTCAGCGTAGGCCTGCCGATAGCCCGGGGAATACAGCACGCCATAGACATAGTCGAATACCTTGACTTCATCGGGTCGTGCAATGCCGGTAGCATGGCGGAAAGCTTCCGTGCCGTCTGGTGGAAGGTC
>NZ_JALDYQ010000082.1:0-19241 GCF_032153725.1 Sphingobium sp. | reverse complement strand
GGAAACCCGGGCAGATTTACAGTCTGCTGCCTTTAACCACTCGGCCACCTGTCCAGTCGCCTAACCGTTTCGGGGAAGCCCCGATCGGCTGGAGGGCGCTCCAATGGCGAAAGGAGACTTGCCTGTCAATGGTGCAATGTGAAAAGAGCCTGTCCATGAAAAGAGGAAACCGCACCGGAAAGGCCAAAGGGACCTTTCCCCGCTTTTATGGACGGCATGCCGTCATCGCCGCGCTTGCCAATCCGGACCGGGTGGTGCGCAAGATCTGGGGGACGCGGGAGGCGCTGAATGCGCTCGACCTGCCCCCGGTCCTGCCCATCGTCTATGCCGATGTGGCCGATCTGGGCCGCATGGTGCCGTCGGACGCGCCGCATCAGGGGATCGTGGCGGAGGTCGAGCCGCTGGACGACGTCTGGCTGGGCGACGCGCTGGAGGCGGGGCGGGACGATAATCGGCCTGTTCTGGTGCTGGATCAGGTGACGGACCCGCATAATGTCGGCGCGATCCTGCGCTCGGCGGCGGCGTTCGACGCGCTGTGCATCGTGACGCAGGACCGTCATGCTCCGCCCGAATCGGGAGTGCTGGCGCGGTCGGCTTCGGGCGCGCTGGAAATCGTGCCCTGGGTGCGGGTGGTGAATCTTGCCCGCGCACTGGATGAGATTGCCGAAGCAGGGTATTGGCGCATCGGCCTGGATGGCGAGGCCGACACGACGCTGGGCGAAGCCATCGGCACTTCGCGCGTTGCGCTGGTGCTGGGGGCCGAGGGCGAAGGGCTGCGGCATAACAGCATGGCGCATTGCGACATTTTAGCTAAACTGCCGATCAGTCCGCGCATGGAAAGCCTGAATGTTTCCAATGCCGCGGCGATCGCCCTTTATGCGGCTGCCAGCCGGTAGCGTCATGAAGGCTGGACTACGGGGGGTTCATATGGCCGCTTTTTTGCGGGCTGCCGGCGTATTGGCGGCCAGTCTGCTGCTCTCGGCCTGCCTGGTGACGCCGGGCAGGTTCGAATCGACGCTCGACATCCGGGCCGACCGGAGCTTCAGCTTCACCTATAAGGGTGAGATACTGGCGTCCGATGTGGGCAAGGGGCTGGGATCGGCGCCCGGCGATGCGGGCGACGATCCGATCGACGGCGCCACGCCCAAGGACCAGCAGAGCAGCCTGCGCACCGCGCTCCAGCCCAAGGAGCAGGGCAAGGTCGAGGAACGCTTCGACGCGCCGGATGACAAGGGCGGGAACGACAAGAATGACGAACAACAGATGCAGGCCATCGCAACGGCCCTGATGAGGGAAAAGGGGTTCCGCTCAGCCCGCTACATGGGCAATCACCGGTTCGAGATCGACTATGCGGTCAGCGGCCGGCTGACCCACGCCTTCCTCTTCCCCTTCAACAGCGACGCGCAGATCGTGCTGCCCTTCGTCGCTGTGGAACTGCGCGGGGAAGATCGGGTACGGATGAAGGCGCCGGGCTATTCCAACGGCTATGACAAGAGCCAGAATCCGATGGGCAGCAGTTCGGGCGACGATGCGGCCAAGGCGCTGGACGGCACTTTCACCCTCACCACCAATGCCGAGATCGTCAGCCAGAATCAGGAAGACGGCGCGCGGAATGTCCCGCAGGGCAAGCAGATCGTCTGGAAGGTGACGCCGCTCACCAGCGAAGCGCCCGCCGCCACGCTACGGTTCAAACCGTAACGCGGCGCGGGAGGGTGGACTCAATCTTCCGGCGCGATCGTGACGCGCAGGCCGTCGAGCGAGTCGCTGAAGGTCAGCTGGCAGGACAGGCGGCTGGTGCCGTTGCGATGGTCCGAGCTGTCGAGCAGGTCGTTCTCATCTTCGCTGACCGCCGGCAGGCTGTCCGCGAAGGCCGGGTCGACATAGACATGACAGGTCGCACAGGAGCAGCAGCCGCCGCACAGCGCCAGCAGTTCGTCAAAGCCGTTGTCCCGGATGATTTCCATCACCGACAGGCCGTCCTGGCCTTCAACAGCCTGTTCCTCACCCGAACGGTTGACCACAATCAGTTTCGCCATGTACCCAGGTCCCTCAAATTTTTCCCGCCGCTCATTACGGAGCGAGCGCGGGAAATCAAGGGCCGGACAGCGATTAAATGGTGACGACAGCCGATCAGTTGCGCGAAAGCCTGGACGCGATCGCAGCGCTGGAGCCCGGTTTCGCCGCCGCGATCGGCCGGGTAGGCTATCCCCTGCCCCGTGTCCGCGAGCCTGGATATGAAACTCTGCTGCGCACGATCGTCGGTCAGCAGGTGAGCGTCGCGGCGGCGGCGGCGGTATGGCGCAAGCTGGAGTCGGAGCTGGGACCGGGCTGCGCGCCGGAGGCGCTGCTGGCGCGGGATTTCGATGCGTTGCGTGCCTGCGGCCTGTCGCGGCAGAAGCAGGGCTATGCCCGCAGCCTGGCCGAACTGGTGGTGAGCGGCGGACTCGACCTGCACGCTTTGTCCGCCGATGACGAGGACGCGATCGCGCAGCTCGTGCAGGTCAGGGGGATCGGGCGCTGGTCGGCTGAAATCTACCTGCTGTTCGCGGAGGGGCGTCCCGACATCTGGCCTGCGGGGGACCTGGCCGTGCAGATCGAGGTCGGGCGGATATTGGGTCTGCCCGAACGGCCGGGCGAGAAACTGACCCGCGAACTGGCCGAACGCTGGCGCCCCCATCGCGGGGCGGCGGCGATCATGGCCTGGCACCATTATAATACGGAGGTTTTGTAAGTGCCCCTGCCCCATGCCCGCTACATCGTCCTGGAACATGAGGGCGTGTGGAAGATCAACCTCGACAATCGCTATTACGGTCCTTTCGCGACGCAGCAGGCAGCCGTCGAAAACGCCACCGCAACCGCGCAAAAGGCCAGCGGCGCGGGCTATCCCGCCTCGGTATTGCTGATGAAGGGCGTGGCTTTCGAGACACTTTGGACCAGCCCGCCGGAAGACAGCCGGTAGACAGCCGGTAGAAGTTTTTTCGCATCCGCAGGAACCCGCCGCCGCTTCGCGCATTTATCGCCTCCAGTTGCGTGGGTTTTGGGATGAGCAAGAAAGTTCTGATCGTCGAGGACGAAATTTTCGTCGCGCTGGAAATCGAACATATCGTGGAGGATGCGGGCTTTACGGTCGGCGCCATCGCGGCCGATCGTCAGGCGGCGCTTGATGCGGCCGATGATTGCGACATCGCGCTGGTCGATCTCAATCTACGCGACGGGCCGACCGGTCCGGCCATCGGCGTCGAGCTGGCGAGCCAATATGGCATCCGCGTGATCTACGTCACCGCCAATCCGGCGCAGATCGGCACGGCGTCCAGGGCCGCCCTGGGCGTGATCACGAAACCGTTCCGCGCGCGCAGCATTGCCGAAACGCTGCATCTCGCCGCCACCGACCAGCCCGAGCTGGAAGCGGCCGAAATCGTCGGCTTCACGCCTTTCCTGCCGACGCGCGGCTCATGGATGACGCTGGAATCCAGAGGCTGAGACTCAGTCCTTCGGGCAGCCAGTCGCGCTTTATCCGTCCGCCCAGCTGCCGTTCGATGCTGAGCTGCATCAGGCGGCTGCCAAAGCCTTCGCGCGTGGCGGGAACCGCGGGAGGGCCGCCCTCCTCCCGCCAGTCGATGCGGATTTCCGCATCCCCGCTCTCCACCTGCAGGTGCACGCGACCGGCGGGAACGGAAAGCGCGCCATATTTGGCGGCATTGGTCGCCAGTTCGTGGAACAGCAGCGCCAGCGGCGTGGCGGAGCGGTCGTCAATCACCGGATTTTCGCCGGAAAAAACGATGCGGGCGCCCTGCGCATCGCGATAGGGCGCGAAAATCTGGTCGAGTATGCCCCAGAGCCGACCCTCGCCATGGTCGGGCTGCGAGTTGGGGCCATGGGGCCGCACGAAATCATGGGCGCGGCCCAGCGCCATGATGCGATCGCGCAGATCGTCCGCCGCCGCCCGGATTTCGGGATGCTCGCGCGCCGACAGGCCGATCAGGCCGGAAATCACCGAAAAGATGTTCTTGATGCGGTGCGAGAGTTCATGGGCGATGACCTCCCGCTCCTCCACCATCGCGATCTGGTCGTTGATGTCGGTGCAGGTGCCGATCCAGCGGACAATCGCCCCTTCCGCGTCGCGGATCGGCAGCGCGCGGCCCAGCGTCCAGCGATAGTCGCCACCATGATGGCGCATGCGATATTCGATCTCATAGGGATCGCCGGTCGCCAGGCTATGATGCCAGCGTTCCCAGGCGCGGGGCTGGTCTTCGGGATGGAACATCGCGCTCCACCCTTCGCCGTCGGTCGTGCCCTGCGCGGCGCCGGTAAATTCGTACCAGCGCGCGTTGAAATAATCATTATAGCCGTCAGGCAGCGCCGACCAGACCATTTGCGGCATGGTGTCGGCCAGGGTGCGGAACAGGCGATCGCTGTCAGCCACCGCCTGCGCATCCCTTTCCTGCTGGGCGCTGACGGCACGGTCGCGGCGGCGGCCCTCCAGTTCCGCCATCACCTGCCGGGCGAGCAGGGTAAGGCCCTGCCGCTGAAGATCGCTGAGGCCGGCGCGCGGCCTGTCGTCGATGACGCAGAGCGCGCCGAGCGTGCCCCCATCGCTGTCGATCAGCGGCGCGCCGGCATAGAAACGGATGAAGGGCGCCCCCGTCACCAGCCCATTATCGGCAAAATGCTTGTCCTGCGTGGCATCGGGCACCACGAAGATCGCGTCGCCCAGCATCGCATGAGCGCAGAAGGAAACGTCGCGCGGCGTTTCCTCCACATCGAGGCCCGTGCGGGCAAGAAAGCGCTGACGGTCTTCCTCGACAATGCTGACCAGCGCGATCGGCGCGTCGCAGAGCGCAGCGGCGAAGGCCGTGATCTGATCAAGCGTGGCAAAACCACCGGTATCGAGGTCGTAGCGCGCCAGCAACGCCGCGCGATCCGTCTCGAGCCCCCGCCCTTCAGCCATCGCTGACGCGCTCTATATCGGCGCCGACGGCGGAGAGCTTTTCCTCCAGCCGTTCATAGCCGCGATCGAGATGATAGACGCGGTTGACCTGGGTTTCGCCCTCGGCGGCGAGCCCTGCAAGGATAAGGCTCATCGAAGCGCGCAGGTCGGTCGCCATGACGGGCGCGCCGACCAGCCGGTCGACCCCGCGCACGACCGCCGTGCGACCGTTGACGCCGATGTCCGCGCCCATGCGCGCCAGTTCGGGCACATGCATGTAGCGGTTCTCGAAGATCGTTTCGGTCAGCACGGAGGCGCCGTCCGCCTTGGTCAGCATCGCCATGAACTGCGCCTGCATGTCGGTCGGGAAGGCCGGGAAGGGGGCGGTGGAGATGGTGAGCGGCTTCAGCTTGCCGTCCGACGATATCCTGATGCCGTCCTTCAATTCCTCGACATGGACGCCCGCGTCGCGCAGCGCGGCGAGGATGGCGTGCATGTCGTCGGCGCAGGCGCCCGCCAGCTCCAGCGAACCACCGGTGATCGCGGCGGCGCAGGCATAGCTGCCCGCCTCGATCCGGTCGGGCATCACGCTGTAGGTCGCGCCATGCAGGCGGGGCTTGCCGTGGATGGTGAGCTTGTCGGTGCCGACGCCTTCGATATCGGCGCCCATGGCGATCAGCAGCTTGCAGAGATCGACGATCTCCGGCTCACGCGCGGCATTTTCGAGGATGCAGGTGCCCTTGGCCAGCACGGCCGCCATCAGCGCATTTTCGGTCGCGCCGACCGATACCACCGGGAAGGTGTAGATGCCGCCGGGCAGGCCGCCGTCAGGCGCGCTGGCGCGGACATAGCCGGCATTGATCTCTATGATCGCGCCAAAGGCTTCCAGCGCCTTCAGGTGCAGGTCGATCGGGCGGTTGCCGATGGCGCAGCCGCCGGGCAGCGACACCCGCGCCTCGCCCGCGCGGGCGAGCAGCGGGCCGAGCACCAGGATCGACGCGCGCATCTTGCGCACGATGTCATAGGGCGCCTCGGTCGAGGTGACGCGACCCGCGCGCATCGTCATGACGCGGCCGAAATCTTCCGGCCGGGCACCCTCTATCATGGTGGAAACGCCGAGCTGGTTGAGCAGATGGCCGAAGCTGTCGACGTCGGCCAGGCGCGGCAGATTGCGCAGCGTCACCGGCTCGTCGGTCAGCAGCGCGCAAGGCAGCAACGTCAGGGCGGCGTTTTTCGCGCCGGAGATCGGAAGGCGGCCATTGAGTGCTTTGCCGCCGCGGATGTGAATGCGGTCCATCGGCTGGGTCTTAACGGTAATTGCATTTTCCGCAAGGCGGCGGAGAAGGCAAGTCCCCGTGGATTTTGGTCATATCCCGACTCCCATCTATAACTTTTATGCATTCCTCAGCGCAAAATTGATCGAGTTTAGTGCAAGCTCGCGAAATGCAGCCAAAAGGCGCGTGGGGCGTTTTGCCATCGTAACAACAAGGTAAATAAAAGGTGTTTTTGGTGGCAACAAGTTGTTTCGCGGACAGGCTGGCGAAGCATGTGCCCCTGTCCGACGCGGAGAAGAAAGCGCTCGCCCGTCTTGAGGAAAACCCGCGCAAGGTGAAGCGCGGGGCGATGATCCAGCGCGTCAACGAAACGGTGACCGAACTGTTCGTGCTGCGCGAAGGACGGGTGATGAGCTTCGTCATTCTTCCGGACGGCAGCCGGCAGATATTGCGGGTCTATTTTCCGGGCGATTTCATCGGGTCGGCCAGCACGATCTACAGCAGGGCGCCCGAATCCCTGGTGGCGCTTTCGGACACGATCGTCTGCCCGTTCGACAAGCATGCGCTGCGGCGCCTGCTGGACGAATATCCACGCGTCGCGGCGCTGCTGTTCCTGCTTTCCAATGCGGAGCGCGTCGCGCTCACGGACCGGCTCGCCTCATTGGGGCGGACATCGGCCCGGGCGCGGGTCGCATCCTTCCTGCTGGATATATTCGATCGCCTGAGGGTGACGGACGAGGGGATCACGGACAGTTTCGACCTCAAGCTGACGCAGGAGGAAATCGGCGACGCCATCGGCCTGACCTCCGTCCATGTGAACCGGATGATTCGCCAGATGGAGCAGGAAGGGCTGATCAGCCGGACCAACGGGCGGATCACCCTGCGCGACATGGGGCGGCTGGAAGAAATCGGCCATTATACCAATCGGCACAAGGACATGGACCTCGACTGGCTGCCGCAGCCGGGGTGATCCGCCCCGGAGCATCGCCGCAACCCATTTTAGGCCAGCAGTTCGACATCCCAATAGAGCCAGTCGTGCCAGCTTTCGTGCAGATAGTTGGGCGGGAAGGCGCGGCCATGCTCCTGCAATTGCCAGCTGGTCGGGCGGATCGGCGTCACATGCAGTTGCATGCGCGCCTCGCGGGGCGTGCGGCCGCCTTTCCTGAGATTGCAGGGCGAGCAGGCCGTGGCGACATTTTCCCAGGTCGTGCGGCCGCCCGCCCGGCGCGGAATGACGTGGTCGAAGGTCAGGTCATGGGGCGAGCCGCAATATTGGCAGGCGAACTTGTCGCGCAGGAACAGGTTGAACCGGGTGAAGGCGGGATGTTCCGACGGCTTCACATATTGCTTGAGCGCGATCACCGAAGGGATCTTCATCTGAAGGCTGGGGCTGTGCACCTCCCGCTCATAGCTGGCAACGATATCCACGCGATCCAAAAAAACCGCCTTGATGGCGGTTTGCCAGGGCCAGAGGCTCAACGGATAGTAGCTTAAAGGCGTGTAATCCGCATTCAGGACCAAAGCCGGACAGTTTTCCGGATGTCGTATCAGGTCGGGATGGTACATATATTACCCTTCAACCCCCTTTGCCGACGTCCTGATTGACCAGTAACGTGACGGGAGCATGACAGCATTAACCACCCCACCCCGTCAAGGGCCTGTATGACTCAATCAACGCAGCCACAGCATATGGTGACTCGCTTCGCGCCAAGCCCCACCGGTAGGTTGCATGTGGGGCACGCGTGGTCCGCGCTGCTGGCCCATGACATGGTCCGCGGGCGCGGCGGAGCCTTTCGCCTCAGGATCGAGGATATCGACGGCACGCGCAGCCGGCCGGAGCATGTCGCCGGGATCGTCGAAGATCTGCGCTGGCTGGGCATCGCATGGGACGGCGACATAGTCTTTCAGTCGGCGCGACTGGACCGCTACGAAGCGGCGCTGGAACAATTGAGGGCTTTGGACCTGCTCTATCCCTGTTTCTGCACCCGCGCCGATATCGCCGCCAGCGCCATGGCGCCGCATGGCCCGGAAGGGCCGCTCTATCCGGGGACGTGCAAAGCGCTGGCGGAAGCGGATCGAACGCGGCGCATTGCCGGGGGCGAGCCGCATGCGTGGCGGATCGACATGGCCCGGTCGGCGGTGCGGGCAGGTCCCCTGACCTGGCAGGCCCTGCCCTTTCCGTGGGAGGATGGCGCAGCGATGGACAGGGTCCGGGCGAACCCGATCCAGGCAGGCGATGTCGTGCTGGCGCGCAAGGATGCGCCGGCGAGCTATCACCTCTCCTGCACGCTGGATGATGCGGCAATGGGCGTGACCCATGTGCTGCGCGGCGACGATCTGATCGGCCCGACCGATATCCATCGGCTGATCCAGGCGCTGCTCGACCTGCCCTCTCCCATCTATCTCCACCACCCCCTGCTGACGGGGCCGGACGGCAGGCGGCTCGCCAAGCGCGACGGATCGATCGCGCTCGCCGATCTGCGCGCGGAGGGGGCCGATCCGCGGCGTCTGGCCGACGACCTGCGCCATGCGCGCTTTCCGATTGGCATTTCGCTGGGCAGGGCCTAGATTCATCCCATGAACACTCTGCTTGTCACCGCCCTGATCCTGGCCATGGGCGCCACCCTGTTCGCGCTGATCCGGGGGATCATCGCCTTTTTGCAGGCGTCCAAGGAACAGCTGAACTCGCCCGAGGGCGGACCCAGCCCGTCCAGCCTGAAGCAGAACAGGATGATGATGAACCGTATCCTGTTCCAGGCCGTCGCGATCATCATCGTCGCCCTGTTGCTGCTGATGAAGGGGCATGGCTGAACGGAAGGGGCGCAGTCGGCCATGGTGAAGCTCAACAAGATCTATACCCGCACCGGCGACGCGGGCACGACCGGCCTTGTCGACGGGTCGCGCCTGCCCAAGCATGCCCCGCGCATGCAGGCCGTGGGTGATGTGGACGAGGCGAACAGCGCCATCGGGCTTGCCATCGTCGCGATCGGCGAGGCGCGGGAAACAGCCTGGCTGACCACCATCCAGAACGACCTGTTCGATCTGGGGGCCGATCTGGCCACGCCTGTCCCCGATGGCGAGGATGAGCCGTGGGCGCTGCGCATCATCCCATCCCAGGTCGAGCGGCTGGAAGGGCAGATCGATGCGATGAACGCCGAGCTGGCGCCATTGGACAGTTTCATCCTGCCGGGCGGATCGCCCGCCGCCGCCGCCGTGCATCTGGCCCGCGCCGTCACCCGCCGCGCCGAACGCAGCGCGACCGCCGCCGCGGCCGAAGTGACGCTCAATCCACAGGCGCTGGCCTATCTCAACCGGCTGTCCGATCTGCTGTTCGTGCTGGCCCGCCGCCTGAACGGCAATGGCGCGGGCGACGTGAAATGGGTGCCGGGCGCCTCGCGCTGACCATTCGACTCTTGCGCGGCACGGTTTATCCATGAGCCGGCTGTTAACCCTGTTCCTTCACCCTCCCTTTACGCGCCGGGCCAATTTTGGGACCTGATCTCAACAGCAGGTTCCAGGGATGCAATTCTACCTCGCGACCTCCTTCCTCTTTCCGCGCGCCCTGCGGTTTCGGCTCTTCGCGCTCTGCTGCGTCACGACCCATCTGCCGCTGCTGGGCTATATCGGCTGGGGCGCGGCGACAGGGCGGATCGCCGGGGCGGAATTCATCATCCTGACGCTCGCCACCATGGCTGGCGCCGTCGGGGCGCTGCTGGGCATCGGCGCCCTGCTGGACCCGATCCACGCGCTGGCGGATGCGCTGCATCAGGAGGGCGAGCAGGAACGGAAGCGCGGCACGGCCACCCTGCCCGAAATCGGCGACATCATCTCCAGGCTGTTTGCTGGAGTGCGCCGGGCGGCAACAGCGAGGCGGGAGCAGATCGACGAACTGAACATCGCCGCGCATGAGGATGCGCTGACCGGCATTGCCAACCGGCGCGGTTTCCTGGCGCAGCTGGACGCGCTGCCGCTCGCCCGACGCCGGGGCTGCGTGGCGATCATCGACATTGACCATTTCAAGCAGGTCAACGACCAGCTGGGCCATGACGAGGGCGATCGCGTACTGGGCGATTTCGCCGCGCGCCTGTCGTCGCAGACCCGCCGCGTCGACATTATCGGCCGCTGGGGCGGCGAGGAATTCGCGATCTTCCTGCAGGACGCGATCGAGGATGAGGCGAGCTGGTCCCTGGCACGCATCGCCGAACGGATGCGGCAGGAACCGATCGGCCTGGTGGGCGGCCAGCCCGTCACCTTTTCCGCAGGGCTCAGCGCGTGGCGCGGCGGGCCGGTGACGGCGGCGATCGGCAGGGCGGATGAGGCGCTGTATCGGGCCAAGCGGTCCGGACGGGATCAGATACAGCGGGCGGAGAGGCCTTCGGCGCAAGCTTTGGGTTAGGCTGCCCTGCCCGCGCCCCGGAATGGGAACATATCCGCCTCCTCGTGCGATTGTGTGGGCGAATCGCGTGAGGGACATGCATGGCCAGAAGCCGAACAGCACCAAGCCAGATCGACCTGATTGCCCGCTATCGCGAGGTTCGGGCGCTGAGCGAGGCGTTGGCCGCGCCGCTGTCCGAAGCTGACGCGACTGTCCAGTCCATGCCCGATGCCTCGCCCGCCAAATGGCATCTGGCGCATGTCAGCTGGTTCTTCGAAAGCTTCGTGCTGCGCGATCATGTGACGGGCTACAGGCCGTTCGATCCCCATTACGCCTATCTGTTCAACAGCTATTATGAGGCCGAGGGGCCGCGTCATGCCCGACCGATGCGGGGCATGCTGACCCGGCCCAGCCTCAAGGAAATCCGCGCCTACCGCGCCCATGTGGACAAGGCGCTGATCACTGCGCTGCCAATGCTGATGCCCGACGCGCAGGCGCTGGTGGTGCTGGGCCTCCACCATGAGCAGCAGCATCAGGAACTGCTGCTGACCGACATTCTGCATCTGCTGTCGCTCAATCCGCTGGAGCCCGCGCTGTTTGACGCACCCAATGCGCTGCCCGCGCCTGTTCCCGGCCCGCTCCACTGGATCGAGGGACGACAGGGGCTGGTCGAGATCGGCGATGACGGCAACGACTTCGCCTTCGATTGCGAGGGGCCAAGGCACAAGGCGCTGCTGCATCCCCACGCATTGGCGCATCGCCTGATAACCAATGGCGAATGGATCGCCTTCATCGAGGATGGCGGCTATGCCCGGGCGGCGCATTGGCTGTCCGACGGCTGGGCCTGGGTACAGGCCGAGGGGATCGAGGCGCCGCTCTACTGGAAACGCGGCGAGCATGGCTGGACGCGCTTCGGGCTGGATGGGCGCAAACCCGTCAATGCCGCCGCACCCGTCAGCCATATCAGCCTGTATGAAGCGGACGCCTATGCCAGCTGGGCAGGCGTCCGGCTGCCGACCGAGGCGGAATGGGAAAGCGCGGCGCTCAATGTCGCGCCCACCAGCGGCAACCAGCTGGACGGCGCGAATTGCCCCCGTCCCCGTGTGGCGGAGAGCGGCTCCGCGCTCACGCAGATGTTCGGCGATGCATGGGAATGGACAGGCAGCGCCTATCGCCCGCATCCCGGCTTTCGCGCCGCCGACGGGGCCATAGGCGAGTATAATGGAAAATTCATGTCCGGCCAGTTCGTGCTGAAGGGCGGCAGCTGCGCGACCCCGCGCGGCCATGTCCGGGCAAGCTACCGCAATTTCTTCTACCCCCATCAACGCTGGCAGTTCACCGGGCTGCGGCTGGCAAAGGATTTATGAAGCAATGCTGCTGACGGAGGACGCCACGCTCACCCTGCGCGCGCCTGATCCGGCTTTTCGCCGCGACATAGTGGAAGGGCTGTCACGCGAACCCAAGGCGACGCCACCGAT
Source organism: Sphingobium sp. (assembly GCF_032153725.1). Taxonomy (GTDB): domain Bacteria; phylum Pseudomonadota; class Alphaproteobacteria; order Sphingomonadales; family Sphingomonadaceae; genus Sphingobium. Next base: position 7,187 of record NZ_JALDYQ010000082.1, on the reverse strand, counting down.
CTGGTTCTATGACCGGCGCGGTTCAGAGCTGTTCGAGGCGATCACCGGCCTGCCCGAATATTACCCCACGCGCATCGAAACGGAGCTGCTGTCGCGGCACGGCCGGGACTTCGCCGCGACGATCGGGTCCGGCCGGGCGGTGGTGGAGTTCGGCGCGGGCAGTTCGCGCAAGACCCCGCATCTGCTGCGCGCCATCGATCCGGCCGCCTATGTGCCGATCGACATCAGCGGCGACTTCCTGGAAGCTGCCAGCGCCGAGCTGGCGTCGGCCTTTCCAGGCCTGCCGGTGCTTCCGGTGGTGGGCGATTTCAACGGCGAACTGGCGCTGCCCGCCGCGATCGAGGGCATGCCACGCCTGGGCTTTTTCCCCGGATCGACGATCGGCAATATGGAACCCGGCGCGGCGGTCGACCTGCTGAGGGCGATGCGCGGGCTGCTGGGCGGAGATGCGATGCTGTTGATCGGCATGGACCGGATCAAGGATCGCGACCGGCTGATCGCCGCCTATGACGATGCGGCCGGGGTGACGGCGGCGTTCAACCTCAACCTTCTCGCCCGGATCAATCGCGAGCTGGAGGGCGACCTGCCGCTGGACGGCTTTGCCCACCGGGCGATCTGGAACGACGACCAGGCCCGGATCGAAATGCATCTGGAAGCGGTGCGGCCGCTCCACTTCCATGTCGCGGGGCACTGTTTCCGCATGGCGGCGGGCGAAACGATCCATACCGAAAGCAGCCACAAATATGGCGCGCGCGATAAAAGGCTGCTCCTGCGCGCGGGCGGGTGGGAGCCGTTGCGCGAATGGACGGATGAGGAGGCGCTGTTCTCGCTCGTGCTGGCGGACGCGCATTGAGGCGGCGTCTTCCTCAGCCCTATTCCGTAACCTTCGCCGACCAGGTGGTGATCCAGTGCCAGGCGCCCCGGCATTCGCCCATGGCGCTGGCTTCGGTCAGGCGGAAGCGCGCGCCGTCCCACACATAGGATTCGCTGCCGCCGCAATCGCCCAGGCCCCGGCCCTTGGCATAGCTTTGCAGCGTGGAGGTCTGCGGCGCCCAGCCAGCATTGACCAGCATCGGATGATCGGCGTCCTCGCTCCAGCCCGGCTGATAGTCGAAGATGGCGAAGCGGAAAGCCCGCCGCCCCGGAATGCCGGTCGCGATCACCGGGATCGCCGTGAAATTATAGGCTCCCGCGCCGCAGGGCACCAGCACCAGCGTCTCCGTCTTCGAAAGACGGTGCAGGTCGGGCGGCGAGGACGAGTCCTTCATCTCGTCGGCGCAGCCGGTGAATTTGCCGAGCGCTGTCAGCTCCTCCCGCCAGAGCGCGGGCGGCGGGGCGCCATTGGGGATGATCGCGCGGCGGACCAGCGGGATGGCCGGCGGCGGGCGGACGGCGCTGCGGGCGAGCGCGCCAGTCGCGACCAGAGCCGCCTGCGTTCCTGCCCGCCCCTGCTTCGCGTCCATATAGCGCAGCGCTGCCGCCGAACCGGCGAGCGAAGGCTGACTGATCCGTTTCGCGCCCGAGCGGATTTCCATCGTACCGCCGCGCGCCATGGCGATGGCGAGCGCGGAGGCCTGCGGCCCCTGCATGCTGGCTTCGCCATCCACGCTGCTGGCGGTCGCGATCTTGCGGCCGTCCACCAGGAAGCTCAGCGTCTCGCGTCCCCTGGCGTCGCGGCTGACCCAGATTTCCGGGTCAGCGGCGGCGCCTGCCTCCCGGCTGATGCCCAGCATGACCGGCGCATCAGGCCAGTCGCCGCCGTCCGGCAGCAACGATACCGCCTCGCACCGGTCGCGATTGTCGCAGCCGATGGTCCAGTCCCTGTAGCTTTCCAACGTGCCCGGTTTCGGCGCCTGCGCGAAGGCCGCCGTCATGCCGATGGCCGCCGACAGCATGACTGCCAGCCCGAATATGCGTTGCGCCCCCATATGTTAACCATAACGGCTTTTGCAGGAGCGCGATAGAACTTTCGTTATAGGTACAGAACGATCAGCGCAGGCTGAGCATCAACCCGGCCAGCGCGGCGCTCATCAGATTGGCAAGACTGCCCGCCACCAGCGCCTTGAGGCCCAGCCGCGCGATCACGGGTCGCTGGTTGGGCGCGAGATTGCCGGTGACGGCCATCTGGATCGCGATCGAGCTGAAATTGGCGAAGCCGCACAAGGCAAAGGTGACGATGGCGATGGTCGCGGGCGACAGCGCGCCCTGCACCTGACCCAGATTGATATAGGCGACGAACTCGTTCAGCACGACCTTGGTGCCGAACAGGCCGCCCGCCACCTGCGCTTCGTCCCACGGGATGTTGAGCAAAAGCATGACCGGCGAGAAGACATGGCCGAGCAGTTGCTGGAAACTGAGGCCCGGCCAGCCGAACCAGCCGCCGATCCCGCCCAACAGGCCGTTGGCCAGCGCCACCAGCGCGACGAAGGCCAGCACCATCGCGCCGACCGCGACGGCCAGCCTGACGCCGGTCTGCGCGCCCTGCGCCGCCGCCATGATGAGGTTGGCGGGCTTTTCCTCATCATGGGTGGCGGGCGGCATCGGCTCGCCCGGCGTGCCTTCGGGCAGCAGCGCGGCGGGACCGGCGCCGCTGATGCGGCTTTCCGGCAGGGCGACGTCGGGATGATCGCCCAGCGGCAGTTCGGGTTCGCGCTCCGGCCGGTCAGGCATCATGATCTTCGCCATGAGGAGGCCACCGGGCGCGGACATGAAGCTGGCCGCCAGCAGATAGTCGATCTTGATGCCCATGGAGGCATAGGCGGCAAGGATGGTGCCCGCCACGCCCGCCATGCCGCTGGTCATCACCGCGAAGAGCTGCGGCGGGGTGAGGCCCGCCAGATAGGGGCGGATGACGAGCGGGCTTTCGCTCTGCCCGACGAAGATATTGGCGGCGGCGCACAGGCTCTCGACCTTGGACACGCCCGTCACCGCCTCGATCGCGCCGCCGACCCAGCGCACGACCTGCTGCATGATGCCCAGATAATAGAGGATCGACACCAGGCTGGCGAAGAAGATGATCACGGGAAGCGCGGCGATGGCGAAGCTGGCCCCGCCGATCTCCGGCCGGGCGAGCGGGCCGAAGATGAAATCCGTCCCCGCCTGCGCATAGCCCAGCAGATTGGCGACGCCGCGCGACATGCCCGCGATCACCGCGCGTCCGGCGGGGACATAGAGCACCAGCAGCGCGATCCCCGCTTGCAACAGAAAGGCTGCGCCCACCACCCGCAACCTGATGGCGCGGCGATCGGCGGACAAGGCAAAGGCAATGGCAAGGATCAGCGCGATGCCGGCTAGGCCGATGACAAGATGCATGGAAAGCTTTCGCGGGAATGGCAAACGGCGCGACCATAGAGAGCGCGCATGGTCCGCGCCAGTAGCGTTGCGATGCTACAAAAGCGTAACAATGCGCAATCGCTGGGATAAATGCGCGCCCTATTCCCCATCCCGACAGGATAGCGTTATGGAAGGAACAGGGACGATGAATGAGGCGAGCCACGCGCATGATGCGGGTCTGGCGCAGGATCTGGAGATGATCCGCGCGCTCAACCACCAGGCGATCGAACGGCGGAGGACATTGCAGCTGCTCCTTTCAGCGGGCGGCGCGGCGCTGGTCGGGGCATGCGGCGGAGGCGGATCGGGATCGACGACTTCGGCGTCGAGCACGTCCTCTTCCAGTTCCTCCAGCAGCTCCGGCAGTTCGTCCAGCTCCAGCTCTTCCTCCAGTTCCGGCACCTGCACCGCCGATCCGGAAGAAACCAACGGCCCCTACCCCGGCGACGGTTCCAACAGCCGCAACGGCACGGTCGTCAATGTGCTGGACGACAGCGGCATTCAGCGGGCGGACATCCGGTCCAGTTTCGGATCATCGACGACGACCGCGAGCGGCCTCTATACCAAGCTGACCATCACGGTGGTCAATGTGAATGCAGGCTGCGCCCCGCTGGAAGGCTATGCCGTCTATATCTGGCACTGCGACATCAACGGCAAATATTCGCTCTACGACTATCCCAGCGAGAATTTCCTGCGCGGCGTGGGCGTGACCGACGCCAATGGACAGGTGACGTTCACGACGATCTTCCCCGGTTGCTATGACGGGCGCTATCCGCATATCCATTTCGAGGTCTATCCCAGCCTTGCGCGGGCCACGGCCTATGCCAACCGCGTCCTTTGCTCGCAGTTCGCGGTGCCGGCCGATGCCTGCAACACCGTCTATGCGACCAGCGCCTATTCCAGCAGCAAGTCCAATTTTTCGGGCGAAAGCATCACGACCGACAATGTCTTCGGCGACAACACGACCGCGCAGCAGACGGCGATGACCCTCACCATGACCGGCGACACCACCAATGGCTACACCGGCACGGTGACGGTCGGCGTCGCGATCTGACCTATGGAGGCGCGGATGGCTTTGCAAGGGGCGTCGCCAGCCGATAAGGTCGCGGTCACGATGGACGGATCGCGCATATTGGTGGTGGACGACGATGCGGGCATCCGCGCGTTGCTGTCCGACTTTCTGGAGCAGCACGGCTTTGCCGTGTCGACGGCCGCCAACGGCGCGGCGATGGACAGGGCATTGGCGGCCGGCGACTTCGACATTGCGGTGCTGGACGTCATGATGCCGGGCGAGGATGGACTTTCCATCCTGCGGCGATTGACCGCGCGGGGCGGGCCGCCGGTGATCATGCTGTCCGCCATCGGAAGCGACGTCGACCGGATCGTGGGGCTGGAAATGGGGGCGGAGGATTATCTGCCCAAGCCCTGCAATCCGCGCGAATTGCTGGCGCGCATCCGCACCGTGCTGCGTCGGCACCGCCGCATCCCCGACGTGCCCGAGCCGCGGGGTGAGCGGCTGCGCTTTGCCGGATGGCAGGTCGACATGGCGACGCGCCTGCTGACCGATCCCGACAATGTCGTGGTGACGTTGACCGATGGCGAGTTCCGCCTGCTGCGCGCCTTTATCGAGCATCCGCGCCGGGTGCTGAGCCGCGACCAGCTGCTCGATTATTCGGCGGGCAATGACAGCGAAAGCTATGACCGCGCGATCGACGTGCAGGTCAGCCGCCTGCGTCGCAAGCTGGAGCGCGGGGCGAAGCCGGACGGGCCAAAGGGCAATGCAACGGACGAGCTGGTCCGCACCATCCGCAATGAAGGTTATATGTTCACGGCTGAAGTCCGCCCGGCGTGAGGGCAAGCTTCAATCCATCGATCCTGACGCGCATCGTGCTGCTGGTGGCGGCCAGCCTGCTGCTGGCGCTGGGCGCGATGATGCTGGTGACCTTTCGCGGACCGCCGCCCCATTCCCGGCCGATCACGCTGGCGGAAGCCACCGGACTGCTGCGCCATGCGACGCCGCCGCCGAGCAGTTGGCAGGTGACGCGCTATGTTTCCGATCGCGTGCCGGATGTGGAGCCTGGCCAGGAACGGGACTGGACCGGGTCCTTGCGGATCGCGCGGATGCTGGGCGTGGATGGCGCCAGCGTCTTTCTGGCGCGCGAGCGGCCGCCCATGCCGTTTGCGGAACCGGGGATCAAGCCACCGGCGTTGCAGGAGCGGGCCATGCTGCAGGGCGGTTTCACGCTCGCCTTGCGCACGACGGAGGGCTGGCGCGTCGTGCAGGCGCGGCAGGGCGCCAATGCGCGCTGGTATGCGATCACCCTGACGCTGATGGCGGGGATCTTCGCGCTGCTGCTGTTGCCGGCCTATTGGGTGGCGCGGCGCATCACTTCGCCGATCCGCATGCTGGCCGAAGGCGCGGCGCGTGAACGGCCCGAACGCGCCGAGCCGCTGCCGTTGAATGGACCGCCCGAGGTGCAGGCGGTGGGCGCGGCATTCAACCATATGCGCGCGCGGATCGCGGACTATCTGTCGGAACGCACCGCGATGCTGGTGGCCATCGCCCATGATCTGCGCACGCCGATGACGCGCCTGTCCTTCCGGTTGGAGCAGTTGCCCGAAGGGGCACGGGCCAAGGCGCAGGCGGATGTCGAGGAAATGCGGGTGATGGTGACGGATCTGCTCGACTTCATGCGCAGCGGATCGGACAGCACGGTGCGGGTGCGGACAGACCTGAGCGCCATTATCGAGACGCTGGCCGACGATCTGGCGGATATGGGCCAGGATGTGGCGATGACAACCAGCACCCGCGCGGTCGTGCGGGCGGATGCGGGCGCGCTGCGGCGGTGCATCGGCAACATCGTGCAGAATGCCGTGCGCTATGGCGGGTCGGCGCGGATCGGGCTGACAATCGAACGTGAACGGGCGGTGGTGCGGGTCGAGGATGACGGTCCGGGCGTGCCGCCGGAGATCATCGATCGGCTGTGCGAACCCTTTTACCGGGGCGAGGCTTCGCGGAACCGGGAGACGGGCGGGGTCGGGCTGGGGCTGTCGATCGCGCGGACGATTGCGGATGGACATGGCGGAACGCTGCGCTTTGCCAATCGGGCGGAGGGAGGGTTGCAGGTGACGATGAGTTTGCCGTTGGAGCGGTGAGGATTTCCGGATGCGGCCTTGGGTGGAAGGCGGACATTATAGCTTCGTCATCCCGGACTTGATCCGGGATCCCACTTTCTTCTTGAGCGCACATCTGAAAGGCAGCGGGACCCCGGATCAAGTCCGGGGTGACGAGGGTGGGAATGTCCACAAATGGCCATGTCCCGCCTTCTTCCCTGAACGCAAAAGGGGCCGGCGTCTTGCGATGCCGGCCCCCCTTCATATCCCTCAAGCCTTGATCAGGCCGCCTTGGCGCGCGACATGCGCTTGCGCTCGTTCGGGTCGAGGTAGCGCTTGCGCAGGCGGATGTTCTTGGGCGTCACTTCGACCATCTCGTCATCGTCGATATAGGCGATCGCCTGTTCCAGCGTCAGCTTGCGCGGCGGGGTCAGGCGGATGCTGTCGTCCTTGCCGCTTGCGCGGAAGTTGGTCAGCGCCTTCGACTTCATCGGATTGACTTCAAGGTCTTCGGGCTTGGCATTCTCGCCGATGATCATGCCTTCGTAGAGCGCTTCGCCCACGCCGACCATCAGGATGCCGCGCTCTTCGAGCGGGCCGAGGGCGTAGGCCACCGCCTCGCCCGCGCCGTTGGAGATCAGCACGCCATTCTTGCGGCCTTCGATCTTGCCCTTGTGGGGGCCATATTTCTCGAACAGGCGGTTCATGATGCCGGTGCCGCGCGTGTCGGACAGGAATTCGCC
>NZ_JALDYQ010000017.1:0-73337 GCF_032153725.1 Sphingobium sp. | reverse complement strand
CCTTCGCAGGAGCACGTAACTGACTTTTACCGCGTCGGCACCGGCTCCGCGCCGGAATAGTCGTAGAAGCCTTTGCCGGTCTTGCGTCCCAGCCAACCCGCCTCGACATATTTCACCAGCAGCGGCGCGGGGCGATATTTGGGATCGCCGGTGGTGCCCTGAAGCACCTTGCAGATTTCCAGGCAGGTATCCAGACCGACGAAATCCGCCAGCGTCAGCGGACCCATCGGATGGTTGAGGCCCAGCATCACGCCCTTGTCGATATCGACCACGCTGCCGACGCCTTCGCCCAGCGCGAAGATCGCTTCATTGAGCATCGGCAGCAGGATGCGGTTCACCACGAAGCCCGGCGCGTCGAAGGCGTGCACCACCTGCTTGCCGAGGCTGGCGGCAAAACCCTCCACCGCCGCCACGGTTTCAGCACTGGTGGCGAGGCCGCGAATGACCTCGACCAGCGCCATGAGCGGCACCGGATTGAAGAAATGCACGCCGACGAAACGGCCCGCGTCCGGCGCCGCCTGCGCCAGCCGGGTGATCGGGATGGAGGAGGTGTTGGACGCCAGGATCGCATCCGGCGCCAGCAGCGCGCCGACATTGCCGAAGATGGCGCGCTTGATCTCTTCCCGCTCGGTCGCGGCCTCGATCACCAGCTGACAGGCGGAGAGCGGCGCGATTTCGCCCACCGGCGTGATCCGGGCGATGGCGGCATCCGCGTCCGCTTGGGCCAGCTTGCCCTTTTCCACCGCCCTTGCGAGCTGGCGGATGATGCCGTCCCGGCCCTTTTGCGCGCGGGGCAGGTCGATGTCCGACAGGATCACCTCATAACCAGCCTGCGCCGCCACCTGCGCGATGCCCACGCCCATTTGGCCCGCGCCGATCACGCCCACGGTCCGAATTTCCGTCATTCCTGGAACCCTCCTGCACTGAATCGCCCTTTGCCTGCCCCCGTAGCGCCATGACAGCCGGGCCGCCAGTGCGCTTTGACAGGACGGAAAGCCCCGGGCCGGCGGCGGAACGCTTTTCTTTCCGTCATTTCCGGCTTTGCGCCGCGCCTGCTAGATGGTTAAAAGCCCCGGCATGTCCGTTTCAGACCTGCTGCCCGCGCCGGCGACCGGAAGGTTCATTGCCGCCGTGCATCACTTCCCGCTGCGCGTCTATTTCGAGGATACCGATCTTTCGGGCCTCGTCTATCACGCCAATTATCTGCGCTATATGGAACGGGCGCGGTCGGACATGCTGCGCATCGCCGGGATCGACCAGCGCGGCACGCTGGAGGAAGGCGAGGGCGTCTATGCCGTCACCGACCTGCAACTGCATTATCGCCGCCCGGCGAAGCTGGACGATGAGCTGATGGTGGTGAGCCGCGTGACGAAAGTCGGCGCGGCTTCATGCTCCATTCATCAGACGGTCATGCGCGATGCGGAAATATTCGTGAATGGCGATATCAAGGTCGCCTTTCTGACGCCCCAGGGCCGCCCCCGTCGGCAACCCAAGCCCTGGATCGACATTTTCAGCCGTTTGATGAGAGGGGAAGACATCAACCCATGAGCCTTTCGATGCCCGACGTTGGCCTTGCAGTCGGCAGTGCCGCCCAAGCCGCCACCATTTCGCCACTGAACCTGTTTCTTCAGGCCGACATCGTCGTGAAGGTGGTGATGCTGGGCCTGCTGCTGGCCAGCATCTGGACCTGGGCGATGATCATCGGTTTCAGTTTCACCTTGCGCAAGGCGAGCAGGCATAGCCACGCCTTCGAACAGGATTTCTGGAAGGCGGAGGATATCGACCGTTTCTATGAAGCGCGCGGCAAGGCCGAATTTCCCGCTGCCCGGGTGATGGCGGCGGGCGTCACCGAATGGCGCCGCTCGACCGCGCAGAAGGTGATCGACCGCGACGGCACCCGCGACCGCCTGTCCACCACCATGTCCAGCACCATCGCGGCGGAGGTCGACCGGCTTTCGGACCGGCTGAACATCCTGGCCACCATCGGATCGGTCGCGCCGTTCGTCGGGCTGTTCGGCACGGTCTGGGGCATCATGCGCGCCTTTACCTCGATCGCCGCCGAGCAGAACAGTTCGCTCGCGGTCGTGGCGCCGGGCATTGCGGAAGCCTTGTTCGCCACCGCCATCGGCCTGTTCGCGGCGATCCCGGCGGTGATTGCCTATAACCGCTTCAGCCATGGCATCAACCGCATGGAATCGGGGCTGACGCGCTTTGCCGACGGCTTCTATTCGACGCTGAGCCGGGAACTGGAGGCGCAGCGGTGACGGGGATGATGGTCAATGGAGGGCAACGCTGATGGCGATGTCCGGCCCTCCTTCCGGCCGTCGCGGGCGTCATCGCGCGCCGATGGCGGACATCAACGTCACGCCGCTGGTTGACGTCATGCTGGTGCTGCTGATCATCTTCATGGTGACCGCGCCTTTGCTGGTGACGGGCGTGCCGGTGAACCTGCCCGAAACCCGCGCCAAGGGGCTGGATCAGGACCAGAAACCGACCGTCGTGTCGATCGACCGCGATGGCGGCGTCTTCATCGACGATGCGCAGATCAGCGATGCCGAACTGCCCGGCAGGCTGGCCGAGATCATGTCCGCCAATGCCGGCAAGGCCGAACCGCCGCAGATTTTCCTGCGCGCCGACAAGGGGCTGGACTATGGCCGGGTGATGCTGGTCATGGGCGAGTTGAACCGGGCGGGCCTGAACAAGGTCGCGCTGGTCAGCACCGGAACCGAAAGCCCCGCCGTCAGTCGCGGTTCAGAATAGGGGCCATAGGTTTTGGCAATGGATCGCGCGGAGAAAATTGGGCTTGGCGTGGCGACGGCGGGACATGTCCTGCTGTTCGGCCTGCTGTCGACCGGTTTTCTGGCTACCCCCAACCCGCTCAAGCTCAATTCGCCGCCGATGGACGTCAGCCTGGTGGATGAGGTGGCGCTGAAATCGACGGCCCCGCAGCTATCGACCCAGCCCCCGCCCCCCAGCGTCGCGCCCGAACAAGGCCCGACCGAGGATGCCGCGCCCGCGCCGGAACCTGAACCCGCGCCCCCGCCCGAGCCGAAGCCGACTCCTGCTCCACCGCCGCCCAAACCCGCGCCACCCAAGCCGGTGGCGAAGCCGACACCGCCCAAACCTGCGCCTGCGCCGCCGAAGAAGGACGTGCCTGCCGCCAAGCCCAAGCCGAAACCAACGGCGGAAAAGCCCGCCCCGGCCAAGCCTACTGCTGCCGCCCCGGCCAAGACGTCGCAAAAACCCGCGGCCAAGCCGGCACCCAATGCGCGCGCTTCGGGCCAAGGCAAGGCGGACAAGCCGAAAGGCTCGCTGCTGGGCAAGGATTTCCTCAAGGGCATCAACGCGGAGGATGACGCGCCGCGCAAGCCCGCGCCACCGCCCGCCGCTGCCATGGGACCGGCGCAGAAGGCCGCGCTGGATGCGGAAATCCGCCGCCAGCTCAAACCCTATTGGAAGTCGCCAAGCGGCGCGGATATCGAACAGCTGCGCACCTTCGTCGACGTTCAGCTTGCCCGCGACGGCTCGCTCGCAGGTCAGCCGCAGGTCGTCAACACCACCGGCATCACCGCCAGCAACCGCGCGCAGGTGACGCTGCATCAGGAACTGGCGGTCAAGGCGATCCGCCTGGCCGCGCCCTTCAGGCTCCCGCCCGATCTCTATGATGGCTGGAAATCCCTCCGCATCTCCTTCGACAAGAGGCTATCGCAATGACCCCACCCTTCAGGACAGGAAAGGCCCGGGCCGCATTTGGGGCCACCCTGGGGGCGCTGCTGCTGGCGTTCGCGCCGGCCACCCTGGCGCAGCTGAGCGTCGATGTGACCGACGAATCCTCCTCCAATCTCAAGATCGTCGTGCCCGCGCTCCCGCCGCAGGCCGAAGTCTCCACCCCCGCCGGTTCCTCGACCGAGCTGGGGCGCAAGATCGCGGAGGTGATCGCGTCCGACCTCAAAGGCTCCGGCCTGTTCGATCCTTCCGGTCCCGGCGGCATCCCGACCATCGCCTTTTCGGAAGTCACCAGCCCCGCTTATGACAAATGGGGCGCCTATCAGGCGCTGGTGCAGGGCTTCGTGCGCACGACCGGGGGCGAGGCCGATATCACCGTGGGCTGTTACCTCTATGACGTGGCGCTGAAGCAGGAACTCACCCGTCAGGGCTATGTCGTCAGTCCGCGCGACTGGCGCCGGGCCGCCCATAAATGCGCCGATGCCATCTATGCGCGCCTGTCGGGCGAAAGTCCCTTCTTCGACAGCCGCATCGCCTACATTGCCGAGAGCGGTCCCAAGGGGAACCGCACCAAGCGCCTCGCCATCATGGATTCGGACGGCGCCAACCACCGCTTCATCACCAATGGCCAGTCGATCGCCCTGACCCCCCGCTTCTCGCCCGATTACAAATCGATCGTCTATGTGAGCTACCTGAACAACCGGGTTCGCATCTACATTTACGACATCGGCACGGGCCGCCAGCGGCTGGTGACGGAAAGCAACAACCCGACCTTCGCGCCGCGCTGGTCACCCGATGGCCGCAACATCCTCTTCTCCATGGCGATTGCGGGCAATACCGATGTCTACCGCGTCCCGGCCACCGGCGGCGCGCCGCAGCGCCTGACCACGGCGCCGGGCATTGACGTGGGCGGCAGCTATTCGCCGGACGGCCGCCAGATCGTGTTCGAAAGCGACCGTTCGGGCAGCCAGCAGGTCTATGTGATGAACAGCGACGGTTCGGGCCAGCGCCGCATCAGCCATGGCGGCGGCCGCTATGCGACGCCGGAATGGAGCCCGCGCGGCGATCTGATCGCGTTCACCAAGATTTCGGGCGACTTCAAGATCGCGGTCATGACCCCCACGGGCGACAATGAGCGCATCCTGACCAATGGCTGGCAGGATGAGCAGCCCAGCTGGTCGCCCAATGGCCGCGTGCTGCAATTTTTCCGCACAACGCCGGGACGCGACGGCAACAGCCAGGTGTGGCAGGTCGATCTGACCGGCGTGAACGAGCGGCGGATTCCGACCCCGCTCAGCGGTTCTGACCCGGCCTGGGGTCCGTTGCTGCCCTGATCGGCATCGAAAACGGAACCGAAACGGCCTGACTGCGTAACGACTTCATGGAATATTGAGGAGCAACCCGATGAAACTGTCCCGCCCCCTGCTGATGGCCGCCGCCATCGTGGCCCTGGCCGCCTGTTCCAAAAAGGCGCCCAAGGAACTGCCGCCCGCGCCCGCCGATACCTCCACCCAGACCAGCGGTCCGGCCACCCCTTCCGGCCCGGTCAAGGGCAGTCAGGAGGACTTCGTCGCTTCGGTGTCGTCGGACCGCATCCTCTTCGCCACCGACCAATATGATGTCGACGCGCAGGACCAGCAGATCCTGCAAAGCCAGGCCGCCTGGTTGCAGCAAAACCCCAATGTCCGCGTGACGATCGAGGGCCATTGCGACGAGCGCGGCACCCGCGACTACAACATCGCGCTGGGCGAGCGCCGCGCCAATGCGGCGAAGAACTATCTCGCCTCGCTGGGGATCGACCCCAGCCGCATCACCACGGTCAGCTATGGCAAGGAACGCCCCGCCGCCTTGGGTTCGGACGAGACTGCCTGGGCGCAGAATCGCCGCGCGGTGACGGTCACCGTCCAATATTGACGCCTTATTGAGTCGCGCCAATGCTTCATCGCCCGTCGATCGCCCGATCGGCGGGCCTTTTCTTTCCAGCCGGCAAACGGGCCAAAGCGGGGGATGTGATCCCGCAATATGGGCCGGCTACGGCGCAGACCAGCCACCTCCCAGGGCGAGGAAGATCGCAATCTGATCCTGCACCAACTGCACTCGCGCCGCCGCGGCGGACGCTTCCGCGCTCGCCAGGGACCGCTGCGCATCCAGCAGCGACAGGAAATCCCCCCGTCCAAAGCGGAACAGCTTGCCCGCCTGGCCCGCCGACAAACCCGCGCTATCCCGCGCCCGATCCAGCGCCGCCGTCTGCTCGGCATGCCGCCGATAGGTTTCCAGCGCCGTCTCCGTTTGCCGCAGCGCCTCCAGCACCGCCCCGTCAAAGCTCGCCAGATCGGCCTGCACCCGCGCATCGGCCTGCGCGATCCGCGCCTTCACCACCGGCCGGTTGGGGAAGCTCCAGCTCAGCAACGGCCCAAGGCTCATGCCGAAACCCGTTCCCGACCCGAAGCCCTTCAGCGGCCCGGACAGCCCCAGCGACCCGCCAATGCTGATCTGCGGATAAAGGTCCGCCGTCGCCACCCCGACCCGCGCGGTATCGGCGGCGATGCTGCGTTCCGCCTGCCGGATATCGGGCCGCCGCCGGATCAGCGCCGCGCCATCCCCCACCGGCAAAGGCGCGCGCAAGGCCGGAAGAACCGCGCAGCCCTCGACATCCCTGGGATAGTCCGCCGGCGCCCGTCCCGATAAGGTCGCCAGCAGATAGAGCGCCGACCGCCGCTGCGCATCAAAAGCCGGAAGACTCGCCTCGCTGGCATCCACGGCCGCCTGCGCCCGGCTGACGTCGAACGCCGTGCCGCGCCCGCCCTTGAACAGCCGCCGCGTCGCAGCCAGCGTCTCGCGCTGCACGGCCACCACCCGGCGATTGACCCCCAGCGAATAATTGGCGGCACAGACCTGCGCATAGGCCCCGGCCGTCGCCGCCGCGACGCCGACGCGCACATGATCCCGCGCCGCCGCCACCGTTTCGACATCTGCCGCGCCAGCCTCTATCGCCCGCTTGATCCGGCCGTTGAGATCGAGCGGATAGGACGCGCTCAGCCCCAGATCATAGCCGACCACGCCCGGCAGGCTCTCACCCGTACCGGACGGCCGCGCCAATGCCGCGCCGCCGCCGACCGCCGTGCCAACAATACGCCCGGCCTCCACCTCGCGCAGCACAGCCTGCGCTGCCGTCAGATGGGCCTCCGCCACGCGCAGGTCGGTATTGGCGGCCAGCGCCTGCTCGACGAGCGCGTCCAGCTTCGGGTCGTCATAGAGCCGCCACCAGTGATCGGGCAGCTCGGCATCGCTGAGCGCCGTCCCCTGCGCCGAAAAGAAAGCCCCCCGCGCGCCGGGCGTCGTCGCCGCCGATTTTTCCGGCGGCCGGTAATCCGGCCCCGCCGTTGCGCAGGCGGCCAGCGCCAAAGCGAGCAAGGGCGTCCAAAGCGACTTACGCATGGCGGCATTCCCCCGGCTTCGCATTCTTCCTCGCCGGCTCGATCGTCACCGTCGCGGTGCGCCCTGCAATCAGCTTCATCCCGGCGGGCACCTTGGTCAGCTTCACCCGCACCGGAATGCGCTGGGCCAGCCGCACCCAGGAAAAGGTCGGTTCCACCGTCGGCAGCAGATTGCCGCTGTCGGTCCGGCTCGAATCATTGATGCCATAGGCGATGCTGTCCACCCGCCCGCGCAGGTCCTGCGCCTCGCCCATCAGCCGCACCGTCACCGGCGCGCCGATGCAGACCAAAGGCAGCTTGGTTTCCTCGAAATAGCCCTCGACGCGCAGGCTGTCGCGGTCGATCAGCGCCATGGCCTGCCGCCCCGCGCCGACATAATCGCCCGGATGCAGGTCCAGATTGGTCACCACGCCATTGACCGACGCCACCACCTGCGTCCGCTGGAGATTGAGCGCGGCGGCATCCCGCGCGCTCATCGCCTCGGCCAGCGCGGCTTCCGCCGTCGCCACGCGCGCGACATTCTGCTCATGGGATTCCGCCGCGACCAGATCGCCAAGCGCCAGATCGCGCGCCGCCTCCCGCCGTGCCTGCCCCAGCGTCGCCCGGGCCGAAGCGATCTGCGCCTGCGCCTGTTCCAGCGCCAGCGCATAGCGGGGCCGGTCGATCACGAACAGCAGGTCGCCCGCCCTCACCGCCTGATTGTCATGCACCGCCACCGACGTCACCAGCCCGCTGATATCCGGCGTCACCCGCACCACGTCGGCGCGCACCCGCCCGTCGCGCGTCCAGGGGCTGCGTTCATAATGATTCCACATCCACGCGGCCACCAGCACGGCGGCAATGACGATGACGATGGTGGCGGCGCTCCTGATCAGGGCAGGGGGGACCAGCGTAGCGGAAAGGCGGTTCATAGACGGATTCCCAGAGTGGGCACGAGGATGGCGAGCGCGCCCAGCATCAACACGAAGATGCTGAGGTCGACCGCCGCCCGATAGGCGAGGAAGCGATAGAGGCCGAAGGCGCCGATCAGCCGGGTGACGCCCCAGCTCAGGATCAGCGCGACCAGCGCCAGCAACAAAAGGGTCGGCACATACACGCCGCCCAAGGCAAGTTCGCCGGTCATGCGGGCTGTCCGGTCATGGGGGGCCTCCGATACCCGTCACTCTGGGGGAAAAGACTGCGGCGCAGGCTGACCAGCGCAAGGATGGCCCCCCGCCGGATCATGGCATCGGGATTGCGCGACAGGTCGCTGATGGCGCCGTCGATATCGGCCAGCAGGGCCAGCGGCGCGGGCCCCGGCGTATCCGGGTCCCGCCCGCGATAATGCGCGCTGACGCCCGTCAGCACATCGGTCAGCGGCGCGGCTTCGCTGGCGGACAGGTCAAGCCGCAACTGACGCAGCTCGCCGATCGCGACCCCGGTGCGCAGGTCGCGCAACGCGTCGTAAAGCAGCTGCCCGCTGTCGCCGCGCGTCGCCGCCAGGCGCGGCGCCAGCAGCGCGATGCGGTCGAGCATGCGATTGATCCAGCCGCGCACGTCCGGCGGCGACATCAGCGTGGCGCGATTGGCGATGTCGTTCCAGCCCGCGCGCACCGTGCGCCGGATCGCCCGCTCCACGCCCGCCGATTGCAACAGCCCGGCCATGACGATCGCGAACCAGATGCCGACCATCTGCGCCACCGTGCCGTTCGCATAGCTCGAAAAGGCATTGGTATAGCGGCTCGACAGCAGCACCGGGCTGCCCAGCCCCAGGAGGGTGGGCAACGCGATTCCCGCCCAGCGCGGCGATGCCATCATCGTGCCCAGCAGCAGCAGCATCGGCGCATAGGCCGCCGCCAGCATGGCGAACCCATCCAGCCGCGGCATGATGGCATAGCCATAGACCGCCCCCAGCAGCGACGCGGCAATGGTGCCGATCATGAAGCCCTTGAGCGGCGCCAGCGGATTGTCCGACGCGGCGAACAGCGACAGGAACACGCCGGCCAGCATCACCGCGCTGCCGCCATCCTTCCAGCCGCTGCCGATCCACAGCGCGCAGCCCAGCGCCACGGTGACGAACGCGCCGAACGCCCCGCGCAGCGCCGCGGCATGATCCCTGTGCAATTCCCGATTGCGGCGTCCCTCCAGCAGTTCGGCCACGCGGGCAGTGACCGGCTGGCGGCTGTGCGTCGCCATCTGATCATTAAGGTCGCGGCAATCGCGATGCGCCGCGATCAGCGCCGCCAGCCGCGCGAACAGGCTGAGCCGCATCATGTCGGCCCACCCCATCTCCGCTCGGGCCAAAGGCTCCAGCGCGGCACAGCGGCCGATCAGCGCATTCGCCCCTTCGGTGCGTTCCGCCCGATCCTCGCCGGAATGGCCCTCGCCGGGATGGACGATCCAGGCGCGCGCATCGGCGATCAGCGCGGCCACATCCGAAGGGACATTGCCGCCGCTCGCGGCGCTGAGCATCGCCAGCCTGTCCTCCACCGCGGCGCCAAGCGGCAACAGCAGGGAAAGCTGGTCCTGCATGGCGCGCACGGTGCGGACGCGCGGGGCGAGACGGGAAATGTCGAAGGGCAGATGCACCGACATCTGATGCAATTCGGTGATATCCTGCGCCAGGCGGCGGCGTTCCTGCTCCAGCCCCTCGACCGGCTCCAGCGCGATGGCGTCATGCGACCAGCGTTCGGCATCGCGCAGCATCGCCTCCACCCGCGCCAGCAGCAGATTGGTGATGGAACCGGGGAAAACGACGCCATGGATCAGGCTGCCGCACAAAATGCCGATGGTGATTTCCTGCACGCGCAGCATCGCCACCGTGAAGATGGTCTGGGGCGTGTCGACATCGGGAAAGACGATCAGACAGGCGCTATACCCCGCCAGCACGAACATATAGGAACGCGGCGTGCGGTCGAGCAGTGACACGAACACGCAGCCGGCCATCCACAGCGCCATGGCAAGCGACAGCAGTTCGGGCGCATTGACCAACGGCGGCACGATGGCGACCGAAAAGATCGCGCCGGTCAGCGTGCCGATGACGCGGAACACCGCCTTGGAAATCACCGCGCCCGCCAATGGCTGGGCAACGATATAGCTGGTCAGGAACGCCCAATAGGGCCGCTCCAACCCAATGCTGAGCGCAATGAACAGCGCCAGCATCGCCGCCGCGAAGCATTTCAGGGAAAAAAGCGCCGCGGGCCAGCCGATGCGCTCGCCAAAGGCGGTCATGGCAGCACTCTCATCTCAGCATTGGCCCCTCCGCTCGCTCATCCGGCGGTCCAGCAATCGCAGCAGATTGACGGTGATCTCTATGGCGGCGTCGGGAACGTCGTCCAGCAGTTCCCGCCGCAAATTCCCCAGCTTGGCTTCAATCTGGCCCACCAGTTCCTGCCCCTCGGGCGTGAAGGCGACCTTGTTGGACCTCCGGTCATCGGGGTTGGGTACCCGCTCGACAAGCCCCGCTGCCTGCAACTGGTCCAGCGTCCGAACGAGCGAAGGCTGGGTGATGCCCAGTTCCTCGGCCAGATCGGTCTGCCGCGCGTCCGGCCCCAGCCGATCGAGATAGATCAGGCACCAGCCCGCGCTGTTCGACACCCCGAATTCGGCCAGCGCCAGATCGGCCAATTGCCGCCACTGACGCACCACCTGAGGCATTTTATGCGCAAGGGCGCGTTTCAGCTCGGATCGGGACATATTTCTTAGATAGCTAACTAATTTCTTTGGTCAAGAGATTCATTAAAAAGGGACCGGGAACTCTTCGCTCCCAGCCCCCTCCCCTGATCCAATCGAACCCTGTCAGCCCCGGCGCGTGCCCGAAAAGCCCGCGGCGCCAAAGGCCCCAAGCTGCATCGTCCCGGTGATCGCATCCCCGCTCACTTCAGCCTCGCATTCCAGCGTCATCGGCATGGGGAGGGTCATGTTCATCTTCCACGTCAGCCTGTTCCCGTCGATCTTGCCCTCGGCCACGTCGAGCGAGCCCATCATGCCGGCAAAGGTCCCGTGGAAGCCGTCGCCCGAACTGATGACGGTCAGCACGCCGTTCTGATCGCCCATCGGCGTCTTCGCCACGCAATCATAGGCCCCATCCACTCCAGCCATCGCATTTCTCCTTTACGTTAGCGTCAATCAGCCAATGTGCCCATTTCCACCGGAAGGCCGACCGCGTCAAGCTGCGGCTTCACCAGTTTCGCGTCGCCCACCACGACCC
Source organism: Sphingobium sp. (assembly GCF_032153725.1). Taxonomy (GTDB): domain Bacteria; phylum Pseudomonadota; class Alphaproteobacteria; order Sphingomonadales; family Sphingomonadaceae; genus Sphingobium. The sequence goes on along the minus strand of NZ_JALDYQ010000017.1, from coordinate 61,985 downwards.
AGATCAGCCGGTCGGGATTGATCGCCTCCCGCGCGGCCTTGTCCATGTCGGCTGCGGTCATGGCGCGATAGACGCCCGGCAGGCTGGCATAATAGTCATCCGGCCGCCCCAGCATCCGGTTGCGCATCATCGCGCCGAGCAGGTCGGACGAGGTTTCGAAACTGCCCGGCAGCGACAATATCTGGCTGTTGATGGTCTGGTTGCGTTCCGCCTCGGTCGTGCCCCTGGTCGTCAGGAAATCGCCGATGTCCTTGCGCGCGGCGGTGATGGACTCGCCGGTCTTGTCGGTCTGCACCGGAGCGTAGACCAGCAGCGGGATCGTTTCCTTGACCCCCGGCAGCGCGCTGCCGGCATAATAGGCCCAGCCCTTCGTCTCGCGCAGGTCCATGATCAGGCGCGAGGTGCTGCTGCCGCCCATCACCTCATTGGCGGTGATGAGGGTCAGGGGATTGTCGGTGCCCTGCTTGCCCGTCAGCAGGCCGGCCAGGATCATCGATTGCGGGCTTTGCGGCTTGTCGACCAGGATGATGCGCGACGGGCGCATCATGCGGTCCATGCGGAACAGCTTGGCGCCCTTGGCCACCTTTGGCACTTTCCAGTCGCCGAAGCGCTTTTCCAGCAGCGGCATCACATCGGCAAGGCTGGTGTCACCCGTCACGAAGATGGTCGCATTGTCGGGCCGCAGCCATTTGTCGTGAAAGGCAACCAGATCGGCCCGCGTCACCGCCTTGACGCCAGTTTCCGTGCCGGAACCGGTGAAGGGAATGCCGTAAGGGTGCGCCTGCCCATAAAGCAGCGGCGGCAGCAGACGCTGCGCGATCGGCATCGGCTCGGTCTTTTCCGCCTTGATCCGGGTGAGGATTTGCCCGCGCAGACGCTCCACCTCGGCCGGCGCGAAGGCGGGATTGCGGATCACGTCGGCCAGCAGCCCCAGCGACGCATCCAGATTGGGCTTCAGCGCATAAAGGCCGACATTGGTGGCATCCATGCCATTGCCCGCGCTGATCGAGGCGCCCAGCCGTTCCTGCTCCTCGGCGATCTGGATCGAACTGCGCGTCGTGGTGCCCTCGTCCAGCAGCGCCGTGGTCAGCCCCGCCGTGCCCAGCTTCGCCTTGTCGTCGGCGGCATTGCCCGCGTCGAAGGACACCGACACCCGCACCACCGGCACCGTCGCCCGGCGCGCGAAGACCACATTGATGCCGTTCTTCAGGCTGGCATGCTCGACCGCCGGAAATTCCAGATCCTTGACCGGCTCGATCCCCGGTTCCGCGATCTTCGTCGGCGGAGGCGGCGTGGCCGCGACCGGCGCAGGCTTTTTGGGGTCGTGGAAATAGGCCGGATGATGGATGGCATTGCCGGCCAGCGCATTATCCTCCGCCGACCGCTCGCCCGGCGCCACAGTCAGGCGGAACACCGGGCGCGACAACCATTTGCGCGCGGCCTCGCCCACTGATCGCGGCGTGGCGGCAGCATAGTCCTCCAGATCCTTCTTATATTTGGCCGGATCGTTCGAATAGACCGCGCCCTCGGCCAGCGTCACCGCCTTGCCGCTCATGCCGCCGACCTTCTCCAGACCGCCGATCGTGCCCGAAAGCTGCTGCGTCGCGGCGCGCTGCACCTCGTCCGCGCTCGGTCCCTTGGCGAGATAATCGGCCAGCAACTGATCCAGCCGCTTGCCCACCGCCACCGGGTCCTGCCCCGGCTTCACATCCACGGTGATCTCGGCAATGCTCAACTTCTCGAAGGGCTGGATGCTGGCCTTCACCCCGACCGCCACCTTCTCGCCCCGCACGAGAATATTGTCGAGCCGCGATGATTTGAGGCCGCCAAACACCGCCATCGCCAGATCAAGCTGCGTCAGATCGTCGGAATTGACCCCCGGCACGATCCAGTTGCGATAGAGCCGGGTGGCGGCGACATTGTCATGCATCACCTTTTCGACATCCTGCCCAAGCGTCGGCACGGTCGCATCCACATCCTTGGGGATCGGACCGGCAGCGATATTGCCGAACCACTTCTCGACCTTCGCCTTCGCCGTCGGCACGTCAATATCCCCGGCAAGCACCAGCACGGCATTGTTCGGGCCATAATGCGTCCTGAACCAGTTCTGCACGTCGGCCAGGCTGGCCGCGTTCAGGTCCGCCATCGAACCGATGGTCGAGTGGCGATAGGGGTGCCCCTCCGGCAGCATCGCGGCGAGCTGCGCATATTCGACAAGGCCGTAAGGCTCATTCTCGCCCATGCGCTTTTCATTCTGCACGACGCTGCGCTGCGCATCGAGCTTGGTCTGCGTCACCGCGCCCAGCAGATGCCCCATGCGGTCGGATTCCAGGAACAGCGCCCGATCGAGCGCCCCGGTCGGCACCGTCTCGAAATAATTGGTGCGGTCGAACCATGTCGTCCCGTTCCAGTCGGTCGCGCCGATATCCTCCAGCCGCCCGAAAAACGGCCCATCGGCATTTTCCGAGCCATAGAACATCAGATGCTCGAACAGATGGGCGAAACCGGTCTTGCCCACCGGTTCGAAGCGCGACCCGACATGATACCAGACCGACACGCCCACTACCGGCGCCTTGCGATCAGTGTGGACGATGACCCGCAACCCGTTTTTGAGGGTGAATTCCTCATAGGGAATATTCACCGCCGCCACGAGGCTGGAGAGCGGCGCGGGCGCAGCCACGCCGGCCTTGGGAGCCGCCACCGCCTGCACCGTCGGCATGAAGGCAAGCGTGGACAGGCCGAGCATCAGGGCTACCCGGCGGGAAAGGGGAGAAAAGGTCATGAGCGCCTCGGGGAAGGTCATAGGGTCGGCGGGCAGCATAGCGAGGCGTTTTAGAGGCGCAATACGCTTTCCGCTGGACAGTTCCACGACGGGCGATAGGCTCCAATTCCAACCATAAAAGAGAGGTTTGCCGTCGATGCGCCTTCGCTCCCTGGTCTTCGCATCCTCCCTCGCCCTCCTGGTCGCCACCCCCGGCCTCGCACAGGCCCAAGCCGCTCCCGCCATCACCGCACAGGCCATCCGCGCCGATATCGGCTTCCTCGCCGACGACCTGCTGGAGGGACGCGACGCGGGCACGCGCGGCTATGATATCGCCGCCCGTTATGTCGCCGCGCGGTTCGAAACGCTGGGCCTGCAACAGGCGGTGGCGGGCAGTTGGTATCAGCCGGTAACGCTTGCCATCGCCCGGCTGGACAAGGCAGCCACTCCCTCGCTCACCATCGGGAACAGGCGCTTCACCGACAATGTGGCCATCGGCGCCTTCGGCCGCGAACTGAAGCAGAGCCTTTCGGGACAGGCCGTGTTCGTCGGCTATGGCCTGAAATCCGTGCGTGGCAAGATAGACGACTATGCCGGCCTCGACCTGCGCGGCAAATTCGCGGTGGCCCTGTCCGGCTCCCCTATCGGCATGCCGAGCGAGATCGGCGCGCATCTCGCCTCCGAAAAGTCGCTCGCCGCGCAGCAGGCAGGGGCCATCGGCCTGATCACCATCCCCAGCGAGAGCTTCCTTGGCCGCACCCCCTGGGAAAAATTGCGCGACCGGATGCAGGACCCGACGGTGAGTTGGCTGGACAAGGACGGTCAACCCTATGTCCGCGCGCCCGACATTCGCGGCACGGCCTATGCCAACGGCGCTGCGGCCGAGGCTCTGTTGGCCGGATCGGGCAAGAGCCTCGCCATGGTCCGCGCGGAAGCGGCGAAAAGGGGCGTCCGGCCCAGGGGCTTTGCGCTGCGGCCGACCATCCGGATCGACCGCATCAGCACCGTCGAAACCGCGCCCAGCCGCAATGTGCTGGCGGTGCTGCCCGGCTCCGACCCGGCGCTCGCGCATGAATATGTGCTGCTGATGGCGCATCTCGACCATCTGGGGATCAAGCAGGGCGCCAGGGGGCCGGACAAGATCTACAATGGCGCGATGGACAATGCTTCGGGCGTGGCGACCATGCTGGCGGTGGCAAAGGCCTTTGCGGAAAGCGGTCAGGCCCCCAGGCGCTCCATCCTGTTCGCGGCGGTGACGGCGGAGGAGGACGGGCTGCTCGGCTCGCAATATCTGGCGAAGAACCCGGTGCTGCCCGCTGGCGGCCGACTGGTCGGCGTGGTCAATCTCGACATGCCGATCCTGACCTATGATTTTCAGGATCTGGTGGCGTTCGGCGCCGAGCATTCGACCCTTGGCCCGATCGTGGAAAAGGCCGCGCGGGCCGAAGGCATATCGCTCTCGCCCGATCCGCTCCCGGAAGAGGGGCTGTTCACCCGTTCCGACCATTATCGCTTCGTGCAGGAGGGGGTGCCGGCCGTCTTCCTGATGACCGGGTTCGCCGGGCCGGGACGGCAAGCGTTCGAACATTTCCTCAAGACCGACTATCACCAGCCGTCCGACCAGATGAGCCTGCCCTTCCATTGGCAGGCGGCGGCCAAATTCGCCAAGGTGAACTATGCCATCGCCCGCGAGATTGCCGACGAGCCGGACGCGCCGCGCTGGTATAAGGGCGATTTCTTTGGAGACGCCTTTGCGCCCGATGTGCCCAAGGCAGTGAAACCCTGAGCCCGGCCGTGCATTGAACCGCCACTAAGGATATTTGCGTAGCGCCCCTTGTGTTGCTTTTGAGCAACACTACATCGCTGGCAACTTTGATCCATGAGGGATGGCATGAACCTCGAAAAATTCACCGACCGCGCCAAGGGCTTCCTCCAGTCGGCGCAGACCGTCGCGATCCGGATGAGCCATCAGCGCATCAGCCCGGAACATTTGTTGAAGGCGCTGCTGGAGGACCAGCAGGGCATGGCGTCCGGCCTGATCAAGGCAGCGGGCGGCGATGCCAGCGTGGCCCTGCGCGAAACCGATGCGGCGCTGGCCAAGGTGCCGTCCGTCTCCGGCAGCGGCGCGCAGCAGACCCCCGGCCTCGACAATGACGCCGTGCGCGTGCTCGACAGCGCGGAGCAGGTCGCTGCCAAGGCGGGCGACAGCTTCGTCACAGTCGAACGGCTGTTGCTGGCCCTCACCCTCGCCACCACCACGGCGGCAGGCAAGGCGCTGGCTGCCGCGGGCGTGAAGGCGGAAGGACTGAATGCCGCGATCAACAATCTGCGTGGCGGCCGCACCGCTGACACGGCGGGCGCGGAGGATCGCTATGACGCGCTCAAGAAATTCGCCCGCGACCTCACCGAAGCAGCGCGCATGGGCAAGCTCGATCCCGTCATCGGCCGCGACGAGGAAATCCGCCGCACCATCCAGATTCTCGCCCGCCGCACCAAGAACAACCCGGTGCTGATCGGCGACCCCGGCGTCGGCAAGACCGCCATCGCGGAAGGGCTGGCCCTGCGCATCGCCAATGGCGACGTACCCGACACACTGAAGGACCGCACCTTGATGGCGCTCGATATGGGCAGCCTGATCGCGGGCGCCAAATATCGCGGCGAGTTCGAGGAGCGGCTGAAGGGCGTTCTCGACGAGGTGAAGGGGGCGGAGGGCCAGATCGTCCTCTTCATCGATGAGATGCACACGCTGATCGGCGCGGGCAAGTCGGAAGGCGCGATGGACGCGGGCAATCTGCTGAAGCCCGCCCTCGCGCGCGGCGAACTGCATTGCATCGGCGCGACGACGCTGGACGAATATCGCAAATATGTCGAGAAGGACGCCGCGCTCCAGCGGCGCTTCCAGCCCGTCTTCGTGGGCGAGCCGACGGTGGAGGACACCATCTCCATCCTGCGCGGCCTCAAGGAGAAGTACGAACTCCACCATGGCGTGCGGATCACCGACGGCGCGATCGTGTCGGCGGCGACGCTTAGCAACCGCTACATCACAGACCGCTTCCTCCCGGACAAGGCGATCGACCTGATGGACGAGGCTGCCAGCCGCCTGCGCATGGAGGTGGAGTCCAAGCCCGAGGAGATCGAAAATCTCGACCGCCGCATCATCCAGCTCAAGATCGAGCGGGAGGCGCTCAAGAAGGAGACGGACAAGGCGTCCGCCGACCGCCTGACCGCGCTGGAGGAGGATCTGGCCAATCTTGAACAGCAATCGGCCGAACTCACCCAGCGCTGGCAGGCGGAAAAGGACAAGATCGCAGGCGAAAGCAGGCTCAAGGAACAGCTCGACGCGGCGCGGGTCGAACTGGATCAGGCGCAGCGGGCGGGCGATCTCGCCAAGGCGGGCGAGCTGGCTTACGGCTCCATCCCCGAACTGGAACGCAAGCTGTCAGAGGCGCAAAACGTCACCCAGGGCGCGATGCTGCGCGAGGAAGTGACGGCGGAGGACATTGCCTCGATCGTCAGCCGCTGGACCGGCATCCCCGTCGACAAGATGATGGAGGGCGAACGCGAAAAGCTGCTCGCCATGGAAGCGGAACTGGGCAAGCGCGTCATCGGGCAGGCCGATGCGGTGAAGGCGGTGTCCACCGCCGTGCGCCGCTCGCGCGCGGGGTTGCAGGACCCGAACCGGCCACTGGGATCGTTCCTGTTCCTCGGCCCCACCGGCGTCGGCAAGACCGAGCTGACCAAGGCGCTCGCTGGCTTCCTGTTCGATGACGACAGCGCGATGGTGCGCATCGACATGAGCGAATTCATGGAGAAGCACAGCGTCGCCCGGCTGATCGGCGCGCCTCCGGGCTATGTCGGCTATGAGGAAGGTGGCGTGCTGACCGAAGCCGTCCGCCGCCGCCCCTATCAGGTGGTCCTCTTCGATGAGGTCGAAAAGGCGCACAGCGACGTGTTCAACGTGCTGTTGCAGGTGCTGGACGACGGGCGCCTGACCGATGGTCAGGGCCGCACGGTCGACTTCACCAACACGATCATCGTGCTGACGTCGAACCTTGGCAGCCAGTTCATCGCCAGCCTTGCCGATGACGAACCGGTGGAGAAGGTCGAGGATCAGGTGATGGACATCGTGCGAAGCCATTTCCGCCCGGAATTCCTGAACCGGCTGGATGAGGTGATCCTGTTCCACCGCCTGGGCGCCGTCCATATGGCGCCGATCGTGGATATCCAGGTCGCGCGCATCGGCAAGCTGCTGAAGGACCGCAAGGTGGCGCTCGATCTGACCGACGGCGCGCGGGCATGGCTGGGCCGGGTCGGCTATGACCCGGTCTATGGCGCACGCCCCTTGAAACGGGCCGTGCAGCGTTATTTGCAAGACCCGCTGGCCGACCTCATCCTGCGCGGCGAGGTGCCGGATGGATCGACAGTCAGGGTCGATGAGGGCGATGGGGCGCTGAAGCTGAGCCTCGGCTGAGAGAGCGGACGGACTGCTTAGCTGCACGTTCCTTGAAGCGCACCGTGTTCCTGCGCAGGCAGGAACCCAGCCCAGCCCTCACTTCGTCCTGGCAACATCCGAACTGGGCTCCTGCCTGCGCAGGAGCACGTCGCGCTCAATGTCCACAAATGACCAAAACCGGCACATCGCCCTCAACCGCGCAAACGTAAAAAGGGGCGCCTCCCGCAGGAAGCGCCCCTCTTCTTCCCCTTTAAAGACCAGCGAAGATCAGTAGTTGAACTTCGCGCCGATCCGGAAGTAGCGGCCAAGAATGCCTTCGCCACCCTGCACCGGGTTATAGGCATGGGCGCCGTAGGTGATCGTGTCGATCGGAGGCAGCTTGTCGAACACGTTCAACATGTTGACGTAGAAGGTGAAGTTGTCCGTCGCCTTGATCTGCGCGTTGAGATCGAAGGTGATGTAATCCTTCACCCGGCAAGGCAGCGAGCCGTCATTGAGGCCGCAATCCTTGTAGCCGGTGCCCTGATCCATCGCCGACGTGTCGTAACCGCCGAAGAAGTTGGCCGTGCCGCTGAGCGCGAACTTGCCGAAGTCCAGCGTGTTGGTCCACGTGCCGCGCCATTTGGGCGTGCCCGAACCTGCCGTCAGGTTGAAGTTGCCGAGCGTGCCGTCATAGCGTTCCACCGAACCGTCGGGGAACTCGGTTTCCAGACGCAGGATGTAGCTGGCCTCCAGCGAGCTGGTCAGACGGATGCTGTCGGTCAGCGGCAGGTCGACATTCGCGGCAAAGTCCAGGCCTTCCGACTTGATGGTGTTCGCATTGATGAAGCCCGACTGGACGAAGGCAACACGCGGCTGGCGCGGATCGCCCGGCGCGATGGGCACGTCTTCGATGACGTTGAAGCCCGCCGGGATCGCCTGATTGGCATAATAGGCCTGCAACGCCGGGGTGTTGTCCGCGGTCGTGATCGCGCCCGTCTTCTTGATGTTGTAATAGTCGACGGAGAAGCTGACACCGCGCATCGGCTCGACCAGGATGCCGGCGGTGAAGCTGCGCGACTTTTCAGCCTTCAGGTCCGGATTGGCGAGAGAGGTCGCGCCATAGCTGCCCTGGCGGATATATTGCGGGCAACTGGCGAAGGTAGCGACCGTGCAGCCATATTGCGCCAGATAGGTGTCATTGAACAGGCTCTGATTGTTGGTGACGAACCCGGTGGTCGGGAAGGTCGCATTGGCCTCACCGAAGCTGGGAACGCGGAAGCCCTTGGAATAGGTGCCACGCAGCAGCACTTCCCTGATCGGCTTCACCTTCACGCCGATCTTCGGCGAGAAATTGTTGAGGCCTCCCGAATAGCGGTCATAACGGCCCGACGCATCGATTTCGACCTGATCGATGATCGGCGCCGTCACTTCCGCAAAAGCCGAATAAACGCGGCGATCACCCTTCACGGCAAAGCCGTTCAGACGATAATAGCGCTCCGTGCCACCGTTGATGTCGGAGTTGATCGAGGGGGAATCGATCGCTTCGTAGCGGAACGACACGCCCGCCGCGATCTGCAACGGACCACCCGGCAGGTCGAACAGTTCGCCCTGAACGATGCCCTGCACCTGCACCATGTCCGACGTCGAATTGGCGATCGCCGTCGGCATCAGATAATCCATGGTCGCCTGGCTGTTGGCGTTCGGATTAAGGAAGTTGAAGCTGCCGTCCGCGATCACGTCCAGCAGATGCTGGATGTAGACATAGCCGTCCGACTTGCGGCGCAGGTCCATGTGCATCGCGGTCGCGTCGACCTGATAGCTCCACTTGTCGTTGATCGGACCCTTGATGCCCAGCGCACCGCGATAGGCACGGGTACGCGATTCGTCATGCTCGATGGAATTGGGCAGACGGCCGATCAGCGCCGCATTCTGACCCGATGCCGCGAACGGGTTGTTCGGATTGAGCGTGCCATTGGCGGCGGTGCAGGCCACGGTCGTGCCACGCGGGCAGACATAGACCGGCAGCTGCAGGATATTGTTATTGCCATAATAGGCGACATTGCCCGAGGTGCTGTAGCGCGGGAAGTAGAAGGGCGCCGGCGCATTCGCACGAATGGTGCTGGGCAGGCCGTCATAGGCGACCTTGGTCGTCAGGAAGTTGAACTCGGCATAGGCTTCGCTCGAATCCCCGACGCGGGCGGTGAAGCGGGCCGACAGGCCGTAACGCTCGATATCCGGGTTGATGATGCCGTAATTCTTGGTCAGGTCTTCCTGGCATACGGTGGTCGGCGCCGCGGCATTGGCCGCATCGGCCAGTTCGGCGGCGGTCAGATTGTAGAGGCTGCCACGCTGACAGGCGACGGACGGGTTGAGCAGCTGGTAACGGCCGCTCTGCGTGCCGGTCAGGGCATCGGCCGAGCGGACGAATAAAGTGCTGCCGGTGTTGGTCACGACCGGGCTGAAACCGGGATAATTGCCGTCACCGTCCAGGCCGTCGACGACATTGTTCGGACCGCAGACGCCGTCATGGCAAACATTGCGATAATCATCGCTATTGTACGGATATGGGCGCTGGTCGTTCTTCAGCTGCTTGCTGTTGTAATAGAAGCCGCTGACATAGGCGTTATAGCCATTGTCATCCAGATCGCCGGTCCCGGCCGTCATCGACAGGCGGTATTGCTGGCCATCGCCACGGCTGGAAATGCCGCTTTCGGCGCGGCCCGAAATGCCCTTGAAATTCTTCTTGGTGATGACGTTGACCACGCCAGCAATGGCATCCGCGCCATAGCTGGACGATGCGCCGTCGCGCAGCACTTCGATATGGTCGACGATGTCGTCCGGGATGGTGTTCAGGTCGACGAAGTTGCGCGTGCCGTCGTCCGACAGCGGGTAGTAAGCGGCGCGCATGCCGTCGAACAGCACCAGCGTCGAGTTGGTCGACAGGCCGCGCAGCGACACCGCCGAAGCACCGGCGGCGAAGGCACCATTGGCGGAGAAGCTGTTGGTCAGCGCCGGACCGTTATTGGCGGCGATGCGCTGAAGGCCTTCCTGAACCGTGCTGATGCCGCGCTTGTCGAGATTTTCGACCGAAACGGTCGTCACCGGCGAGGGCGTTTCCGCATCGGTGCGGCGGATGATGGAACCAGTGACGACGATGACGGCGCCATTGTCTTCGGGGGTTGCGCTTTGGGCCGCGTCCTGCGCGAAGGCAGGGGTAGCGAAAGTGGCAAATCCGGCACCGGCATATGCAAGCGCCTGCAACGCCGCGCTTCCGCGCAGCCACGCGTTATTCGAGTTGGTCTTCACAATCCAGTCCCTTGCTCTGGAGGTACACGGAGACATGCCGCGCGCCATTATTTTGACGCGTGAAGAGAGCGTAAGGAGCCCGACAGCAAACCCTCTTCACACGTGCTGCGAAACAATCTGCGCAGTCGTTTTAAGAGTGTAAAGCAACCAAGTTAGGGGCCGTATCAGTTTTGATGCAGACTGTAGCAATTATGCCACAAACGCGCCACGCGCTGTTAAACGCCCGTATAACAATATTGTTGCGAGCCCGTAATCCCGGGGAAAATTTAACCACCGGACGCGACGAAACGAACGAACAAAATTATAGTTCCATGTAATATTAATTCAATTTGCCGGCATGGGTCCGGCCAGCAAAAGCGGGTCGATCCGCGCCTCATTCCACTTCATGCCCCAGTGCAGATGTGGGCCAGTGGCCCGCCCGGTGGCCCCGATCGCTCCGACAGCCTGCCCCTGAATCACATGCTGCCCCTCAATCACATCGATCCGCGACAGATGCAGGAAGGCACTGCTGAGGCCATGGCCATGATCGATCATCAGCAGATTGCCCTCCAGCGTGAAGGGGTGATCGGCCGCCAATATGACCACCCCATCCGCCGGGGCAATGACGGGGTCACCTGTGGCGCCCGTGACATCGACGCCGCCATGATAGGCGCCCGGCTGCCCCTGATAGACCCGCTGCGCCCCGAACAGGCCGGAGATGCGGCCGATGCGGGGCCAGATGAAGCGCTGACGCCAACCCTGCGCGTCAGTCACCCTGTCGCGCGCAGCGGCGATCCGCGCCAGTTCCGGCCGGCGCAGCGCCAGAAAAGCCTCGGTGCTTTGGGTCGGGCGCAACGGCGCGTTCACCCGCTCGATCCGCCAGGCACGGGGCGCGACGGTCAGCACATGGTCAAGGATGCGGCCATCGGCCAGCCGGACGGAGAGCCGCGCCATGGGCGCCGCATCCCGGTCGAAGGCGATCAGGAAGCGGCCATCGGCATCGACCCGCACCGGCTGGTTATTGAAGCGCAGCTCGACGGTGCCCCTGGGCGCGCTGCCCAGCAGGGCGCCACCCTGGATCGGCGTGCCGGTGAGGATGATCTCACTGGATGGCGCGGCCATCACGCCGGCCGACGCCAGCGCAACGGCGGCGATCCAGCTCTTCATCTACACATCCGGCACCTTACAGACCACGCGCCTTCAACTCGGCCTGGGCGGAGATTTCGGCGCCGGCATAGGGCTCCTGCCGGGCGATGCTCCAGTAACGCAGATCCTCCAGCGGGATCTTCTGCCCGCTGACGGCGCAGACGACATGGTCGCCCGTCTGCAACACCCGGAAGCTGTAGGCCATATAATGCAGCCGGGCCGGTCGGTCGCGGTTGGACATCAGCATGGGATCATTCGGCCTTTCCTGCGCAGCATCGTCATCGGGAAAACAGGTCCTGCTGCCCCGTTTCCTGGCCCTCGCGCGGCTTGCGGGGCGCACGGGACGGAGTGGATATAGCCTCCCCGGACGGCTTCTCAAGAGGGGCGGCGCCTTCTATGGTCGCGCCGACCGCACCATCGCGGAAGTGCAGGCTGACGGCGCCCGCCGCTTCCGCTTCCGCCACCGATTTCACCAGCCGGTCGCCCGCCATCACCCGCGCGAAGCCGCGCTGCAACGGCAGATCGGGATTGACCGACAGGAGCAGCCGCGAAACCCGGTCGAACGCCGTCGCCCGATCCTGATAGACCCGCGCCAGATAATCGGGCCGCAACCGCAGCCGGTCGACCCGCTCGGCAGCGCGGCTGACATATTGACGCAGCAAAGCCGGACGCAGCGCGCCACTCGCCTGCCCCAGATGCGCGCGCGCATCGGCAAGCCGGTGCCGCAAACCGCTGGTAAGGCCATCCGACAGCTGATCCAGCCTCTGCCGCTGCGGCGCCAGCAGCATGTCGGGCGTCGGCATCAGCCGCGCCTGCATCTCCAGCCGCTCGCGCGCCTGGGCCGCGCCGCGCCGGACCGCGCGGTCCATGCGCAGCCCCTGCTCGGTCAGCATCGCCATCAGCTCGGCCCGCACCGGCACCGCCATTTCCGCGGCAGCAGTCGGCGTGGGCGCGCGCATGTCGGCGGCATAGTCGCACAGCGTCGTATCCGTCTCATGCCCCACGGCGGAGATGATCGGGATCGAGCATTCGGCCACCGCGCGGACGACGACTTCCTCGTTGAAGCTCCACAAATCCTCGATCGACCCGCCGCCGCGCGCGACAATGACCAGATCGGGCCGTGGCAAGGGTCCGCCCGGCTGCATCGCGCTGAACCCGCGCACGGCCTGCGCCACCTGTTCGGCGGCGCCCTGCCCCTGCACCAGCACCGGCCAGAGCAGCACCTGCGTCGGACAGCGATCCTCCAGGCGATGGAGAATGTCCCGGATCACCGCCCCCGTGGGCGACGTCACCACCCCGATCACGCGCGGCATGAAGGGCAGGCGCCGCTTGCGATCGCGGTCGAACAGCCCCTCCGCCGCCAGCTTTGCCTTAAGCTTCTCGAGCAGCGCCATCAGCGCGCCTTCGCCCGCCAGTTCCATCCGCTCGATCACGATCTGATATTTGGACCGTCCCGGATAGGTGGTGAGCTTGCCGGTGGCGATCACCTCCACCCCGTCCTGCGGCGCAAAGGGCAGGCGCGCCGCCCCGCCCTTCCACATCACGCCGTCGATCACCGCATTGTCGTCCTTCAGACACAGATAGATGTGCCCCGAAGCCGCCCGCTTATAGCCGGAAATCTCACCGCGCAGCCGCACATGGCCGAAGCGGTCCTCGACGGTGCGCTTCAACACGGCCGACAATTCGCTCACCGACAGCGGCGGCGCGTTGTCGCCGGCGCGATCCTCGGCTAACAGGCGCCCCGAGACATCAGTACCAGCTTCATATTCCGGGGACATGGGCGAAATGAACATCCTTCTGTTGGGCGGCGGCGGCCGCGAACATGCGCTGGCGTGGAAGCTGGCGCAATCGCCCGCTCTTTCCACCCTTTATGCCGCGCCGGGCAACCCCGGCATAGCCCAGCATGCCACATTGGTCGACCTTGATGCCACGGATCATCGCGCGGTGGTGGATTTCTGCCTGCGCCACTCGATCGGGCTGGTGGTGATCGGACCGGAAGCGCCGCTGGTCGACGGGCTTGCCGACAATCTCCGCGTCAAGGGCTATCCGGTCTTCGGCCCCGGCAAGCGCGCCGCGCAGCTGGAAGGGTCCAAGGGCTTCACCAAGGACCTGTGCAAGCGCGCCAACATCCCCACCGCCGCCTATGAGCGCGTCACCAGCAAGGATGGCGCCATCGCCGCGCTGGACGATTTCGGCCTGCCGGTGGTGATCAAGGCCGACGGGCTGGCCGCGGGCAAGGGCGTGATCATCGCGGAGACGCGCGAACAGGCGGTCGAGGCGATCGAGGACATGTTCTCCGGCGCGTTCGGCGCGGCGGGCGCGGAAGTGGTGCTGGAAGAATTCATGACCGGCGAGGAAGCCAGCTTCTTCGCGCTCACCGACGGCAGCGCCATCCTGCCCTTCGGATCGGCGCAGGATCACAAGCGCGTCGGCGACGGCGACACCGGCCCCAATACCGGCGGCATGGGCGCCTATAGCCCGGCGCGCGTCCTGACCCCCGAACTGGAAGCGGAAGTGATCGAAAGGATCATCCGTCCGACCGTCGACACCCTGGCGGCGGAGGGGATGCCCTATAGCGGCGTGCTTTATGCGGGCCTGATGCTGACCGAGGAAGGCCCCAGGCTGATCGAATATAATGCCCGCTTCGGTGATCCGGAGTGCCAGGTGCTGATGATGCGCTTCGACGGCGATCTGGTCGAACTGCTGCTCGCCGTGGCGGAGGGCAGGCTGGCCGATCAGGGACCGGTGCAACTGGCGGATCGCACCGCGCTCACCATCGTCATGGCCGCCAACGGCTATCCCGGCACCCCCGAAAAGGGCGGCGCGATCACCGGCATCGACGCGGCGCAAGCCACCGGCGCGCGCGTTTTCCACGCGGGCACGGCGGACAGGGACGGCGCGATCGTCGCCCATGGCGGCCGCGTGCTGAACGTCACCGCGACCGGCGACACGGTCAAGGCCGCGCAACAGGCAGCCTATAAGGCGGTCGACGCCATCGCCTTCCCCACGGGTTTCTGCCGCCGCGATATTGGCTGGCGGGAAGTGGCGCGGGAGGAAGCGGGGCACTGATCCCCTTGCCGGACGCCATAAAGCGCCCTTAAATAAGGCAAAGTCGGAACAGGGAGGGAGCGATGCAAGAATTTTTCATGGACTATGGCCTGTGGCTGCTGATTGGGCTGCTGGTCATCATAGGCATCGTCTTCCTGCTGTCCGGACGCAACCGGCCGGGCGAACCTTCCATCCCCGTGGAAGCGAGGAAGCCCGCCGCGCCGGTCGCCGCGCCGCCTGCCCCCGCGCCCATCGCTCCCGAGCCCATCGCGCCCGAACCGGCGCCCGCCCCCACCACGCTCGTCGAGCCCGCGCCTCAACCGGTCGCCCCGATCCCGGCCTCGCCCGCCGTCACTACGCCCGCCAGCGACAGTGACGACCTGCTGAAGCTCAAGGGCGTCGGCCCCAAGCTCAACAGCCTGCTGATCGAACTGGGCGTGACCCGCTATGCGCAGATCGCCGGCTGGAACGACGCCGACATCGCCGCGATCGATGCGAAGCTGGGCAATTTCAAGGGCCGCCCGGTGCGCGACCAGTGGATCGATCAGGCCAAATATCTCGCAGCCGGCGACCTGGCCGGTTTCGAGGCCAAATATGGCAAGCTCTGAACGGTCAGGCCGGTAAGGGCGCGCCCGGCAACGCCGGAGCCGCGCCACGCCGATCCGGCACGCTGCCGAACAGCAGCGGCAACAGCGTCCCGCGCGCGGTCAGGCGATTGGCAAGGGCCAGCAACAGGATCGACAGCGCCAAAGTCGCCAGCGGCCCAACGCCCGTCATGATGACCACCCCCATCACCAACGGGTGCCAGAGGTAGAAGAACAGGCTGTCGCGCCCGATCGCATTGACCGGCGCCAGGTCCAGCCGCAATGCCGACAGCATCGGCAGCAAGGCGATCAGGCCAAGGCACATCAGCAGCCGCGCGGGGACGAAGGCCAGCTCATTGTCGCCCTCATACAGCCCCGACCACCAGATCAGGCCCAGCAGCGCGACGATCGCCACGATCGGCAGATGCCGCTGCGAAACCCGTCGCTCCGCCATCAGCATGCCGAAGAAGAAATAGACCGGGTGACGCAGGAACCGGCTGTCGAGCGCCAGCAGATTATCCCCCATCGGCGCATGGTTGAGGCCAAAGCCATACATGATGCACAGGCTGATCGGCGTGCCCACCGCCAGCAGCACCACCGGCGAAAAGGGCAGCAGACGCGTCAGCATGATCAGGAAGAACAGCGTCGGCACGTACCAGAGATGGAAGGGCGGGCGCAGCAGCAGGTCGACGGGCATGGTCCAGCGCAGCCCTTCCCCGCTCATCAGCATGTAGACGATCCCGGCGAACAGCCACGGCAGCAGCATCCGCCGGCCATAGCGCGACAGCAGGGTGGCGGCATCCTCGCCGCGGGTGCGGGTGACGTTCAGAAGATAGCCGGAAATGCCGACCATCAACGGCATGCGAAAGCCCGATCCGACCCACAAGGCCAGATCGTGGCCGCCGGTCAGCTCCATGACATGCCCGCCCATGACGAGCAGGATCAGCACGCCTTTCAGCAGGTCGATCGACGGATTCTTGCCCACGAATTTGCCCCAGCGCCCCGGACGGAACGATAGCGCCGCAACCATTGCGACAAGGTTAAGGAACGAAAGGAATCTCCGCGCTTTTCAGACGGAAAAAAAGCTCTACTTATAACTTTCGATGAAGACGCCGCTGCTGCAACGCCTCGACGCCTCGCCCGTTGCCAAGATGGCGGTGGCGGCCCTTGTCTTTGGCCTGATGATCGGTGGCTGGATGGCGGTCAGCCATTTCCGGGAATCGCGCGTGACGCTGCCCGATGATGAAGGGCGGCACGGCGCCTGCTCGCTCTGGTTCCTGGGCAGCTCGTCCATGCACCGCTGGACCAGCCTCCACCGCGACATGGCGCCGTGGATCACGCATAATCGCGGCATCGACAATGCGGTCTTCGCCCATATCCTGCCGCGCTTCGCCAATGCGGGGAATGATCCGCGGCCCGAAGCGATCATCCTCTATGCCGGGGAGAATGATATCGCCAATGGCGTGCCGGTCCGCACCGTGATCCACGAACTCGCGCATTTCCTGGCCATGCGCAGCCGGATGATGGGCGATGTGCCGGTGCTGGTGCTGTCGATGAAGCCCAGCCCGACGCGCTGGTCGAACTTCCGGGATCAGCAACTGTTCAACGCCGCGGCGCAGCGGCTGATCGCCCATGTCCGGCAGGCTTATTATGCCGATATCACCGCGCCCTTGCTGGAGAACGGACGGCTGGGCGACAATTACCGGGCGGACGGGGTGCACATGAACCCGGCGGGCTATCGCATCTGGGCCGGGGTGGTGCGCCAACGGCTGCGCGAAATCCTGCCGCCCGGAACGCTGCGCCGTTGCGCGCCATAGCGCCGCCCCGGATCAGGCCGACCCGATCAGCACCGTCACATTGTCCGTCCGCGGATCGCCGGCCGGGCCTTCGCCCTGTTGTTCCACGTGCAGCACGCGATGCAGCACATGCCGCACGCCATAGGCCTGCGTCGCCATGCTGCCCGGAAAGACCGCCAGCGTCGCGCGGTCGATCGGCAGGTCGATCCATCGCCCGTCGGCGAAAACCTGGGTCAGCATCTGTTCCCGCTGGCCGCAGAGCGCCGAAAAATAGCGATAATCATAATGGGCGCCCTCGATCAGCCGCTGCCCCGGCGCGATGTCGCGGCTGCGGTCGCGGCGCAGCAGCAGGCGGTTGATGCCCTGAAGCAACCGCCCGATGACCGGCACCTCAGCGAGCAGGCCATAAAGATCGGACAGTCCGCGCGGACTGAGCATTCCGGCGGCCTGCGAACGCCTTTCGTCAAGCGCGCAGCCTGCCCGCCCCCACCGCCCCAGCGAATTGCGGGCCAGCGCGTCCAGCCGGTCGAAATCGCCCGCGCTTTCCTGATATTTCAACCGCTGCACCACGATCTGGAAATCCGCCGGCGGGGTCCCTTCGGGCGCCAGGGCCGCCATCAGCCGCCAGCCGATCGCCCAACATTGGTCCAGCAACGCCTGACGCGGCACGTAATGCCCGCCTCCCTGCACGAAATAGGCAGGCCGTGCGACGACATGCCCCTTCCCCTTTCCGCGCGACAGGGCCATCTTCCGCGCAATATAGCCATGCCGTCCGGGCTGGAAGTAGAACAGGTCGCCCAGACTGGCCGTGATGTCGCCGCTGCCATGATAATTGCGCGCGATATCGATCAGCGGCGCTTCCCACGGCATCTGCTCGGCCGAATCCTCCAGCAGCCCGCGCCACAGTTCCGCGACGATGTCCGGACAACGCACCAGCACCGCTGCATGGCCCGCGCCGAACAGGCGGGCCAGCGAGCCGGGCTCCAGATCCTGATATGCCAGCTCCGCGATCATCCAGCGCTCCCCTGTGCAGCGCTTTCTCATCCTTCATCAAAGCCGGCACAATGGCTCGGAATGGGACGATCCGGAATAGTCAGACACGCACCAGAAATGTCTAGGACCATGGGCTGTCCGGCACGGATGACGACCGGGAACCGGTTGCAGGCCCCATCTTCCCCTGCTCCTTCATCCGAAGGGTTAGCACCTATGCGCCATCCGCCTTCCCGATGCGCTTTTGCTCTACCCCGTCACAACCCGCAATATCGACCCGATTGAGGATCTGCCTCAGCGTGGGCCGCGCCCATGCGCCTTCGCGATGCGACAGGGAGAGTATCATGGCGTCTGCACGGCTGACACTGATCGATGGCGCTGCGTCCGGCGGAGGCGCGGAAAAGCCGCGCGACCTGTCCTTCGAACTGCAACAGATGTCGGCGCGGCAGATCTGGTTCCTGATACGCCGGCATGTGAAGCTGGTGGGGAGCATCGTGGCCGCCTGCGTGGCCGTGGTGCTGATCGTGCAGTTGCAGCTTCCCAACCGCTACGAAGCGACCGCGACGGTACAGGTGGAACTCAACGACTCGACCGGCTCCAATCAGGCCGACGCCACCCGCAATCAGCAGCGCGTCGCCAATGAGGCACGCATGTACCGGTCGCAGGTGCTGGCCGAACAGGTGGTGCGCGACCTCAATCTCAACCGCAATCCCGCCTTCACCCATGGCGTGCCGATGACGGTGCAGCAGGCGGCGGCGCAGCTGACCAGGAACACCCGCATCGTCAGTTCGACCGATTCCGACTTCATCGACGTCACCGTGCAGTCGCGCAAGGCGGAGCTGGCCTCGCGCATCGCCAACCGCTTCGTCGACAGCCTTCAGAAGATACGCTCGCAGCGGCGCCAGACCTGGCGCAACGGGCTCGGCACCGCGCTCGACAAGGAAACCGCCCGCCTCGCCCATGAGGTGGAGCTGGCCGAACGCGCCGTGGCCGATTTCCGCCGCCAGCATCAGATGCCGATGGGGGCGGGCAGCGCGGAGGATTATCAGCAGATGAACCGCATCGCCGTGGAGGCCGCCTCCACCGCCGCGATGAGCAGCGCCATGCAGGCGCAGGCCGCAGGGGTCAGCCGCGCCGCTGCCATGCGCACGGTGGCCGGCGCGACCTCGCCCGCGCTCGACAACCTTCAGAAACAATATGACGACCTGTTCCGCCAGCGTTCGGAGATTTCGGTGCAGATGGGCGCCAATCATCCGCAGATGCAGGCGCTTTCGGCGCAGATCGCGCAGGTCAGCAACGCGCTGGTCCAGGAACGGGCGTCGGTCGTCGCCACCCAGCAAACGAAGAATAACGCCGATGCCGGGCGCGAACGGGCGATGGCACTGGCGGAGGCCAGCGCCGCCTCGGCCCGCGCGGGACAACTGCAATCGAAACTCAACGCCATCACCGGCGCGGCCTTCCGCAACAATGCCAATCTGGTGGATCTCTCGATCCTCGATCGCCGGGCGGAGGTCGCGCGCCAGGCCTATCTCACCACCGCCCAGCGCACCCAGACGGTGCAGTCGGAACTCCAGACCACGGGCGTCAACTCGTCCATGGTGTCGGCCGCCGCCGTGCCACTCCAGCCGGTCGCGCCCGCGCCGAAGAAAATGGCTCTGGCGGCCTTCGTCGGCTCCTCGGTACTGGCATTCCTGATCGTGCTGGGGATCGAGATGTTCGACAACCGGCTGCGCAGCGGGGATCAGCTCCGGCGCCTCTTCGCCCTGCGGACTCTGGCCATGCTGCCCCGGCTGGAGGACAGGATCGGCACCACGATCGAGGAAAATCCGGTCATCACCCAGCCCCAGTCGCTGTTTACCGAAGTTGCCCGCAACCTTGCCAGCGAGATCGGCGAACTGCCGCATCAGGGGCCCAGCCAGCGGGTATTGGTGACATCGCCGCTGCCCGGCGACGGCAAGTCCAGCGTCGCGCTGACGCTGGCCGCCGCCGCCGCCTCCATGGGCCGCCGGGCGATCGTCGTCGATCTCGACCTGCGCCGCCCCGGCCCCAGCATCCTGCGGTCGATTCAGGACAATTCCGACACGCCCGACCTGATCGAGGTACTGACCCATGCGGGCGAAAGCCGCAGGCTCATTCCCCAGGCCGAACCCCATGTGGATCAGGACATGGCCGAAGGCGCAGCGCCCCAGGCCCTGATGCCCGTGGTGCTCAGCACCCGCGAACAGATCCGCAATCCCGCCGCCATCGTGCAGGGATGGCAGGTCGGCCGCCTGCTCGACGATCTGCGGGATCGCTTCGATCTGGTCGTGATCAACGCGCCCGCCGTTCTGGCCGTGCGCGACGCGCGAACCCTCTCTTCGCTGGCGGACACCACCCTGATGGTCGTGCGCTGGGGGCATACGACGGTCGAGCAGCTGCGCGCCTCGCTCCAGATGGTGAACAATCAGGTGGTCGGCGCGGTGTTCAACCAGGTCGATTATGAGGAGCATGCCCGGCGCGGCTATGGCGACGCGGTTCAGTTCTACATGGGATCGGCCGCCTATTATTCCGACAGCTTCCCGGTCCGGCAGGGCTGGGCCAGCCGGGTCCGTCACGCTTTCGCCCGCAAGGCCGCGTGAGCAGCCTGCCGCCTCCGCACGAGGCGCCCGTTCCTCATGTTCGTTTCGAAAGCGTAACAGTGAAAGAGGATATTTCCAGACTGAGCCTGCTGATCCTTGATGGCAGCCCCCTGCGCCGGGCCTGCATTGCCGTCGCGCTGGAAACGGCGGGAACCAGGATTTTGCAGCAATCCAGCCTCGGACTGTCGGAGGGCGCTGAAAAACCCGATATCATTCTCTTTCAAACCGGCGATTCCGACCAGGAAAGCGCCGCCCTGCCGTCGCAGATCGGGCAGGCGAAGCAGCTATGGCCGGCCGCGGCGATCCTGGTGATCGCCGATCATGGCAATGAAGCCCTGATGCAGGCCGCCGTCACCGCCGGGGCGGACGGCCTGCTGCGATCCAGCACCGGCATCGCAACCATGCAGCGCGTGCTCCTCCTCCTTTCGGAAGGGCTGGCCGTCTATCCCGCCCCTCTGGCCGCCAGGATGCAGGCGCGCCTTCCCGGAACGCCCGATGGCGTCAGCGAACGGGTCGCGCTGGCGGTGGACAGGTTCAAGCTTTTGACGAAACGGCAACGCGACGTGCTGCGCCTGCTCGCGCAGGGCGCTTCCAACAAGGATATCGCCCAGCGCCTCAATATCAGCGAAAGCACGGTCAAGGTCCATGTTCGCGCGATCATGGCGGTCAACGGCGCCTCCAACCGCACGCAGATCGTGGCGCATCTGCTGAAGGGCGGCGACGGCGAGGATTAGGGTCTATGGAAGCTTGGTCCCATTCGTTCCCCCGACTTGATTTTTCACTGTCCTACAACGCCTCTCCGGCGCTAGTGGATTGATTTTGACATTTGCGTCCCGCCATCCGGATAGCACGGTAGCAAATGTCAAAATCGTAAAATCCACTAGAATCATAAAGTTGCTAGTGGTCCGAAAAGATTCTGACATTTGCGCGCGACCTGGCAGATAGGGATGCAAATGTCAGAATCGGACCACTAGGCTTTCATCGCTCTTTGAAAGGTAAAACCCCATAAGAAAGCGCGCCAGAGGCGTGCCTTTCTACCCCCATCATCGTGTCACCTATGTCACCCAAATCCTGCGAGGATCACTTCACCCCACGCTCGCCGCCACCGGCCGGACCCTTGCCCGCCGCAACCAGCAGACATCCAGCAGCACCGCCGTCACCACGCCCAATATGACATGGGCGATATTGCCGCCGATCGCCCCATAGCGCGGCACGGCATAGGCCGCGACCGCCACGAACAGCGCCGTGCCGAAGCCGGAGATGGCGAGCACCTTCCAGCTCTGATTCATCGCCAGCATGGCCGATCGCGATGGCGCGGCATGCAGCATCAGCATCACCGCCACCAATTGGGTCATCAGCAATATATAGGTTTGCGAATAGGCGACGCCCGGCCCGACGCGGATGAGCAGCGGTCCGAATGCCCAGGCTCCCGCCAGCATGGCGACGCCGACGGCGGCCAGCGCCACCTGCACCTGCAAGGTGGCGGCCCGGAAGTTGCGGATATTGCCGTTCGCCCACATCCGCGCGACATCGGGATAGACCACGGCCTGCACCTGCGCGCCAATCTGGGTCGCGACCTTGGCGATCCGCTTGGCAAGATAATAGACCGCCGCCGCCGAACTGCCCGCCACCGCGCCGACGAACAGCGAGTCCGCCTCCGTGGTGATGACGCGCAGGGTCAGCGACAGATTGGTGGAACAGGCAAAGCCGAAGAAGCCCGGAAAATCCCCCATCAGGCCCTTCAGCCGGGCATGCAGCGGATTGGGTATCCCCATCTGCCGCAGGGCACGGAAGCCGACCCAGAAGACCAGTATCGATCCCAGCGCCTGCGATGCGGTCCACGCCACCATGAAGCCGATCAAGCCAGCCCCGGTCACCATGCAGATGAAGGCCAGCAGGATGCGCAGCACATTGCCCGCGACCTGCGCATAGGCCAGCATCTTGAACTGGCCGGACAGACGCAGCGCGGCCGTGGGCACCCCGGCGATGTTGAACAGGGTCGCGACCGAATAGATCGCCACCAACTCGACATGAAGGGGCTTGAGCCCGAACAGCGGACCGAACAGCAGGGCCAGGCCGATCGCGCTCACGGCGGCCAGTGCCGCCGCGCCAATGTCCAGCATCAGGCCGTAGCAATAAAGCCGCTGCAATCGCCGGGGCGACCCCTTCGCTTCCTCCTCCACGGCGAACCGGATCAGCGGCTGCCAGGATTCGAAGCGCAGGATTCGCTCGACGACGCGATTATAGGACAGGACCAGAACCATGACGCCATAGGTCGCCGGTCCCAGGGAACGGGCCGCCATCGCAACACTGACCAGCATGATCAGCGCGTTGAGGAAGTTGCCCGACAGCAGGTGCCCCACCGCGATCAGCCGGCCGCGGGTTCCTTTGACCAGGAACCTCCCGAACCGGCTGCGCAGCATCGGCAAGGCGCGTGCGATCAGCACGCCCTTGATTTCATATGCCATGACGATCCCCCCTTGGGGAGGGTGAAGATCAGATGCGGCTCGCCATTCCGGCCATTTCCAGAACCGGCAACTGGGCCGGATGAGGAATGGCTACAGGCAATTCGGGTTCAACCTCGGTCACGCGTCCGCGCATCCCGTGATTGGCCGCCCAAATCGCCGCCTGGGTCCTGTTCTTGACGCGCAGCTTGCGCAGCACGGCCTTAACATGAACCTTCACGGTTGCCTCGCTGATGTCCATCCGTTTGGAAATGACCTTGTTCGGACATCCCATGATGAGCCAGCGCAGGATTTCCAGTTCCCGGTCGGACAGGCAGGCCGCATCCACCGGACGTTCGACTTCCAGTGCATCGGTCAGGCTTGGCCGGGATTGCAGTTCATCCGCCAGTTGCGGCGGCAGGACGCGTTCGCCCATGGCCACCAGCCGCAGCGTCGCCACCAGCCGGTCGCAGGAAATTTCCTTGACGATATAGGCCAGTGCTCCGAGCCGGAACGCTTTCAGCATGATCTGGAAATCGAACCTGTCGGACAGCAGGACAAGATAGGAACAGGGGAAACGTTTCTGCAGAACCGACAGCGTTTCGACATCCATCGCTTCGGTCCCGTCATCGATCAACAACAGGGATGGTCCAGTATCCTCTTCGGGAACCTCAACTTGTTGAAGTACCGTGGCAATATTGGGATATTGGGTTACGCGGAAATCCCTTTCCATCAGGATGCGGCTAAGCCCCTCCCGAACGATTGCATTACCGCACAACAGACGCACATTAACTGGGTAAGACATTGGGTGGTCCCCTCATGATCTCTTCCACCTCCGTAAGCAGGCCCCAAACGGAATGTAGAAGACCAGTAATCAAATGCCTGTAGTGCGACCCTTTCTTTTCGTTTCAACAACTTATCAGTAGCATATTTGTGCCGCCAGAGTCCCGGAATGTACAATGGAAATTTCGGGTTCGCGCAATAACCCGTTAACGCGTTGTTAAGCTGCTGGATTTTTCTCGCATCTGACAGCCAACAGCGCGGCCGCAACAGTAAAATCTACTACTTTTGTGGTATCGCTATGGATGTAATCGGGAGAATCGCGGGGCAAATGCACCTTTCGGGTGAGTCGAATAAAAGTAATCCATGTTAATGAATTTGCCGAACAAGTACAAAGGCTTCCGCAGCGTGACGATAAACTGTCGCGCCCCGTGAAATGGCCAGGGCACGAATGGCCTCTATCGACCGTTCATCGGGACTGGGCTTCACCTGGGACTGAAACATCTGAAAGGCGGCGATCTTCCGCTCCAGCGTCGCGCCGATATCGACGAACATGTTCGGAATGAAGGCAGGCGTGACTCCAGGGGCCAGCCAGTTGGTTTCTGACAGCGTCTCATAGGCGAGGACACAGCTGGGGCCGCCGCTGCCGCGGGGGCGGGCATGCACCAGCGCGGCATTGAAGACGATCTGATGATCCAGATGAATGTCGCCGATAAAGGGGATCAACAGCAGATCGACTTCGATCCGCGACAGCGCCGATGACAAGGCAAGGTTCAGGTCGCTCCGCTTGACCTGATCGAGTCCAGCGGCGGGAAAATCAAGAAACTGGGTGCCGGTCACGCCAATCATGTCGTGCGCGCGTAAGGTTTCGGCGCGAATTTGTTGCACCATTTCCTCATCGAACAGCGGGGGCTGACCGCGCGTGACGACGATCACATGCACCTCCGCGCCAGCTGCGGCGGCCCGCGCCATGGTGCCGCCGCAGCCCAATATCTCATCGTCGGGATGCGGAGCGACCACCGCGATCCGGCGGGCGTTGAACGGCAACAACATGGCTATTCCCCTAAAATGGCGTGAAGTTTCGGCGGTTTGTCGAGGCCGCTCCATTGGGTGACGGTCAGCGCGGTCGACTGGCCGCAGAGAATCGTGAAGCTTTCCGCCGTGCGCAGGACGACCTGCCCCGGAAGAGCGGCATGGCGCCCGCCCATGTCCGACAACGACGCCGCCCAGATGTGCAGGTCCACGCCGTTCGACCGGGTGAAGGCACCGGGATAGGGATGGCCGGTCGCCCGGATCAGGCGCAATATGTCCGCTGCGGATTGCCGCCAGTCGATCAGCCCGTCCATCGGCGTGCGGCGCGCGGCCCAGGTCGCGCAGCTTTCGTCCTGCACCATGCGCGGCATCTCCCCGGCCGCCATCCGCCCCAGCGAGCGGTCGAGCATGAGGGCCAGCGCCCGCATATGCTTGGCATAGAGGGAGGCTGCCGTTTCCATTGGCGCGACGTGAAAATACTGCTGGTCCAGTATCTCGCCGGTGTCCGTGCCCGCATCGATCCAGAACAGGCTCCCGGCCGTGATCGGCTCCTGTTGCAGGATCGTCCAGGGGATCGCCGCACGTCCGCGCAGCCGGGGCAAGGCGGCCGGATGATAGCCAATGACCCGATCGGCAAAGAGATTGCGAAAGTCCTGGCCACAGATCTGCGACCAGCCCATGACGAAGGCGATATCGGCAGCGGCGTCGCGGATCGCGAGCAGCGCTTCCTCGCGGTTGATATTGTCCACATGGATGACCCGGCAGCCCCGCTCCCGCGCGACCGGTTCCAGGTCGACATAATCGGAATGCCGATTGGCCAGGGCGGGATCGAGCGTGACGACGGCCGCGACTTCCCATCCGGGCGCGCGGGTGATCGCATCGAAGGCGATCCGGGTGGTTTCAACTGCCCCAATGAGGAGGGCGCGCTTCGTCGGCATGCCAGTCGATCCTTTTCTCTCCCCGGGTCACGACCAGCAGCGTGCAAGCCATGATCTGCGCGTCAAGACGGGAGCTGCGATTGCGCACGTACCAGAGGTCGAAGCGCAGCTTTTCCTCCACGGTGAGCAGCGTGTTGCCGCTCACCTGGGCCAGGCCGGTGAGGCCGGGCCGGACCCGGCCGCGCTCCATGCCGTCGCGCCCCATCGCGCTGATGGTGTGTGGCAGCAGGGGGCGAGGGCCGACGAAGTCCATGTCGCCGCGCGCGATGTTGATCAGTTCGGGCAGTTCGTCCAGCCGCGACCGGCGGAGAAACTGTCCCAGCGCCGTGACCCGCTGCGCGTCTGGCAGCAAGGCGCCCTGCCCGTCGCGCAGGTCCCGCATGGTGCGGAACTTGATCATGGTGAAAGACCGGCCGCCCCGGCCGCTTCGCGGCTGGCGGAACAGCACCGGCCAGCCCAGGCCCGACAGCACCAGCACCGACAGCAGCAGCAGAAAGGGAGAGAGCAGGCCGAGAAGAGCGATCGCCAACAAGCCCGCCGGGCGGAGACAGGCAATCATATGCGCTCCGGCATCAGCAGGACGGGCGCGGGTGCCGGGACGGATATCGGCATGTCGCTGCCCCGCAATTGCATGACATCCAGCAGCATCGCGTTCACCTTGTCGACATCGTAAATGTCGACCGCCGTTTGCCGCGCTGCCTTGGCCATAGCGGTGACGCGTGCCGGGTCGGCGATCAGCTGCTCCATCGCTTCGGCCAGAGCAGGGCCGTCGCGGGGCGGAACCAACAAGCCGTTGACCCCGTCCCGGATCGGCTCGCGACAACCGGGCATATCCGTGGTGATGACCGGTCGCCCGATTGCCAGCGCTTCAAGAATCGTGCGTGGCAAACCCTCCCGATAGAAGGACGGCAGCACGAAGGCATGAGCCGACGCGATGAAGGGCCGCACGTCACGGGTTTCAGGCAGGAACTCGATCAGCCCTGCCTCGCGCCATTGCTCCAGATCGGCGGCGGCATAGCCGGTCGGATTTTCGGTTTCCGGCCGGGTCAGCAGCAGGAAACGCACGTCCGGGCGCCTGGCGCGGATGATCCGCGCGGCCTCCACATATTCGCCCACGCCCTTGTCGCGCATCAGGCGGCCCATCATCAGGAAGGTGAACGGCCCACCGGGCAGGGGCTGTTCGGCAAAATGCCGCACGTCAATGCCGGAGCCGGGCACCTGCATCACCCTTTGCGCGGGCGGGACGATCCCGCTCTCCTGCATGACGCGATGATCGTCGTTGTTGAATACGAAGATGCATCGCGCCCTGGCCACGCCGATCCGATAGAGCCGCGACACGATGGTTCGCAGCCAGTGGCGACTGTCGGCCTCCTCGCTGAAAACATAGCCAAGGCCGCTCATGATCGCGAAATAGCGTGCCCGGCTCCACAGCCGCGCGGCCAGCCCGCCATAGATGATCGGCTTCTGCGTATAGGCCACGACCACATCGGGCCGCTCCATCCGCATCAGCCGGCGATAATGGAGCAGGGTGCGCGCGTCATGCAGCGGATTGGTGCCCGCGCGCGCCATCGGCGTCCGGCAAAAGCGCACGCCCATGCCCGCCAGCTTCGCCAACACCTCCGGCTCTTCATCGGGGGCACAGGCCACGACCTCATGCCCCTCCGCGACCATTCCGGCAATCAGAGCGCCACGGAAATTGATCAGCGACCAGGACAGGCTGGAGAGGATCATGACTTTCATTGCCCGCAAGCCTCCCGGAACCGTTCAGCGCAGGAGGTATCACAGGCCATCCCTCCTCCTGGAGGTGCATCGGTAGATTACCCTTTTGAGGCAGGAGCGCCCCGTCCGCGCCAGTCGTGGCACCGGTGTCGGGCACCAAGGAGCCGGCAGCCTAGCCCCAATGAGAGGTCATGCGCGCCGGCGGGACCGCGCGTGGGATAAAGGATAGTGTCCAGTAGACCGATTACCGGCAAGCGCCCGTTTCGATAGCCTTGGGAATACCGGCGGTTGCGGCCGGAACGTCAGGCAGTTCGTCACGGCCGCCTTCTTTCCCCGCAACCGGCGGCCCATGGATCGGAGATATCGGGATGCCGAACATCGCGCCAGTCGGGCAGGACGGGACGGAAACCGTTGCGGAAACGCCGCCCGCAACCACGCTCCTGCGACTGGATGCAGCCGTGCGCGCCTTCGCGGCGCGGGGCGCCACGCGCTTCTGGGCGATCAGGCTGGCCATCATCCTGATGCTGGACGCGCTCATCATATTCGGCAGTTTCATCCTGTCGCGCCTGATCCTGTCCGAACTGCACATGCCCGAGACGCTGTTCGATCCCTGGTTCACGGCCTTGTTCGTCGGCGTCAACATGGGCGTGTTGTTCGTCATCGGCACCTATCGCCAGAGCTGGCGCTTCCTGTCGATGGGGGACGCGCTGTCGCTGGCGGTCAGCCTGCTCGCGAGCGGCTGGCTCATCTGGATGATCACCGCCGGACTGATCGTGCCACAAAAGATGATGCGCGGAGTGATGACCATCTTCCTGACGGTCAATGTGCCGCTGACCGTCGCCGCGCTGCTGGCCGCGCGCGCTCTGCGCCGGGAGTTCTTCAGGCGTGTCCGCTCCGCCCGCCTGCGCCGGACGGTCCAGGCGCGCCGCCGCATATTGCTGCTGGGCGAGCTGGACTGGGCGCGGGTCATGGCGGACCTTGTGCCCACGGATGCCAGTTCGGGACTGGAGATCGTCGGCGTCATCTCCTTCGACGGGCATGAGCGGCGGCTGCATGTCGGCGGCCTGCCGATATTGGGATCGCCCGACATGCTGCCGCAGATCGTCGCGGACCTCGACCGCGTGGGCAGGCGCCCGGTCAGCCTGGTGGTGCAGGAAAGCAGCGAACGGCTCAACCGGCAGCAAATCCTACGCATCGCGAGCCTGGCCGAACAGGAAAATCTGGTCGTGTCGCGCTTCCGCAATCCCTGGACCAGCGCGCAGCCCCTGAACGGCGACCGCATGGCGATCGAGAAGATGCCGCTGGCGGAACTGCTCGGGCGGCCGGAGATCACCGTGCAGCACAGCTATCTGGAGCGCGTCGTCACCGGCGCGCGGATCATGGTCACGGGGGCAGGCGGCACGATCGGCGGGGAACTGGTGCGCCAGCTCGCTTATTATGCCCCGGCAGAGATCGTGCTGCTCGACCACAGCGAATATAATCTCTACGCCATCGGAATGGAGGCGCGGGAGAAATTCCCCCATGTCCGCTTCCACGCCGAGCTATGTTCGATCCGCCAGCGCCCCGCGCTGTGGCAGGTGTTCGAGCGGCGACGGCCGGAGATCGTCTTCCATGCCGCCGCCCTGAAACATGTACCGATGGTGGAAGCCAATCCCTGCGCCGGGGTGCACACCAATGTGCTGGGCACGCGCAATGTCGCGGATGCGGTCTGCGAGTTCGAGGCGCGGGCCATGATCCAGGTGTCCACCGACAAGGCGGTGAACCCCGTCGGCCTGATGGGCGCGACCAAGCGGCTGGGCGAACTCTATTGCCAGGCGCTCGACCTGATCGGCAGCTGCGATCCCGACAGCCCGCGCTTCCTGACCGTGCGCTTCGGCAATGTGCTGGGGTCCAGCGGCTCGCTGATCCCCCTGTTCCAGCATCAGCTCGCCACCGGCAAGCCGCTGACCGTTACCCATCCGGATATCGAACGCTTCTTCATGACGGTGCAGGAGGCGGTGCTGCTGATCCTCCAGAGCAGCGCCCGCGCGCTGGAGACGGATTCGGAACGCGGCACCATCTTCGTCCTCGACATGGGCGAACCGGTGAAGATCGTGGAAATCGCCCGCCGCGTCATCCGCATGGCGGGGCTGCGTCCCGAGATCGACGTGCCGATCAGGTTCATCGGCCTGCGTCCCGGCGAAAAACTGTTCGAGGAACTGTTCGACACCAGCGAGGACAAGATCGAGAGCGCCATTCCCGGCATTTTCGAGGCCATGCCCTCGCCGATTCCGCTGGAGATGCTGGTGGAGGGTTTTGGCCAGCTCGCCCGGCTGATCGCTGCGGGCGACGCGGATGAGCTGGTACGGCTGACCCATGAGATGGTCGCCGCGTCGGCCAGTTCGCGCTGGGCGGAGATATTGCGGCGGCTGGCGGAGGAAAGTTCCGACACGCTGCTCATGATACCGCGCCCGGCGGAAAGCCAGATCGCCTTGTCGTCCCATCTGCCGCGCGACGTCGCATAAGCTCCGGGGAGTGACCATGATCCAAGCCGCGCCTGCCCGAAACACCATCGAGTTGCGTCTCAGCCCGCTGGACAATCCCTCGCTCCGTTGGCCGCAGCATGAGGCGGACGAAATTGCCGCCGTCATGCATGTGCTGGAAAGCGGTCGGGTCAACTCCATGGTCCATGGTGAGCAGACCCGCCAGTTCGAGGCGGAGTTCGCGGCCTTCTGCGGCATGCCTCATGGCATTGCCGTCAGCAATGGCACGGTGGCGCTGGAACTGGCGTTGCGCGCGCTGGGCGTTGGATCGGGGGATGAGGTGATCCTGCCCTCCCGCAGCTTCTTCGCTAGCGCGGCCTGCATCGTCGCGGTGGGCGCGACGCCTGTCTTTGCCGACATCGATCCCGTCAGCAACGCCATCGACCCCGAATCTGCGCGCCGGATGCTGACCGGTCGCAGCCGCGCGATCCTGTGCGTGCATCTGGCAGGGTGGCCCTGCGACATGGATGCGCTCCGGGCGCTGGCCGACGAAAAGGGGCTATGGCTGGTCGAGGATTGCGCTCAGGCGCATGGCGCGACTTTCCATGGCCGCCCGGCCGGCAGCTTCGGCGATGCCGCCGCCTTCTCCTTCTGCACGGACAAGATCATGTCGACCGGGGGAGAAGGAGGGATGGTCCTGCTGCGCGAGGAAACCCATTGGAAGCGGGCCTGGGCCTATAAGGACCATGGCAAGAATCCGGACAAATTCTTCGCCCCCGTCCCGGCCAGCGGTTTCCGCTATCTGCACGACAGCTTCGGCAGCAATGGGCGGATGACCGAGATGCAGGCGGCGATCGGCCGGGCGCAACTTGCCAAGCTGCCGGCCTGGCTCGCCCGGCGCCGCAGCAATGCGGAGGTGTTGATGCGCCTGATGCGCGCCGATTCCGCAGTCGAAGTGCCGGAGATACCGGCCCATGTCGGCCATGCCTTCTACCGGCTCTACGTGACCATTGCCGCCGATCACCTGGGCAAGGCGGGGACCGCGCCGATCATCGACCGGATGGTCCGCATGGGCATGCCGGTGGGCAGCGGGTCCTGCGCCGACATGACGCGGGAAGCGGCTTTTACGGGCCTCAACGTGCGCCGCGACAGGGTGTTGCCCGTGGCGCAGGATCGGGGGCGCCGCAGCATCGCCTTTCCGGTCGACCATCTGCTGGACGAAGCCGACATGCGCCGCCTCGCCAACTGTCTGGAGATTGCGATGGCGGAGTTGGAATGCTGACGGAAAAGGACATGAGGATGAGCAACGACCGCCTGCCGCATTTCGTCATCATCGGCGCTGTCAAGGGCGCGACGACCTGGATCCACAACCAGCTTCAGGACAATCCGGCTATTTATCTACCCGCGCCGGAGCCGCATTTCTTCAGTCAGGATCATGACCTCGGCCTCGACCATTATCGCCGCTTTTTCGACGGCGCGCGACCCGATCAGATGCTGGGGGAAAAATCCGCCGATTATCTTGCCCATCCGGATGCCGCCATCCGCCTGGCCGCCGCGTTGCCGGACGCCCGGCTGGTGGTGCAACTGCGCAACCCGGTGGATCGCGCCTATTCGGATTACAAGATGCTGTTCCGGCGCGGCACCGTGACGGAGGGTCCGGAAGCCTATCTGGATGGACGCCCGAACGACCAGCCGCGATTTCTGGTGGACGGCCTCTACGCCAGGCATTTGCGCCGCTGGCTGGACCATTTCGATGCGGAACAGATCAAGGTCATCCTGTTCGAGGATGTCAAGGCCGCGCCCGAAGCCACCGTCGCGATCGTCAGCGACCATATCGGCGCGCCTTGCCATTATTCGGAGCAGGTGGGGTCCGATCCGCGCAATGACAGCGGGGAGCGTTTCCTGCCCTTGCCGGTGCGCACCGCGCTCGCCCCGTTGAAGGGGGCCGCCCGTCCGCTGCGCGGCAATCCGGTATTCGAAAGGGTGCGGGGCCTGTTCGCGCGCCAGATCGCCTATCCACCGCTGTCCGCCGCGCTGCGTCAGCGCATGGTCGATTATTATGCGCGGGATATTGCGGATCTGGAGGATCTGATCGGTCGCGATCTTGACCATTGGAAGCGCGGCCGACGACTGGCGGCATGACGGGCATCCCAAAAGCGTTGCTCCCCCCTCGTCCCTTTTTGCCCGGTCCCGACCCGTTATTGCCCGCCCCTGAATCAGCCAAAGGGCTTAAGCTTCCGCCCATCCAATCAAGAGGGGACGCAGATGCGCAACCGGCTTTATCCTGGTCTTTTCCTTGGCCTTTTTGTTCTGACGACGGCCTGCTCGGGTGGCCTTTCGGGCCTTGCCAGCCTGCCGCCAGCACCCACGGTCGCCTATCGTCTGGGCGCGGGCGACGAAGTGCGGGTGGCGATACCCGGCCTCAGCGCCACCGACCCAGGCAACAGCAGTTATGTCATCAACGATCGCGGCCAGATTTCCCTGCCTGTACTGGGGGATGTCGACGCGGGGGGCAAGACTGTCCCGGAACTACAGGCCAGCATCGCCGGGCAACTGGTGCAACGCCAGTTGCTCAACACGCCCACGGTCAGCGTCCAGCCGGTCAGGCTGCGCCCCTTCTATGTGCTGGGCGAGGTGAAGAGCCCCGGCGAATATCAATATCGCGCGGGCATGTCGGTACTCGCGGCGGTGTCGGTCGCGGGCGGCTACACCTTCCGTGCCGAACAGGGCAGCGTCGCCATCACGCGCATGGTCGATGGCCGTCAGGTGGTCGGCCGCGCAGGCGAACGTGACATGATCCAGCCCGGCGATACGGTGCGCATTTATGAGAAGTGGTTCTGATGCGCGGCATCGCTTCGGGCAGCGCGGCTGCCGCCCTTGCGCTCAGCCTGACCGTGCCACCCTCGGTCGCCAGCGCACAGGATCTGCAATCCCCGACCATGGCGCTGGATGCGCCCGAAGCGCTGTTCATACCCACCCCCCTGACGCTGGGCAGCGCAACGGTGGAGATCGGCGGCACGGCGCGGATCGAATATGACAGCAATATCTACGCCCAGGCCTTTGGCGAGAAGGATGATTTCCGCGCGGTCTTCCGGCCCTATGCCGAGATCAACCGGAAGGGCGGCGCCATCGAACTCAATGCCCGGGCGGAAGGCGATTTCCGCCGCTATTTCAAATATGACAGTGAAAATGCGGAGGGCGGCAAGGTCGGCGCCGGCCTTAACTGGACCCCGTCCGCTTCGGACAAGCTGGCGGCGGCGGCGAGCTGGCAGCATATCATAGAGGATCGCGGCGAGCCGGAAGGCAACACCGCGCCCTCGATCGGTCCGCGTGAACTGAACGCGCTGGAAGGGGACCTTGCCTATACCCATCAGGGCGCGCGCGTCGGCTTCATGGTGCGCGGCACGGCCGCGCGCTTCCGCTATACCAAGGCGATCGACGACAATCGCGACCTCGACAATATGGGGGGACTGGCGCGGGTGATGCTGCGGGTGTCGCCGCTGATGAACGCTTTTGTCGAAGGCTTCGCGTCGAAGCGCGATTTTCGCCGGGCGCCGCAATTGGGCGAGATCGACCGGGATTCGCGCACCTATGGCATGCGGACCGGCGTGGCGATCGATCCGGGCGGAACCATCAGGGGAGAGGCGGCGATCGGCGTCTACCGATTCGATCCCAGGGATTCACGGATCGAACCGCGCACCCGCCTGTCGGCGCAGGTCGGGCTGACCTATGCTCCCCGGCCGCGCACGGCGATCACGCTGGACGGTTTCATCGGCAATGTCGCCACATACCGCACCGGCGTGCAGTCGCGCGAGGACATGCGCTTTCGCCTGGGGGTCCAACAGGAAATCCGCCATAATCTGCGCGGTGAACTGGGCCTGGTCTATCGCCGCAGCAAATATTTCGGCACAGGCCTTACCGAGAAAATCTACGGCGTGACCGGCGAGCTGGAACATGCGCTCAACCGCCGGATCGCGCTGGCGGCCAATGCACGCTTTTCCAAGCGGAACAGCACCGATCCGCTGGATGATTATGATCGTACCCGCGTCGGGCTGGAACTGCGCATCCATTATTGATGCCAGCATCCAAAGAGGCAGCCTCCTAACCCCTTCGCGCAGTGGACTTGGACCGTCCCGGCAGGGACACTGACCGGCATAAACCCGCGATTATACAGGATTCCGCCCGCCATGCTGGTAAGAGCGTCCAGGCCGCCAAACGTCGCCTTCGTCCTTCCGGGGCTTGGCGCGGGTGGATCGGAGCATATTGTCAGCCTGCTCTGCAATCATTTCGCGGCGCGGGGCTGGATGGTCAGCCTGATCGCCTTCGAAGAACCATCCACGCCGGCCTATTATCCCAGTCACGATGATGTTCGGATCATCCGGCTGGGCATGAAGTCGCGCCGTCGCCCGGCGGCGACCGGCGCGCTGGCGATGCTAAGGCGGCTGAGGCTGCTGAAACGCACGCTGAAGGAGGTCCGGCCCGAACTGGTCGTCAGCTTCCTGACGCGCACCAACATCCTGTCGGTGCTGGCGGCCCGGTCGCTGGACATTCCCGTGATCGTATCGGAACGCAACAATCCCGCGCTCCAGAATGCAGGACCGGTCTGGAGCAGACTGCGGCGGATGACCTATCCCCAAGCCGTGGGCCTGATCACTATGACGCAGGGGGCGATGGACTGGTTCAGGGTGACGATGGACGTGAAGGGCTGGGTGATCCCCAACCCCGTGCCGCCTGCCATCACGGGCGCCGGGCACAGGCCCCAGGGCCGCACCATCGGCGCGGTCGGGCGGCTCGTGCCCCAAAAGGGCTTCGACCTGCTGCTGAATGCCTTCGCCCGCGTGGCGGAGCGCATTCCCGACTGGAACCTGGTGATCTGGGGTGACGGGCCGGAGCGCGCCGCGCTGGAACGTCAACGCGACCGCCTCGGCCTGACGGAGCGGATCAGCCTGCCCGGCGTGACCGAAAAGCCCGGCGAATGGATTCCCCGATCCGACCTTTTCGTGCTGTCGTCGCGCTTCGAAGGCTGGGGCATCGTCGTGGGAGAGGCGATGGGCGCGGGACTGCCGGTCATTTCCTTCGACTGCGAATGGGGTCCCGCCGAAATGATTGAGCATGGCAAAAGCGGCCTGCTGGTTCGCAATGGCGACGTTGCGATGCTGGGGGAAGCGATCGCCGCGCTCTGCGCCGATGATTCCCGGCGCGCCGCGCTGGGGAATGCCGCGCGGGAGCGGATGACGCTGTTCGGCCATGATCGGATACTCGCCCACTGGCACTCGGTCATCACCAGCGTTCTCGACCATCATCGCGTGAGGGCAGGATCATGAACATGATGTCGTTGAAGGGTTTTGCTCGGGCGATGCGGCGGCGGTTGCGGGACGAACCCCATCTGCGTCTTGCCGCCGCGCGGGCGGACGCCTTTCTGGTGTCCTATCCCAAGAGCGGCCGAACCTGGCTGCGCTACCTGCTCTCCTGCTATTTTGCCGAAAGCGCGCGGCTGGGCTTCGAACCCGATCTGACCAGCACTTTCC
This sequence comes from Sphingobium sp., assembly GCF_032153725.1. Classification (GTDB taxonomy): domain Bacteria; phylum Pseudomonadota; class Alphaproteobacteria; order Sphingomonadales; family Sphingomonadaceae; genus Sphingobium. The sequence continues at coordinate 26,419 of NZ_JALDYQ010000017.1, read as the reverse complement.
GCGTCCTGCCCAATTTCGATCGCGATCCGGTGCGCGGCATCGACGCCTTTGTAGGGCGAACCGGCGACGCGGCGTTGCCACTGATCCTGGTCAGCCATCTGCCCTATCGCGAGCGGCTGTTCCTCAACCGGCCGGTTCTGTTCCTGATCCGCGATCCGCGCGACGTGATCGTGTCGGCCTATTTCCATGCCACCCGGCACAAGAAGAGTTTTGCGGGCGACATGGCCGCCTTTCTGGACGAACCAAAATATGGGTTGGCGGCGCTGACCGGCTATCTGAACAGTTGGGCGGCGGGACTCGCCGGACGCCCCCATCACCTCATCAGCTATGAACATATGCTAGGCCAGCCGATGCCGACCATCGCCGGCATCCTCTCCTTCCTGGGCGTGAAAGCTGAGGGCGATGTGCTAGCCCGCGCCGTCGCCGCCGCGCAGTTCGACCGGATGCGCGACAAGGAACGCGATGGCGGCATTCCCGGCCATGATTATGATCGCCAGGACGATCAGAGCCTACGGATGCGCAGCGGCAAGGCGGGAACGTTCGGCCAGTGGATGAGCCCCGGCCAAGCGGATCTCGTGCTGGACCGGTGCCGGGCAGAGCTGTCGCCGCGCGCACTCACCTTGCTCGCCGCAACCGGCATCGATCTCTGACATGCGCATCTGTTCGATCATCACCAGCTTCACCTCGGGCGGCGCCGAAATGCTGGTCTGCAATCTGGCGGAAGCCTTTGCCGCAGCGGGCCACGGGGCGACCGTCATTGCATTGAGCGACGCGGCGCAGGTGGGCAACGCCCCCGACACCGAACAGGCGATGACGGCGCGCCTGCGACAGGGTGGCGCCAAGGCACTGTCGCTGGGCCTCGCCAATCGCAACAACTGGCTGAGCGGAGCGCGGGCGCTGCGCCGGGCGCTGCGATCGATCCGGCCGGACGTGATCCACGCCCATAGCGCCCGGGCGCTCTTTCCCCTTGCGCTCGCCAGCCCAGGCGTGCCGATCGTGCTGACCCATCATAACAGCCGCCTGTCCTTCCCCCCGGCGGCATTTGTCCTCTTCAACCGCATCGTCGATGGCTATGTCGCGATCAGCGATCAGTGCGAGGCGCTGCTGCGCAACCATGCCCAAAGGCCTGTCCGCATGATCCTGAATGCAGCCAGCACCCGATTTCTGGCGGGGCAGCCACGCTCCGCAGTGGCGCGCGATCCGATGATACTGGCCGTGGGCACGGTGTCGGAGCAGAAGGATTATCCCACCCTGCTTCGCGCTGCCCGCCCCTTGACCGATGCACTGGCCGCGCGCGGCCGCGCCGCCCGCCTCTGCATCGCGGGCGGGGGGCCTCAGTTCGACCAGCTCCGCACCTTGGCCGCAAACGCGCCCGTCGAGTTGCTGGGTGCGCGCCATGATGTCGATGCGCTGATGCGGCAGGCCGATCTGTTCGTGAATTGCTCGCTGTGGGAGGGCTTTCCCATCGCGATGATCGAAGCGGCGATGAGCGGCCTGCCGATCGTCGCAACGGCGGTGGCGGGCAATCGCGAAATGGTCACGCCCGGCATCAACGGCCGTCTCGTGCCCCCCTCCGATCCCGCCGCGCTGGCGCAGGCGATCGTGGAGACGCTCAGCGACGACGCGCATTATGCCATGCTGTCACAGGGTGCCCTGCGCGCGGCGCGGCGCTTTTCCATCGAAAGCTGCGCCGCTGCGCATCTCAGTCTCTATCAGGAGCTGATGACCGATGGCCCGGCGCGCTTTCCTGCACCCTCTCCATTTCGGCCGGTTTCGCCATGCGAATAGCGGTTCTGACCGATATCCATGCCTCCAGCGACCCGCTGCAACTGGCCCTCACCGCCGCCCGGCGGGAGGGGTTCGACCAGATGCTGATTCTGGGCGACCTGCTGACCTATGGCGTTCAACCGCTGGAGACGCTGGAACTGGTGCAGGGAGCAGCGGCGCGGGACGGCGCGATCCTGATCAGCGGCAATCATGACCTGCTCTATCAGGGATCGCCTAGGGCGGAAGCCTATCGCGCGGGCCTGCCCGACTGGCTGCGCGAAAGCGTCGATTGGACCGCCGCCCATATTCCGCCCGGCGGCATGACCACGTTCGACTGGCAGGAAAGCTGGTCGCAGGGGCCGCTGTTCGCCGCCCATGCCAATCCGTTCGACTTTGGCGACTGGCGCTATATCCGCTCGGCGCAGGAGGCGGAGGACGCCGCCGCCATGGTGGCGGCGCGCGGCTTCATCTATGGACTGTTCGGCCATGTTCACCGGCATCGCCGCTTTGACTGCGCGGCGGCCACGATCTTCACCCTCGCCTCGCTTGGTCAGTCCCGTGACGATCAGGACCCGACACCGAAATGGGCGATGATCGAAATCAGAGGAGATCTTGTGACCATGGAAACCCGCGACATCGATTTCGATCCGGAGGACCAGATGCAAGCCATCCGCGCCACCACCCTGTCCGCTGCGACGCAGGAGCGGCTCTGCCGGTTTTTTTCATGAAGATCCTCGTCACCGGCGCCGGCGCTGTCCTGGGACAGGGCATCATCAAGTCACTGCGGCAGTCGACGCTGGACTGCCGGGTGATCGCGGCCGATCCCAACCCGCTCTCCCCCGGTCTTTATTGGGCGGACGGCGCCTATCGCCTGCCCCTTGCCAACGACCCGGCGTTCGGGGACCGCATCCATCAATTGCTGGACCGCGAGCGGCCCGATGCCGTGCTGGTGGGAACGGATGTGGAGCTATCCTATTTCGCAGCCGAGCGGCACCGGCTGGAGGCGCTGTTCGATACGCATGTGCTGGTCAGCGATCCGCGCGTCGTCGCCATTGCCGACGACAAGCTGGAAACGGCGCGCTTCTTTGAACGCGCAGGCTTGCCCCATCCCGCATCGGCCGCTGCGGAGGATGAGGAAGCGGTCGAGGCGCTGATCGCCGCGGTCGGCTTTCCGCTGGTGGTGAAGCCCCGGATCGGCGCCCGCTCGGTCGGCGTGTCGCTCGTCCAGGACCGGGCTGAGCTGGCGCTGGCGCGGAAGGGGCGCGGCGGACTGGTCATTCAGCAATGCGTCGGCGACCCCGATTGCGAGTTCACCGCCAGCACGCTTGTTTTCGATGGCGAAGTGCAGGCGTCGATCGTGATGCGACGCGACCTGCGCGACGGCAACACCTATCGCGCCTATACCGGCGACTATCCCGAACTGAACGCGCAGGTGCGCCTGCTCGGCCGAGCGCTGCGACCTCATGGCCCGGCCAATTTCCAGTTCCGCACCGATGCCGGCGGAACTCCGCGCGTGTTCGAGATCAATGCGCGCTTTTCCGGCACGACGCCGTTGCGCGCCATGGCGGGCTTCAATGAGGTGGAGATGTGTGTGCGCAAGCTGCTCCATGACACGCCGATCGTGCAGCCGCCGGTGCGATCCGGAGTGATCCTGCGCTATCTGGACGAAATGTTCGTGCCGCAGGAGCGCATCGACACGGTGCGATGAGCGCCCCCATCCCCCTGCTCGCGCTGACTGGCGGTTCGGGCTTTGTCGGCCGTCATTTCGCGGCGGCCGCGCGCCGAAGCGGCTGGCGCATCCGCCATCTCGCGCGCCGCTGCCCAGTCGAGGCCGATCCGGAGGATGAATGGGCCTTTCTCGATCTGGCGGCCGTCGCAACGACGGAACTGACAGGTTGCGCGGCGCTGGTCCACCTGGCTGCGCATATCCCCTCCGATCATCGCGACCCGTCTGAAGCAGAGCACTGCTGGCGGATCAACGCGCTCGGCACGCTTCATCTGGTCGATGCCGCGATCCACGCTGGCGTCGGCCGCATCCTGCAGGCCAGCAGCGCCAATGCCTATGCGCGGACAGCCGGACCGCCGGATGAGGCAACACTGCTCTTCCCACGCAGCAGGGGCTATTATCTGGGATCGAAGGTCGGCCAGGAAATCTACGCGGCGGAGCGCTGCCGCGGGGAGAATATGTTGCTCCAGACCATGCGGCTGGCTTCGGTTTATGGCCCGGGGCAGAGGAGCGGCGCGCTGGGCCTGATGGCCAGAGCCGCAGCCGGCGGAGGGCCTATCCGCGTCCAGGGCAGCGGCGCGTTCGGATCGGACCTCGTCCATGTCGATGATGTGGCGCGGGCGATGCTGCTGTTGCTTGTCAGCGACCAGGAAGGCCCCTTCAACGTCGGTAGCGGCGTTCGCACGACCATCGCTGAACTCGCGCAACTGCTGGCGCGGCGGACCGGGGCACCGATCGTCCATGAGGAGGAAATGACAAGGGAGGACTGGGGCTTTCCGGCCCTCAACATCGATCGGCTGCGGGTCCTGGGCTATCGCCCCACATTTCTGTCGGAAGGCCTGGCGACGGTGCTCTAGGATTGCTGGCGGACGGCAAAGCGCCCTTCCATTGCTTCTCCCCTGCGAAAAGCGCACCCTCGACAATGTTCGAACGACATCCTATCGCGCTCCGAAAATACCGGCAGAAGAGGAATCAACATGGTGCAGGCAAGCTCGATACTCGATCGCGTGCTGGTGCTGGAAATGGTGCGCGTGACTGAAGCCGCCGCCATCGCCGCATCGAAGCTGATCGGCCGCGGCGATGAAAAGGCCGCCGATGCCGCCGCCGTCGAAGCGATGCGCCTGGCCTTCAACGACCTCTATATGGACGGCACGGTCGTCATCGGCGAAGGCGAACGCGACGAGGCGCCGATGCTTTATATCGGCGAGAAGGTCGGCAATGCGATCGGCACCGGACCGAAGATCGACATCGCGCTCGACCCGCTGGAGGGCACCACCATCACCGCCAAGGCCGGGCCCAATGCGCTGGCCGTACTCGCCATTTCGGAAGAAGGCGGCCTGCTCAATGCGCCCGACGTCTATATGGAAAAGCTGGCGGTCGGCCCCGGCCTGCCCGATGGCATCATCGACCTCAACAGGACGGTGCAGGAGAATGTCGAGGCCGTCGCCAATGCCAAGGGCGTCGACCCGCATGAAATCATCGTCTGCGTGCTTGATCGCCCGCGCCATGAAAAGCTGATCGCGGAACTGCGCGCCATTGGCTGCGGCATCATGCTGATCCCCGACGGCGACGTGGCGGGCGTGATCGCGACCACCAATCCCGAAACCAATATCGACATGTATATGGGATCGGGCGGCGCGCCGGAGGGCGTTCTGGCCTGCGCCGCGCTGCGCTGCGTGGGTGGGCAGTTCAAGGGCAAGCTGTTGTTCCGCAACGATGACGAGCGCGCCCGCGCCCGCAAATGGGGCATCACCGATCTCGACAAGGTCTATGACCTGAAGGAACTGGCCAAAGGCGACTGCATCTTCGCGGCGACCGGCGTGACCGACGGCTCCCTGCTTGGCGGAGTCAAGCGGCTGCCCGGCGGCAAGCTCACCACCGACAGCGTGGTGATGCGCGCCAGCACCGGCACCGTGCGCTGGGTGAAGGGCGAACATCGGCTCGACCGCAAGCCGGTCTGATCCACCGGCACAGGCCATACAAAAAAGGGGACTCGGGCGAGTCCCCTTTTGCCGTGTTTTCCGCGTCAACAGGCGTTTCCGCCTGCTTGGAAAAGGTTCTAACTTCCGTTCGGGCCACCGCCGCCAGTGTTGCTGCCGCCGCCACCGCCACCCATGCCGCCGGCGCCGACTGCTCCGATATTGCCGAAAATCTCGTCGAACAGGCTGCGATGACGGCCCAATGTCGGCGTCTTGTCCCCGGTGGGGGAGATTTTTGCGACCTGCTCCAACCCCATGCGGTCCACGGCCACGACATTGCCTGCCGCGTCGAAACGCACATGCAGGACGGTCTGCGATACCGGCTTGGGATTCGAAAAGGCCAGCGCCCGCATGTCGCGCGACACATAATACCAGTCCTGATCGCCGAACTGCGCGACGAAGCTCGGCCGGCCCAGCGTGCCTTCCACCGATGCGCGATTGTCGATGCCCGGCTGCACCGAATCGACCAGAAGCTTGTCGACCTGATAGCCCTGATGGGTGCGGATGCGGGTGCAGCCCGACGCGCCGATAAGCAGCGCGCAAAGGCCTGCGCCAAGCAAAATCCGCCCGCTGCGGGATTGGCGGCTGAACTGGCGCATGAACTTCTCCTGCGGGGGCGACCCCGGACCTTGCCGAAAAACAAAGCCGCCATTGCATCGGGCGGCTGGGCGATCAATATGGAAATGCGCGAGCCTCGGCAAGAGGCCGCTATTCGGTTCAGCCAGGAAACAGTCTCGTCATGCCCAGCATCTTCCAGCGTCTGTTCGCGCAAAGCGATCCCAGGGACGCGATGCGCCCTCTTTATCATGTCGTCGTCGCGGAGGGGCGTCAGCCCCATTGGTATGTCGAAGGGCAAGTGCCGGACACGATCGACGGGCGGTTCGACATGATCGTCGCCATTCTCGCGCAGGTGCTGATGCGGCTGGAGGCGTTGGGCGGGCTCCAGGAAAGTGTCTGGCTGACCGAGCTGTTCGTCGACGACATGGACGGTCAGCTGCGGCAGGAAGGGATTGGCGATGTCGTCGTCGGCAAGCATATCGGCCGCATGGTAAGCGCACTGGGGGGACGCCTGACCGCCTATCGGGCGGCGTTCTCGGGTGAAACAAGGCTGGATGACGCGATTGCGCGCAATCTCTATCGCGGTCGGGCGCCGTCCGCCGATGCCTTGGCCCATGTCGAATCGCATCTGCGCGCGCGCTGGGTCCGGCTTGGCTGCCTCAGCCGCGATGCCCTGCTGGCGGGAGATCTGGGATGAACGCCGCTCCTGAATTTTCGCGGCCCGTCCGGATTGATCAGCTCGCCCGCCATGCGCAACCGTTGACGATCACCGCCGACGCCGCCGAACGCGAAGCCCTCGCCAGGCGCTTTCACCTGCTGGCACTCGACCGGCTGGAGGCGGACTATGCGTTGAGCGAGGAAAATGGCGCGATCTTCGCCCGCGGGCATGCGCGCGCCGCGCTGGCGCAGCCCTGCGTCGCGACCGGCGTGGCGGTGCCGGAGACGATTGACACCGACTTCCTCCTTCGCTTCGTCAAGGAAGGCACGGACCTGCCCGAAGGCGACGAGCTGGAACTGGATGCGGAGGATTGCGACACCATCGGCTTTGATGGGCTGGTGATCGACATCGGGGAAGCCGTCGCCGAGACGGTGGCGCTCGCCATGACGCCCTATCCGCGCTCGCCGGAGGCTGACGGCTATTTGCGGGAGGCCGGCGTGCTGAGCGAGGAGCAGGCCAGTCCCTTTGCCGCGCTGCTGTCCTTGAAGGACAAGAAATAAGGCTGGGCGGCTGGCCGTCCGGCGTTTCCCTTTCGTTCCACCCTATGGCATAAGCGCTGGCCATGGAAACCCCGCCGCGCAAGATCATCCATATCGACATGGATGCCTTTTATGCGTCGGTCGAGCAGCGTGACGATCCGTCGCTAAGGGGCAAGGCGATTGCCGTGGGCGGCGGCGGTCCGCGCGGCGTCGTCGCCACCGCCAGCTATGAAGCCCGCAAATATGGCGTCCGTTCCGCCATGCCGGGCGCCAGGGCGCGTCGACTCTGTCCCGACCTGCTGTTCGTCCGCCCCCGCTTCGAGGTCTATCGCGCGGTATCGGCCCAGATACGCGAGATTTTTGCCCGCTTCACCGACATCGTCCAGCCGCTTTCGCTGGACGAAGCCTATCTCGATGTCACGCTGAACAAGCCGGGCCTTGCTTCGGCCACCCGCATAGCGGAGGAAATCCGCCGCCTGATCCGGGAGGAAACCGGCCTCACTGCCTCAGCGGGGGTATCCTACAACAAGCTGATCGCCAAGCTTGCATCCGACCAGAACAAGCCCGACGGCATCTGCGTCGTCCGGCCGGAGGAAGGCCCGGCCTTCATCGCGGCCATGCCGGTGCGCCGCATCCATGGCATCGGGCCCGTCACGGCGAAGCGAATGCAGGCACTGGGCATCGAAACCGGCGTGGACTTGAGGGCGCGGGACCTTGCCTTTCTCCAGCATCATTTCGGTAGCGCCGCCCATTTCTACTATCGCGCCTCGCGGGGGGAGGACGACCGCCCCGTGCATGAACGGCAGGAACGCAAATCGGTCAGCGTGGAGGATACGTTCTTCGACGACCTGATGACGGAAGAGGCGCTCATTACGGAGATCGACCGGATTGCGGTCAATCTTTGGGGCCGGATCGAAAAGAGCGGCGCCTATGGGCGTACGGTCGTACTCAAGGTCAAATTCGCGGATTTCCGGATCATCACCCGGTCGAAAAGCTTCGCCGCCCCGGTGCGGTCGCCCGATCTGCTGGCGGAGACGGGACGGGCACTGTTGCGCGCGCAACTACCGCTGCGCATGAGCGCGCGGCTATTGGGTCTGGGCATCCACAATCTCGACCATGAGGAGCCGGACGGAGAGGCCAGCGAACAGCTCAGCCTCTCGCTGTGATCGTTCAGAAAGGCAGCCAGTTCCGCTTTTCGGTGAACTTCATGTAACCGGCATTGATGCCGAGCCGATAGCCGACGCCCAGCCTGATCGGAATCAGCACCACGCTGCCCCAGCGCAGATAGCTCGCGGTGAAGCCACCCACCAGATAGGCTGTGCCCTCGGCCGCAGGAAAGCGGTGATACAGATCCTGCGTATCGTAGAGATTATAGACCAGCACGAAGGTATTGGCCGCGTTGCCGCCCACGTCGAAGCCGATGGACGGGCCGGTCCAGTACACTTCGCGCTTGCCCTCGACCTTGTGATTGAGCGTGCCCGACCCATAGCGCAGGCCGACGACGAACGCGCCCGACGCTTCACGCCCGGCAATATAGGCATTGGGGCGGCCCTGATCCTTCAGGATCTTCTCGATCATGCCGGCCAGGCCTTCCGCGCCCTTGCCGAACACGCCCTCGGCCGCGCCGATCAGATCGTCCTGCTGATAGGAATCGCCGGGAGGCAGCGCCGCCGGGGGAGAGTTGGCGGTCACCGGCGCGCCGGTTGCCGTTGCGCCCGAGCTGACCGGCGGGTCGTAGGCCGCGCCCGCGTCGGCGGGGACGCTGCTCCCTTGCTGGACGCCGGGATCGCTGGGCGCGCTGTTCTGCTGCGGCACCGGCGCCAGGTCGGAATCAATGGCGCTGTTGGGATCGACCGTGCGTACCTGCGCCTGCGCGGCAACCGGCGCCAGCGTCATGCCGGCCAGCGCGGCCACCAGAGCGCCTGCCCGCGCCGCGCGGCCTGATACCCGCCCCAAAATCCCGATCATGCCCGCTACTCCCCAAAAGGCCCGCACTTCAATCATCCCTCTGATTATCGGGGATCAAGCTGAAACGACAATGAACGAACGGCGACCCGAGTCGATTCCACGCCAGTCCGAATCCCTTTTTCGGAATTGGGGTCATTTTTCGTGATCAAGAACCGTTGCCATGGGCGAAAGCCATCGCTATAGGCCGACACCTAGCCACTGCTCACCTCCGGTGGGCAAATTCGTGCGGAGACGTGGGTGAGTGGCTGAAACCAGCGGTTTGCTAAACCGTCGTAGCCTTAAGGGGCTACCGAGGGTTCGAATCCCTCCGTCTCCGCCATTTTTCTATTTTGATGGCTTTCATTTCCCTGCTCCCGAAAGCGGGGCGGGGCGCGCGATCAGTTCCCCAAGCGCGACCGCCGGGACAATTTCCCCTCGTATCTCACCTGCGGCACCCTGTCGTCCGTTTCGCATGCCGAACGATATATTGCAGCGACGAACGCTGATGTTACGTTCCGCGCAAAAGAGAAGGAGAGGGTCGTGACTAGCTTGGTCAAACGGACATTTCGTGCGTTCACTCGCCGTCGCCATATTCGCCAACGGCTTGAGCAAATCAGGCATGAAAGAGGCGCTTCGAGCGCCAGCGCGTTTACCGTGACCATGTGAGGCAGGCGTTACCCCTTGCCGCGTATGCACACTTTCCTGTATCGCACTCGCTGCAATCCGGGTCATATTTTCGCGGGAATCTGAGGCTTCACGACCTCAGAGGAAATGGTGCCAGAAGAGGACTCGAAAACGGTCCTCTATACCGCAGAAAACTGCCATTTCTGGAGAGCCATTACGAGGCGATACCCTTACCGATACCCTGGGACTTTTTTGCTGGGAAGGTTCGAGTCCCAAAGGCTCCGGATCGCTGCCCTTGCGTTGCCGATTCGGGATGCGATCGAGCGCCTTTTTCGCGAAGCCGTGATTGAAGCGGGCATCACTCTTTGTCCGAAATATGACAACAGATTTCGGACAGATGGACTTGCACATTGTCTGAAAAACATGTACAAATTTCGGACAATGAATGACACTTCAGACCTGAAGAGCCGCATCCTCAAGCGGATTGGTACGTCGCGCAGCGTATGGACGGCGGCGGACTTTCTCGACTTGGCTACCCGTGACGCGGTTGACAAGGCTCTCCAGCGCCTTGTTTCGGCCGGTACACTCCGCCGCATCGACAGAGGGCTTTACGACAAGCCGAACTCCAACAGCATCACCAAGGCACTCAATCCCCCGGATCCCCGTCAGGTGATCGAGGCGATCGCCCGCCGCGATCAGATTCGTGTCCTGGTCGATGGCATGACTGCCGCCAATGACCTCGGCCTAACCAACGCAGTCCCCGCCAAGATCATCGTCCATACCGATTCACGGCTGAAGACTGTTCATCTCGGTAACCTCGCCATCAGTTTCCGGCCCGCGGCCGCCAGCAAGCTCTTTTGGGCCGGCCGTCCAGCTATGCGTGTGGTCCAAGCACTCCACTGGCTGCGCGACGCCATGGCTGATGCCGACGAGAACCAGGCTATTCGCCTTAGGCTCCGCCAGCTTCTCTGGAGCGATCTGGACGGGCCCCGGCTACGCAAGGACCTAAGCGACGGCATGTCGGCACTGCCAGCCTGGATGCAGGGCTATCTGAGAACCATCCTCACCGCCGAGCCCAAAGCCGCATGAATCCAAATTATGATGCGATCCTGTCCGCAGATCAGGACACCCGCGCGGGTCTTTTCACCGCGACCGCGCAGCGCCTTGGCACCACGCCGCAGAATGCCGAGAAAGACTTCTGGGTCTGCTGGACGCTCGATGCACTCTTCAACGGGCTTCCCGACGGTCCAAGATTGCTGTTCAAGGGCGGAACCTCCCTGTCCAAGGGATTCGGCCTCATTCGCCGGTTCTCCGAGGACATCGACGTCACCGTCTTTCGTGACGATCTCGGTGAAGCCGCGAGCATCGAGGAACTGCAGGCCCTGAGCCGCAAAAAGCGCGACGCCACGCTCGATGCGATCAAGGCAGCGTGCGAAGCCTATATCAATGGGCCGCTTCTGAAGCAGCTATCCTCGATCGCCGCAGCGACTGCCGAGCGGACGGGGCTGCCCGCTGGCCGGCTCCGGGTCACACCGCATGACGGAGACAGCCAGACGCTGCTGGTCGTTTATCCAACCGCGACAGCTGCCGATGGCTATATCGACAAGGCGGTGAAGATTGAGTCCGGCGCCAAATCCGCGCTGGATCCCAACGCGGTCCATTCCATTCGTCCCTATGTCGACGACGACGCCCCTGAGCTCGACCTGACCGTGCCGAACGTCACGATCGTCGATGCCGAGCGGACCTTCTGGGACAAGGTTGTAATTCTGCATGGGCTGCGCCGCTGGTTCGATATCCGCGGTGAACTGCGCGGCGGCGGGCACCGGGTGTCGCGCCATTACTACGACATTCACATGCTCTTGGCATCCGAGATAGGCGGGAAGGCGTTATCAAATCTTGCCCTCGGCACCGACTGCGTTGCCCACGCGCGCATGTTCTTCAATCGGCCGGACTTCGACTTGGCATCTGCGCAGACACCTGACTTTGCATTGTGTCCCGAAGGAGCGATGTATGATGACCTACGGCGCGACTATGGAGCGATGAGCGCCATGATTTTTGGCGATGCGCCCGATTTTGACGCGGTGATCGAAAGCGTCGCAGCACTCCAGTCGAGATTGAATGCGATACTCACGAAGTAAGCAGAGATGTCGACCGATAGCCGTACCCATCGATAGAAGGGCGCACTGAATACATTCCTTCAAGGGATGCGCTCCCGCTATACCAATGGTATATTCCCAAGATAATTTCCAATGTTTTGGGCGATGTCCGATATGCAGTGAAGCTGCCGGGCCCTGCATTACCAATCAGCCTCTCATGAGCCTTCGCAAGCAACGATAGGGGATGAAAGTCGACCGGCCGATCTTGACCGTCTCGATCTCGCCCAACTTGATCAGCTCATAGAGCATAGTGCGGGGAATACCCGTGAGTTTTACCGCAGTCGCGACACGCACGCTGATCGGTTCCGTAGGCAGGGTCTGCAATTCCTCCAGAGCGGTCGCCTTTTCGCAAGAGCGCTCTTCCGGTGTCTTGCGGCGCGTCATGGCTTGCTCCGGCTGCGGACAAACGCGCGGTCGCTTTCGAGGAAGGTGGCAAGCATGGCAGGGATCAATTCGGCGACCGGCTCGTCGCGTCCGTAGGTCGTGGTGTAGAGCGCGGCATAGTCGGTCAGCGCCTGGTGCAGATCCGGCATCACGGAGATGCTGAGCTTGATCGGCGTGCGATCGGGCAGCTGCGGGAGTTTGAGTTCCGCCATGTCAGTCATCCTTCCGATTCGAGGGCGCCAACACGAGATCCTTGTGAACCACCAATCGAACGGGCGTGCCCGGGCGAATGGTAATCGTCGGCTGCACGCCGAGGTTGCGCTGCGTGATCTGGTCGCCGGCACGCGCGATGTTGTCCTGTGTCGACATCCGGATCGCCTGGATAAGGTCGCTTTGCCCGGACAGCGCCAACTCGGAACTGACGCCGAGCAGTGTGGACAGGAGCACGCCCTTCAGAAGCTGCCAGGTGTGGAAGTCGACCTTGTCGGCAAGGCCCGCATAGCCCGACGGATCGGTCGCCGGCACGTTGTCGATCCGCAGTGAACTTCCGTCCGGCATGATGATGCGTTGCCAGACGATCAGCGCCCGCTTCTGACCGAAGGCGATGACGCTGTCATAGCTGCCTACCAGTCGTGCACCCTGCGGCACGAGCAGCAATCGACCAGTGGCGCTGTCATAGGTGTTTTCTGTCACTTGCGCTGTCACCAGGCCCGGCAGGTCGGACCGCAGTCCGGTGATCAGGCTGGCCGAGATCACGCTGCCCGCCGACAATGTGTAAGAAGAGGGTAGCGCGGTAAGCGCGTGCGGGTTCACGTCTGCTTTCGGATCCAGCGCCGCCACGAAAGCCGTCTTGCGCCCTTGGGCATTCGGATCGCTTGTCGGATCGAGCGCAACCTTTCCCGGCTCACTCGCCGGCGTTGCAACTGGTGCGGCGATGGCCGCTTCGGCAGTCGGCTGGGCCTGACGGTTCTGCACCAGCACTCCAGACTCGCGGGCGGCTTTCAGCTCGGCGAGCCGACGCTCGCGCTCTGCCGCTTCGGCCTGCTGGAGCTGTTGGTCGCTCGGATTCACTGCCGTCGCCAGTTGCTGCTGCCGTTCGAGGATCGGCTTGCCGAGGTCACCCGGGAGCGGCGGACCCAGACGCGGCACATCTCCGTAGGTTGCCGGCGCGCCGCTCAGGGCGTCGCTGGTCGGTCGCACGTTGGGCTGCGACAGTTCCTGTTGGGTTTCGCCACGCTGGAACAGCCGGGGTTTCAGCGCCATCCAGGTGACGGCGATCAGGCTGACCGAGCCGATCGCGGTGATAGCGATGATCACCCCGCGCTTGAACCGGATCGCGCGCGGTGGCCGCGCTCGGATCGCCAGCGTCTCGGGATCGAGCTTGACGCTCGGCTGAGCCACGGTCTCGGTCACGACGCCCTCCGCCGCGTATCGACCTGGCCCGATCGACTTATCCTCACGACCTCCTGGCGCTTAAGGCCAAGTCGCAGTTCTGCCCTCTCGAACAGCCGATCCACGACATAATAGCGCCCCTGCACCCGGTAGTTGACGAGCTGTGCGGTCCCCCTGGCATCGACAAGGAAGAGCGGCGGCGCTTCGCCGGTGCCGAAGCTGGCCGGGAACTCGATGAAGGTCTGACGGCCATCATCGAACGCGCGCAGCGGCCGCCACGCCGGCCGGTCGCCGGAGATGACATAGTCGAAGTGCAATTGGTCGACCGAAAGGCCGGTCGCGACCGGCTGTGCTGCCCGGGCTCGATCCTCCGCCGCCCTAAGCGCGATGAGCTGGTCCTGTGGATAGGTCCAGGACAAGGCCACCATCGCGGAGCGCTCGGCGCTCGAGAGCGCGAGATGGTAGGTCCGCCTGTCGGTCGTGATGATGATGTTCGTGGCCAGCCCGGCCGAGAAGGGCTTGACCAGGACGTGCGTTCGCTTGGTTTTGCCACCGCCGCTGGTCGTGTCGCCGATCACCCACCGGACGGTGTCGCCGGCGGCCACCGCGCCCAACAGCTCACCGGGCTGCAGCGCGATGTCGGTCACCTGCCCGGGAGCGGTGAGCACGTGGTAGATCGCTCCGTCGCTGAAAGGATAGACCTGGACCGCGTTGATGTAGCCGGCGGCGACCGGTTCGAGCGTCGCCGCGCGGTTGGCGGCGCGGACGCGCAATTCTGCCGGAGACGGCGGCACATGTCGGCGCGGCCTCGTCCGCGAGGTCATTGGCGGAACAGGTTGGGCGATGACCGGGGCCGCCACCGTCGGAGGAGGTGCAGCCGGAAGTGATGGCGGAATGGGCGCGGTCTGGGCGGTCACGACAGTGGCGCTGGCAAGCAGGCCGATAACGACAAGAGATTTCATTGGCGGGTCTCCGCTTGCGGTTGCTGGGGCTGCGCGGGCGAGCATCGATGCCGGTGCAGGCTTTCTCGTTTCGCCGGGCCTCACCCGGCCGCTGGTACGCGCCGCGGTTGACAACGACGTGCCGATACTCCCGGGCGTCGCCAATGCCAGCGACATCATGTGCGGGCTCGACATGGGACTCACTCATTTCAAATTCTTCCCGGCCGAGGCGAATGGCGGGATCCCTGCACTGAAGGCGCTCGTCGCGCCCTTCCACCAATGTCGCTTCTGTCCGACCGGCGGGATCGGCCACGAGACCGCTGCTGCGTGGCTCGCGCTCGAGGCGGTACTGTGCGTCGGCGGAAGCTGGGTTGTGTCCGCTGGCCAGCCCGATGTCGAAGAAATCCGCAGGCGCGCTACCGCGGCGGCAAGGCTGGGCACGACAAGCGACGAACCCTCCTTGAAGACATGACGTCCAAGGACGGACCAACCGATCCATTGCAGCTGAGCAGGCGCCAGCTTTTCGATCGAATCTGGTCAAAGCCGATGACCACCAATGCAGCCGAACTTGGCACGGCGGCACCTACTCTTGCGGCGCTTGCAAGGCGGCTGGGGCTACCAACGCCGCGAGCCGGACACTGGATGAAAATGGAGGTGGGGAAGGCACCGCCCACTCCCGACTATCCCGCGGATCCAGCGCTGGACGACACAAGCTACCGTCCGTGGCGCGCGCCAACCATTCCCGAGCATGACTATGTGCCAAATGGCGAACTCGTCCTGAAATTCGATCACGACTACGACGCGGGCGGCACGCGGCGGACCTTCTCGGATGGCAAGCGGCAGCGCCTCGAAGACCTCGTCCCGTCCATGATCGAGTCGCTCGAGCGGTGGGGCATGGCGGTGAAGGCGCGCCGCGCGGAGCGCGCCGAGCAGGCGAGGAAATGGGCGGAGCAGGACCGTCGCCGCAAGGACATCGAGCGACAGGTCCGCGTGGAAGGCTATCGGATCACCTTCCTGCAACGCCAGGTCGAACGGAAGCGGGAGGTCGACGGCCTGTCCGGCCTGATCGGTCTATGGGAGCAGGCAGAAGACCCCGATCCGAAGTTTGCCGAGCTGCTGGAGTTTGCGCGCCTTTATCAGAAATGGCTCGAGGCCAAGCTCGCGCCAGGCGCGGTCGCGGAGCGTATCGCTGACCTCAAGCTGATGGACGACGACGTCTACATCTACGATGCGAAGCGCCTCGACTGAACCTTAGCCGGCTGCGGCATGCCGGCCGCCGAAGTTGGGCTTGAGCAGCTTGGCACCGCTGCGCAGGCGGTCGAGTTCGTCCGACCAGAACTGCATCATCGTGACCCGCTCGCTCCAATATTCGCCGCGCGTGTAGGCGCGGCGCACGCCGTCGCGCTCGACATGGGCAAGCTGGCGCTCGATCGCATCGGGATGGAACCGCCCGCTCTCGTTGAGCAGAGTCGCCGCCATCGCCCGGAAGCCATGGGCGCTCATTTCCTCCTGGGCGAAACCGAGGACGCGCAGCGCCGCGTTGACAGTGTTCTCCGACATCGGCCGTCGGTCGGTGCGGAACGAGGGGAAACAGTAGCGGCCGGTCCCGGTCAGCTCCCAGAGTTCCTCGAACAGGCTGGTCACCTGGGTCGAGAGCGGCACGCGATGCGCACCGCGCATCTTCATCTTCTCGGCCGGCAGGTTCCAGACCGAGCGGTCGAAGTCGAACTCGGCCCATTCGGCCTGCCGCAGCTCGCCGGGCCGCACGAACATGTGGGCCGAGAGCCGGAGCGCGTAGAGCGTGATGGCATGGCCGGTATAGCCCTCGATGGCGCGCATCAGCTCGCCCGCACGCTTGGGATTGGTGATTGCCGCGAGATGCTTGGTCCTGGGCACCGTGAGCGCGCCCCGCAGGTCGCCGGTCGGATCGCGCTCGGCGCGCGTGGTGGCGACGGCGTAGCGGAACACCCGGCCGAGGACGCTGCGCATCCGACGCGCGCTTTCATAGCGGCCCGTCGCCTCGACAGATCGCAGGACGGCGAGCACCTCCTGGGTGGTGATCTTGGCGATCGGCCGGTTGCCGATCTTCGGATAGGCCATGTCGAGGAGCCAGCGGATCTTGCTGAGCGTGATCTCGGCCATGTCCTCGCGCTCGTTCTTGGCGATCCACTCCTTGGCGACCGCCTTGAAGGTGTCGTTTTCCTCGACCCGTGCCTTCGCTAAGGCGACCTTCTGCTCATGCGAAGGATCGAGGCCCGCAGCGATCTGCCTTCGCGCCTCGTCGCGCTTGCCGCGCGCGTCGGCCAGGCTCACCTCCGGGTAGGTGCCGAAGGCCAGCGTCCGGTATTTTCCGAGATGCCGATAATTGAGGCGCCAGAGCTTTGCCCCATTGGTCCGCACGAGAAGATAGAGACCGCCCCCGTCGGACAGCTTATAGTCCCGATCCTGTGGTTTGGCATTGGCTACGCTGGTGGCGAAGAGGGTGCTCATCGAGGGTATCGTCCTTGCAAAGGACGGAGAACGATACCCTCGGATATACCCCCATTGTTCCCGATTGGTGCCGTATCCGCCCGGATTTCGCCGGACGCTTATAGCACAAGAAGTGGCAGATTTCAGCCGTTTTCGGGACGCCGTCGGACGTCGTCGGAAGAACAAATGGTGCCCAGAAGAGGACTCGAACCTCCACGACCTTGCGATCGCCAGCACCTGAAGCTGGTGCGTCTACCAATTCCGCCATCTGGGCACGGGGTAGGAGCGCGCAACTAGCCGCTGGCCGGAAAGCTGTCAATCGCGACCGGTGCATTATTTTTTATTTTTCTGGTTTCTCGACGAGGAGCTTTTTACGGCCTTTCTCAAGCCCCTGTTGCTCAAGTTGGAGAAGTGCCTTGGAAAGCCCCGATGTCGCGCCGCCTGCCCTGTTCGCTCGCCCGGACGGGCTGCGGCTGGCCTATCGCCATCAGCCGGGCAGCGGGCCGACGATCGTCTTCCTGCCGGGCTATATGTCGGACATGGAGGGGAGCAAGGCGATCGCCCTGCATGGCTGGGCGCAAGGTCGGGAACGGGCGATGCTGCGGCTGGACTATGCGGGCAATGGCGCCAGCGAGGGGCGGTTTGAGGATGGCACGCTGGCCAGCTGGCGGGACGACGCGCTGCTGCTGATCGATTCTCTGACGCAGGGGCCGGTCGTGCTGGTCGGCTCGTCCATGGGCGGGTGGCTGGCGCTGCTGATCGCGCTGGCGCGGCCGGAGAGGGTGGCGGGGCTGGTCGGCATCGCGGCGGCGCCCGACTTCACCGAATGGGGCTTTACCGATGCGGACAAGGCGCTGCTGGCAACCGAGGGACGGATCATCGAGCCGACGCCCTATGGCGACGATCCCTATGTCACCACCCTGGACTTCTGGGAATCTGGCCAATCGCTGCGGCTGCTGGCGGAGGAGATTGCGATCGATTGCCCGGTGCGGTTGTTGCAGGGGCAGGACGATCCCGACGTTCCCTGGCAGACCGCGCTGCGGATCGTAGAGCGGCTGCGTTCATCCGATGTGCAGACGGTGCTGATTAAGGATGGCGACCATCGCCTCTCCCGCGACCCGGACATTGCCCTGCTGATCCGGACCGTCGCCAGCCTGTTGGACAGCCTCTGATGCCCTTTCTGCTCCCCCTGTTGCTGCTTGGCTCCCAGGCCTATGATCCGGAGATCGAAGCGGTGATGAACCGCAAGCGGAAGGAGGCTGCTGCCGCCGCCGCTTCCTCCACGCCCGCGACGGCTGGCGGGGATGGCCGCATCCCGGTGCCCGACAAATATGCCGCGAAATTCCAGGCCTGTCTGGATCAGGCGGTCGAGGCGCCCGACAAGGGCATCGCCTTCGCCCAGCAGTGGCGGATCGACGGCGGCAGCTTCTACGCCCGCAACTGCATGGGTTTTGCCTATGCCCGGGCGGAACGCTGGGCGCCGGCCATCATCGCCTTCGAACAGGGCGCGGACGAAGCCGAACGCAATGGCGAGATGGTACAGAGCGGGCGCCTTTGGGCGCAGGCGGGCAATGCCGCGTTGGCCGGGGGCGATGCCGCCAAGGCACGCGACGATTTCGACGCAGCGCTGGCGCGGGGACTACCCGACGGCGTGGAAAAGGGTGAGGTTCACCTGGACCGCGCCCGGGCGCTGGTGGCGCTTAATGACGGCAAGGGCGCGCGGGAATCGCTGGACATTGCGCTGGAGCAGGTGGCGCAGGACCCGCTGGCCTGGCTGCTGTCGGCGACGCTGGCCCGGCGTTCGGGCGAGATGAAGCTGGCGCAGGCGCATATCGCGCGGGCGGTGCAACTCTCGCCCGATGATGCGTCGGTCGCGCTGGAGGAGGGCAATATTGCGGTCCTGAGCAATCATGAGGACATGGCACGCTCGGCATGGCAGCGCGCGGTCGAGTTGGCGCCGGACTCGCCTGCGGCCAAAGCGGCGGGGGATAATCTGTCGCGCCTGCCGGCCTCCCCGCCCGCGGAGTGACGCGGAACCTTGATCCCTGCCTCCCCGTTGGTCCGATAAGCGGGACGCAGGAGAAAAAGGAACCGAAAATGCAACGCAATGGAAAATTCGCGGCGCTGGGCCTGCTGATGGCGGGCGCCCTCTCGCTCTCCGCCTGCTCGCACGGCGCGACGCGCGGCGGCCTGATCGGTGGCGCGGGTGGCGCCGTGGTGGGCGCCGCGACCGGTCTTGGCACGGTGGAAGGCGCGGTGATCGGCGGCACGGCCGGCGCGATCATCGGCGATAATTCCCACAAACGCCGTTAGTCGAGATAGAAGTCCACCGTCGTGACGACGCGGACCTTTTTATATGGCGTGTCGCTCGCGCCGTCGGCCTCGCCATCACGGGCTTCGATGGAGAAATAGCCTTGGGTGGCGCTTTTGATGCCGCCGACGCTGGCACCGCTATCCCGGGCGAACTGCTCGGCGGCGGCCCGGGCGTCTCTGGTGGCGGCCGCGACCATCGGCGGCTTGATGTCGTTCAACCGGGTGAAACTGTACCGCATGCCCGACCCTTCCTGCAGCGTGACACCGCGCCGGACCAGGTCGAACTGCTGGGCGACGGCGCGCTGGGCGCGGGCGATATCGGTCGTCCGCAACAGCATGCGCTGGGTGATCGTGATCGTGTTGACGCCATTGTTGATATATTGGTTGACCCCCGCTCCGGTCGGGGTCAGCGCATCCGCCTTGAAACCAAGACTAGCGAAATAAGCGCGCAATTCCCTGGTGTTGTTGTCGATCTCGGCGCGGACGGCGGGCAGGTCGAAACCAGTGGCGGCGTAGCTGATCGACCAGGTGGCAAGATCGGCGGTGACATTCTTTTCCGCCAGCCCCCGCACGGTGACCGAGCGGTCGGCCGCTCTGGCGCGCTTGAGGCCGTCCCCCAACAGATAACCGCCGCTGACGACCCCGAATGCGAGCAGCCCCGCACAGCCGAGCAGGATCTTGTCATGATATGCCAGACCGCCCATGTGGCTTTCCTCTTCTTTCCACGTCCAACGCACCTTATCTTGGGGAGGTCCTAAGACTTCAGAGCTGAACCGTTGCTTTATGGCGACGAATGGAGTGATTTCTTGCCCAAATATCTGCACAGCATGATCCGCGTCACCGACATTGACCAGACAGTGGCCTTTTTCCGGCTGCTCGGCCTGGAGGAGCAGAAGCGCATCGACAGCGGGCAGGGACGGTTCACGCTGGTCTTTCTTGCCGCGCCGGGGGATGAGGAAGCGCAAGTCGAACTGACCTATAACTGGCCCGCAGAGGACGGCGCGCCGCCGGAACTCTATGGAGGCGGCCGCAATTTCGGCCATCTCGCTTATCGGGTCGAGAATATCTACGAAACCTGCCAGCGGCTGATGGATGCGGGTGTCGCCATCAACCGCCCGCCGCGAGACGGGCACATGGCTTTCGTACGAACGCCCGACAATATCTCGATCGAACTGTTGCAGGATGGTCATCTGGAACCGGCCGAACCGTGGCTGTCCATGCCGAACACAGGAGTCTGGTGAACACCATGCTGGAAGTCGTCCGCGTTTCCGTCCTCAACGATAATTATGTCTGGCTGCTGCATGACGATGCCAGCGGGGAAACGGTGGCCATCGATCCCGCCGTCGCGGAGCCGGTGCTGAGGGCGGCGCGTGATCGGGGCTGGATCATCGGCCAGATCTGGAACACGCACTGGCATGGCGACCATGTCGGCGGCAATGCGGCGATCAAGGCCGCGGCGGAGGCATGGGGCGGCTGCACCATCACCGGCCCGGTCGCGGAAGCGGCGAAGATCGGTACGCTGGACCGTGGCGTGAAGGAAGGCGACAGCGTCCACATAGGCCATCATCGAGCGACCGTGCTGGAGGTTCCCGCCCATACCGCCGGTCATATCGCCTATCATCTGGCGCAGGATCACATCCTGTTCGTGGGGGACACGCTGTTCGCCATGGGCTGCGGCCGGTTGTTCGAGGGGACGGCAGCGCAGATGTTCGCCAATATGCAGCGTTTCGCGGCGCTGCCGGACGACACGGCGGTCTATTGCGCCCATGAATATACGCAGACCAACGGCCATTTCGCGCTGACCGTGGAACCAGACAATGCGGCCTTGCACGCCCGCATGGCGGAGGTGGACGCGGCGCGCGCGCGCGGAGAGGCGACGGTGCCGACCAGCATCGGGCTGGAGCGCGCGACCAATGTCTTCATGCGCGCGCGCGACATCGCGCAACTGGCCGAACGGCGCGCGGCCAAGGACGCCGCGTGACGGTTTTGACGGTATTCCACCGTCTTTGAAGCGGGGACGAACGAGGAGAGGTGTCATGCGCCCGTGGATGTTTCTCGCGCCGTTGCTGCTCGCCGGATGTTCGGGCAGCTATGAGCCACCCAGGCTGACCGAAAAGCAGACCAGCGAACTGGAACGCGCTCTGGCCGGCAAGGTCGCCGGCGAAAAGACGAGTTGCGTCAATCGCGAATCCCAGGCCAGTCTGACGGCGATCAGCAGCAGCGTGCTGCTCTATCGGGTGAGCGGGCGGCTGGTCTATCGCAACGACCTGATAGGCAGTTGTTCCGGCCTGTCGCGCGGCGATACGCTGATCATCAAGACCTGGGGTTCGCAATATTGCCGCGGCGACATGGCGACCAGTGCGGACCTGACGACCGGCATGGTGACAGGCAATTGCGCGCTGGGCGATTTCACGCCCTATCGCACACCCGGCAAATGAAGCATCAGGACTTGTAAAGCGCGTTCAGCCGATCCTGATAGCGAGCGCGGATGACGTGGCGGCGGATCTTCATCGATGGCGTCATCTCGCTATTGTCGATGGTGAAGGGTTCGTCCGCCAGGATGAAGCGCCGGACCCGCTCGATCACTGACAGGTCGTCATTCACCCGATCGACCGCCGCACGCAACGCCGTTTGATAGGCGGGGTCGCCCTCAATGCCTGAAACATCGCGCGCCTGTGCCTCGGCCCATTCGCGGGTCCATTCGGCATCGGGCACCAGCAGCCCGACCAGATGCGGGCGGCGGTCGCCATGGACCATCGCCTGTCCGATCTCCGGCTGGAGCGTCAGCATCCCTTCCACCTTCTGCGGCGAGACATTGTCGCCCTTGTCGTTGACGATCAGGTCCTTCTTTCGATCGGTGATGCGGATGCGGCCGCGCGCGTCGATCTCGCCAATGTCGCCGGTGTGCAGCCAGCCATTTTGCAGCGCCTTTTCGGTTTCGGCGGCGTTGCGCCAATAGCCGTGCATCACCAGTTCGCCGCGCACGAGAATCTCGCCATCCTCTGCAATCTTCACCTCCACGCCGTCCAGCGGCGGGCCGACCGTGTCCATGGCGATGCCGGCGCTGGGGCGGTTGCAGCTCACCACCGGCCCCGCCTCGGTCTGGCCATAACCCTGCAGCAGCGTCAGCCCCATGGCGTCGAAGAACAGGCCGACATCGGGGTTCAGCGGCGCACCGCCCGACACCAGCGCCTTCAGCCGCCCGCCGAAGCGCGCGGCGATCTTGGGCTTGAGCGTCCGGGCGAGCAGCGCCTTCATCGGCAGGTCGAGCAGCGACTTGCGCCCGCCCTGTTCCTTCGCCGCGATGCGTAGCGCCTGTCCCAGCAGATAGGCGGGGAATTTGCCCTGTTTCTCGATCGACTTGATGATGCGGGTGCGCAGCACTTCGAAGAGGCGTGGGACCACGACCATGATGGTCGGCCGCGCCTCCTCTATATTGGAGGCAAGTTTTTCCAGCCCCTCCGCATAATAGATTTGCCCCGCCAGCAGGATGGGCAGGAACTGGCCGCCGCTATGCTCATAGGCGTGGGACAGGGGGAGGAAGGAGAGGAAGACCTCCTCCTCCCAGCCGAAATCCTCCGCCACGATCGCGCCTGCCCCCTCGATATTGCAGAGGATGGCGCCGTGATGCTGCATCACCCCGCGCGGCGCGCCGCCGGTGCCGCTGGTGTAGATGACGCATGCCAGATCTTCGCGCTGCGCGGTCTGGCTGGCGGCGCAGGCCTCCGGGTCGGTGGGATGATGCGCGATCAGGTCGCTCCACAGATGGCAGGCGACATCGCCCTGCGCGCCGCGCAGCGGCTCCATGCCGATCACGAAGCTAGCCTGTGATCGCAGCACGGCGGGCATCAGATTTTGCGCCAGCCTCGCGGTGGAGACGATGACGGCGCGGGCGCCGCTGTCGGTCAGGATATGTTGATGATCGCGGGTGGTGTTGGTGGTGTATGTCGGCACCGTGACGCAGCCCGCCGCCATGATGGCAAGGTCCGCAACGCAGAATTCCGGCCGGTTTTCGCTGACCAGCATCACCGGATCGCCCGGTTTCAGTCCCTGCGCCTGGAGAGCGCTGGCGAGCGAGGCGACTTCATGCGCGACTTCCGTCCAGCTCAGCGACTGCCATTGGCCGCCCGTCTTGCGCCAGAGGAAGGGGACGTCGCCCTGCTCCTTCGCGCGGGCGAAGAACATGGTCACCAGATTGGGAAAACGCTCGATCGCCTTCAAAACGGCATCTCCTCACTCGCGGCGCATCTGTTGCGCGCCTGACGCGCCTGCCCGGCAGGCTATAACCCCGCCATGCCGTAACGGCCATGATTTTTCGAGGATTTCCGGCCTGGAGCATCGTGCGCAAAAGTGGGAACCGGTTTTGCGTAAAAACGATGCGAAATCACCTTAGTCGAACAGGCCATCCTGAATATTGCTTGGCGGGTTGAGGCCCAGATGCTTCCATCCCGGTCCGTTCAGGCAACGGCCCCGCGCGGTGCGGGCAATGAGGCCGAGCTGGATCAGATAGGGTTCGATCACTTCCTCGATCGTGTCGCGCGCTTCAGACAGGCCCGCCGCCAGCGTTTCGACGCCCACCGGGCCGCCACGATAGATGTCCGCGATCATCATCAGATAGCGACGGTCCATCAGGTCGAGGCCGAGATGATCAACCTCCAATCGGGTGAGCGCGGCGTCAGCGACCTTCGCATCCACCGCCTGCGCGCCCGCGACATTGGCAAAGTCGCGCACCCGGCGAAGCAGCCGCCCGGAAATACGCGGCGTGCCGCGCGAGCGGCGGGCGATCTCCACCGCGCCGTCGGAGGTGATGGCAAGGTCGAGCAACCGCGCGGCGCGGCGGACGACCAGTTCCAGTTCATCGACGGTGTAGAATTGCAGCCGCACCGGAATGCCGAACCGATCGCGCAACGGCGTCGTCAGCAGGCCCTGCCGCGTGGTCGCGCCGACCAGCGTGAAAGGCGGCAGGTCGATGCGCACGGATCGGGCCGATGGCCCCTCACCAATCATCAGGTCGAGCGCGCGATCCTCCATGGCGGGGTAAAGCACTTCCTCGACAGCGGGATTCAAGCGGTGAATCTCGTCAACGAACAGCACGTCGCCCTCGTCCAGATTGGTGAGCAGCGCGGCGAGGTCGCCGGACTTGGCGATCACCGGGCCGGACGTGGCGCGAAAGCCCACGCCCATTTCGCGGGCGACGATCTGCGCCAGCGTGGTCTTGCCCAGACCCGGCGGACCGAAGAAGAGAACATGGTCCAACGCTTCGCCACGTCCCTTGGCCGCTTCGATGAAGATGCGCAGATTTTCGCGCGCCGCCTGCTGGCCGATGAACTCCGCCAGCGACTTGGGGCGCAGCGCGGCATCGGCATCCTCGACGCGGCGGGTGGGAGCGATCAGACGTTCCTCGCTCACTTGGCGGCTTTCCTGAGCGCGAGACGGACGAGGGCATCAAGCGACGCGCCTTCGCCCAGCTCCTCTTCGGCGGCGGCAACCGCGCTGCTGGCTTCGGCGGGCCTGAAGCCAAGATTTTGCAAGGCGGAGATCGCATCGGCGCCGTGGCTGCCGGTGGGGAGCCCCGCAAGCCCCGCGCCGATCGCGCCGGCGGGGGTGGGAACGGCGCCGATCTTGTCCTTCAACTCATTGGCGATGCGCTGGGCGAGTTTCGGGCCGACGCCATTGGCTCTGGCGATCATGGCCTTGTCGCCGGTCGCGACGGCGCGGTGCAGTTCAGCAGGTTCGAGCGCGGAGAGGATGGCGAGCGCCACGCGCGATCCCACGCCCTGCACGCTGGTGAGCAGGCGGAACCAGTCCCGTTCTTCGGCGCGGGCGAAGCCGACAAGGCGGATCGCATCGTCCGACACCAGCATTTCGGTGTGCACCGTCACCGCTTCGCCCACCGGCCCCAGCGCGGCGAGGGTGCGGGAGGAGGCTCCGACCAGATAGCCGACCCCGCCGACATCGATGATGGCATGGTCGGGGCCGGTGCTGTCCAGCCGTCCTTTGAGTTTTGCGATCATGCCCTTTGCCCTTTGGTCATGATCTGTTCTGTAGGGGCGTCTCCGGCGGGGCGCCAGCTAAAAACCGACAGGCCAGAAGCGACAGGCCAGAAGCGACAGGCGCGGGGCGATGAGAAAGCGGCTTGCCGAAAGGTCTTTTTGGCTCTTCTATGCGGGGCATGGGGCGACCGCAGATTTTTCCCTGGCGTTATGGCATGTTCCTCCTGCTGCTGCTGGGGAGCATGGCGCCCTTGGGCCTGCTGCTGCCCTGGCATGAGGCGGTGATGGCGGGCTTCGACGTCGCGGCGCTGGCGTTCATCCTGTCGGCCCGGCCGCTGCTGGATGCCGATGCGGATTCGATGCGACGCAAGGCAGCGGACAATGATGTCAATCGCCAGCTCATGTTGCTGCTGACGGGGATCGTGTCGCTGGTGGTGCTGATGGCGGTCGGGGTGGCCGTGAGCCGGCATGGCGGGCCGGGTTGGGCGGTGATCGCCCTGGTGCTGGGAACGCTGGGGCTGGCCTGGCTGTTTTCCAACCTGGTCTATGCGATGCATTATGCGCATATCTTCTATCTGGCCGATGGGCATGGGGGCGATAGCGGCGGGCTTGATTTCCCCGATACGCGGGAGCCGGGCTATTGGGATTTCCTCTATTTCGCCTTCACGCTGGGGATGACGTTCCAGACGTCCGACGTCTCGGTGGTGCGCGGGGGGATGCGGCAGGCGGTGCTGTTTCATTGCCTTGCGGCGTTCGTGTTCAATCTGGGGATATTGGCCTTCACCATCAATGTTCTGGGTGGCGGTGGCGGATAGGATTTGGGTGACACAGGTGACACGACGCTATCGTGGGAGAAACGCGGTTTCCGTTGCGGGCTTACGGTTCAAAGAGCGGGTGGGATGTAGCGCCGGCGGGGCGCTGTAGGACGGAGGAATTTTGGTCATTTGTGGACATTGAGCGCGCCGTGTTCCTG
>NZ_JALDYQ010000081.1:0-19603 GCF_032153725.1 Sphingobium sp. | reverse complement strand
GGGCGGGACTGGGTTCCTGCCTGCGCAGGAACACGGTGCGCTTCAAGGAACGCGCAGCTAAGCGGCCCGTCCGCAATCCACCCAAATCCGCCGTTCACTTCCCGCGATAACGGTTCTACTTTCCTGACCAGAGGAGAGCCCCCATGTCCTATACTGGAAGTTGCCATTGTGGCGCCGTCACCTTCACGGTAGCCACCGACGCGCCGACGCAGGCCATGACCTGCAACTGCTCCCATTGCAGCCGCAAGGGCTTCGTGCTGACCTTCGTTCCTGCCGATCAATTCACGCTCGACAGTGGCGGGGACAAGCTGACCGACTATCAATTCCACAAGCACAGGATCACGCACCAGTTCTGCAACATCTGCGGTACGCAGGCCTTTGCGCTGGGCGCATCCCCGGACGGTCCGATGCGCGCCATCAATCTGCGCTGCGTGCCGGATGTCGATATCGACGCGCTCGCCATCAAGAAGGTCGACGGCGCAAGCTTCTGACAGACTGACTTTGCGCCGTCACGCTCAGCCCCTATATGGGCGCTTTCGCGCGTCGGCGCGGCTTGAGATATGGAGCAGTTGAATTGAGCAAGGTTCTGGTCATTGGCGCGGGCGGCGTCGGGTCTGTCGCGGTTCACAAAATGGCCCAAGTGAGCCTGACAAATCCTGATATCTTCAGCCACATCACGCTTGCCAGCCGCCGCATCGTCTCATGCCAGAAGGTGGCCGAATCAGTGAAGGCCCGCACGGGCGTCACCATCGACGTGGCGCAGGTCGATGCCGACAATGTCGACGAAACCATCGCGCTCATCGAAAAGGTCCAGCCCAGGCTCGTCGTGAACCTGGCCCTGCCCTATCAGGACCTGGCGATCATGGACGCCTGCCTTGCGACCAGGGTAGACTATCTCGACACCGCCAATTACGAGCCGCGCGATACCGCGAAGTTCGAATATAGCTGGCAGTGGGCCTATCAGGAGCGCTTCAAGGAAGCGGGCATCATGGCGCTGCTGGGTTCGGGCTTCGACCCCGGCGTCACCAGCGTTTTCGCCAGCTACATCAAGAAGCATCTGCTCGACCGGATCGACACGCTCGACATATTGGACTGCAACGGCGGCGACCATGGCCAGCATTTCGCCACCAACTTCAACCCGGAAATCAACATCCGCGAAGTGACCGCGCCGTCGCGCCACTGGGAAGGCGGCAAGTGGGTCGAAGGCCCGGCGCTGAAGCACAGGCAGGCCTTCGACTTCGATCAGGTCGGGAGCAGGAACATGTACCTCATGTATCATGAGGAACTGGAATCGCTTGCCAAATTCTATCCTGAAATCAAGCGTATCCGTTTCTGGATGACCTTTGGCGATGCATATCTCAAGCATCTGGAAGTGCTTCAGAATGTCGGCATGACGCGGATCGATCCGGTGATGTATAACGGTCAGGAGATCATCCCGCTCCAGTTCCTCAAGGCCGTGCTGCCCGAACCGTCGAGCCTTGGGTCCACCACCAAGGGCAAGACCAATATCGGCGACATCGCGACCGGCGTGAAGGACGGCAAGCAGAAAACCGTCTATGTCCTCAACGTCTGCGACCATGAGGATGCCTACGCGGAAACCGGCAATCAAGCGGTGAGCTATACCACCGGCGTTCCTGCGATGATCGGCGCGGCGATGATGCTGACCGGTGCATGGAAGGGTGAGGGCGTGTTCAACATTGAGCAGTTCGATCCCGATCCGTTCATGGACATGCTGAACCAGCATGGCCTGCCCTGGCAGGTGAAGGAACTGGACGCGCCGCTGGATTTCTGACGATCGCGTAAGGGATCGTCACCCCAGCGAAGACTGAGGTCTTGTGCCTCAACGCCGTGCCCTCTCGCCTGAGATTCCAGCGTTCGCTGGGATGACGGAGTGTTACTGATGGAAACCAGAGCCGGCGATCCCGCCGCCTTCGCGCATTTCGACCTTCACCGCGTCTCCTCGCCTGCCTTCGTGGTGGATGAGGCGGCGGTGCGCCGTAATCTTTCAATCCTGCGCGACATTCGCGATCGGGCCGGGATCAGGGTGCTGGGTGCGCTCAAGGCCTTTTCCATGTGGTCGCTAGGTGACGTGGTCACGGAATATCTCGACGGGGTGTGCGCCTCCGGCATCTATGAGGCGCGCCTTGGCCGGGAGGAATATGGCGGTGAGGTCGCCACCTACTGCGCCGCCTACAAGCCCGACGATCTGGCGGAAATCCTGAAAATCTCCGACCATGTCATCTTCAACAGCCCCGGGCAGATCGCGCGTCTGAAACCCGTGATTGATGCCGCTCGCGCCGAAGGTTGCGTCTTCGACATCGGCCTGCGCATCAACCCTCTGCACGCGGAGGGTGAGGTGCCCAAATATGACCCCTCGCAGCCGCACAGCCGACTGGGCTTCCCGATCGACCAGCTGCGCCCCGAACATCTGGATGGCATCGACGGCCTTCATGTCCACAATCTGTGCGAACAGGATTTCCTGCCGCTTCAGCGCACCTGGGCCGCGATCGAATCCCGCGTCATGCCGCATGTCGCTGGCCTCAAATGGCTCAATTTCGGCGGCGGTCACCATGTCACCCGCGCGGATTATCAGATTGACCTGCTGATCGCCTTTCTCTTGGCGATCAAGGCTGAAACCGGCCTGGAACTCTATATCGAGCCGGGCGAAGCCATGGCGCTGGACGCGGGCATCCTGATCGGGGAAATCCTCGACGTCATCGACAATGGCATGGCCGTAGCGATCATCGACATCTCCGCCACCTGCCACATGCCGGACGTGATCGAGGCGCCCTATCGACCCGCCATGCTGCATGAGGAAAGGGAAGGAGAGCCCACTCGACTCGGTGGCCCCTCCTGCCTCGCGGGAGACATTATCGGTGACTATCGAGTCCCCGGCGGCGCGACTCCGGGACGGCGGATCGCCTTTCTCGATCAGGCGCATTATTCGATGGTAAAGACCAATACATTCAATGGCGTGCCCCTGCCCGCCATCTGGCTGTGGAACTCGGAAACCGACGAACTCAAGGAAATCCGCCAGTTTTCCTATGAGGATTTCAAGTCCCGTCTCTCCTGACGCACATTTCATAGCGGCAAGCGCAACAAATTTTACACATGCGCTTTACAGGGGGACCCCTGCCGCATATATCGCCCTTCCGCTGCCCCATGGGACTTCCACCGCAAGGCAGCTTGAATGCCACGAACTACACTGGAGGTCCCTTGAGTTGCACAAGCACCATAGCGCGCTGGGGGTAGCGACCACCCTCAAACCGGCAGCACCGGTAACGCTTGTTCGTCCCCTGGCAGCAGCCCGGGCCGCCCGATTCTTCTCTGAGAAGTTTCCGGGGCGCTCGCTTTATGCGGTCAAGGCGAATCCGTCTCCCGACCTGATCCGTACGCTGTTCGCGTCGGGGATAACGCATTTCGACGTGGCCTCGATCGCGGAAGTGCGCCTTGTCGCGGAAACGCTGGAAGGCCGGGCGAAGCTTTGCTTCATGCATCCGGTCAAGGCCGAGGAAGCGATCGCGGAAGCCTATCATGTGCATGGCGTGCGCACCTTCTCGCTCGATACGATGGACGAGTTGGAGAAGATCCTGCGCGCGACGGGCGACGCGACCGACCTTGAGCTTTGCGTGCGCCTGCGCGTCTCGTCCGAGCATTCGGAACTCAGCCTGGCGTCGAAATTCGGCGCCGAACTGGGCGAAACCCGCGAACTGCTGATGGCCACCCGTCAGGCCGCCGATGCGCTGGGCATCTGTTTCCACGTCGGCAGCCAGGCCATGAGCCCGCAGGCCTATAGCGACGCCATCGAACGCGTCCGCGCGGCCATCGTCGATGCGGCGGTCACGGTCGATATCATCGATGTCGGCGGCGGCTTCCCGTCGGTCTATCCCGGCATGGAACCGCCCGCGCTGGAGGCCTATTTCGACGCGATCCATCGCGGCTTCGAAAGCCTGCCGGTCAGCTATTCGTCGGAACTGTGGTGCGAACCCGGCCGGGCCTTGTCGGCCGAGTACAGCTCGGTCGTGGTCCGCGTGGAACGTCGTCGCGGCACCGAACTCTACATCAATGACGGCGCCTATGGCGCGTTGTTCGACGCCGCGCATATCGGCTGGCGCTTCCCCGTAGCCCTGCTGCGCGAGGAAGAGAGCGAGGAGGAACTGACCGGCTTCTCCTTCTACGGTCCGACCTGCGATGATATGGACCATATGGTCGGTCCCTTCATGCTTCCGGCGGACGTGGCTGCGGGCGACTATATCGAGATTGGCATGCTCGGCGCCTATGGCGCGGCGATGCGCACCGGTTTCAATGGCTTCACGTCGGAAGCGATCATCGAGGTGGAGGACGAGCCGATGGCCAGCCTCTATGTCGATGCCATCCCGATCCGCCGTCGCGCAACTGTCATCAAATTGGGGTAGAGGCGAAAGCCTCCCCTAAAGGAGAGGATGCAAGGTCCCTCGCCGCGCTCCCCCGCGGCGAGGGACTGATCTTTTCAGCGCCGAAAAATCCCGACCAGCTCAACATGGGTCGACCAACGAAACTGGCCGACCGGACGCACGCTCGCCAGCCGATACCCGCCGCCGATCAGATGCGCGGCATCGCGCGCGAAACTGGCGGGATTGCAGGAAATATAGGCAATCACGGGCACTTGGGACGCAGCAAGCTGCATCACCTGTTCCCGCGCGCCTGCCCGGGGCGGATCGATGACGATCCCGGCAAAACGATTGATCTCCGCAGGCGTCAGCGGCCGCCTGAACAAATCCCGATGATCAGCCACCATCCGCCGTTGCGCGCGGTTCCCAGCCGACTTCAGCGAGAGGATGAGATCGCGGGCAGCCTCAGCCGCGTAAACGGGCCGATGTTGTCCAAGGGCCAGCGCAAATGTGCCCAGGCCGCAGAAAAGATCGGCGACAACGCCTTGAGCAGGCATGGCGTCCAGCGCTTCGCGGACCAATGCCGCTTCGCCGTCAGCCGTGGCCTGAAGGAAGGCGAAGGGCGGAAAAGCGACCGGCACGCCGCCGAAGCTGACGGTAACCGGCTCCGGTTCCCACCGGGTCTGCGGACCGTCCCCTTCGTCTATGGTCAGCCGGGCCAGTGCATGCTCGCGCGCGAAGGCCAGCAGCGCTTCGTCGGCGGCCAGTCCCTCGATCCGGACGCCCTCAAGCAGCAGGTCGACGCCCTGATCGGTCAGCGACATGCGAACATGCGCCGCGCGCTTGTCCGGCAGGATGATCCCGCACAGCGTCCGCAGCGGCGCCAGCAGGGAAAAAAGCCGTGGATCGAGGATTTCGCACATGGTCAGGTCAACCAGCATGTGGCTGCCCGCTTCCGCGAAACCGATGGCGACCTTCCGCCCCTGCCTGCTGGCCCTGAGGGACGCGCGGCGGCGGGCCTGCGGGGGCGAGATATGCGGCGGGAGGATCATGTCCGGTTCCACGCCCTGTCCAGCCAGCGCCCCCACCACGCGCGCCGTCACGAAATCCGCATAGCTCGCATCATCGATATGTTGCAGGCCGCAGCCGCCACAGGCCGGGAAGTGCATGCAGGGCGCGTCGACATGATGCGGCCCACGCACAATGGAGCCGTCAGCCGCGACCCGGTCGCCCGGCGCGGTCAGCGGAACATGGCGGCCATTGGCGGTGACGCCATCGCCCTTTGCGGCGATGCGGATGATGATATCGGGTTCGGGTTCGTTCACAGGCAGGACGCGATAGCCGCTGGAAGCTCCACAAGCAAATCATCCGCGATGAAAGCCGCGCCCGCCCGCCGCGCAGCCTCTCCATGCAGCCATGATGCCTCGCAAGCGGCGCGAAAGCCGTCCCCCATGACTGCGAGGCGCGCGGCCACCAGTCCAGCCAGCACATCGCCTGTCCCGGCCGTGGAAAGCCAGGACGAACCGGCAGAGGACAGGACGACGCGTCCGTCAGGGGCGGCAATGACGCTGTCGGCCCCCTTGTAGATCAGGATCGAACGGCTGCACCGTGCCGCCTCCAGCGCCCGGTCGATCTTGCTTCCCGGCAAATTTCCAAAGAGGCGGACGAATTCGCCCTCATGCGGCGTCAGGATCGCGCCCGGTGGAATGGCGTCCAATCCCGCCTCCGCCAGCAGGAACAGCGCGTCCGCGTCGAGGACAAGGGGATGGCCGGAGCCGAGCACCGGTTTCAGCCGGTCCGAAGCATCCTTGCCGCGTCCCAATCCCGGCCCGGCCAGAACGGCCCTGATCCTGGAATCACCGAGCGATCGCGCAATGTCGGCGGCGGTGCGTGCCTGCTGCGTGACGATCGCGCCAGGTCCGCCATGGACCTTGTCCGGCGTGATATGACGGACCATGCCCGCGCCGGCTCTGGCCGCGGCCTGACAGGCAAGCATGCCAGCCCCCGCCATTTCGCCGCCCATCACGGCGACCAGTCCCCGGCTATATTTATGGGCGCGGGGTTCAGGCCGGAGCAAATGCGGCGGCGAGAGGCGTTGCATCTTCGTGCCGGATGCGTCGATGCCGATATCGGCACAGATCAGCCTCTGCCAGCACCCCGACGCGGGCTGTAGCAGATGGGCTGGTTTCAGGGCACCCAGGGCGATGCACAGGCCCGACAAAGGCACGTCGGAAAGCAGTTCGCCTGTATCCGTCTGCACCCCGCTCGGCAAATCCACCGCATAGCTGAAGCTCGCCCGATCCGTAAGCCGACGCAGATTTGCCGCCAGTTTCGCGTCCAGACCACGCGACAGGCCGGTGCCGAACAATGCATCGACGATCTGCGTGGCCGGGGCGGCATCGAAAACGGGCTCGACCGGCGCATCCCAGGCCGCGCGCGCCCTGAGGCTAGAGGCGGTGCGGCTTTCGCCCGGAGCGGCGACGCGAACCGGCACCCCCCTTGCCCGAAGGAGCCGTGCGATCACGAACCCGTCACCGCCATTATTGCCGGGACCGCATAGCAGCAGCAGGTCCCGTTTCCCGCCAGCCCGCCAGATGATTTCCGCCGCGGCGGCGCCGGCGCGCTCCATCAGCTCATATTCCGGCACGCCGGAGGCAATGACGGCCTCTTCCGCCTTCCGCATCTGCGCGGCGGTCAGGATCGCATGGCTCCGCATCATCTGCCTTTCCTCTCCGCGAGCCGCGCTGGCAGGCGATATCGATCCTGCCCGACGCTGAGTTCGATCTCACCCTTGCCCATGACAAGGATGCCGGCCTGTTCCGCCCCGTCCGCAGGCACGACGCCACGTCCGTCACGCACGATCCGGAAGCGGCGGAAGCCGCCATCGGCATGGCGCACGGTGAGAATATCCCGATCCCGTTCGACGGCACAATCACGGCTCCACGCGGAACCGGCGCCAATCGCGCATGGGACTGCCTGACTCATGGCGGTCATGTCCCCGGAACCCGATGGACGACCGCATGCCGTCAACGCCAGGCACAGCGCCAGGCACGGCGCCAGGCCGTTCTTCAGGGCACGGGATCGATTGGCGACATCGCTCATCCGTTCCGCCTGTTCCATTCCGCCTGTTCCGTTCCGCCCGTCAGGCAAGCCGGTTCCGGCATTCCAGCACGATCGGCCCCAATATTCCGGCAAACCGGCTTTGCCCCTCTGCATCGGCCACCAGATCCTGCCGCATTTCCACGCCCAGATAGGGGATGCCATTCCCTTCCCCATGACGGTTCATCGTCGCATTGAGCACCTTGCCCGAATAGGGCTGCTGGTCCCCCACATTCAGCCCGGCCGCCTCCAGCAGCGGCATGGCGATCCGCGCCGCCCTGTCATCCTGATTGTAGAGGACGCCAATGTCCCAGGGACGTTTCTGATCGGGATCGCTGGCGAGTCGTGGCGTGAAGCTGTGCACCGACAGAATGAAGGGCGACGCCATCTCATCCAGCAACCGCGCGACATGATGATGATAGGGGTGGTGGAAGCGGATCATCCGATCGGCAAGATCGGCATGGCGGTTGCCGGGAATGGCATGGCCGTCGCTCATCACGGGCAACAGGCCGGGCGCGTCATCCTCCCGGTTGAGGTCGATGACGAGCCGCGAGATGCCGCCCAGCATGGCCGTGCAACCCAATTGCTTCGCCAGCAATGCGCTGACCTCCGCCACGCCGATGTCGATCGCGATATGATCGCCCAGCAAGGCAGGATCGATCCCCAGATCAATGTCATGCGGCACATGGGCAGAGGCATGGTCGGCCATGATCAGGATGCTCAGATCACCGCCGTCAACCTGGATGAACGCCTCGCTCATGCGGTCCTGATCCTCGTTTCCGCGACCCA
Source organism: Sphingobium sp. (assembly GCF_032153725.1). Classification (GTDB taxonomy): domain Bacteria; phylum Pseudomonadota; class Alphaproteobacteria; order Sphingomonadales; family Sphingomonadaceae; genus Sphingobium. The sequence goes on along the minus strand of NZ_JALDYQ010000081.1, from coordinate 11,345 downwards.
CCATTCGCCGTGGTGGGCACGCAGGGTCGCTGCCGCCGCAGCCCTGTGCCGATCCGTTTCGAACAGCGCGAAGCAGGTGGCGCCCGATCCCGACATGCGCGCCAGACGCAGGCCTTCGAACGCTTTCAATGCCGACAGCACATCGGCGATGACGGGACAGGCCTGCATGGCCGCCATTTCCAGATCGTTGCGCCCGTCGGCGATCAACTGATCGAGATCGGTCGCCACCAATGGGCCGCGATCCACCTGATCCCAGCGACTGAAGATCTGCGCGGTGGAAATGGCGATGCCCGGATTGACCAGCAATAGGGGCATGCCCGCCAGCCCTTTTATCGCCAGCGGTTGGAGGCACTCCCCGCGCCCGCGCACCATCTGCGTGATGCTGCCGATGCAGGCGGGAACATCCGAGCCGAGCGCCAGGGCGATCTGCGCCAGCGTCTCCGCAGCCATCGGCGCATTCCAGAGTCGGGTCAGCAGCCGCAGCGCAGCGGCGGCATCGGCTGAACCGCCGCCAATACCCGACGCGACCGGCAGCATCTTGGTCAACCGCAGGTCGGCGCCGAAGCCTTCCCCCAGCCAGGCCTGCAATGCACGGGCCGCCTTCGCCACCAGATTGTCCGGGCCCGCATCCAGCGAAGCGCCGAAGGGGCCGTCGATAGCCAGCCTGATCGCGCCATCGGAACGGACACGGCCCGTCAGCCTGTCCCCCAGTTCGGTGAAGACGAACAGGCTTTCCAGCGCATGATAGCCGTCAGGCCGTTTCCGTCGGACATGCAGCGCCAGATTGATCTTGGCAAAGGCGGTTTCGACCAGTTCTTCGCCGCCCGCCGGACAGGCGGCGGCCACCTCCGCGTCAACGTGCGGCATATTCGGGCTTCATCCCCTCCTTGGCCTTGGCGGCGAGGCGCTGTGCCGTTTCCCCCTCCGCGAACACGGCTGCGGCGCGCCAGGCATAACGGGCCTCATAGCGTCGCCCCGCCGCCCAGAGCGCATCGCCGAGATGTTCGTTGATGGCCGCGTCAGCCGGCGCGCCGGCCGCCGCCCGTTCCAGAATCGGCACGGCGGCATCGATATCGCCCGTGACGAACTGCGCCCAGCCCAGAGAGTCGGAGATCGATGCATCCTGCGGCTTCAGGGCGCTCGCCTTCTTCAGCAGTTCCAGCGCCACATCCATATTCTGCCGCCGCTCGATCTGCGCATAGCCCAGATAGTTCAGCACGGTCGGCTCGTCCGGGGCGAGTTTGGCCGCCCGTTCCAGCACCGCCCGCGCCTCGTTCCAGCGTGCGCCCTGTTCCAGCGCGCTTCCCTCGAACAACAGCAGCGCCCAGGGAACGGCATTGCCCGGATAAGCGGACTGCGCCGCGCGGAAGGCGGAGGCCGCGGCCGCATAATCCTTCTCCTCCGCCAGCAACTGGCCCAGCCGCACATGGCGCTCCGGCTCCGCATTCGGAACGGCTGCCAAAGCGCGCGCGAGGCTGATTGCTTCGGCCTGCCTGCCCGCGGCGGCCAGCGCCTCGACCAGTTCGGCCTGCGCCAGCGCGCCATGCCAGCCAGTGGCAGGAACCGATCGCGCCTGTTCGATCCCATAGGCCGCATAGCCCGCGCGGCTCAACAAATCGGCGGCGACGATATGCGCGGCGGGGCCGTCAGGATCGGCAAAGCTGGCGATGCGCGCCAGCCTGATGCCCAGCGACCCCGTGCTGCCGTCCGAGGAGATATCCGCGGCGAGGCGGGTGAGCAGGCGGGCGAAACCCTGTCCCGCCGTCTGCGATCTGTTGCGGGCGGAGAGCGGTTTGCCACGGGCGATATCCGCGCGCGCCTGCGCGAAATTGGCCTCATCCTCGGGCAGAAGCGCCAGTGCATCGGCCCTGGCGCCGCGCGCGGCCAACTGCCCTGCAAAGAGCAGCCTCAACTCCGCCATCTCGCCCGTCCGCAAGGCAAGCGCGCGGTTGATGGCGGCCTTCGCGCTTTCCATATCGCCTTTGCGCAGGGCCTGGAACGCCAGATGTTCGTCCAGATAGCGCTTTGCAAGCGATGCAAAGCGATCGGCGGAATCGATGACAGGCGGCGCATATCGCCCCTCCCCCACCGAAATCCAGCTCCGCATGATCGGCGCCAGAAAGGCGAAATTACCCTCCACCACCATCCGGTCGACCAGCAGGCGGGCGCCCGGCCAATCCTTTCGGTTCAGCGCATCGGCGATCTGGAGCAAAGTGCCGTCGCGAGGCAGCAGGCCGTCGCTTTCCAGCAGGGCAGCAGACCGCAGAGCCAGGGTCATGTCGCCGCTGATGATCGCCTGAAAATAAGAGCGCCGGGCAACCTGCGGACTGGCGGGATCTTCGTCCAGCGCAGCCCGATAGCTGCTCAGCGCAAGTCCGGGAACGCCATCGCCATCGGCCAGGCGCCCCCGCATATAGGCATGCAATGCGCTGCCGGGGTCCACCGATGCGCCCGCCATGGCGGGCAGCATCAGCATCGTCATCGCGGCAAATGCCTGTTGAGGTAGGCGCCTACATATTGGGATAGTTCGGCCCTCCACCGCCTTCGGGCACGACCCAGTTGATGTTCTGGGTCGGGTCCTTGATGTCGCACGTCTTGCAGTGGACGCAATTCTGCGCGTTGATCTGGAAGCGGGGATTGCCCTCCTCCAGCCCGACCACTTCATAGACGCCCGCCGGACAATAGCGCTGTGCAGGCTCGTCATAAAGGGGCAGGTTGTAGGAAATCGGAACCGACGGGTCCTTCAGTTGCAGGTGAACCGGCTGGTCTTCCTCATGATTGGTGTTCGACAGGAACACCGAGGACAGACGGTCGAAGCTGATCACGCCGTCGGGCTTGGGATAGTCGATCTTCCTGGCGTGGTCTTTGGTCCACAGCTTCTCGCAATCGGGCTTGTGCTTCATCGTGAAGGGCAGGCCGATCTTCAGCGTGCGCATCCACATGTCGATGCCGGCCAGAACCGTGCCGATGGTGTTGCCGAACTTCGACAGCAGCGGCTCGGCATTCTTCACCAGCTGCAATTCCGTCGCGATCCAGCTCGACCGCAGCGTCGCCTCATAATCGTCCAGCACGTCGCTCAAACGATCGGCCTTGATCGCCGCGAAGGCGGATTCGGCGGCCAGCATGCCCGACTTCATCGCGGTGTGCGTGCCCTTGATGCGCGGCACGTTGACGAAGCCCGCCGAGCAGCCGATCAGCGCACCGCCGGGGAAGGCGAGCTTGGGGACCGACTGCCAGCCGCCCTCGTTGATCGCGCGCGCGCCATAGGAGACGCGGCGACCGCCCTCCAGATATTTGCGGATTTCCGGATGCTGCTTCCAGCGCTGGAATTCCTCGAACGGATAGAGATAGGGGTTGCGGTAGCCAAGGCCGACCACGAAGCCCAGAGCCACCTGCCCATTGGCCTGATGATAGAGGAATCCTCCCCCATAGGCGTCCGTCAGTGGCCAGCCCTGGGTGTGGATGACGAGGCCCGGCTTGTGCTTGGCGGGATCGATGTCCCACAGTTCCTTCATGCCGATGCCATAGACCTGCGGCTCGCTGTCGGCGTCGAGCGCGAACTGGCGCTTTAAAATCTTGGTCAGATGGCCGCGCGCGCCTTCCGCGAAGAAGGTGTAGCGGGCGTGCAGTTCCAGACCCGGTTGATAGTCGGGCTTGCGATTGCCTTCGCGGTCGATGCCCATGTCGCCGGTGGCGACGCCCTTTATCGAGCCATCCTCATTGTAGAGGATTTCCGCCGCCGCGAAGCCGGGGAAAATCTCCACCCCCAGCCCCTCGGCCTGTTCCGCCAGCCAGCGGCACAGATTGCCCAGCGAGCCTGTATAGGTGCCCTTATTGTGCATCCAGCCCGGCGTCATGATGTGCGGCATGCTCATCTTGCCGCCCTTGCTCAGGAACCAGTGCTGGTTGTCGGTGACCGGCACTTCGGCCATCGGGCAGCCCATATCGCGCCACTGCGGGAACAGCTCGTCCAGCGCCTTGGGATCGACCACCGCGCCTGACAGGATATGCGCGCCGATCTCCGACCCCTTTTCCAGCACGCAGACCGACAGTTCCTGCCCGGCCTCGCTCGCCAGCTGCTTCAGGCGGATCGCAGAAGACAGGCCGGCCGGTCCCCCGCCGACGATGACGATGTCATAGGGCATCGAATCCCGTTCGCTCATAGTCCCTCCAATTTGCGGGCGCCGTCGGTTTTCCTCCCCAATCCGGTCGCCGCACTACCCAAACGTTTTGCCACTCAGCGCGATGAAGAAACTTGACCACGGCGTCAACCTCTGGCCCAAGACAATCAATGCGGGGATTATTGCGGGAAAATTCGGCGGAAACCGCCAACGCCTATCTGGCGTGGTGGAATCTGGCCGGCGTGGATGGCGCGGTCGGCGAAGAGCCGGTCAACTGGCTGCGCCCTGTTCCGGCGCCTGCCGCTGCGCCGATGGCGATCCCCGATCAAAGCCCCGCCTTGCCCAGGCTTCCCTCGTTCGACGCATTCCGGCTCTGGCTTGCGGAGGATGCCGCCCAGCCGGAACGCCGCTGGCCCGGTACCATCATCCTGCCGGAAGGACCGGTCAATGCGCCGCTCATGGTCATCACGGACATGCCCGACCCCGCGGATATCGGTGCAGGCGCTTTGCTCAGTGACCGTGCGGGGCAGTTGTTCGACGCGATGTTGCGGGCCATCGGCCTGAAGCGGGCGGATGTCCACCTGGCATCGCTTTTTCTGTCCCGCCCGCCCGGCGGGATGGTCGAGGCATCGGACCTGACAGCCGCCGCGGCGAGAATCTCCACGCATGTGATGCTTGCGGCGCCGCAACGCCTGTTGTTGCTGGGGGACCGCACGGCCCGCACATTGCTGCCGGAAGGTGCACGTTTTTTTAACCATGAAGGCGGCACCCTACCCGCCTTAGCCACATTTCATCCGCGTTTGCTGCTTGGCCAACCGGCCGCAAAGGCAGAATGTTGGCGATTGCTGCAAGGCCTGATTGAGGAAATGCCCAAGTGATTCGCGCCGTGACCCGTTCGTCCCGCCTGACGATGACCGCCTTCATCGGATTGGCTGCCCTGAATGCGAACGCCGCCTCCGCAAGCGCCGACACGGCCGTTCCGGCCCATGGCGTCCCCTCGGACTTCTCCATCCCTCTGAAGCCGAGCGATGCCGACAAGGCGCGGTATGAAGCCATTTACGCGGCCTTGCGCGATCAGAAATGGACTGATGCCAGGGCCATGATCATGACCCTGGATGCGCAGGACGCCTTCCGCCCGGTTGCTTTGGCCGAACTGTATCTCGACAGGAATTCACCCAAGGTCGAATTGTTCGAGCTGCTCGATCTGATCAACAAGGCACCCTGGCTCGACAAGGCCGACCAGCTTTCGCGGCTGGCGCAGAAGCGTGGCGCGACCATCCTGCCGACGCTGCCCCAGGTGCAGAAGATGGTCTGGCTGGGAAGCGCGCCTCGCCGTGAATATGTCCCGGCGATCAGGACTGACGCTCTCGCCCAGACGCTGGTCGGCCAGATTCAGCCTTTCATCAAGAATGACGATCCCGCCGGAGCCGAGGCCCTGCTGATGGCGGGCGAAGCAGGCCTGACACCCGAAGGGCTGACCGAAGTGCGCCAGCGCATTGCCTGGGCCTATTATATCGAAAGCGACGATGCCAATGCCCGGCGCATGGCGGCGCGAGCGTTGGAAAACCGCAGCGGCGGCGACTGGGCGGTGCAGGCCTATTGGACGACCGGGCTTGCGGCGTGGCGCCAGAATGACTGCCGCGCCGCCGCGCCCGCCTTCGGCAATGTCGCGGCGCTTGCCGGCAATAGCGATATGCGCGCGGCCGGCGCCTATTGGGCCGCGCGGGCCTATATGATCTGCGGCGAACCCGAAAGGGTTGAAGCTCTGCTGAAGACCGCTGCCCGGTCCGATGAAAGCTTTTACGGCCTGCTGGCGCGGGAAACACTGGGCCTGCCATTGGGCGGTGCGCCTGTCGCGAGCCGGTTAGGCCCGACGGAATGGCAGCAGATCAAGGACAGCCCCAATGTGCGGGCGGCCATCGCTCTTGCCGCGATCGGTGAAACCGCGCGCGCCGATCAGATGCTGCGCTATCAGGCGAAGATCGGTGGGACCGGCCAATATGATGCTTTGCTTCGACTGGCCGGCGCGCTGAGCCTGCCGGAAACGCAACTGTGGCTCGCCCATAACGGCCCGGTCGGCAAACAGCCCGGCAGTTTCGCGCGCTTCCCCGCACCCGATTGGCGACCCGACGGGGGATGGCGGGTCGATCCCGCCCTGATTTATGCGCATACGCTTCAAGAATCCGGTTTCCGCAGGGATGTCGTCAGCAGCGCGGGCGCGCGCGGATTGATGCAGGTGCTGCCCAGCACCGGCAATCTGATGGGACTGGCAGCATCCGATCAATTGTTCGTGCCGTCGACCAATATGGAATATGGCCAGCGCTATCTGGAAAACCTGCGTGACATGAGCGCGACCGGCGGGCTGTTGCCCAAGGTGATGGCGGCCTATAATGCCGGCCCCCTTCCGGTCGAACGCTGGAACAGCGAAGTCAAGGATAATGGCGATCCGCTGCTCTTCATCGAATCGCTGCCCTATTATGAAACCCGCGCCTATGTGAACATCGTGATGCGGAATTACTGGATGTATCAGATTCAGGCGAAGGGCAGCGCGGATTCGCTCGCCGGCATGGCACAAGGCCTGTGGCCGGCCTTTCCCGGAGCCAAAGGAACGCGCCTTGTGCGCCTGACGCCACGGATGCCGATGGCCAGCGCCAGCGTTGCAGGCGGTTCCGACTGATGCCGATAGACGAAAGCCGGCCATTTCTGCCGGTTCGCATCGCGCTGCTGACGGTGTCGGACAGCCGTACGGCCGCTGACGACCGATCGGGCGACATATTGGCCGAACGCATCGCGGCGGCGGGTCATATCCTTGCAATTCGTCATATCGAACGCGATGAACGCTCCGCCATCGTCGCCCGCCTTCATGCCTGGATCGACGATCCGCACGTCGACTGCATCATCACCACGGGCGGAACAGGGGTCACCGGCCGCGACGTGACGCCAGAGGCGTTGGCTCAGGTGCAGGACAAGGAAATTCCCGGCTTTGGCGAACTGTTCCGCTGGCTCAGCTATCAGAGCATCGGTACATCGACGATACAATCCCGTGCGACCGCCTGCGTGGCGCGGGGCACCTATATCTTCGCGCTGCCCGGATCGACGGGCGCGGTCAAGGACGCCTGGGACGGCATCCTCGTCAGCCAGCTCGACAGCCGTTTCCGGCCATGTAATTTCGTGGAGCTGATGCCGCGCCTTATGGAGCGGTAGGGCTGCCGGACTTTGCTGGCGCGGGGTTCTCCTTGAAGAATTTGCCAGCCTCTCCAAGCATGACCGCCCACCAGTCGACCACATCCGCAAAATTCTTCTGATTAAGGCCTCCGACGGTCGTCACGTCATAAGCCAGTGCAAGCGATTGGTCGTCCCAGACCGACATTTGGGCGAACCGTTTGTCCTTGTTCCATTTATTGGCAAGTTCAGGCGTGTTCCCGCCATCATCCTCGAAGCTCACCTGAAACTGCAATGAGCCGCATTGACGGCTCTGTTCGCATTCATAGAAGAAAATCGTGTAATTATAACCGCTTGCGGCGCTCTCCACCTTTGGGTTGCCCGTTTGCTTGCTCTTGCTCAGCGCAGCCTTGTATCCCGCTGCCTGCAAGGCCTGAACCACGGTCTGCGGATCGCTTGCACAGACCAGATTGGCCCCGCATGGGTCGTTATCCGTCGCCGTGCACGGCGTCGCCAGCACCCCGATCCACAATCCTGCCATGACAGCGATCTTCCGCATGATTCCCCCTTTTTTCCGAGACGCTTGGTGGCGTGCCCGACGTCCCTTGTCAATATGTTCTCTTTATGTTCTAATGCTGCCATGACCGCGGAAAAGGGCAGAGGCGCAACGTTGAACGGCGAAAGCCGCAGGTTCAACATGCCCGAGCGAGTGGCGGATGGCGATTGGCTCGATGCCCTGCCTGAAATTGACGGCGCTCCCCCCCGCCGTCGCACGGAAGTCGCCGTTGAACATCCGCGAACCATCATCAACCGCAACAACTCTCCCGATATTGCCTTCAGCCAGTCGATCAACGCCTATCGCGGGTGCGAACATGGCTGCATCTATTGTTTCGCGCGCCCCACCCATGCCTATCATGACCTGTCGCCCGGCCTTGATTTCGAAACCCGCCTGTTCGCAAAGCCCAATGCTGCTGAACTGCTCCGCAAGGAGCTATCCCGAAAAAACCACATGATCACGCCGATTGCCATGGGAACCAATACCGATCCCTATCAACCGATCGAACGGGATTGGAAGATCACAAGGCAATGTCTTGAAATATTGTGGGAATGCCGTCATCCAACCTATGTCACGACCAAGTCCGACCGCATTTTGCGCGATATTGATCTGCTGGCGTCCATGGCCCGGGAAGGGCTTGTCGCCGTCATGATTTCGGTCACGACGCTTGATCCCGTCACCGCCAGAACCCTGGAACCGCGAGCGCCGCATCCACTCCGGCGGGTAGAGGCGATCCGCGAACTGTCCCAGGCCGGAATCCCGGTCGTGGCCAGCATCTCTCCCATCATCCCGGCCATCACCGATCATGAGATGGAAAGCATCGTCGCCCGCGTGGCATCGGCAGGCGCCCGCGACGCCAGCTATATCCCCGTCCGCCTGCCGCACGAAGTCGCCCCGCTGTTCCGCGCATGGCTGGAGGAGCATTATCCCGATCGCGCGGCCAAGGTGATGGCCATCATCCACGATATCAGGGGTGGGCGCTACAATGATCCGAATTTCGGCAGCCGGATGCGCGGTCAGCGCGTCTGGGCCGACCTGATCCGCACCCGTTTCCAGAAAGCCCGCAACCGCGCCGGATTTACCGGCGAACGCCTGACCCTGCGCACCGATCTTTTCCGCAAGCCGGCTGACGACCAGTTGCGGCTGTTCTGAGGACTGGATCAGCCCGCCACCAGCTTCAGGCCTGACCGCCGGTTCCGCGCGCGATAACCATCGGCCTTCGCCTCCATCCGTTCGAAACGGCCTATGCGCAGGCTGGGGATCGTCGCGATGGCGTCCACCTGGTCGGCGCCGATCAGATAGTCGTCGCCCAGAAACAGCCGTGCCGCCTTGCCGCCGCCAACCGGCGCGCGCAGGAATACTTCGCTACGCCCCCCCTTGGTTCGCGACAGAAGCTGGGCCAGCGCCTCGATTGCCGCCACGTCGATCACATCGATCACCAATTCCATGCGCGAATTATTGGCCAACTGGCGGAACGGCTCGACGCCCCTGATCGTAACGCGGGGCGTTTCCTCGCCGGGCAAACGATCCAACTCCACCATCAAAAGAGCGCAGTCACCCTCCCGGGCCATGTCTTCGATCGCCTTGCAGGCATCCTCATCAAAGCAACTCGCCTGAAACTGGCCGCTGCTGTCCGAGAAAGTGGCGGCGGCGTAACGCGCGCCGCGCTTGGTTTCGCGCCAGCGCACATCTTCGACCATGGCGGCCATCACGCCATTGGCACGACCGCCCTCGGCCACGGGCTCGGCGCAGATCGCGCCATAGCTTTTCGCGCCGCGCGCCTCCGCCAGATGCCGGTAGCGGTCGACCGGATGCGCCGAGAAATAGAAGCCGAAAGCGTCCTTTTCCTGCGCCATGCGATCCGCCATCGACCAGGTCTGATGCGGCGGTATCCGGACATCCGCGTGGGGCGTCTCCACGTCTCCGAACAGGCCGCCCTGCCCGCTTTCCCTTGCCTCGGCAGCGCTCGAGGCGACGCTCAGGATCATTTCCGCCGCCGCATGGACCCCCGCGCGGTCGGGATGCACATCGTCAAACGCGCCCGCTGCCGCCAGACTTTCCAACTGCCGCCGGTTGAGCAGGCGCGGTTCGATCCGGTCGGCAAAATCATCCAGCGACTTGAATGGGCCGCCAGCCTCACGCTCAGCGACCAGTTGCTCCATCGCCTTCTCGCCAACGCCTTTCAGGCCGCCCAGGGCATAGCGCACAGCAAAGCCCAGACGTGGATCGTCGCCATCATATTCGACCGCATCGACCGAGAAATCCGCAAGGCTGCGATTGATGTCGGGGGCCAGACAGGCCAGTCCCATCCGGCGCATATCGTCGACGAATACGGTCAGCTTGTCGGTGAGGTGAATATCGAAGGCCATCGACGCGGCATAGAATTCCGCCGGATAATGGGCCTTCAGCCATGCGGTCTGATACGCCAGCAGAGCATAGGCGGCGGCGTGCGATTTGTTGAAGCCATAGCCGGCGAATTTGTCGATCAGGTCGAACAGCTCATTGGCCTTGCCAGCGGCGATATCGCTCCTTGCGCAGCCTTCGACGAAACGGGCGCGCTGGGCGTCCATCTCCGCCTTGATCTTCTTGCCCATGGCGCGGCGTAGCAGGTCGGCGTCACCCAGCGAATAGCCCGCCAATATCTGCGCGGCCTGCATCACCTGTTCCTGATAGACGAAGATGCCATAGGTTTCTTCGAGAATGGGTTTCAGGAGGATATGAGGATATTCAATGTCTTCCTGTCCATTCTTGCGACGGCCGAACATCGGAATATTGTCCATCGGGCCGGGACGGTAGAGCGACACCAGCGCAATGATGTCACCGAAATTGGTGGGACGCACGGCGGCCAGCGTCTTGCGCATGCCTTCCGATTCCAACTGGAACACGCCCACCGTGTCACCCCGCTGGAGCAGTTCATAAACCGCCGGATCGTCCCAGCCGAGCGAGGTGAGATCGACCGCCACGCCCCGTCCGGCGAGAAGTTGAACGGCCTTCTGGAGGACCGACAATGTCTTGAGCCCAAGGAAGTCGAACTTCACCAGTCCCGCGCCTTCGACATATTTCATGTCGAACTGCGTCACCGGCATGTCGGAACGGGGATCGCGATAAAGCGGCACCAGTTGCGAAAGCGGCCTGTCCCCGATCACCACGCCGGCAGCATGGGTGGAGCTATGGCGCGGAAACCCCTCCAGCTTCATGGCATAGTCGATCAGGCGCTTGACCTGCCCGTCATTGTCATATTCCGCCCTGAATTCGGCCACGCCGTTCAGCGACCGTTCCAGCGTCCAGGGATCGGTCGGATGATTGGGCACCAGCTTGGCAAGGCGGTCCACCTGGCCATAGCTCATCTGCAACACGCGGCCGGTATCCTTCAGCACGGCGCGCGCTTTCAGCTTACCGAAGGTGATGATCTGGGCGACATGATCCGACCCATATTTCTGCTGCACATAGCGGATCACTTCGCCGCGCCGCGTTTCGCAGAAGTCGATGTCGAAGTCGGGCATCGA
>NZ_JALDYQ010000016.1:0-73381 GCF_032153725.1 Sphingobium sp. | reverse complement strand
CCTCAACATCATCGCTCAATTGGCTGAACAGACCGCCGACGACTGAAGTGGGGGGAAGGGCCGCCCCCTGCCTCATCAAAGCGGACGAGACGCCCAATAGAGATGACAGGGAGGCATGTTGCGCCACTCGAAACCCGTCGTGACCCTGGCGAACCTTCGCGTGAGAAGAGGCGCCACGGTCTTGCGCATCTGATAGGCCAGAAACAGGCCATCGAACGCCAATGAGCGGCAGCTTGTCCGCATGAGCCGTTCCGCCCGGCCCGGCGGCAACGTCGAAAAGGGCAAGCCGGAAAGGATGCAGCCAACCCTGTCCAATCCATGATCGGCCATGATGTTCAGGATATTGTCGGCTGAACCGGCAACGGCGATCAGGCGTCGGTCATCGGTCCCCTTGCGCAGATGATCGATGAAGGCCGCGCTGGTATCAACGGCCAGAAGCCGCGCATGGCCGGGAAGGCGATCCAGCAGGGCGTGGGTGAATATGCCGGTGCCCGGACCGAATTCGACGACGCAATCCTGTCGGCTCCAGTCGACAGGCGCCAACATGCTGTCCACCAGGAAACGCGACGCCGGGAAGGCTGAACCGACGGCCAGGGGGTTCCTGAAAAACTCCCTGAAGGCGAGCGCCAGAAATTCCGGACCTCGGCCTTCACCCAGCCGGCCTTGCGCCGCCCTGTCTTCGAATGATGTCGCCACGATTGCTCCACTCTCCGATCTTCTGCTTATGCCGCCACGGCATGGTGGCAAAGCCTGTGGGGGAAACCACTGGGATCAGAGCCAAGTTCCTGAAAATCACCTCACATGAATCGAGACTCGCTCACAAAGCCGCAAAATGGGCTATGGCGAACAGCGTGAACAGGAAGCAGGAGATAAAGATGCGGCAGATCGATCCCATGACGGTTGCCCTCAGCTATTGGAGTCTGGGACTGGAAGCTGCCACGGTGATCAGCCTTCGCCTGCCGAAACTGCTGGCCGGCAATCCAGCCGCGGCGATCGAGGCACAGCGGATGGTCGTCGAGAAAATCGAAGCGGCAGCGGCATTGCAATGGAAAGCCATGACCGGCGCCCTGGGCACGACGCCGCTTTCGGTCATGCAGGCCTCGACCGCCCATTACCGAAAGGCCGTGGACAGGAACAGGCGGCGGTTGGCGCACCGATAAGGCGCGCTGCGTTAAATCTGACGGGGATCACGAGCGCCGCAGCAGCCACCAGAGCATGGCAGCCCAGAAGGACCAGCATTCGCAGTTGGACCGGTGTTGCAGGCCGCAATGATGAGGTTGCCCGGCATCTTTCGTTCGCGCGCGAGGTTCCGGCCGATCGCCAGCGGCCATTCCGGAGCGCCGCCCCAGCGGCAATGATCGCTTAAGCAGCATGGCGCCGACCCGATGCAAGGCGCTCATAAGCGGAAAAGAGCCTGTCGAAATGATCGTCCATGGTCATGACCGACGGCGCCATGATCGCGGCGCGGCGGCGCTGCCCGGCGGGTTCTTCCTTCACGAAATCGACAATGGCGGCGGCCAGGCCGTCGGCCTGCCCGGCGCGATAAAGCAGACCGCCACCGCTGCGCGCCTGATCCGATGCACCGCCTTCGTCCGGGACGATGACCGGCAGGCCGCTGGCGCGCGCTTCCGCCGCGACCATGCAGAAGGTTTCCGCCTCGCAGCCATGGACCAGCGCGTCGGCGCTGGCGAGCAGTTCGGCCAGCGCGGCCCGGTCATGCATCGGCGCCAGCAACTGGATATGCGGATTATTGGCGGCGGCACGGCGAACCCGCGCCCGTTCCCGTCCGTCGCCGACCAACACCAACCCCACCGGCGTGCTGAAGCCCGCGGAGGCGACGGCATCGATGACCATGGGCCAGCGCTTTTCCGGCGCATGACGGCCGACCGCCAACAACAATGTCGCATCGGGGCTCAGACCGCAGCGGTCCAGCAACCGCGCGCGCAGCCGCTCATTCCGCCGCGCCGGGCTGAAATGGCCGGGCTCGACGCCCATGGGCAGGGTCACGACGCGCCTCAGGCGTCCGGCCTCCAGCCGCTGCGTCAGGCTGTCGCTGGCGCTGACCACCAGATCGAAACTGTCGTCCAGACGCCGCAAATGACGCCAGAACCAGTCGAAGCCCCGGTCGATCGTCTCACGGCTCAACACCGGTCCGAACCAGCGATAGGCATAAGCGGACAAAGGGTCGGCATGCATGATGAGCGCGCGTGGCGCTCCTCCCCGCCAGCGGGCGACCATCGCGGCGCTGCCCCAGGGCGAGGACGCCTCCACCAGATCGGGTTGCAGCCGGTCGAGCATGGCGTGGAGCGACTGTTCATCGTCGAAATAGGAATAGCGCCGGTCCAGCGGGAAACGGCGGGCGGGCAGCATGACGATCTTGCCGCCGCCTGCCTCCACCACCCGGTCGCTGTCAGACGGGGCGAGGATGATGACCTCATGCCCCGCCTGCGCCCCGGCGCGCAGCTTGCGCTCCACATAGGTCTTCACCCCGCCGCCGCTGGGCGCATAGAAGGCGCAGACGTCAACGATGCGCATCAGCTTATTTCTCCGCTGGGCCGAAGGAGAACAGCCCCCGGCGATAATTGACGGTGATGGTGATATGCGTGGGGCCGCTGCCCACGGGCGCGCTGGCGACTGCGGCATGAGGCTTCGACCAGCCCAGCTTCGGGTTGCCCGCAAAGCCAATGCCGTCGATCGACAGCGAGAAGCGGCGGTTTGCGTCGCGGTCGTGCAGCAGGCTGAGCGCATAGATGCCCGGGCCGGGCGCGCGAATGCACAGTTGCACCGGGCCGGATGGCGGCACCGGTTCCTCGACGCGCCGGAACGGCTTGCCTGCGGCGATCAGGATATTGTCATCCGCCAGGAAATCCGTGTCGTTCGCGGGATAAAGCTCCAGCTTTAGCCGTCCCTTGCGGTCCTTGAGGCCCGCCACCTCCACCAGATAGGCTGCACCTCTTTCATCCGCGCGGCATTGCCCCTCGGCCTTGCCCAGCTCCGGGATGGAGGGGATCGCCACAGTGGCGAGGAAAATGGTCGCGATCATTGCGCCCGGCTTTCCCGCAGCAGGCCGGTGACGCCCAGCATCATGCCGACCAGAAGATGCGCGGCAAGGATCAGCGACGCCATCAGCGCCATGGCCGAGACGATCTCGCTGTCGCGCCCGATCAGGAAAGCGGCCATGCCGGCGAACACCACATCCTTGTTCGGCAGGAAGGGCAGGCGCGACACCAACTGCCGCAGCGTGCCGAGCAAGATCCACCAGCTCAGGGCAATGGCGGGCAACAGCATGTGCCACATCATCGCCGCCAGCATCGTCGTCGCGACGATGCGCAGCAAATGGATGGCCGCGACCCCCCACAACTCTTTGCGCGGCAATGTGAACAGCCGCTTGCGCAGCAGCATGGCGACCAGCGACGTCGCCAGCACGAACAGGATCGACCCGCCCACTTCCCATGTATTGAGCCGCGCATCGACCGCGCCCAGCAGCGGCACGGCAAAGGCCACCATCACCAATGTCACGCCATTGCCCACCAGCGCGGACAGGATCGTCACATCCTTGATCGCGCCAAAGGGCGCGGTGGTGATCTTCGCGCTGCGCCGCGCCCAGGCGTAGAAATAGACCTCCCCCAGATAGCCGAGCAGTATCTCATTGCTCACCAGCTTGCGCAGCAGCGCCGCGAAGCCTTCCGCCGGGATCGACCAGAGGCGACGGAAGATCACCCATTCGGACAGCGGGCCGGACAGATAATAAAGCGCGAAGGCACCCCAGAAGGCGATGCCGTCCGGCAACAAGGTCCAGAGGCTGGCCGGATCGATGCCGTGAAACTGGTGCAGCGCCACGATCAGGATCAGCACCGAAACCAGCGGCCCGGCCCAGCGAGTCCAGTTGCGGCCCGACTGGATCAGCGGCCGGGGATCGAGGACCGTCTGGTCGAGGACCGCCGGATCGAACGGCACGACGGGTGGAGGAAGGAAGCCGGTGGAACTGTTGCCGGTCATGACGGGCTCGTCATTGTTGACGGGATGGGATGACGCCGCAGCGCGCGGGCCGCCGCAGTCGGCCGCGAAGAAATCTTGCCGAAACTGTCGAGATAGGCATCGGACGCGACTTCCAGCGTGAAGCGACGCGCCTGGGCAAGGCTGGCCGGGCCATCCTGCGGCAAGGGCACCTCCATCAGGGCGGCGGCGAAGCCTTGCAGGTCGCCCACAGGGACAAGGCGGCCAAGCGCGCCGTCGGCCAGCAACCCTCCCATCGCCGCGCTGCACCGCGTGGCGATGACGGGAAGGCCGACGGCCAGCGCCTCCAGCACGGCGGCAGGCATGCCTTCATAATCGGAGGACAGCAGGAAAGCATCGGCCCGGCCGATCTCCAGTGCCGGGTCGGGCACATGACCCATGAAACGGACCCGATCGCCGATGCCAAGCCGCTGCACGCGTCGTTGCAACGCCCTGCGCTCGGGGCCGTCGCCAAAGACGAGCAGGCGATCGGCCGGTCCCGCCGCCTCGGCAAAGGCTTCAAGCATCAGCGGATAATTTTTCTGCCGCGCCAGACGGCCGATAGCGACGAACAGGCGTCCCTCGTCCCCTCCCCCCGCGCGGCGGACGGCGCGCAGCCGATCGATCTGCGCCAGCGACAAAGCAGGATCGGGAATGATGCTGATCGCCTGTTCCGCCGGGCGGACAAGCGCCGCGATTTCACGCTCCAGCCCCGGTGCGATGGCAACGAAATGATCGATGAACCAGCCCTGGACTCGCAACCAGAGCCGATAGGCCAAGCGTCCCGGCCAGGCCATGTCGCGTCGTTCCAGATCATTGCTGATCTTGGCCAGGATCGGCGGACAGGCGCGGCCCAGCAGCAGCTTCATCGCGACGGCGACCACGGCGTAGCTGTTGCCCGCGCAGAACAGAGCGTCGGGCCGCGACCGGCGGATGAAGGAAGGCAGCGTCGCGATCATCCAGAATGTTTCGAAGCCGGCGACGGAAAAGCGGGGCTGGCGGGGAATATGAGGATTGAGGCCCTCGCCCAGTTCCCCGCGCATCGCGCCGCTGGCACGCCCAAGGAACAACGGCGCGTCGACGCCCTGTTCCCGCCAGCAGCGGACCAGCCGCAATGCCACCCGCTCAACGCCGCCCGGCTCGAAACTGTGCAGGAAGGTGAGAACGCGCATATCAGCCCGCCAGCAGGTCGCCATAACGGGCAGGCCGGTGGGTGCGGCCCAGCCGCCGCAGCACGCGATCGATGCTGGCGAGCAGCGCGGGCACATGCGCGTCGCCCGGATGCACCGCGACCCGCGCGACCGGCGCATGGCGCAGCAGAGGCGGCAACAGGCGCGCCGCCAGCAGCGAAGATGCAATGCGCGCCCGGCTGCGGCTGGCCCAGGTGATGACCGGCCCGCGCGCCAGCACCCTGCCCGAAGGCGGATGCCAGACCTTCATATGGTCCTCCGCCAGCGCGAAGCCGCATTGCCCCAGCGCATCGAGCGCAGGCGCGCCATAGAGCCAGGCAGGCGCGATGAACCCCGCCACCGGCCGCCCCGTAATCTGTTCGATCAGATCGCGCCCGTCCTGCATGCGCCGGACCGCCGTTCCGCTGTCCAGCCCCAGAAATTCGCCTTCCCCCGCGGTCATGTGGCGCGCCTTGAATCGCGCCAGCGCATCGCGATGGACAGCCATGTCCCTGTGGAACCAGCCATGGACGAACATGCTGACCCCCGCCTCCGCCCATGCGCGCAGCCGCGCCGCGAAGGAGCAATCCGCCACCAGCGGATGCCGCCCCCAATGATCGGGCACCACCAGCATGGCCAGTTCGGCCGGCCCGACGTGATGGGCCACCCGGTCCAGCAACAGATCCACCTCCGTCTCGAAACGGGGGCCGACATCATGAATGGAAAAAAGAAGCCGCTTCATGACAGGTCCACGCCCCCCGAACGCCTGTACATTACGGGGCGCGCTATGATGGTCGGGGATGACGCCATTGTTACAAGCCTTGCCATGGACGCTCCTTCATTCCCGCCGTGGAGACGTCGCGGCCGGAAATGACCGCAGTTCCTTGCCGGATTATTTTTTCGACTTGCGACAACTGAGGCGACATTCGCGCGCCGCCGTCTTCCCAGCATCGCGGCAGGAGAAGAAGCGTGCGCATTTTCGGACATGCCCTGCGGACGACCGCCATCGCCGCGCTGATCGCGGCGGCTCCCTCGGCCGATACCCGCAGCCCGGCGTCTGTGACGGGCCCTGCCCGCTTCGGCGGCGAACTGTCGGTGATGACCTATAATGTCCATGGCGTGCCCTGGCCGGTGGCATGGGGACGTCCCACGGACCTTGCCCGCATCGCCGCCACGTTGCGGGGACTGCGCACGGCGGGACGCAATCCGCAGATCGTGCTGTTGCAGGAAGCCTTCACCAGCGACGCGCGGGCGATCGGGCGGGCGGCGGGCTATCGCTATATCGTCGACGGGCCGGGCGAATATGCCGCCAGCCCGCAGCCGCCCGGGCCCGGCGACGTCCGATTCGCGGCGGTGGCAAGCTGGTCCCATGGCGAGGGGATCGGCCCCTTCGTCGGCAGCGGCCTGCAACTGCTGTCGGACTTTCCGATCGTCGAGGCGCATGTCATGGCTTATCCCCGCTTCGCCTGCGCGGGGTTCGATTGCCTGGCGAACAAGGGCGCGGTGCTGGCACGGATCAGGCTGCCCGGCCAATCCGATCCGATCGATGTCGTCACCACGCATCTCAACAGCCGCCGCGCATCCGATGTGGCGGACGACCGGTCGAACCATGCCCATGGCCGTCAGCTCGAATGCCTCACCGCCTTCATCCGCCGCTATCATGATCCACGCAACGCGCTGATCGTGGCGGGCGATTTCAACGCCGGACAGACCGAGGCGCGCCGCGCCGACCTGATCGACCATGCGGCCAGGGACTGGAGCTTCGGCATTCCCATGAACAGCGCCTATGCGGCGGCGGAAGGGCTTCGCCTGCCGCTGTCCGCCGACGCGCGGCGATCGGAACGGGGTGGACGGGACTGGGAATTTTTCGCGCCCGGCCGGGACATCGATGTCGCGCTGCGCCGGATCGAGGTGCCCTTCGGTCACGCCGCCGACGGCAGCATGCTATCGGACCATGTCGGCTATGCCGCCGTCTTCGCGCTCACCAGGACCTAGTGAAACTCACCGTCCATTGCCGCGGCCGCAAAGGCGTATATTGCGCGCCCCTGCCGAGCGAAAAGGGATTGCCGAAGGCGAAGCTGTCTGCCCTGCAATCGAACAGATTGCTGCCTGAAAGGCGAATGCTCCACACCCCCTTGCGCAGCAGCAGATCGGCGTCGGCCAGCGCATAATCGCCCATGCGGCGATCCAGCCCCGGATCGAAGCTGAGCCGGGATGGGCTGAGATAGGCGAAACGTGCGCCGGCGGTCCCGCTCCATCCCCGAAACGCGAAGGATCGGCTCAATCCCAGCCGCGCCGTCCAGTCCGGAATGACGGGCAAGTGGCGATCCTCGATCTCGGCCCCATCGCTCGTCCTTGTCAGCAGCGCGCTTTGCGCCACCAGCCCGGCAGTGACGGCCCAGCCATGCGCCGTCCAGTCCACCGACAGTTCCGCCCCATGAATGCGCGCGTCACCGACATTGCGGGTGCCGATCAGCCCGTTGGACAGCAGATAATCCGATTGCATATGTGACCATGTCGTCAGGAATGCATCGGCATTGATCGTCAGCCGCGCCGAGGCGCCATGGCGCCAGCCCGCTTCGAAGGTCTGCAATTCGTCCGATTCAAAACGCTCCGCCGATCCCGCGCTGGTCTGCGACAGGCCGCCCGGACGCAGCGCCCCGGCATAGCGCAGATAGAGGAAATCGCTGCCCCCCGCCTGCCAGGACAAGGCAAGCGAAGGGGTAAAGCCGCTGCGCGACACCGAAACCTCCACCCGCGCCCTTTTCGTGCCCCGTTCCTCCTCGATCCGCGAATGGAACAGGCGACCGCCGGCGCTCAGGGACAGCGCATCGGACAACGGCACGCGGATATCGCCGAAGGCCGAGAGTTCCAGCACCCCCTGTATCCCCGTCGCCACCGTCACATCCGTGGTGCCCCGGATCACGCCCGACAGGTGGTTGCGCACATCCATGAAGGACAGGCCCGCCAGCCATGACAGGCCGTTGCCCTCGCTCCGGGACAGGCGGACTTCCTGGTCGAACAGGCGGTTTTTGCGCTGCTCAACATAAAGCGCCGGAGCCGGAACGCCAAAGGCGGATGCGGACAGCGCGCTCGCATCCAGCGTGCTGGATACGTCATGATCCACCCAGTTTCCGGCATAGACGAGATCGGCATCCCCCAGTTTTCCCGCGATCCGCAGAGATGCCATGGCGAAATCATTATCATGCGGTTCGACCGGTTGCGCGGGCCGTTCCAGCCGGTGCCGGGCATAGACATATTGGCTGTCCGCGACATCCTGCATCTGGACGATGCCGTTCAGATCGATGGTCCAGTCGTCCGGCAACGCGCGCAGGGCCAGGCGAAACCCGCTCACCTCCCCCCGGTTCGCATCGCCCCGCCCGGCGGTGTCGATCCAGCCCGGCTCGCGCGCCGCATAGGCGACCCCGCGCACCGCCAGCCGGTCCGCGACGATCGGCAGATTGACCATCGCCTCCGCGCTGCCGCCGATCTCGCCATGCGTGGCTACGGAGCCGCCGATGCCCGCCATGGCGGAAAAAGCACCGGCATCGGGCGGGCGGGTCACGATATGATAGACCCCGCCCAATGTGCCCGTGCCGTAAAGCGACCCCTGCGGTCCCTTGAGCAGTTCCACCCGCTCGACATCGACCAGGCGCAGATCAGGATCGGGCGCATTATAGGCGGCACGGGCATCGTTGACGAGAATGGCGACAGTCGACTGGCTGTTGCCGTTGAATGGGCTGTCGGCCACGCCCCGGATGAATTCGCGGTTGCGCCCCGGCCCCAGATTGGTCAGCGTCAGGCCGTCGAGCCGCCAGGCCACATCAGCGGTTCCCGGCAGCAGCGTGCCGCTCCGTTCGCCCGGTGCCTGCGCGACGGCGATGGAAACAGGCAGGCGGGCCAGCGCCTCTTCCCGCTTGGTGCCGGTGACGATGATGTCCACCGTTCCGCCGGGGCGCGGCAGGGGGGCCCGCTCGACCACAGGCCGAGGCGCGGACCGTCCCGCCCGCACCAGACGAAAGGTCGTGGCGGACAGGCGCTGCGCCTTCAGCCCCGTACCTTTCAGAATCTGCGCCAGCGCCTGCTCCGCCGTGAGCCTGCCGTTGACCGGGCGGGTTCTGAAGTCCGGCAAGCGCCCCTCGAAGCCGACCGAGACGCCGGTTTGCCGCGATAATTCTGCCAGCGCCGCAGGCAGCGGCGCGGCTTCGATGCTGATCTGCCGGACCTGCGCCCGGACGCTAGCCGGTGCCGCCAGCGCGCAGCAGGACAGCGCCACCCTGATAGGAAGTCCGAAGGCCCATGAGCTGCGCCACTTCACCGACAAGACCCGATCCATCCCCCACGATCAACACACCGGAAAAATGCCTGTCAGCGACGTCGGCTCCGGCCCTGACAGGCGTTCCTGCATAGCGGCTGATGTCCGACGCGACCAGAGAGAGCGGCACGCCTTCATAGACCAGCCGTCCCTGTTGCCAGCTGCCGATGGCGTTTGGCGTTACGGCACTGATTTCGCCCTGATGCGCCGCCCGGTCGATCACCATCTGCCGCCCGGCCGACAAGCGAACCGCTTCGCTCTTGCCCGTCGGCCTGACCGCGACCGCGCCTTCGGCGACGGCGATCCGCATCGTCCGGGCGTCGGCCAATATGTCGAAGCGCGTGCCGATGTCGCTGATTTCCTGTCCGCCCGCCCGGATCATCATTGTCCGGCCGGGACGGTGTGGAATGTCGAATGTCGCGCTGCCCTCCAGCGTCAACCGGTCCTGTCCTTCGCCCTCCACCCGCAAATGGCTGGACGCGGCCAGCGCGATCCGGGAGCCGTCCTTCAGCGCGATGGCGCGGCTCTGCCCCGTGCCGGTACGATACTCCAGCACCGGCAAAGCGGGCGACCGCAAAGCAGGAATGGCGATCGCCAGCGCCATTGCCGCCGCAATCCCGCCACCGGCCCAGCGAGTCCAGCGGCGGCGCGGCACCGCCTGGTTTTCCGCTGAGAGAAGCACCACCGGCGCGCCCTCCACCGGCGGCAACAGCGCGGCCAGTGCCGGGCGATGCGCGACGATCCGGGCGTCCAGCAGGGCGATCTCATCAAAGGCGGCGCGATGCGCGGGATCAGCCTCCAGCCACAGCGTGAAGCCGTCCCAGTCGAAATCCGCATCGTCCTGCGCGCGGTGCCAGGCGATCGCCTGATCGATGATCGTTTCCGTCATGGTCCCGTCCCGTCGCGGCATGTCCTCCCGGTTTTGCCGCTTTGCCTCCCCTGTGACGCCGGCATCAGCGCGACGCCTCAGTCATCGCGGAGCGCGCGGCGCAAATATTTCATGGCGACCGCCATATGCTTCTCCACGCCGCTCTTGCTGATGCCAAGGCGCTCGGCAACTTCGCCATGGGGCAAGCCCTCGACCTTATGCAACTGGAAAGCGCGCCGCGCGCCCGGCGGGAGATTGGCGATGGCGGAGGCAAGCCGCGCCACCTCCTCCCGCGCGGTCATCTGTTCCAGCGCATCGGCGCGCGGATCGACGGGATCGGCATGCCGCAAATCGCTGCCGGATGCCATCTCCATCCACGCCCGATCGCGTATTTCGCGCCGTTTCTTCTCGCGCAGCCGGTCAAGCACCAGATTCTGCGCGACGCGATAGAGATAGGCGCGGGGATTGGCGACGGGACCGCTGTTGCCCTCCCCGATCCGCAGCCACATATCGTGCAGCACATCTTCCGCTTCGGCCGCATTGCCCGTCCGCGCGACCAGAAACCGCAGCAACTCGCCGCGAAGCGCGTGATAGACAGTTTCCAGCCCGCCTTCCATAGCCCGCGCCCTTCCGATCCCGGCACCTTCATTCTCCCAACCGGCGGTCTTTGCAATTTAATTGCCTGTAATGTTGCGGACAGGGTTGGCCTATAACCGGTCGCGCATCGTTCGGGTGACGTCCTCCAGGAAATCGGCTGCCGCCCGAACGCGCGGCAGCCGTTGCAGGTCGGCATGCATGACCAGCCAATAGCTGCGCCACACCTCCATCGACTCGGGGAAAAGCTGGACCAGCCGATCGTCATCCGCCGCCGCGAAGACATGCAGCACGCCCAGCCCCATGCCCGCCGCCACCGCCGCATGCTGCGCCGCGCTGGAACTGGCCCGGAAGACGATCGTCGCGCCGGGCAGGAGTTGATCGAGCGCGATCATCTCCGCAAATCCGGCCAGTTCCTCGATATAGGAAACGAAGACATGGCGGCTGAGGTCGGCGCGCGTCGCCGGCTCCCCCTGCCGCTCCAGATAGGTTTTGGACGCATAGAGTCCCAGGCGATAGTCGACCAGCTTGCGCGTCACGAAGCGGCCTTTGGGAGGCGGTTTCAGCATCACGGCAATCTCCGCCTCCCGCCGGGAAAGGCTGGCCACCTTGCTTTCGGAGGCGAGTTCCAGCGTCAGGCGCGGGTGCCGCTGCCGCAAATCGGCCACGCGCGGCGCGATCAAATGGCTGGCAAAGGCCTCCGGCGTCGCCAGCCGCACCGTCCCCTCCACCTCCCGGTCGCGCCCGGCGACGCTGCTCATCGCGGCGAGCAATTCGCTTTCGATCCGTTCGGCATGGGCAACCAGCGCGAAGGCGGCGGGCGTCGGCGTAACCCCGCGCGGGCTGCGATCGAACAGCCGCGCGCCCAGCGTCCCCTCCATATTGGTCAGGCGCCGGGCGACCGTGCTATGGTCGACGCCGACCCGGCGTGCGGCGGCCAGCATATTGCCTTCCCGCATCACGGCCAGGAACAGGCGCAGTTCGTCGGAATTGAGCATAGGCAAATCTGCACAACCAATGTGTCTTGATATCTGTATATCTGCAAAGCCGATCCGTCTATATCAAAGCCGTTCAAAGTCTGGAGAGGACCCGGAAAATGCGCAACATCACCCATTTCATTCACGGCGAGTCCGCCCCGCTGGCCGGCGCGCGCCTGTCCGACGTGCTCAATCCCGCGACCGGCGCGGTGCAGGCGCAGGTCGAACTCGCGACTGCCGCCCATCTCCAGAAGGCGATCGATTCCGCCCTTGCCGCCCAGCCCGCATGGGCCGCGACCAACCCGCAGCGCCGCGCCCGCGTGATGTTCCGCTTCAAGGAACTGATCGAGCAGAACATGGACGAACTCGCCGTCCTGCTCTCCTCCGAACATGGCAAGGTGGTCGCGGATGCCAAGGGCGATATCCAGCGCGGTCTGGAAGTAGTGGAATTCGCCTGCGGCATCCCCCATCTGCTGAAGGGCGAATACACGCAGGGCGCGGGCCCGGGCATCGACGTCTATTCGATGCGCCAGCCGCTCGGCATCGCGGCGGGCATCACGCCGTTCAACTTCCCGGCGATGATCCCGTTGTGGATGTTCTCGATGGCGATCGCCTGCGGCAACGCCTTCATCCTGAAGCCTTCGGAGCGTGACCCGTCGGTGCCCGTCCGTCTCGCTGAACTGGCGATCGAAGCGGGCCTGCCTGCCGGCATCCTGAACGTCATCCATGGCGACAAGGAAATGGTCGACGCCATTCTCGACCATCCCGATATCAAGGCGGTCAGCTTCGTCGGCTCCTCCGACATCGCCAATTATGTCTATGCCCGCGGCGCCCAGAACGGCAAGCGCGTGCAGGCCATGGGCGGCGCCAAGAATCACGGCATCATCCTGCCCGACGCCGACATGGATCAGGCGGTGGCGGATATCGTCGGCGCGGCCTATGGCTCGGCGGGCGAGCGCTGCATGGCGCTGCCGGTGGTGGTGCCGGTCGGCGAAGGCACCGCCGACGCCCTCCGCGCCAAGCTGGTCAGCGCGATCGAAACGCTGCGTCCCGGCATCCCGACCGATCCCGATGCGCAATATGGCCCGCTCGTCACCGGCGTGCACAAGGCCCGCGTGGAAAGCTATATCCAGATGGCCGCCGATGAAGGCGCGGAAATCGTCGTCGACGGGCGCGGTTTCTCGCTCCAGGGCTATGAGGAGGGCTTCTATCTGGCCCCGACGCTGATCGACCGGGTGACGCCGCAGATGAAGAGCTATCAGGACGAGATTTTCGGCCCGGTGCTCCAGATCCTGCGCGCCCAGACCTTCGAGGAAGCGCTCAGCTATCCCTCGAAGCATCAGTATGGGAACGGCGTCGCCATCTTCACCCGCAACGGCGATTATGCCCGCAAGTTCGCCGCCGATGTCGAAGTCGGCATGGTCGGCATCAACGTGCCGATCCCGGTGCCGGTCGCCTATCACAGCTTCGGCGGCTGGAAGCGTTCGGGCTTCGGCGACCTCGATCAATATGGCCTGGACGGCGTCCGCTTCTACACCCGCACCAAGAAGATCACCCAGCGCTGGCCTTCGGGCGGCGCCGTGATCGACCAGAGCTTCGTCATCCCGACAATGAAATAAGGGAGGGTCACTCCCCAAAAGGCCAGGTTTCCGGAACGCCGCGATGGTGTTCCGGGCCTAGCGGCGTCACCGCCTCGCTCTGGTCGAACCAGACAAAGGCGTCGAACTGCTCGGGCAGAACCGCCTGGCTGTAATGGCTCTGAAGCTCCGTCTCCGGCCGGTAAATGACGCCGATGAAGCGTTCGAGCCGCGGATCGCTCAGCTTCTGGCGGAGTTCGGCATGCCTGTCCGGCGCCATGTCCAACAGGAAGCGCGCGACGCCGCTGTCATGGAATTGCCGCTCATAGCTGTCGTGGCGGGAGGGGATGATCCGCTTCACTTCCATATCCCCGTCCCAGTCGGTTGCCGCCGCCACCGTCCCGCCATGGGTGCCAAAACCGATCAGCGCAGCCTGCCGCCCGAATTTTTCCCGGCATAGCTGGCCGATATTCAGTTCATCGCGGGCCGCGCCCATGTCGGTATGGCGCGCATCCCCGATATGGCTGTTATGCGCCCAGACGATTGCCCTGGACTCCGGCCCACGGGCATCCAGCAGCTGGTCGAGCGTCTCGAACATATGATTGTCGCGCAGATTCCAGCTCTGCGCGCCACCATAATACATGATTCGATAATAGCGCTCCGCAGAAGCGATCAGCCGCGCATTCTGCACCGCGTCCAGAAAGGCGTCATTGTCCTGCACCGCATGGTCGAGCCGGCTTTGCAGCAGCGCCCGACATTGTTCGACCACTGCTTTCTCGCAATTGGCATAGCCGCGCGAGATCGCCATCCGGCCATAGCCCGCCGGATTGGTCTGCCACGGGGTCAGGCAGGCATAACGCTCCCGCGCGATCGCCGCCGCCTCCGGATCGACGCGATCGAGATAATCGAGTACCGCGCCGATCGAACCGGACATATTATAGATATCCAGGCCGTAAAGTCCGGCGCGCTGCGTCTCCTTCCTGCCGCCATTATAGTCGTGCATCCAGCCGATCAGCGCGGCGAAATCGGTATTGCGCCACATCCACGTCGGAAAGCGCTGGAACGGAGGCTCTTCCCCTTCCCGCTTCGGGCGATGACGGACATGACGGTCGACCACAGCCGCATCGGGCCAATCGGCCTCTATCGCGACGATATTGAAGCCGTGATGCTGGATCAGATGCCGCGTGATGGCCGCCCGGGCACGATAAAATTCGCTGGTGCCGTGGGATGCCTCGCCCAGCAACACGATGCGCCGGTCCGCGAAACGATCAAACAGACGACCGAAAGCGGGATCATCGAAATCCGGCAGGGGCTCGGCCGCCTCGGCTATCATCTCGGCCAGAGACAAGGCCGCAGCCGCTTCGGGACCGCTTTCCTCCTGCCAGCCTTGCTCCCCGATCAGCGGAACGAACATCACCGCGCCCAGATCATGCTCGCTGAAGCGATCTTCGCTTTCGCGCGTCACCTTGCAGAGCTTCTGGCTGCCCGGCTGGCCCACCGGGACGATCAGATGCCCGCCGACAACCAGTTGCCGCCGCAGAGCATCGGGAATGACAGGCGCGCCTGCGGCAACCAGTATCGCGTCGAAGGGCGCCTCATCCGGCAGCCCGCGCGACCCGTCCCCAATGCGAATATCGACATTGGCATAGCCCAGCGCCGCCATCCGCCCCGTTGCCAGCCTGCCCAGCGCCGCATGCCGCTCTATGGCGATGACTTTCCCCGCAATCTGGCCTATCAGCGCGGCGGCATAACCCGATCCGCCTCCCACCTCCATCACCAGATCGCCCGGCTCTATCTCCGCCGCTTCCAGCATGGCCGCGACGATATAGGGCTGGGAAATGGTCTGCTCCTCCTCAATCGGCAGAGCGGCATCCTCATAGGCGAACTCCTCCAGCCCCTCCCGCACGAAACGCTCGCGGGGAACGACGCGCATCGCGGCCAGCACGCGCGCATCGCCGATGCCGCGGCGAACAATCTGGCGGTCCACCATCCGGTTTCTCAGCCGCTGAAAATTGGTCATGGCGCAGTTCCGTTACAACCACTTGCATTAACGTCCGAAAGGCTAGCGTTGTTTCACTCTTTCCTTGCCCTGGCGGAACGGAGCGCACGCTTGTCCGTTCCCCATGCGATGACCAGCCATCCCGCCACTTTCGATCCCCCACCGGACGCGGCGGAATTTTACGCGGAAAGCCTGCGACATCTGGTCGAATCCGCCATCCCCTTCATGCTGTCGGGCACTTACGCGCTGGGATGCCATACCGGCATCGTGCGCCCGACCAAGGATCTGGACGTCTTCTGCAAGCCGGGCGACGCGCCCCGCATTCTCGCTTATTTCAAGGCGCTAGGCCATCGGGTGGAGTTCGAGGATGAACGCTGGATCGGCAAGGTCTGGCGCGACGATCATTTTTTCGACGTGATCTACAATATTTCCTCGGCCAGCCTGCCGGTGACGGAGGAATGGTTCCGCGATGTCTCCCACGCCGAAGTCTATGGAATAACGGTGCGGGTTACGCCGCCGACCGAATTCATCCTGTCGAAGGTCTTCATCCAGGACCGCTACCGCTATGACGGCGCCGATGTCGCGCATATCATCCTGCGCCAACATGAGCGCATCGACTGGCAGCGGCTGCTGGATGCGATGGAGTTGCATTGGGAAGTTCTGCTGATCCATCTGCTCAACTTCCGCTTCATCTATCCAACCGAGCGCCACTGCATCCCGCTCTGGCTGTTCGAGGAATTGCTGGGCCGGCTGCAAACCCGCGCTGAGCTGCCGATCCCCAATCTGCGCGTCTGCCGCGGGCGGCTGCTGTCGCCGCGCGACTATCTGATCGACATCACCGACTGGGGCTTTGCCGACGTGGTCGGCAAGGGGCTGGAGGAAAGCCATGACCGCAACCAGTGAGCCGCGTCCGCAGGACAGCCTGATCCTGGCGGCGATCGGTGATCTGCATGTCACGGACAACTCCGAACATCGCTATCGCGCAATGTTCGAGGAGATTTCCCGCGATGCCGACATATTGGCGCTGTGCGGCGACCTCACCAATTTCGGCAAGACGCGTGAGGCGGAAATATTGGCCGAGGACCTGCACAGTTGCACCATCCCCACCGTCGCGGTTCTGGGCAATCACGATCATGAATGCGGCCAGCCCGAGGCGGTCGCGCAGATATTGCGCGGGGCTGGCGTCACCGTGCTGGACGATCAGGCGATCGAGATCAGGGGCGTGGGCTTTGCCGGCGTCAAAGGGTTCGTGGGCGGTTTCGGCCGGGGCGAGTTGGGCGCATTCGGGGAAAGCGCGATCAAGGGCTTTGTCGAGGAATCGATCAACGAAGCACGCAAACTGGAAAATGCGCTCCGCTCCCTGCGCACGGATCGGGCCGTGGCGGTGCTTCACTATGCCCCCGTCGTCGACACGGTGCAGGGCGAACCGCCGGAAATCTTTCCCTTTCTCGGCTCCTCCCGTCTGGCCGAAGCGATGGACCGGTTCGACAATGTCCGCTTCGCCGTTCATGGCCATGCGCACAGGGGCGCTTTCGAAGGCAAGACGCCGCGCGGCATCCCGGTCTATAATTGCGCGCAGTTCGTGCTGTCGGAACGGTTTGACCGGCCCTATGCCCTGATCGCGATCTGACCGATCGCAATATAGGTGGCTCCATCGATCAATCCGCTGTAAGGGTCGCTCGTGCGACGGCTCATCCTCCTCCTTTCGATCTGTCTTCTTGCCTCACTCGGCATGGCGCCGGTGGCGCATGCGGCGGAGCCCATGACCTGTATCGAACTGGCGGATGATAACGGGTTGCATTCCAGCGACGATGGCGATCAGGTGCCGGCCGACGGCGAAAAGGGCTATCCCCATCATCATGGCGGTTGCCATGGCCACCATGTCGCGCCGCCGCTCGCCATGACCGGAGCGTGGCCCGAACGCGGGGTTGCCGACCGACACTGGCGCGCAGCCGCCGCGAAGCTGGCGGCCTCCTGCGGCTATCCAGCGCTCAGACCACCCATCGCCTGACAGAGCCATAAACCGCCCGCCGCCGTGAAGCGCCGGGTCATCCATGACTCATGTTCAGGATTCGCATATATGATCCGAACGCTTGCAGCCTTGCTGGCTGCCGCGTCCTGCATCCCCATGGCGCAGGCGCGGGAACCGGTCACGACAGTGGCCGATACGACACTTACACTCGATGATGCTGTCATCGCGGCAGGGGGAAGCGCCCCCGCCGCCCAAGCCGCTCAGGCCGGGATCGACGCGGCGCGGGCGGCCCGCACGGTCGCCGGGCTTCGGCCCAATCCCGCAATCCAAGCGCAGGTCGAAAATGTCGCGGGGTCCGGTCCCTATGGCGGCTTCGACAGCGCGGAATCAACGGTCAGCCTGGCCATGCCGATCGAACTGGGCCGAAAACGATCCGCCCGCATAGCCGTGGCCGACGCGCAGGCCAGCCGCGCGCTGCTGACCGCCGCCATCGCCCAGGCGGATATCCGCCTTCAGGTCACGCAGCTCTATGTCGAGGCCGTCGCAGCCGAGCGACGCCTTGGCACCGCGCGTGACCAGGCCCGCATCGCGGCCGACGCCGCCCATGCCGCGATGATCCGCGTTCAGGCCGGGCGCGCCTCCCCGATCGAGCAGCAGCGCGCCGATGTCGCTCGCATCAATGCCGATGCGGCGGTCGAACGGGCATCCCGGCTGACCGACGCCGCCCGCGCCAATCTGATGCGGCGGGTCGGCCGTTCGGGGCCGCTCGACCTCGGCTGGCTCGACCGCCTGCCCGGACAAGGTCCCGAGGTGCCCGCCAGCGCGGCAGGCACCCTCGCTTTGGTCGCCGCCGATGCCGATCTGGCGATCGCCGATGCGGGCGTAGGGCTCGCCCGATCACAGCGCGTGCCGGATCTGGAAGTCGGCCCCGGCGTCCGGCGCCTGTCCCAGACTGGCGACACCGCCCTGGTCTTCAGCCTGTCCATGCCGATCCCGCTCTTCAATTCGGGGCGGGCCGCTGTGGCGCAAGCCCACGCCCAGCGCGCCCAGGCAGATGCGCAGAAGCGCCTGACCGCGCTCGATATCGAGCAGGCCATCACCGATGCGCAGGCGGAAGCCGCCAATGCCGCCATTACGGCCCGCGCCACCGCCGGTCCTGCCCTCGCCGCCGCGCAGGAAGCGGCCCGCATCGCCCGCATCGGCTATCGCGAGGGCAAATTCGGCCAGCTCGACCTGCTCGATGCCGAGCGCACCCTGGCGGACACCCGCATCGCCGCGATCGATGCGCTGGCCGCCTATCACAATGCCCGCGCGCAGCTGGAGCGCCTGACGACGCCCGCGCCGCAACAGGGGAATTGATCCATGACGTTCAGACATTTCACGCCCACCCTCCTCCTGCTCCTTGCCGCCTGTGGCAGCGGTGGCGAACCCTCGCATGAAACCGCGCAGGAGGAGCATGACGGCGAGGCGGGCCATGCCGAAGAGGGCAAGATCAAGCTGACCGCCGACCAGATCGCCGCCGCCGGCATCCGGATCGAGCGCCCGATGATCGGCGGCTCCGGCACCATCGACCTGCCCGCGAGCATCGAGGGCGATCCGCAGGGCACACAGGTCGTATCCGCCGCCATCGGTGGGCGCGTCGTGGCGCTGACCCGCAATCTCGGGCAATCGATCGGGCATGGCCAGACGCTGGCAGTCATCGAAAGCCGCGAGGCGGCGTCCCTGAACGCCGAAGTGAACGCCGCCAGCGCCCGGCTTTCGCTGGCCAATGCCAATCTGGCCCGCGAACAGCGCCTCTTCGCCCAACGCGTCTCGCCCGAGCAGGACCTGATCGCCGCCCGCACTGCCGCGACAGAAGCGCGCATCGCCTTGCGCCTTGCGCAACAACAGGTTTCGGCTGCCGGGGCCAGAGGCGGAAGCCTCAACCGCATCGCCATCACCGCGCCCATCTCCGGTCAGGTGATCGCGCGCAGCGTGGTGTTGGGACAGACCGTCGCCGCCGATGCGGAACTGTTCCGTGTCGCCAATCTGTCGAGCGTCTCGCTGTCGCTCAACCTTCAGCCGCAGGATGCCGGGCGGGTGCGCCCCGGCGCGGCCGTGACCGTGAAAGCGCCAGGACGGGAGGCCCACGCCAAAGTCGGCTTCGTATCGCCCGCGCTTGATCCCGCCACCCGGCTTGTCCCTGTCATAGCAACCCTTCCCAATAATGACGGGCAATGGCGCGTCGGGGAACCTGTGACCGCCTCCATCGCCCTGTCGGACAGCGGCGGCGACGGCGCGATCCGCCTCCCCTCCACCGCCATCCAGACCTATGAAGGCCAATCCGTCGTTTTTGCGCGTACGCAAACCGGCTTTCAGGCCATGCCCGTGACGCTGGGCGAAAACACCAGCGGCAGCGTGATCATCCGGTCCGGGCTCAAGGGTACGGAGGAGATCGCCACCACCAACAGCTTCACGCTCAAGGCCGAACTCGGCAAGGGCGAAGCCACGCACGAGGATCATTGAGCCGATGATCGCCCCTATCGTCACCTGGGCGGTGCACAAGCGCCGGCTCGTCCTGCTGCTGACCGCCATTGCCGCCATCATCGGCGCCGCCGCCCTGTACCGCCTGCCCATCGATGCGGTGCCGGACATCACCAACAATCAGGTCCAGATCAACCTGCGCGCGCCCGCATTATCCCCGGATCTGGTGGAAAAACAGGTCGCTTTTCCCATCGAAACCGCGCTGGCCGGGATTCCGGGCCTGGAATATAGCCGGTCGCTGAGCCGCAACGGCTTTGCGCAGGTCACGGCGGTCTTTACCGATTCCACCGACATCTATTTCGCCCGCCAGCAGGTGGGCGAACGGCTGGCGGGAGTCGCGGAGAATCTGCCCGAAGGCGTGACCCCCGAAATGGGTCCGATCGCCACCGGTCTGGGCGAAGTCTATATGTGGACCGTCCGGCTGGAGCATCGCAAGGACGACAAGCACCAGCCCGGCGAACCCGGCATGCAACCGGATGGCAGCTATATCACGCCGGAGGGCGAGCGGCTGATCAACGACACCGACAAGTCGACCTATTTGCGCACCGCGCAGGACTGGATCGTCGCACCGCTGCTGAAGAACACCCCGGGCCTTGCAGGCGTCGATTCCATCGGCGGCTATGCCAAGCAGCATCTGGTCATTCCCGATATCCAGCGGCTCGCCGCCATGGGCCTTTCGCTGACCGACCTCGCCACCGCGCTGGAACGCAACAACAGCAGCGTTGGCGGCGGCTTCGTCAACCGCAATGGCGAAGGGCTGGCGGTGCGTTCCGACGCGCTGGTCCGCAATGCCAGCGAACTGTCGCAGATCGTCGTCGCGACTCGAGAAGGCGTGCCGATCACCCTGGGACAGGTCGCCACCGTCCGCACAGGTCAGGCGATCCGCATGGGATCGGCTTCGGAAAATGGCACGGAGGTCGTCGTCGGCACCGCGATCATGCGGATCGGGGAGAATAGCCGCACTGTCGCCACCGCCGTCGCCCAGCGTCTGGAGGAAATCAACGCTTCCCTGCCGCCCGACGTGATCGTGCAGCCGGTGCTGGACCGCACGGCGCTGGTCAACGCGACGATCAGGACCGTCGCGAAGAATCTGGGCGAAGGCGCGTTGCTCGTCATCGTCGTGCTGTTCGCGCTGCTGGGCAATTTCCGCGCGGCGCTGATCGCGGCGATGGTCATTCCCGTCACCATGATGCTGACCGGCTTCGGCATGCTGCATGCGGGCGTGTCCGCCAATCTCATGAGTCTGGGCGCGCTCGATTTCGGCCTGATCGTCGACGGCGCGGTCATCATCGTGGAAAATGCCCTGCGCCGCATGGCCGAACAGCAGCATCGGAAAGGACGCCTGCTAACGGTCGAAGAGCGGCTAGACACCGTCGCCGCCGCCGCGCGCGAGATGATCAAGCCTTCCGTCTATGGTCAGGCGATCATCATCCTCGTCTATGTGCCGCTGCTCACCCTGACCGGGGTGGAGGGCAAGAGCTTCGTGCCAATGGCCTTCACCGTCATCATCGCGCTCGCCTGCGCCTTCATCCTGTCGCTGACCTTCGTGCCCGCCGCGATCGCGCTGTGGCTGTCGAAACGGATCGAGGAAAAGGAAGGGCGGATCATGGGCTGGCTGAAGGCCCGCTATGAACCCGGCCTTGACCGGGCGATGCGGCGACCCTCGCTCACCCTGGGCGCGGGCGTGGGCGCCTTCGGCGTGGCAGCGATCGCCTTCATGGCGCTGGGGCAGGTGTTCCTGCCGCAGCTGGATGAGGGCGACCTGATGATTCAGGCGCTGCGCATCCCGGCGACGTCGGTGCAGCAAAGCCAGGCCATGCAGGTGCCGATCGAACGGATGGTGGCGCGCCAGCCGGAGGTGAAGTTCGCCTTTTCCAAGACGGGCACGGCGGAACTCGCATCCGATCCGATGCCGCCCAACGCCACCGACATGTTCGTCATCCTCAAGGATCGGAGCGAATGGCCCGACCCCCGCCTGAGCAAGGAGGCGCTGATCGAGCGGATCGAAGGGGAACTCGCGAAATTACCCGGCAATGCCTATGAGATCACCCAGCCGATCCAGATGCGCTTCAACGAGCTGATCGCGGGCGTGCGCGGAGACGTGGCGGTGAAGATATTCGGCGACGACTTCACCGCCATGAACGCCACGGCAGAGAAAATCGCGGCGGTCCTGCGCAAAACGCCGGGCGCGGCGGATGTGAAGGTCGAACAGACGGCCGGGCTGCCGATGCTTGACATCCGCGTCAACCGCGACGCCATGGCGCGGCTGGGCGTCACGGCGCAGGATGTGCAGGACACGATCACCGCGACAATCGGCGGGCGGCAGGCCGGGATGATCTTCGAAGGCGACCGGCGCTTTCCCGTGGTCATCCGCCTGTCCGATGTCCAGCGGGCGGACTTCGCCCTGTTGAGTCAGGTCCAGCTGCCCACGCCCGGCGGGCAGTTCGTGCCGCTCGCCAGCGTCGCGGACCTGCGCATCGTCGACGGACCCAATCAGATCAGCCGCGAAAATGGCAAGCGCCGCGTCGTGGTGCAGGCCAATGTGCGCGGCCGGGATGTCGGCAGCGTTGTCGCGGACGCGCAGGAGGCGATTGCGAAGGAGGTGCGCCTGCCCCCCGGCAGCTACCTCGAATGGGGCGGACAGTTCGAAAATCTGGCCTCGGCGCGGGAACGGCTTCAACTGGTGATCCCGGCCTGCTTCGTGCTGATCCTGCTGCTGCTTTACGGCGCGTTGGGGTCGGTTCGGGACGCCGCGATCGTCTTCACCGGCGTGCCGCTGGCGCTGGTGGGCGGGGTTCTGGCGCTGTTCCTGCGGGGCATGGACTTTTCCATTTCCGCGGCGGTCGGCTTCATCGCGCTGTCGGGCATAGCGGTGCTGAACGGGCTGGTCATGGTTTCCTCGATCCAGGACCTCCTGCGCGGCGGCATGGACGCGGCGCAGGCCGCCCGCACCGGGGCGATCCAGCGGCTTCGGCCGGTGGTGATGACCGCGCTGGTCGCCAGCCTCGGCTTCGTGCCGATGGCGTTGGGGACGGGAGCCGGGGCGGAAGTGCAGAAACCGCTTGCGACAGTGGTGATCGGCGGACTTATCTCCGCGACGCTGCTCACCCTGTTCGTTTTGCCCACATTATACGCGCGCTTCGGCGCGCGTATGACGGCCGCTTCCGATCCGCTCGCCCAGGGCGCCTGAACCAGAAGGTCCAGACCGCCAGCGTGCCCAGCAGCGTCATCGCCAGTCCCGACAGGGTCATGACCAGCCTGAACGGCAGGCCCCCCACCTTCGCGGCGTGGAGCGGGTAGAGCAGGTTGTACGCCCACACCGTCGGCGGCAGCGCGGCCGCGTCGCGCGCCGCCACCAGCGCGCCGCTGTCCGCCGCGAACCAAAGCGTGGTGCGGCCATTGGGCAGCCATTCCTGCGGCCGCCGCATCCGGACCGTGATCAGCCCGCTATTCTTGCGCGGCAGGGTCAGGCTGCGCAGCTCCGCATCGGGAAAGCGGGCTTGCGCCATCACGATCATCCCCGCCCAATCCAGCCGTCCGGCCAGTTTCGCGTCGCGGGGCGGCGGCGGTGCCAAAGCCCGATCGATCCGGGCGGGCGCGCCCGGTCCGAACAACAGCGCCGTCATCGGCCGGAACACCAGCACAGCCCCCGTCACCAGCGACAACAACAGCAGCGGCGCGACGATCACGCCCAGATCGCGATGGTGGCGCACGATCGCGGGGCGGCTCATCCGCGCGGGCAGCAGCCGCCATTCGAAGGTCCGGCGCGTCCGCCACCACAGGACAAGACCGGTCAGGACGAAGAACAGGCCGCACAGCGCGGCGACCCCAATCACCCATTCGCCCGCATCTCCTGCGAAGAGATGGTGGTGCAGGTCGAACAGCCACAATTCAGGCCGCTCCCACTGGCTGTTCCATTGCATCACCATGGCGCCGTGCTGATCGGCATAAGCGCCCCGGCCGCCTTCGAACATCAGCCGCAACAGCCCGAAATCATCGGACGCATAGCTGATCGATTGAGGTCGCGCGGCGGGATCGGCCATCAGGCGCTGCGTCGCCTCCGCCAGCTGGCGGACATCCGCCACCCGTGGATCGCCGGCGTGGGGCGCGAGCGTCCAGGCATTCCTGTGCACCAGCAGCGCGCCGCTCAGGCCCAGAATGGCCAGCAGCAGCCCAATCAAGCCGCCGGTCCAGCGATGCAGCGCGTCGATCAGTTTCACTAGAATCGATAATCCCAGGACAAGGTGAAATTGCGTCCACGCCCCGCGAAATAATGGGCATTGTCGTTGGGCCGGACGGTCTGGCTGTAATAGTCGATATAAAATGTGTCGAAGATATTCTGCGCCGCCAGGGTCAGCGCCCCGAAACGGGTCTGGTAACGCAGCGACAGGTCGGTCACGTCATAACCGTCGAAACGATAAAGCGGCGGATAGGCGCCCGGCGTCCGCTCGAACTGGCGCGACAGGAAGAATTGCGTCTGGATGCGCGCCGACAACGGCCCGCGCGCATAGCTGGCCGCGACGTTCAGCCGGTCGGGCGAAATATTGGCGCCGTCCAGATCGCGGTCGACCTTGTCGATGCCATCGTCCGATCCATCAGTGCGGCCGATCAGATGGGCATAGCCGGTGGACAGCGTCAGCCCCGGCAACGGCGTCCTGGCCGACAGGTTCAGTTCCAGGCCCTGAATCTCGACCCGCTGGCGCTGAACCTCGAACACGCCGCCGCTCTGGACCAGCAGCGATCCGTTCTTGCTGGTCGACCAGAAATAGGCGGCACTGGCGTCGATCGGGCCGCGCTTCAGCTCGACGCCGATTTCGCGGTTGTTCGAGACGATCGGGCTGATGTTCACATAATCGTCGATATCGACTCCCGCGGTGCTGACGGCGCGGGCGATGCGGCCGACATCGGGCACGGTATAGCCTTCCGCATAGCTGGCATAGGCGCGGATGCCGGTCCAGGGTTCCAGGATCACGCCACCGTTGACCAGCGTGTCGCTGAAGGTCGGCGTGCCCCCGGCCACGTCAACGCCGCCGCCATAGGTCCAGAGCGTCCGGTAATCGTCGATCCGGATGCGCACATCCTCGTGACGCAGGCCGCCCGCGAAGCGAAGCTTCTTGTCGAACAACGCCAGGTTGAACTGAGCGAAGGGGGCAAGGCTGCGATAGTCCGTCGGCGGCACCCAGCTGCGGCCCGTGGCGATCAATCGCTGCTCCGTGCGGTCGTAGAGCGCGTCGAAGCCGATCGTGGCGGTCAACGCCTCGAACCCCGGCATGGCGCGTTCATAGCTGATCTTGCCGCCATATTTGCGGCTGCGATTCTGCGACTGGTCGAACAGCCTGCCCACCGGCGCGATCGACGGGTCCTGGAAGCTCGCGATCGGCGCGATCTCCCCGCCATAAGTGTCGCGGGAACGGTTGAAGAAGAGCTGGGCGATTAAATTGCCGCCCCGCAAATCGCTGTCGGTCAGGGTCAGCGCCGCGCTTTCGGTACGATTGGTGGCCGGAACGCCCGGCGGCGTGCCGCGCACCGATATCGTCGGCCGGTCGATGCGATAATCGCCGTTGGCCGCGATATAATCCCCCTCTCCCTTCAGCTGGAAGCGACTCATGGTCAGGTCCAGCCGCGCGCTGTCGCTCAGCGCATAGCCGAAGCGGCCGAACAGCGACCAGCTGCGGCTGTCCTGCGTCTCTCCCTGGGTCAGGTCGGTGCCGACGCGATTCCCGCGGCCGTCGTAAAAGGCGCCGCGCTTCTCATAAGCCGCGCCGACCATCGCATCCCAGCGCCCGTCGCGCCAGCCGATCAGTCCCGCGACCTTGCCGCCGATGCCGTCGCCGCGAAAGCCGGTGTCGCCATTGCCCTGCGCCAGCACCCGGCCCGACAGGCCGTCCTTTCCAGGCGGCGCGACCGTCACCTGATTGACGATGCCGCCCGTGCCGCCAATGCCCTGCAACGCGTTGGAGCCGTAGATCAGCTCCACCCGGTCAATGAAGAAGGGATCGATGGTGAAGCCGTCGCGCGCGCCGTCACGCAGCGGCGCGGTCTGGGGAATGCCGTTGATCGCATAGAGTGGCGAACGGCCACGCAACGTCTCGCCCGCGCCGGACAGCTTCTGCCGCGTGGGAGAGAAGGAGGGGGTCAACGCCGATACCGCGTCGACGATCGATCCGCCGATCGCCACCTGCTGGCCCAGTGTTTCCTGATCGATGACGTCGATAGTCAGCGGCAGGGCATTGGCGGGCAATATGGTACGCGCGGCGGTCACGACGATATTGCCGGCGTCCCCGGCGGCGGGTTCCGATTGGGCCAAGGCGGGCACGTCGAAAAGCGCAAGCGCCGTGGATGCGAGCAGGATGGATGAGCGGATGTGCATTGATTTCCCCAATAAGCTGCCCGCCCGCTAACGAAACAGTGAGGATGTTGCAAGTCATTAGCAGTATAAATCGCTACTCTTTCGCGCATCGTCCGGATCGCGATTTATCCATCGAATGTCGGGTCTTGCGTTCGGATCGATATGGGACGAACATCCCCCGTCCAAGCGACCGGCTTCATCAAGAAAGACGGATGAATTGGAGGAGAGCCAGGATGAGCGGCTGTTGTACAAGGGCCATCGCGCTCGTTGGCCCCGCCGGAGGGGGCAAGACCAGCCTCGCGGAAGCGATGCTGTTCATAACCGGCGCGATCCCGCGCCAGGGATCGGTACAGGCGGGAAGCAGCGTCGGCGACGCCAGCCCGGAAGCGCGCGAGCGCGGCAGTTCGACCGAGCTCAACCTCATGCATTTCGAATGGATGGGCGACGATTTCGCGCTGATCGACGTACCGGGCGCGCCGGGCTTCGCCCCCGACGCGGCAATCGCGCTCGACGTGGCCGACCTTGCCGTGGTCGTGATCGATCCTGACCCGGAGCGGGCAGCCCTCGCCCAGCCAGTGCTACGCAGGCTGGAACGGGCGGGCATCCCCCATGCGCTGTTCGTCAACAAGATCGATCAGGCGCACGGCAGCATCGAGGACCTGCTCGTCGCTCTTGCGCCGATGAGCGCCGCCGCCCTCGTCGCGCGTCAGATCCCGATCCGCGCCGGGGAGCGAGTCGCGGGCTTCGTCGATCTCGCGCTCGAACGCGCTTATCATTATGAGGCGGGGAAGAAATCCCAGCAGGTCGCGCTCGCTGCGCATGTGAAGAGCGATGAGACGGTGGCGCGTTTCCACATGCTCGAACAACTGGCCGACCATGACGATCTGTTGCTCGAACAATTGTTGTCCGACGAACAGCCGAGTCTGGATACCGTCTTCGCCGATCTCGCGCGCGAAACCGCCAGCGGACTGATCGTGCCGGTCCTGTTCGGTTCCGCGTCGAACGGCTTTGGCATCCGGCGGCTGCTGAAGATGCTGCGCCATGACACGCCCAAGGCGGCGCAAACGGCCGAACGGCTGGCGATCCGGGGGGATGCGGTGCAACTCTTCAAGATCTCCCACGCCGCGACGGTCGGCCGGCTGGCGCTGGCCCGCGTCTTCGGTGGTCCACTGGCGGATGGGGCGGAGATGGTCGACGGCGCCGGGCGGATGCTCCGGCCCGGCGGGCTGTTCGCGCTTCAGGGCGCGGCCACCACCAAAACTCCGTCGGCACAGGCCGGCGCGATCATCGGCATCGCGAAGATCGAGGGCGTCCAGGCAGGCGAGGTGATCGGCCTGGCGGGGAAGGTCCCGGCGACCGGCTTTGCAGCGGAAACGCCCTTGGCCGCGGAAACAGGGTCGGCAAATTGCGCGCTGGCGATCGCGGCCAAGGATCATAAGGACGAAGTTCGGCTTTCCACCGCGCTCAACCGACTGGCCGAAGAAGATGCCGGTTTGCGCTGGGATCAGGACGAAGGCTCGCGCGAAACCCTCCTTCATGGCATGAGCGAGGATCATCTCTCCGTCGCGCTCGACCGTCTCAAGCGCCGCTACGGCGTCGCCGTGTCGGTCGGCAAGCCGACGATCGCCTACAGGGAGTCCATCCGCAAGCCGGTCACCCAGCGCGGACGTCACAAGAAACAGTCCGGCGGCCACGGCCAGTTTGGCGATGTGGTGCTGGAGGTCCGCCCGCTCGAACGCGGGGACGGCATCCGGTTCGACGAACGGATCACGGGCGGCGCCGTGCCCAAGCAATATATTCCGGCGGTCGAGAAAGGCGTCATGGATGCCGTGGCGAAGGGGCCGCTCGGCTTCGCGGTCGTCGATGTCGGCGCCGCGCTGGTGGACGGGTCATTTCACAGCGTCGACAGTTCCGAACTGGCTTTCCGCACTGCCGGGCGCATGGCCATGTCCGACGCGCTGGCGGCGGCATCGCCCTATCTGCTGGAGCCCATTGCCCATGTGACGGTCACGACCCCGGGCACCGCAACATCCCGCATCACATCCGCCGTGGCGAGTCGTCGCGGCCAGATGCTGCGCATGACGGCGCTGGAAGACTGGTTCCAATGGGATGTTCTGGAAGTGCTGTTGCCCGAGGCGAGCCTACAGGGGCTGGAGGCGGAGATTCGCTCGATGAGCCAGGGCATGGCGCATTATGAAGCGCGCTTCGATCATCTGGCGGAGGTCAATGCGAAGCTGGCGGACGGCATCGTGCACAGGGCAAGGGAACCGGCGTAGCGCCCCGCTGGCCTGCTTCGCAACGGTTGCCATCCCTCACGTCGTCATTTCCGTGCAGAGTTGCTGCATCGCGGGCAATGCCGGGTTCGCATTGTCGCGCCGCCAGGCCATATGCAGTTCGACCGGCTTTTCCTGAGGCGTCATCAGGCGGCGGAAATGGACGTCGCTCATGTGCAGGCCGGTCGCGCTTTCGGGCACGATGGCGGGCGCGACACCGGCATGGACAAGACCCAGCATCGAATGAATCTGCGTCACATGCTGGGCATAGATGGGCGCCGCTTCCGCTTCGTTGAAAAGATTCTCCAGCATGTTGTGGAAATAGGCCGCGCCTTGCCGCGAATACATGATGAGCGACTGGCCGTCGAAATCGGCCGGAGTGAACGCCGCCATCGCCTTGCGAGGGTCGCCGGGGGGCAAGGCGACGAACAGGGGTTCATGCAGCACGCAGGCGCTGTCGAACTCATGGCGATTCACCGGTGGGCGGACGAAGCCGATGTCGACCAGCCCGGTCAGCAGCGCGTCGACCTGATCGCCCGACACCATTTCGCGCAATTCCAGTTCGATATTGGGCAGGACCGCCCGCGCCTGCGCGACGATGCGGGGGACGATATTATAGCCCGATACCGCCGTGAAGCCGATGGCGACGCGGCCAGCATCGCCCTTTGCCACGCGGCGGGCGGAAAGGGCGGCGCTGTCGGCCAGACGGACGATGCGGCGGGCCTCGATCAGAAAGACGCTGCCCGCGGGGGTCAGGCTCACCTGCCGACTTGTGCGTTCGAGCAGTTGCACGTCCAATATCCGCTCAAGCAGCTGGATCTGGCGGCTCAAGGGCGACTGGGTCATGTTGAGCCGCTGGGCGGCCCGCCCGAAATGCAGTTCTTCGGCGGCGGCAACGAAGCAACGGAGCTGGCTGAGTTCGAACATCATGCCAGACTATCCGCGCCTTGGCCTTTAGTCACGCGGTCGCGCGTTCAATCAGGATGCGCAGTTGCGCTTCCTCGTCCGCCGACAGGTCGGTGAGTGGTGAACGGACGGGCCCTGCATCACGGCCGATGACGCGCAGGCCCGCCTTGACGATCGAGACGGCATAACCCCGGCCCCGATCACGCAACGCGATATAGGGCAGCACGAAATTGCGCAGTTGCGCCATCACATGAGCCTGGTCGCCCGCGCGCACCGCCCTGTAGAAGGCCAGCGCCCATTCGGGCATGAAGTTGAAGATGGCCGAGCTATAGGTGGTGACGCCCATGGTGAGATAGGGCGTGGCAAAGGTTTCCGCCGTGGGCAGGCCACCGATATAGGTCAGGCGGTCGCCCATGCGGGCATGGATGCGGGTCATGAGTTCGATATCGCCCACGCCATCCTTGAAACCGATCAGGTTCGGGTTGCGATCGCAGAGGCGTGCGAGGGTTTCGTCGTTCACCACCGCATTGTCGCGATTGTAGACGATGACCCCAAGGCCGGTGGAGCGGCAGACGGCCTCGATATGGTTCGCCAGCCCCTCCTGCTTGCTGTTCATCAGATAGGGAGGGAGGAGCAGCAGGCCGTCGGCACCCGCCTTTTCCGCGTCGCGGGCAATGCCGGCGGCAATGGCGGTGCCATAGCCGCAGCCGGAGATGACCGGGATGCGGCCATTGGTTTCCGCGACCGCCGCCGCCACGACCTTCGCCACCTCGTTCGGAGTCAACGAGAAGAACTCGCCGGTGCCACCCGCCGCGAACAGGCCGGTCAACTCGTGTGAGAGCATCCAGCTGCAATGCTCGCGATAGGCGCCTTCCAGAAATGCGCCCTGCGCATCGAAATGGGTGACCGGAAAGGACAGCAGCCCCTGGCCCAGTTGGCGCGCCAGATCGGTCGGGCTAAAATGGCTCATCTCGTGAAATCTCCTCTCCTGACGGGCATGTTGCCGCCCGGCGTTCATGAGGATGGAGATAAGGGCTGGGCCGAAAAGCGTCCAAACCAAATGCGCGCATGATCAATGCACGACTTGGCTTGATCGCTTATTTTTTTCTTGAAATCTCCTGCTCCAAGCTGTTCGGGCAAGTTCAAGGCGTATGGTGGTCCAACTCATGTCCATTCCAATCGGATTCTGCTGCAAAAAGAGATATAAGGATTATCCCTGATGGCGACGGCACCGGGGACGTCCTAGTCAGGCAGGGGAAAGCTTGCCGGGAGACGCATGATGAAATCGGTCCTGCTGCACATTCATGAAGATCATGGCGCGGAAAGCCGCTTGCAGGCGGCCTGCGATCTGGCCCGCGCATCGGGCGCGCATATTCATTGCGTGCAGGTCACTGCGGTTCCCGATTTCGTCGCGGCGGACATGTATGGCGGCGCGTCCATGGCGCCGGCGATGATGGCCGAGCTGTACGATATCGACGAAAAGGCGCGGATGCGGGTCGAGGACCGGCTGCGGCGGGAGGATGTCAGCTGGGACTGGCGGCATGCGGAGGGCGACATCGTCCGTGGCCTGCTGTCCGCCGCGTCGCTGGCCGACGGAATGATCGTCACCCTGCCCTCCGGCCCGCGCAAGGAGCTTGCCGATCCGTTGCATCTGGCGGCCGATCTGGCGCTGGGCGGGCGAACGCCGGTGATCGCGGTGCCGCAGGATATGAAGGGCTTTGCCGTCACCGGCCGGGCGGTCGTGGCGTGGGACGGGTCGCAGGAAGCGTCGGCGGCGCTGCGCCTCAGCGTGTCGCTGCTGGAACTGGCCGAGGAGGTGCATGTCGTGACCGTCGAGGAAGCGGGCAAATATCCCTTCCCTGCGACCGACGCGCCGGAATATCTGGCCCGGCACGGCATCAAATGCCAGTTCCACACCTGGCCGCAGGATGGCCGGTCGGTCGAGGCGGCCCTGAAAGCCTCGATCGGCGTGCTGAAGCCCGACTGGATGGTGATGGGCGCCTTTGGCCACAGCCGCCTGCGGGAGATCGTGTTCGGGGGCGTGACGCGGACCATGTTGCGCGAAGTGCATGTGCCGCTCTTGCTGGCCCACTGAAGCGGATTTGGGTGACATAGGTGACACGATGCTATTGCCGGGACCCGCGGGTTTTGGCGCGGGGGTCCAAGGCGGGATTCACGGTGGAAAAGAGCCAGGCGCGGTGTAGCGCGGTGGGCGTGTGTAGGACAGGGAAAGTCGCATCCGCCTGACGAAAAAATAATCGTCAGGCTGGGGGTCAGATGGCGTGCTCATCCTCGCTCGTGATTTCGGCGAGCTTGCCCTCAACTTTTCCCTTTCCGGGCTTCGCCTTCCGAAACGGTTCGAA
This sequence comes from Sphingobium sp., assembly GCF_032153725.1. Classification (GTDB taxonomy): domain Bacteria; phylum Pseudomonadota; class Alphaproteobacteria; order Sphingomonadales; family Sphingomonadaceae; genus Sphingobium. The sequence continues at coordinate 41,500 of NZ_JALDYQ010000016.1, read as the reverse complement.
GCTCGACCGATCCGCGTCGAATGTCATGTCCCAGGGGATATTGTCGCCCCGGAAGATCGGCGGCGCATTATTCGCCCAGAGCAGCGAACCAAAACGGAAGTCCCAGGCGCGGGGAACCCAATTATCATCCAGATAGTCGGTATCGGCATGATATTCCGCTTCGCCCGCTTTACCGGGCATGTCGCAATAATAATAGATGGCCGAGGAAATGCGATGGCGTGAAATGCCGCCAGAACTGTTCATGCTGGCATTCTTCCAGCCCCTGGCCTCCATGATATTGGCGCCCAGCATGACTTCATCGATATCGTCCATGCCGAAGGCGATATGCATGAATTTGAAATGGTCCGGCGCGATCGGCAGGTCGCAATTGACCCAGAAGATGGAATGATGTTCGAACGTGCCGGGCGCGCGGGCGAAGATGCCCGTGCCCTTGCTGTGATCGACATAGCGAAAGCCCATATGCCGCTCGTAAAATTCGAAGCTGCCGACATAATCGGGCGAGAAGAAGACGACATGGTTGATCGTCTTGGGAATGGCGCGGCGGCGCCAGATGCGATGCTGGTTGAAGCGCGGATAATGGCCCGGCGTGTTGACCGGGCTGGTTTCGCTCACCACCGGCCGCTTGTTCCAGAGCCGGAGCGCGATCGGCTGGCCGTCGGGGCAGAGGCAATGCACGGTGCCATCGGCATCACGGCGCACGTCCACCTCGCTCGCCAGGCTCGCCGCCATGCGCTCCAGCGCCTCCGTGCTGTCCACACCCCAGACGGTTTCCTTGAGGCCATCGCCCGGAAAGGGATCGGGCGACGGCAGGCGCGGATCACCATGGCGGTAGAGGACCACATGCGATCCCGAAGCCAGTCCGAATACCGCTTCGCTGTCATCCGCATGCAGCAGCGGCAGCCCGAAATCCGTCCAGAACCGGCGATGTTCCTCCAAGTCCGCGACACCGAAGACCGCGCTCGCTACGCCCAAAATGCTCATGACAACTCCTCGTCCTGCCCCTTGGTTATGAGGAGTGCCACGGTCCACCGGAAACGCATTTCATGGGACGCAGCTATCTGCGGAACAGAAAGGACAGCAGGAACAGGATCGTCTTCATGTCCAGCAGGCTGAACGCGGCGCGCGCCTCGGCAGGCGTCAGCTTGGCCACCATCGGCATCGCGCCGAAGATCTTGCCCCGGATGATCAGCGCATTGCCCTCGCGCTCGATCTTGCGGACGGTCATCAGTTCCTTGTCCTGCGCGTCGAGGATCTTCATCTGCTTCTTCATGTCACCGCTCCTGCGCAGACCTTGTCGAAGTCTATCCCCATATCGTCCATCATCTGGATCGCGGTCGCGCGCCCCGCGCCGAAGACGCCGCCGCCCGGATGCATGAAGGGGCCGACCAGATAGAGGCCCTCCACCCCCGGCACGCGCAAATGGCCGAGGTCCGGCGTCGGCCGGTGCCCGACCGTCTGGTACATGAAGGGCGCGCAGCCATGGATGTCGCCCTTGAGGAAGCTCGCCGGGCTGTCGCGCTCATGATCGAGCGGGGACCGCACCAGCCTGCCGATGATATTGGCCTCGTCGAGATTGGTGAAGAACAGCCGATATTGGCGCAAACTCTCCTCCGCCACTTCCTCCTTCACCCGATCCCAGGCGGCAGGCCCGCCCTCATGCAGATCATAGGGCGCGAAGGTGACGCCATAGAACACGCCGCCCCCCGCCGGCGCGCGGCCGGGATCGTTCACGCTGTTGTCGCCGCCCGCGATCAACCTGCGCGGCGGCACCACGCCGCGCCGCAGATGGTCATAGTCGAGCAGCATGTCGCGGACCGTGTGGGTCTGGAGCAGTTCGGTCATCACCCCGCCCTCCCCTTCGCTCCATTTGAGCTTCGCCTTCTCCTTCAGCGCCAGATGCAGCAGGTTGATCGAGAAGGTCGACGGCGTGACCCGCTCCGCCCGCTGCAACACCGGCTCTGGCGTTTCGCTGACGAATTTGCGCAGCACATGGGGATGGATCGCGCCGATCACGCCGTCCTTCGCCATGAGCGTCTCGCCATCGGCCATTTCCAGCCCCACCGCCTTGCCGGACGACACGATCACGCGCCGGACCTCCGCATCGCAGCGCACTTCACCGCCCATATGTTCGATCGCCCGCACCAGCGCCCGGCTGAGTTCGCCCGACCCGCCCCTGGGCATCGACACGCCATAGGTGTGGATGATCCCCGGCATCAGCAGCACGCCCATGCCCGTGCCCAGTTCATCGGGCATCTGGAGATTTTCGGTGATCAGCCGGACGAGGTGAATCTTCAGCCGGTCGCTCTCAAAATATTGATTGGCGACGTCCAGCGCGGAGCGCTGCATCACGTCGAGCAGGAAGCGGCCCTCATCCGACTGGTCCATCATCGCCACGAAGGCGCCCATCGGGAAGGGCGGCGCATAGAGGCCGGACATGAACATCGGCAGCACGCTCTGGCTGATGCCGACGAAGCGGCGATAGGCCTCCGCATCGCGCGGGCTGAACTGCGCAATCTCCTGACAGGTGCGGTCCAGATCCTTCCATGACCGCATCACCGTGCCGTCGTCCCAGATGCTGACATGCGGCAGTTCGGGGTAGATATATTCCAGCCCGAATTTCGACAGCAGCCCCAGCTCATCCTCACGGATCATGGGATTGCCCTGAATCATGATGTGCACATTGCTATGCTCGTCATGCCAGTATCCGGGCGCGATCAGTTCCCGCGTCGATACGCCGCCGCCAAAATGCGGCTTGCGCTCCAGCACCAGCACCTTCTTGCCCGCCTTCGCCATATAGGCGGCGGCGGTCAGGCCATTATGCCCGCCGCCCATCACGACGATGTCATGGCCGTTCATTGATGCTCTCCAAAAAAGGCCCGGAATTGCGCGATGCCCGGCACATGCGACGCGCAGCCGCCGTCCGCGACCAGCAATTGCCCGGTGATGTTGCGCGCCGCATCCGACGCGAGGAAGGCGACGGCCTCGGCAATATCCTCCGGATCGCCCAGCCGATCCCGCAGCGTCTCCGCCTCCACCGCCCGCAGCAGCGCCGGCGGAAAGGCTTCGCGCAAGGCGGGCGTCAGCGTCATCCCCGGCGCGACGGCGTTGCAGCGCACGCCCCGCGCGCCATGGCTCGCCGCGATGGAGCGCGTCATCTGGATGATCGCCGCCTTGGACGAGCTATAGGCCGACTGGATCACATGCCCCTGAAGCGCCAGGTTGCTGACGGTGTTGACGATGTTGCCGCGCGTCTCCCGCAAATGGGGCAGGGCGGCGCGGCAGGCGATCATCGTCCCGCGCACATTCACGGCATAGGTCCGATCCCACAGCGCCGTTCCCATATGCTCCACATCGCCATCCTGCCGGGCGATATCGGGGCCCAGCAGCGCGGCATTATTGTGGAGGATATCGATCCGTCCGAAATGCCCGGACACCTGCGCCACCATCGCCTCGATCGAATCTTCGCTTTCCAGATCGAGCGGCACCGCCATGGCGTCGGGCAAGCCATCCACCACGGCCCGCGCCGCATCCAGCGCGATGTCGGCAATCGCCACGCGCGCGCCCCTCGCCACCATCAGCCGTGCGGTCGCCGCGCCTATGCCGCCCGCGCCCCCCGTGATGATGGCGACTTTCCCGTCGAGACGGATCGCATCGGCCTTCCCCGAATCGGACTGCATCGTCCTCTCCTCTCATTGATCTTCTGGAAAACCGTCATAATGTGGCCACCAGAGGGGAGAAGACGGCACTTTTTTGTGCCTTCAAAAGGCCATGACCGACTTCGACGATTTCGACCTGATCCGCCGCGAAGGCCTGGCCACGCTTGCCCGCGACATGGCGGAACATGGCGCGGAGCGGGACGCGCCGGTCCGCACCATATTCGGCCTGCTGGGCGACCGCTGGTCGATGCTGATCCTGCTGCTGCTGGACATTGCGCCCTTTCGCCATGCGGAGCTGCGCCGCCTGCTCGACCGCATGAGCGCGGAGGGCAAGATTTCGCAGCGCGTGCTGACGCTGAAGCTGCGGCAACTGGAGCGCAACGGCATGGTGGCCCGATCCGTCAGCGACGATGTGCCGCCCAGGGTTGGCTATGCGCTGACGCCTCTGGGCCGGGGCCTGCTGGGCGAGGCGAAGCATCTGCTCGTCTGGGTCCAATCAGGCCGCGAACGGATCGAACAGGCCCGCGCCAGCTTCGACGCGGCGGAGGATTAACCGCGCCCCTTGGGCGATGCGTCGCTCAGAAACTGCGCCGCCAGTTCCTCGCGCGAAATGCGCGCGTCATCGATCGAAACGACCGTTTCCTCCGTTCCCATGACGGGTACCTGCGCGCCGGCGACGATCCGCTCCACCACCCAGCGGATGGCCGGGTCGTTATTGCTGGAAATATGCCATTGGATCGCCTCGCGGATCGGCGGAATGTCCATCGGCACTTCGCGCAGGGTCAGCGGCAGATATCCGGCCATGCGCGTCGCCAGCCGCCGGTGCATGGTCGCGATCCGGTTCGACCCGATCACCAACCCCGGCAGCGACAGGAAACTGTGGGTCACGATCTCGACCCGGCGCGGGCGCTTCTGCCGCCGCACGAACCAGTCCTCGAACGCGGACACCCGCGCCCGGCCGAAGCGGGCCGTGACATGGCCCAGTTCGAAATACAGTTCCTTGGTCATCGGCATGGCCATGGCCGGATTGCCGTTCCAGCCGACCACCACATAATCATCCTCGAACAATATCTGGCTGGGATGATCGGCCGAAATCGCATAATCGATGGTGATGAGCAGGTCGATCGCGCCGCGCTCCAGCGATTCCAGCAGAACCTCGGTCAGGGACTGGACTTCGAACCGCATCCCGGGCGCCTGCTGTTGAAGGTCGGTCATGGCCGATGCCAGCAGCACTTCGGTGATATAGTCCGACGCCATGATGCGGATCGTCCGGTCGGATGTCGCCGGATCGAAAGGCGGCGGCACGGCGATGGTCGACCTGATCTGCTCCAGCACCGCGCGGACCGGGTCCACCAACCCTTCGGCACGGGCGGTCAGCACCATTTGCCGTCCCTTCTGAACCAGCAGGTCGTCGGCGAAATATTCGCGCAGCCGTCCCAGAGCCGAAGAGGTGGCCGATTGCGAGAGGCAGATGCGATCCGCCGCCAGGCTGACGCTGCGTTCGCACAGCAGCGCATCCAGCGCGACCAGCAGATTGAGGTCCAGCCTGTCGAACCGCACATCCCTCTCCCTTCAGTCCGCCGTTATGACGGCCAGCGCATTGGCGACCAGCTTAGCAGGGTCGCCGTCATGGGCAAAGCCCGCCCGCTCCGCCGCCGGGGTCGCCAGCGGCGGATGCGCGCCAAAGGCCGCCTCCAGCGCGGCATCGGGTTGATAGCGGACCAGATCGGCGGACGTCCCACATTGCCGCGCGATCTCGACGGCCAGATCGCCCATGGCGATGCGCTGCGCGGGCAAGGTCACCACCCGCGTCACCGGCATCAGCGCCGCATCCATCCCCAGCGCATGCACCAGATTGTCCGCGCACCGGCTGACCGACTGCGCCCAGATCGTCGCCCCCCGCGACACCGGGCAGACGAAATCCTCGCCCGCCCGCAGCGCATGGAACAGGTCGCTCATGAAAGCAGACTTCATGCCGCTCGGGCCTTTGGGGCGGGCAAGAATGCCGGGCGGGCGAACGCTCACGCCCTCGATCCCGCCGCGATGATGCATCATGGCAACGGCGATTTCCATCATCGCCTTGTGCCCGCCATAGACCATGCGCGGCGCGAGCGGCGTGGCATCATCCCCGCCGCGCGCTGGAAGCGGGTCGCCAAAGACCGCGATCGAGCTGGCATAGACGATGCGCGGCCGGTCCCCGGCGGCCCTGGCGTCCTCCAGCAGATCATACATGGCGTCGATATTCACCCGCCGCGACGCCGCCGGATCAGCCTCCGCCGCTCCGCCCGGCACGGTGGCGAGATGGACGAGCGCGCCGCACCCGTCGCGAAAGGCCTCCGCCCGCACTTCCGCCGAGCAGATATCGCCCACCACTGCCCGCGCGCCCGCCGGAATGCCGCCGGGCATGCTGTCCATGCCGACGACAGACTGCCCCGCCGCCAGCAGCCGCCGCACCAGCTGCCGCCCGACAAAGCCCCCTGCGCCCGTTACGATGATCGTCATGGGTGGACCCTCAAAAATCCGCCGACAACCGCACGCCATAGGTGCGCGGGGCGGAATAATGTGCGATCGCGAACCCGATCGGCGAAGCCTGCGGCGAAAGATCGCGGCGCTTGTTTTCCAGGTTGAGGATGAACCCGGTCATGGCCCAGCGGCCATCGGGCTGGCGCAGGGACAGGCCAAGATCGGTGGTCCAATAGGCCGGAATATGTTCGAAGGGCAGATATTCAAACCCGCCATATTGGCTGTCGCGCCAGGCAGTGTTGACGTTCCCGGCGATTTCCAGCCGGTCGTTGATCGGCACGACCTGTTCCGCGCCCAGATTGACGGTCCACTTCGGAGAGTAGAGCAGCGGCTTGCCCGAACAGTTCAGATCCTTGACCGGGGCGCCGCCCGCAATCTGACCGGTATAGGTGAAGGGGCAGTTGAAATTGTCACGCGGCGCAGCCGTGAAGAGATGCAGGTCGTCATATTGCGCCTTGAGATATTGGACCTTGGCATTCAGCGTCGTGCGCGATGCCGGCTTGACGATCGCATCGATGTCGAATCCCTTGATCGTGGACCTTCCGGCATTTTCGGTGGAACTGATCAATGCACCGCTGGTGTCGACCGTGAAATAATTGATCTGCTGGTTCCGGTATTTCCAGTAGAATGCCTCGATATTGAGCTGGACGCGATTATTGAAGAACCGGTTCTTGGAACCGATCGTGTAAGCGGTGATATATTCCGGCCTGTAACTGGGGCGGCCCTCCGCAAGCTGGAAACCGCCGGCGCGATAACCGCTTTCGACCGAGGCATAGAGCAGGCTGCCGGGCGCCAGATCATATTCGGCGGCGGCCTTCCACGTCACGCGCGAGTAGGAACCGTCGGCAATCACCGGATTATAGGTCTTGAGGATCTGCGCCACGCCATTGAGCAACGGCAGGACCTGCGCGTTCGGCTGGTCGGTGGTCGTGGAGGAAATCCATCCGTTCGCCACCAGCCAGTTGATCATGTCCCCCGTGTTCAGGAAATTGGGGAAATGCGGCAGCGCGCCCGGCGCGGCGCAACCCTGGGCGAAGGAACCCGGGGGCGTGATCAGGCCGGGACTGCCCGGCACGCCCGGTACGCCGCCGCAAAAGGTGATGAAATTGTTGATGAGGCCGTTCATGTCCTTGTGGTCATGCGTGTAGCGCAGGCCGCCGACCAGCCGGAACCGGTCGGACAGATGGGCCGTCAACTGGCCGAAGGCGGCCCAGCTGTCGGTCTTTTGCGTATAGCGCTGGATGGGGAGAACGAATTCCTGATTATATTCGTTGTCGGCCTTGATCTTCTCATGAAAATAGAAGCCGCCCAGCACATAGTCGAAGATACCGCGCTTGCCCGACAGCCGGGCTTCCAGACTGGCCTGCGCCGTATCCTCGTTCGTATTGCCCGTGTTGAACGCCACTGCATAGAAGAAGGTGCGGTCCTTCGATTTGCGATAGGCGGGAATGACGGTCAGCTTGCCAAGCCCGGTATCGACATTCAGTTCGGCGTTCACGCCCCAATAGGTGGAATTGAATGACTGGTCGCGGTTGAGTGCTGCGAGAAAACCGAAACCGGGCGCCCCGAGCTGGGTCTGGCGATAGGCGTTGGCCGCCGTCGTATTGATGCCTTCGGAAGGATCGAAGGACACGGGAACGAAATCATAGGTTCCCGAGGCATTGGGCACATAGCTGCCCAGATAATTCGCCCCGATCCCTTTGCCGCCAAGATGGGTCCAGTCGGCCCCGATCCGCAGCGAAAGCCCATCCCGCGGTTCGAACAGAAACTGTCCGCGCAGGCCCGATCGTTTCAGATCGTCGGTTCCGTCGCGATTATAGGGGTCGTGAATCTGCCGCATGCCCGAAATGCGCAGGGCGCTGGTGTCGCCGATCGCCAGATTGACATATCCATCGGCGTTGACCGCATCGTAATTGCCATAGGAGACATTGAAACCGCCGCCGGTTTCCCCCAGCTTCGGACGGGCCGGGATGATATTGACCGCGCCGCCGGTGGCGTTGCGGCCATAAAGAATGCCTTGCGGCCCCTTGAGCACTTCGATGCGCGCCAGATCATAGAATGACGCACCGAAAGCGCCGGAGGCCCGGCCAAGCACGACGCCGTCGTAATTTGGCGTAACCGCTGGATCGTTCCAGCTGCTGGTCGTCGTATTGCCGACGCCGCGCAGGAAGATCGAGGTGACATTGCCCCCCGGCGTGGCAAGGCTGAGAGCGGGCACGGCCTTGGTGATCTGCGCGGCCGAGGTGATACCCTGGCTGGCAAGGGCATCCCCTGATACCGCGTCGATCGCGATGGCCGCCTTCTGGACGCTTTCCTCCTTGCGCTGGGCGGTGACGACGATTTCCGCAAGACCCGAACCCTGACCGGCCTGATCGGCGGTCTGCGCCCTGGCCGGCATCACGGCCAACGCCCCTGCGAAGACGCCCACCACCGCTGTACTGGCCAATAGCACGCTACGCATGATCTCTCTCCCCGATGATCTGATTTTGCGCAATTCTGGACCGGGCAGTGAAAAAGTCACATTGATTTGTTGGATGACAACTATCTGCGCACAGGGACGGCCACGAAACGACTGGATGGATGCCAACCATCGACAGGAAGAATTTGTCTCATCCCCGACCATCGCTAGTTCTTCAGGACATGGCAGAGGATCATATCGAGAGCATCGCCACGGCGCTTGTCGTGGGCGGAGGGATTGGCGGCATGGCGAGCGCCATCAGCCTGGCGGAGAGAGGAGTCCGGACGGAACTGATCGATCTCGATCCGGAATGGCGCGTCTATGGCGCGGGCATCACCATCACGGGGCCGACATTGCGCGCCTATCGCCGTCTGGGCCTGCTGGAGCCGGTCAAGATGGCCGGCGCCATCACCAACCGGACCCGCCTGTTCCGCTTCGATGGCACCCATATGCACGATCTGGACGAACCCGTCATCGAGGAAGGCCTGCCCGCGACCGGCGGCATCATGCGCCCGGTGCTGCACAGGATCATGCAGGACCGCGTGCGGGAACTCGCCATCCCGGTCCGTCTGGGACTGACGGTCACGGCGCTGGACAATGATGCCGATGGCGTGGATGTCACCTTTTCCGATGGCGGCGCCGGCCGCTTCGACCTTGTCGTCGGCGCCGACAGCGTCTCTTCCGGCGTTCGCGCCATCGCCTTCCCGCATATGGGACCGCCCCGGCCGACCGGGCAGGGATGCTGGCGCATCTCCATCGCCAAGCCGCCCGGCCTCGACGCGGGGGAATTCTACCTTGGCCATGACAATCCCTGCGGCATCACCGCCTGCGGCCCGGACAGCGTCTATATGTGGATGCTCACCCGGCATGAGGATCGCGAGGCGTTCATGTCGGAGGAGGAACTCTTCTCCACCCTCAAGGGCCTGCTGGCGGACTTTGGTGGCAATGCCGGCTGGATCCGCGACAATATGACGCGGGAAAACTGGATCAACTACCGCCCGCTTGCCGCCGCGCTCCAGCCGCGCCCCTGGTCCAACGGGCGGATCGTGCTGCTGGGCGATGCCGTCCATGCGACCACGCCGCATCTGGCATCGGGCGCGGGCATGGCGGTCGAAAGCGGCATCGTCCTTGCCGAGGAGCTGGCGAAGGCGGCCGACGTGGCCACCGCCCTCGCCGCTTATGAAGAGCGCCGCTATGACCGTTGCCGGGACATCATCGAAAGCAGCGTCGGCATCGGCCGGCTGCAATTGGCGCATCGGCCGCCGCAGGAACATGCGGCCCTGCTGGAAGGCGCCCTCAGCCGGTTGAACGATCCTTTCTGACGGGGGGAACCAGGGAAAAGGGTCGGTGGCGAATTCCACCGGCCCTTTCTCATTCCGCCGTCCACCCCCCGTCGACGACCAGGCTGGTCCCGGTCATCAGGCCGGCCGCGTCGGAGGCGAGGAACACCACCGCTCCCATCAGGTCCTGCACCGTGCCCAGCCGCCCGAGCTTGATCTTCTCCAGCACGCTGGCAAGGAACGCCTGATCCTCGAAAAAGGGCCTGGTCATCGGCGTTTCGATGAAGGTCGGCGCGATGGTGTTGGAGCGGATGCCATGCGGCGCCAGATCGAGCGCCATCGCCTTGCTCATCCCCTCCAGCCCCCATTTGGACGCGCAGTAGAGCGACCGGCGCTGGCCGCCGACATGGCCCATTTGCGACCCCATATGGATGATCGCACCGCGCGAGCCTGCCTCGATCATGCGCCGGGCCACGGCCTGCGCGACGAAGAAAGCCGCCCGCAGGTTGAGGTCCAGCACCGCGTCATAATCCTCCTCCGACACGTCGGTGAAGGGCATGGGCCGGTTGGTGCCCGCATTGTTGAGCAAGATGTCGAACGGGGCGACTGCGTCCAGCGCCCGCGCCGTCCCCGCCGCGTCATTGACGTAGAGTATCAGCGCATCGGCCCGGCCGCCCGCCGCGCGGATCGCCTCCGCCCCGGCCTCGATCTCCCCGCTGCTGCGCGCGGCGAGCGTCACATCCGCGCCCGCCTGCGCCAATGCGGCGGCGCAGGCAAGGCCGATGCCCCGCCCCGCCCCCGTCACCAGCGCCCGCTTGCCGTCCAGCCGAAAGCTCGGCGTTGTGGGCAGCGGTTCCATCCTCAGGCCGCCGTCGCCGGAGTCGGCGTGGCCATTCCCGCATAGGGGACGTCGCGTTTGCCATAGCGGCGCACGCGGATATTCGCCTGCTCGCCATGACCCGCAAAACCCTCCAGCCCGCACAGGCGGCTGCAATATTCACCGACCAGGGCCGAGGCTTCATCGGTCAGCACCTTCTGATAGGTACAGGTCTTGATGAACTTGCCGACCCACAGGCCGCCAGTGTAACGGGCTGACTTCTTCGTCGGCAGGGTATGGTTGGTGCCGATCACCTTGTCGCCAAAGCTGACATTGGTGCGCGCGCCCAGGAACAGGGCGCCATAATTGGTCATGGTCTTCAGGAAATAATCCGGGTCGGCGGTCATCACCTGAACATGCTCCGAGGCGATCTCGTCGGCGATGCGGACCATTTCCGCATCATCCTGCGCCACGATCACTTCGCCGAACATCTCCCACGCCTTGCGCGCATAGTCGGCGGTGGGGAGGATGGTCAGCAGGCGTTCGACCTGCTTCATCGTCTCGCGCGCCAGCTTTTCCGACGTGGTGAGCAGCACCGCCGGGCTGTCCGGCCCATGTTCCGCCTGACCCAGCAGGTCGGTCGCGGCCAGTTCCGCGTCGCAGCCGATTTCATCCGCAATCACCAGCGTCTCGGTCGGCCCGGCGAACAGGTCGATGCCGACGCGCCCGAACAACTGCCGCTTGGCCTCCGCGACAAAGGCATTGCCCGGCCCGACCAGCATATCCACCGGATCGATGCTCTGCGTGCCCAGCGCCATCGCGCCCACGGCCTGAATGCCGCCCAGCGCGTAGATCGCGTCGGCCCCGGCCAGCGCCTGCGCCGCGACGATGGCTCGGGCGGGCGTTCCCTGGAAGGGCGGCGCGCAGGTGATGACGCGCGGCACGCCCGCCACCTTGGCGGTGATCACCGACATATGGGCGGAGGCAAGCAGCGGATATTTGCCGCCCGGCACGTAGCAGCCCGCCGCGTTCACCGGCAGATTCCTGTGGCCCAGCACGACGCCGGGCAGCGTCTCCACCTCGACATCCTTCATCGAATCCCGCTGGATCCGGGCGAAATTGCGCACCTGGTGTTGGGCAAATTCGATATCCTTGCGCTCCTGTGGCGAAAGGCTGTCGACGCAGGCGTCGATTTCCGCCTGGCTGAGGCGATAGTCGTCACGATCCCAGCGGTCGAACTTGACCGACATGTCGCGCACGGCGTCATCGCCCCGCTTTTCGATGTCGGCCAGCGCAGCCTCGACAATATCGCGGACCTTGCGGTCGGCATCGGCCCGTGCCTCGGCCGTTGCGCCGCGTTTCAGATATTGCGCCATGAACCTGTCCTTTCAGGAAATGTCAGAAACCCTCGACCGCCAGTTCGACATGATCGACGTGCGGCGGCGTGCGAAAAAAGGGGCTGGCGAGCGCCCGCCAGACGGAAAATCCCGCGGATGCGCGGAAATCGACCATATGGGCGTCCACGCTGTCCCAGCCGACGACAAGCTGATAATGGCCCGGACTGTCCACGGATCGCTCCAGCCGGAAACTGCGACATCCGGGCGCGGCGCGGAAATGGGGTGCGGCCTGCGCCACCGCCTCTTCGAAGGCGGCAGCCTTCGCCGGATCGATTTCGATCCGCGCAACTTCGGTGATCATCGCCTTTTTCCTCTTTCTACCAGGCCGTCGCGCCAGCATCGACAGGGATATCCGCGCCGGTCACGTAGCGGGCTTCATCGGATGCCAGCCAGACCGCGCACCAGCCAATATCCTCCGGCTCGCCCAGGCGCTGAATCATGTTCTTGCCCAGCACCTTCGCCTCCAGAGCGGGATCAGCCGCCAGATGCCGTTCCGTCGCGGCGGTGCGAATAAAGCCCGGCGCGATGCTGTTGGCGCGGATGCCGTGCGGCGCGCCCTCCATGGCGAGTTGGCGCGTCATCGCCAGCACCCCGCCCTTGCCCGCGCAATGCGCCAGCGCCGGTGACCCCGCCAGCGCATGGCGCGCATTGGCGGAGGCGAAGTTGATCACCGATGCCCGGCCACTCGCCTTCAGCCATGGCCAGGCCGCCTGCGTGGCCAGGAACACGATGTCCAGCTCCCCGCTCAGCGTCGTTTTCCAGTCGGCATAGCGCATCACCTCGATCCATTCGAATATCGCGAAGGCCGCCGCGTTGACGAGGATGTCGATCCGGCCATGCTCCGCCCCGATCCGCGCGAACAACGCCGCGACCGCCGCTTCGTCCAGCAGGTCGCAATCCCCGCGATCGACGCCGATCACATGCGCCCCTTCTTCCGCGAACAGCCGCGCGCAGCCCTGCCCGATGCCGTTGGCCGCGCCGGTGACGACCGCGACCTTGCCCTTCAACCGATCAGCCATGGGCGACCGCGCCTCCCACCGGCTGCTCGCCGCGTCGGAAGGGCGCGACCAGCGCGACCCCCGCGCCGATCACCGCGCCGATCGACAGCATGCCGAACGCCGGCAGCAATCCGCCCGCCTGTTTCGACAACAGGGTCACGACCACGGGGCTGAGGAACTGCCCAAAGGCAAAGCTGCTCTGCCACAGGCCCGCGCCGCGCCCGCGTATCTCGAAGGACAGCAGGCTCATCGCCCAGACCAGCAGGGTCGGCAGCAACAGTCCCGCGCCGATCTGGTTAAGGAAACAGCCGATCAGGAATGCCTCCGGCCCCTTCGCCAGCCCCATGATGCCGAAGCCGGCGGCCAGCAGCGCGAACTCGATCAGCAACAGATGCCGCACCGGCCAGCGCCCGATCCGCGAATAGAGCAATGTCCCCAGCGGCACGCCGACGCTCGCCACCGAGGTCAGGAAACCGATCCGCGCCGGATCGCTGAGGCCCAGTTCATGCAGGCCCGAAGAGGCCTGAATCTGCACGGTATAGAAGAAAACGGAGCCATAGATGGTGATCGCCATGATCATCAATATCCGCGCCCATGGAAAGCCCGCCCAGCTGGCCCTGGGCCTGTCTTGCCGGTCGGTATCCCCCTGCGGTTCCCAGGTAAAGCGCAACACCAGCGCGAACATGAGCAGGGCGGAGGCATAGACCCAGAAGGGCGTCCGCCAGCCGAACGCCCCCAATTGCCCGCCCAGGTTGAAGAACAACAGCGCGGAAAGCGAGGCGAAGGCGGTCTGCCCCGCCAGCCATTTGTCCCGCGCCGCGCCCGTGAAATAATCCCCGATCAGAGTGGTCGACAACACCATGATCAGCGCCTCGCTCAACCCCACGCCGATGCGGGATATCAGGATCGCGGGCAGGCTTTTCAGGAAAACCGGCGCGATCCCCACCACCGCATAGATGAGGAAGGAAAGCAGCAGCAACCGCCGCCGCCCGAACATATCCCCCAGCATCCCCGCCAGCGGCGAGAAAAAGGCCACGCACAGCGCCGGGATCGTCAGGATCATCGGCACCCAATATTCAAAGCCGGGCACCGCGCTGAATTCGGACAGCAATTGCGGCAGGACCGGCGCCAGCAGCACGATCGCCATGGTCGACAGGGTGATCGGCAACAACAGGGAAAAGCCGGTCATGAAACCGGGCGCGAGGGTTGCTTCACGATCCATCATGCGGCTTGCTTATCGAACATGGCTCGGCCCTCTCCTATATGCGCGAATATGAAGCCCAGCGCAGGGAAAGCGTCAAACCGAAAGGATGAAACCCAGCTATTCGCAGAAGCGATGGGCCTGTTCAGACATCCAGCTCCTCGACGAATTCGATCAGATTGCCCGCGCAGTCGCGCAGGAAACATCCCTTGCCGAACGCTTCCCGCACGACGAAGGCGATATCCGCGCCCTTTTCCTCCATCTCGGCCAGAAAGCTGTCCAGATCCTCCACGCGAAAGGCGACATGCTTGTTGCCATGGGTGCGAAGGTCCGCAGGGGGATGCCGCCGCTCCTCTGGCAAGGGCCCGGCGCCCTCCACCTCGAACAGTTCGAAGCGCAGCGGCCCCTTGCGGACCATCGCCGCCCGTGCCCGCGCCGCCTCGATCGTGAAGCGCTTTTCCACCGCAAAGCCCAGCACCCGGCCATACCAGTCGATCGCGTCATCCAGGCTGGGCACGCTGACCCCGCCATGATGGAAGCTGAACTCCGCCATCACCCGATCCTCCTTATAATTGGGCAAAAGTCTCGGCGCACCAGTCAGCGATATAGTCGCGCATGCCGGTGCCGTTATCGGCTCCGCAATGCTCGACCTCGAAATCCTTTTTCGTGAACATGCGGAGCGTCCGCCTGGGCGAGTTGATCGCCTGATCATAGCTCAATTGCGCGTTGAAGGCGGGTATCTGCCGGTCATTTTCGCCATGGGTGACAAGGAACGGCACCCTGATCTTCCCGACCTGCCCATCCAGCGTGATCTGGTCGGCATAGGTCAGGAAGTCGTCCCGATTGTCGAAGCCGAACACCCACATCACATGGTCCCAATAATGCGGCACGGGATTTTCACCCTCATTGGCCACCCGCTCGCGCTGGCGTTGCCCCCAGACATGGTTCGCGCCCATCACCGCGCACAGCGCATAGCGCGGATCATTGGCCGCAATGCGCGGCGCATGATAGCCGCCGAAGGACAGGCCGAATATCCCGATCTTCGCATGAATGACATCCGCCCGCGTCAGCAGATAGTCGAACGCCGGCGATCCCCAGCGTTCCGCATCATGAACCGCCGTCAGCCCCCGCTTGCGCAGCGCTTCCCCGGTTCCCGGCTGGTCGATGAACAGGGTGTTGATCCCCCGTTCCAGATTGGCGGCGCCATGGCCCGCCATGTTGACCTGCTCCTTCATGGAATCAAGGCCGTTGACCGACACCAGAGCCGGCCGCGGCGTCCCCGATCCATCGTGGACGAAGATGCCGGTATAGGCGCTCCCCTCATAGGGAATCTCGACGAAATCGACATGCAACCCGCGCAGCCTGACGCCCTTGGCATAGAGTTCCAGCCCCCGATCGTAAGCCGCCCAGCGCGGTGCATGATCACGGCTCTGCATCCGCTCCGCCGCCAGATAATAGCCGGACGCCCGCAGATATTTGCTCCCCGCCGACAGGGCATGGCCCGCCGCCTCGTCCGCTGCCGCATTGGCCGCCACCTGATCGGCGACGCGCAGCCAGCTGTCGAACATCTGCGCGCTGCCGGCGTCCGCACCGCCCTTCGCCGCTTCCATGATCGGGCGATTGGCCTCGTCGATCTCGCCATGATTGCCGCCGCACACCAGCGCCAGATTGGTCGCGAGATTCCAGACGTAATTTCCGGGAAAGGGTTCGAACATGCATGCGATCCTTGCAGTGTCGCGCCAGCCGGGCGCGCATCCTCATCCCGCCACAGACCGCCAGTCATCATCCAGATCAAATCGATATTATCGAGGCGCGCTATCGATAGATTGGTTTTGACCCAGGGACGCGGCTGCCTCATCGCTCTGGTCCGGGAAGAAAAGCGAAGGAGAAGACATGCGGCTGGCAACGCTGAAGGACGGAAGCAGGGACGGACGACTGGTCGTCATCTCCCCCGATGGCGCCCGCTATGCCCACGCCCCCGTCGGCACGCTGCAAGAGGCGATGGACCGCTGGAACGACGTCGCCGCCGGGCTTGCCGCCATCGCCAGCTTTCCCGAAAGCCTCGACCCCGCCGCCCTCGCCGCGCCGCTGCCGCGCGCCTGGCAATGGCTGGACGGTTCCGCCTTCGAAAGCCACGGCGCGCTGATGGACAAGGCGCTGGGCATGGAGCCGGAAAAGACCGGCCGCCCGCTCATGTATCAGGGCCTGTCGGATCGCTTTTACGGCCCCACCGACGCCATTCCCATGCCTGACGAAACGCTCGGCATCGATTTCGAGGGCGAATTCGGCGTCATCGTCGATGACGTGCCGATGGGCACGAGCGCTGAGGACGCGATGGCCCACATCCGCCTGATCGTCCAGATCAACGACTGGTCGCTGCGCATGCTCGCCGGACCGGAGATGAAGAGCGGCTTCGGCTGGGTTCAGGCCAAGCCCGCCTGCTCCATGGCGCCCTTCGCGGCGACGCCCGACGAACTGGGCGATCAATGGCGCAATGGCCGCGTCTGCATGGACCTGCTGGTCGACTGGAACGGCGCGCGCTTCGGCGCCGCCAATGGCGAGCCGATGGGCTTCGGTTTCCATGAACTGGTCGCCCATGCCGCCCGCACCCGCCATCTCCCCGCCGGGACAGTGATCGGATCGGGCACCGTGTCCAACGCCAATTTCCGCGAAGTCGGCTCCTCCTGCATCGCCGAGCGGCGCGGCATCGAGATTGTCGACGAGGGCGCGCCCCGCACCCACTTCATGCGCTTTGGCGACCGCGTCCGCATGGAAGCGCGCCTTTCGGACGGCCGCGCGCCGTTCGGCATCATCGACCAGGGCGTCATCGCCCATCAGGGAGTGTGAGCATGACCGAACTCAGCGATTCCGGCCTGCCGCCGGTGCAGCGCGTCGTCACCGGCCATGACGCCGACGGCCGCGCCATCTTCAAGTCGGAAGATGTCAGCCCGACAAGGATGATCCCGTCGGGCGACGCATCCTTCCTGCTGCTCTGGACGACGGATACGGTTCCGGCCGACAATAATGACGAAACAGACGGGCGGGAGCGGGACGCGGGCCTGACGCTCAACCGGGGATCGGCGGTCCGCATCGTCGACATGCTGCCGGGCAGGCAGTCACCCGAACATCGCACCAACAGCATCGATTATGGCATCGTCATGTCCGGCGAGATCGAACTGGAACTGGACGACGGCCGCAAGACCATCATCCGCGAAGGCGGCGTCATCATCCAGCGCGGCACCAACCATCTCTGGCGCAATGTCAGCGACAGGCCGTGCCGCATCGCCTTCATCCTGATCGAAGCGCCCGCCTACCTCCATAACGGCCAGCCGTTGCCGGAGGCCAAGCCGGAGGATGTGTTGAAGGCCAGCCTTTGAACCTGTTCGACCTCAGCGGCGCGGCGGATGTGACCGCAGAAGGGGATGGGTTCATTCACCCCGCCAATATCCACCAGCCCCAGAGGATGCAGGCCAGTCCCGCCATCACCGAAACCGCCCGGCTCCAGGGGAGGAGTTTTTCCAGCGCCACCAGCAGGGTCAGAGCGGCGATCCACGTCAGGTTCATCACCCCGCCCGCGAACAGCAGCGCCATCAGCAGCCAGCAGCAGCCCACGCACCAGCCGCCATGGATCATGCCCATGCGCAGCGCGCCGGTCCGGCCAGGGCGGTAATAGCGGCTGAGGAATTGCGCCGGGTTGCGGCACTGGCGCAGGCAGGCGTCCTTCCACGGGCTGATCTGATAGGCCCCCGCCGCAATCAGCAGGGCGGCGACCAACGCGCGGCTGGACGTGGCCATCGCCATGGGGGAAAGCAGCGCCGCCAGGGCGAGGCGCCATTGCGCCAGCGTGGCGAGCAGGGAGAAGAAGCCCCAGATGAGGAGATAGCCCAGGGCGAAGCTTTCCGTCGGCGGGCGGGCCGTACCGGCGGCACGGGCATAGAGCAGGATCACCGGCGCGGCGGAGGGGAGCATCATCGCCACCATCATCACCCACCACATGGCGAGCGTCAGCGCGAACTGCGCCGCCGTCCAGGGCGCGTCGCCGGGCATCATCATCGCCAGCATCGGGTCTTGAGCAAGGCCGGCGGGGGCGAGCGAGGCCATCGGCGCCATGCCCATGCCCGCGCCGCCCAGCAGCCAGCCCCAGGCAAGCGCGATCAGCAGCGCCAGCGCGACAAGGGAGATCAGGCGATGCCGGGCAAGCATCGCGGGCAATCCGGCCACGCTCAAGCCCTGACGACGCCGTGGCTGTCGAGGTGGAGATAGGCGAACTGTCCGTAGCTTGATGCATGCTCCATCTGCATCGGGGCGATGGCGCGGCTGGCGCCGGAGCCGACCTCCGCCACTTCATATTCGAAGCCGTCGGGCAGGTGGATCTGGGCGCGGACTTCAGAGCCGTTGACCGGGCTGCGGATCGGTTCGCCGTCCATTTCCAGATGGCCGGGGATGCGCAGGCGGCCCTTGCGACCCTCCACATCCACATCGAACGCGATGGGGACGAAATGCGGTTCGTGCATGGTCGTGACGGTGGAGGCGAACACCGCGAAGACCGTGGCGAAGGGCGCGGTGTCACCGCCGGTCATGATGGTCAGCAGGGACTGGCGCTGCGCCTCGCTCGCGCGTTCATCGACGAAGGCCACGCATTCGCCCTTCCCTTCGTGGATCGGGCCGGGCCAGCGGAAGACGGCCGCGATGTTCAGGCCGGCCAGATCGATGTCGCCATGGCGGCCTTCATCGATGGCGAAGCCGAAGGCGGCCTGGCAAAAGCCCTTGTCGGGCAAGCCGCCAAACTGGCAGTTGCAGCCATATCCGCAGTTGCAGTTGGCGAATTCCCGGCCCTTGAGCATCCAGTAAGCCATGATGCGACTCCCCGTGCAATCGGCGGGGAATATAGCAGATTCTTGAGGCTGCGTCGCGTTTCCGTCGCGGGCTTCGCCTACAGCCTGGCGCCGGCGGCTCTCAGGCTTTCCCTGACGCGGGCGGTGGCCATTTCGAGTGGATCGGTTTCGCCCAGAAGGGCGAAGCTGCCGTTGAGCGCGAAGGTGCAGTGGCCGTGGACCGTCGCGACCAGCGAACGGGCGAGGCGCGGGGCGATGGCCCCCGATTCCGGCGGGAGGGCGGCGGCGACTTCGCGGACGACGACTTCGGTGAGGACGGCCCGCTGCCGGGCATAATCCTCCGGCATGGGGATGCCCGGCGGCAGGCGGTGGTCGTAGATCGCCATCCAGATGTTCGTGTTTTCCCGGGCGAAGCTGAAATAGCCCTCCACCAGCGCGGCTATTCGGGTTTCGGGCCGGCTTTCCCGGCCGTCCTTTGGATTGCTGGCGAGGCAATGCTCCAGATAGGCGGCCCAGAGGTGGAAGGTGCGGGTGTTGATGGCGACGATCAACCGATCATAGCTGCCGAAGACATTGTAGAGCGTGCCGACCGAATAGCCGATGCGTTTGGCGACCTCACGCGAGGAGAATTTGGCGAAACCGGCCTCGGCCATGTGGCGGTGCCCTTCCGCCAGGATCAGCGCCTCCAGTTCTTCGCGGTTGTGATCGGATCGCCTGCCCATGGATGATCGATAGGGAATGAATTGAACGCTGTCTAATTATTTTATTGAACGGTGTTTAATTTTTCGGTAGCGACAGGATCGTTGATTGGGTTTCAGGGGTGCGACTCATGTTCATAGCGCTGGTTCTGCTGGTTTTCGGGGTAGTGCTGTTCGATATGCGCGGGCGGTTGAAGGCCGCCGAGCGACGATTGGCGATGCTGGAAGGCGGGATTGCGGTGGTACGCCGTCCGCGCGAAAACGGACCTGACGGCAAGGCGGGGGTGCGTGCGCCGCGACCTGCTGCGGTTGTGGAGCGGCGGGTAGAGAGTGTCGAGGCTCCTCCTCCTCCTCCTCTCTCACCGCCCATCGAGCAACCGGAAGCCCCGGTCGCAACCCCTGCCCACCCTTCCTTCAGCTTCGAGGAGCTGTTCGGCCGCCGTCTGCCGATCTGGGCGGGTGGCGCGACGCTGGCCGTAGCAGGCGTATTGCTGGTCAAATATTCGATCGATGCGGGGTTGTTGTCGCCACTGGTGCGGGTCGTGATGGGCCTGCTGTTCGGCGGAGCGCTGATCGGGGGTGCCGAGGCCGCGTTGCGGCTGGAGGAACGGGTGCGCGATGCGCGGGTGCGGCAGGCGCTGGCCGGGGCGGGCCTCGCGACGCTTTATGCCAGCATTTTGGCGGCGCATACGCTTTACGGGCTGGTCGGGCCGACGATCGCCTTTGCCGGGCTGGCGGGGGTGACGGGGCTGGCCATGGCGCTGTCCTTGCGCTTCGGGGCGCCAAGCGCGCTGCTGGGGCTGGTCGGCGGTCTGGCGGCGCCCGCCCTGGTCGAGGCGGGACAGCCCAATGTACCGTTGCTGAGTTGCTATCTGGCCCTGGCCGTGGGGGGCCTGACCGTGCTGTCGCGGACGCAGCGCTGGATGTGGCTGGGGGTAAGCGCGCTGGTCGGCGGGACCGGCTGGGGCGTGGCGATGCTGGCCGCAGGGGCGCTGGATTGGGCATCCTCGCTGTCGGTCGGGTTGTTGGTGCTGATGCTGGGCGTCGGATTGCCGCTGGTCGCCTTTACCGGGTCGCGCGCGGCGCTGTTGCGGGTCGGGGCGGCGGTCGTCGCGGCGGCGCAGATGGCCGCGCTGGTGGCGACCGGGGGCTTTGCCCTGCTGCATTGGGGGTTGTTCGGGCTGCTGTCGGTCGCGCTGGTCTGGCTGGCGCGGGAGGCAGGCTTGCGGCCCCTGACGGCGGTCGGCGCCGGCGTCGCTATATTGCTGGCGGGTGCCTGGCCTGATCCGGATATGGGGCGGTTTGTGCTGGTCATGATCGGGATCGTCGCGATTTATGGCGGGGCGGCGCTGTGGCGGGTCTGGCGTGGGGGGCTGGTCGAGGCGGGGCAGATCGCCGGGCTGGCGCTGGGCGGCTTCGTCGTGGCTCTGGGGCATTTCTGGCGATCCGGGCTGGATGGGGAATTCGCGCTGCTGGCGCTGGGGGCGGCGGCCTTGCCGGGGGTGGCGATGCTGACGGGTTGGCGATGCGAAGGGCGGCGGGCGGATGCGCGTTTTGCGACGCTGGCGAGCGCGGCGGCGCTGGGGCTGGCGATGGCCGGAGCGCTGGGGCTGGCGGACTGGATGCTGGTTCTGGTCGTCGCGGCGCTGGCGGCGGGGCTGCTGATGCTGGCCGGGTGGGCGCAGGACCGGCGGGTCGAATGGAGCGGCTGGGGCTTTGCCTTTGCGGCGGTCGTGCTTCTGGCTGCGTCGGGTGAAGTGGCCCGGCTGTGGGGCGAGGCAGCGTCGGACGCGCCCTGGCAGGGGGTTCTGCGTTGGGCGGCGGGCGCGCTGATGGCGGCGCTGTTTGCGTCGCGAGCGCAGTTTGCCGAGGGGCGGATGGTGGCGCAGGGCGTGGCGGTGCTGGCGGCTTATGGAGCGGTGGCGCAGGCGGTGCCAGGGGTCTGGGTGCCGGTGGGAGCGGCCCTGGGGCTGGCCTTGCTGGCGGAGGGCGCGCGCAAGCCGGCCGAGGGGCGGATGGTGCCGGCGCTGGGCGTGGCTTTGGCGGTGGTGGTGCTTTGGGCTGGCTGGCCCATGGGGGTCTGGTTGGGACGGGCTGTGCTATCGCTGGCGGGCGAACCGATGCTGGCACGGGATTTGCCGGGGATTGCGGAGGCCGCGCGGCGGCTGGCGGTGCCGGCGGCTGTGGTCGGCTTCGCGGTTTGGCGCGTTGGTGGCGTGGTTGGGGCGCTGGAGCGGCGGATCGGCGGGATCGTGGCGGGGGTGCTGGGCGGGATCGCGGCGCATGTCGGGTTCAAGCAGCTTTTCGGGTTGGAGAATTTGGGCGATGTGACGCGGTTTGCCTTTGCCGAGCGGACCGTTTGGGAGGGGATGCTGATTGGTCTGGGCCTTGTTGCCGGGCGGGCGGGCGTTCCCCTCGCGCTTGCGGGAAGGGCGCTGACGGGCGCGGGGTTGGGGCATCTGCTGGTTTATACCGTCGTGCTGCACGATCCGCTGTGGTTCCCGCAGATGGTCGGGAGCATGCCGGTGGCCAATCTTCTGTCCGCTGCCCTCATCCTCTCCTTCGTGGCGCTTTGGGGCCTGCAGGCCCGGACGCGGCGTGTCGCGGACGGGCTGAGGATGGGGTTGATCGCGCTGTTCGGCGTGGCCTTGCTGCGGCAGGTTTTCGTGGGGTCGTTGCTCACCGTGCCGGGCGTGAGTCAGGCGGAGGATATATTGCGGTCCCTGTTCGCGCTGGGACTGGCGATCGGCTTTCTGCTGTGGGGCATTCGCCGGGAAGCCAGGGACTGGCGGATCGCTTCGCTGGTGTTGATGCTGGTGGCGGTGGCCAAGGTGTTTCTGTTCGATGCTTCGGGCTTGACCGGACTGCTGCGGATCGCGTCCTTCCTGGCGCTGGGGTTCAGCCTGATCGGGATTGGATGGCTTTATAACCGCGTGTTGCGGGAACCGGTTAACAACTCATCGAATATTGTTGCATAATGTCTGACCGACGGGGGTAAAAATATGTCCGCACCTGATCTGTCCTTGCTGGGTAAACGCCGTTTCGCACCTTTGTTCGTGGTGCAGTTCCTGGGTGCGTTCAACGACAATCTGTTGAAGTTCGCGCTGTTGTTCCTCGCCAATTTCGGGCTGTATCGCGCGCAGCCGGACAAGGCGGAGATGCTGGCGACCATCGCCACCGGCCTTTTCATCCTGCCCTATTTCCTTTTTTCCGCGCTGGCCGGGCAACTGGCGGACGCCTGGGACAAGGCGAAGCTGGTGCGGGCGGTGAAGGCCGCGGAGGTCGCGATCATGAGCCTGGCCGTGACCGGGTTCTGGCTTCAGTCGGTGCCGGTCCTGCTGTCCTGCCTGTTCCTGATGGGGCTGCATTCGACGATCTTCGGGCCGGTCAAATTCTCGATCCTGCCGCAGCATCTGCATCCGCAAGAGATCATGGGCGGGACCGGACTGATCGAGGCGGGGACATTCCTGGCCATCCTCAGTGGCCAGCTGCTGGCCGGGGTGATCCCACCCTGGGAAGCGGGACTGGTCGCGGTCGGGCTGGCGACGCTTGGATTTCTGGTCAGCCTGGCCGTGCCATCGGCGCCGACGGTCGTGCCGGGCCTGCGGATCGAGCGCAATGTGTTCAAAAGCACCTGGCATATCCTGAAGGCCGCGCGGCATGGGCGCGGGGTGTGGCTGTCGATCCTGGGGATCAGCTGGTTCTTTGCCGTGGGCGCAGTGCTGCTGGCCGAGTTCGCGCCGCTGGTGAGCGGGGTGTTGCAGGCGCGGCAGGAGGTGGCGACCCTTTTCCTGCTGATCTTTTCGATCAGCGTCGCGCTGGGATCGATGCTGGTGAACCGGCTGCTGGGCGGGCATGTGTCGGCGCGATTCGTGCCGGCGTCCGCGCTGGCGCTGGCCGGGTGCATGATCGATCTTTGGCTGTCGACCAGCGGCTTTGCGCCGGTGCATCGGGGGGCGGGGATATCCGAATTCGTCGGTTCGCCGGGAAGCTGGCGGATCATGGCCGATCTGTTCGGCATCGCCTTTGCGGGCGGGATGTTCGTCGTGCCGCTCTATGCCATTCTCCAGACGCACAGCCCGCGCGAGGAGCGGTCGCGGACGATTGCCGCGAACAATATCGTCAATGCGGCAACGACGGTCGCGGTCGTCGGCGCGGTGACGGCGATGCTGGCGCGGGGTGAGAGCGTGCCGGGCGTCATCGGCGTGATGGGCTTTGCGACGCTGGTGGTGGCGATGATATCGTGCTGGCTGCTGCCGGAAACGGTGATCAAGGCGATCGTGCGGGGCCTGCTCAAGCTCTGTTACCGGGTGGAAGTGCACGGGGCGGAGAATATGCCCGGCGTCGGGGAACCGGCGGTCGTGGTGGTGAACCATGTGTCGTTTCTCGACGGGCTGCTGCTGGCGGCCTTCCTGCCCGGCAAACCGACCTTCGCGGTGCATACGCGCATCGCCAAGGCCTGGTGGGTGAGGCCCTTTCTGGCGCTGTTCGATGCCTTCCCGGTCGATCCCACCAATCCGCTATCGGCCAAGGCGATGGTGAAGGCGGTGCGGGGGGGACGGACTCTGGTGATCTTCCCCGAAGGGCGGATCACCGTGACCGGCGCCCTGATGAAGGTGTTCGACGGCCCCGGCATGGTCGCGGACAAGGCCGAGGCGCCGATCATACCGGTGCGGATCGACGGGGCGCAGTTCACCCCCTTTTCACGGCTGAAGGGCAAGGTACGGTTGCGGCGCTTTCCCAGGATTTCGCTGACCGTCCTGCCGCCGCGCCGTTTCGTCATAGAGGGCGAGATGACGGCGCGGGCGCGGCGGGCGATTGCCGGGCAGCGGCTGTATGACGAGATGAGCCAGATGATGTTCGCGACGTCGGACACGGATCGCACCTTGTTCGAAGCCCTGCTGGAGGCCCGGCATGTCCATGGGCGCGGCGCGCTGGTGGTCGAGGATGTGAAGCGCGAGCCGCTGAGTTACGGACGGCTGGTGACGGGCGCGCTGGTGCTGGGACGGGCGCTCGGGCGATCGACGCGGCAGGGGGAGGCGGTCGGCGTGCTGCTGCCCAACGTGTCGGGGGTGGCGGTGGCCTTCTTCGCGTTGCAGGCGGGCGGGCGCGTGCCGGCGATGCTGAACTTCACGGCGGGGCTGGCCAATCTGAAGGCGGCCTGCGCGGCGGCGGAGATCAGGATGATCGTGACCGCCCGCGCCTTTATCGAGCAGGGAAAATTGGGGGAAGTGGTCGCCGGGCTGGAGGCCGAGGGGATCGGCTTCATCTGGCTGGAGGATCTGGCTTCCGGCATCGGGACCGGCGCCAAGCTGCGCGGGCTGATCGCCAGCCGCTTTGCCGGGCGAGCGCATCGCAGGCTGGGGATCGCGCCGGACGATGCGGCCGTCATCCTCTTCACCAGCGGGTCGGAGGGGCTGCCCAAGGGGGTGGTGCTGACCCATCGCAACCTGCTGTCCAATTGCCGGCAGCTGGCGGCGCGGATCGATTTCAACTCCTCCGACGTGGTGCTGAATGCGCTGCCCGTGTTCCACAGTTTCGGGCTGACCGGCGGGACTTTGCTGCCGATCTTCCACGGCGTGCGGACGCTGCTTTATCCCAGCCCGTTGCATTACCGGATCGTGCCCGCGCTGGCCTATGACGCCAATGCGACGATCCTGTTCGGGACCGATACCTTCCTGTCGGGCTATGCGCGGATGGCGCATGGCTATGATTTTTATTCGCTGCGCTACATCTTCGCAGGGGCCGAGCGGGTGCGGGAGGAGACGCGCAAGGTCTATGCCGAGAAGTTCGGACTGCGCATCCTGGAGGGCTATGGCGCGACCGAGGCGGGGCCGGTGATCGCGGTCAACACGCCGATGCATTTCCGCGCTGGCTCCGTCGGGCGGTTGTTGCCGGGTATCGAGGCGCGGCTGGATGCAGTGCCCGGAATCAGCGAGGGCGGGCGGTTGTCGATCCGGGGGCCGAATATCATGGCAGGCTATATGAAGGCCGACGCGCCGGGGGTTTTGCAGCCGCCGGAGGGAGGCTGGCATGATAGCGGCGATATCGTGACCATCGACGAGCAGGGTTTCGTGACCATAAGAGGGCGGGCGAAGCGCTTTGCCAAGATCGGGGGGGAGATGATCTCGCTGCCGGCGGTGGAGGGCTATGCTTCGGCGGTCTGGCCGGAGGCGGAGCATGCCGTGGTGACGCGGCCCGACGCGCGCAAGGGGGAGCAGCTGGTGCTGTTCACGACCGCGCGGGAGGCGAAGGCGGCGGCGTTGCAGGCCTGGGCGAAGGCCAATGGGGTGGCGGAGCTGGCGCTGCCGCGCGAGATCAGGGTGCTGGACGCGCTGCCGCTGCTGGGAACCGGGAAGACCGATTATGCGTCGATGACGCTGATGGCGGCTGGCTAGGGGATAATCCGAGTCAGCAGATGATGCCATCTGCTTAGAGCGCAGCGCCTTGTTTCCCCTCTCTGGACAATGGCGATCATCCGCATTTAAGTATATACATTATTGAGTCACGCCGATGGAATGACGATGCGCCAGCCCTGCGACAGATTATGGACCCATGCCCGGATCGCGACCATGCGAGAGGGATCGGATGTGGTCGAGGATGGCGCCGTCGGCATGCAGGGGGGCATCATCTCCTATGTCGGACCTGCCCCGGACGCGCCCGACGCGGCCGAGATCTTCGACTGCGCGGGACGCTGGATCACGCCGGGGCTGATCGATTGCCACACGCATCTCATCCACGGCGGCAACCGCGCGGTCGAGTTCGAGATGCGGCTTTCCGGCGCGAGCTATGAGGAAATCGCGCGGGCGGGCGGCGGCATCCTTGCCACCATGCGGGCAACGCGGGAGGCAAGCGAGCAGGAACTGGTCACAACCGCCCTGCCCCGGCTCGACGCGCTGATCGCCGAGGGCGTCACCACGCTGGAGGTCAAGTCCGGCTATGGCCTGGACCTGTCCCATGAGGCGAAGATGCTGCGCGCGGCGCGGCGACTGGGCGAAGAGCGGCCCATATCGATCGCAACGACCTTTCTGGGCGCCCATGCCGTGCCCCCGGAATTTGCGGGCGATGCGGACGGCTATGTCGATCTGCTGATCGGGCAGGTGCTGCCCGCGGTCGCGCCGCTCAGCGATGCGGTGGATGGCTTTTGCGAAGGCATCGGCTTCTCGCCCGCCCAGATGGAGCGGCTGTTCGACGCCGCGGCGCGCCACGGCCTGCCGGTGAAGCTGCATGCCGAACAGCTTTCCAACCTGCATGGCGCGGCGCTGGCGGCCCGGCATCGGGCGCTCTCCGCCGATCATCTGGAGCATCTGGACGAAGCGGGCGTGGCCGCCATGGCGCGTGCCGGGACCGTCGCCACCCTGCTGCCCGGCGCCTTCTACTTCATGCGCGACACCAAGGTCCCGCCCATCTCGGCGCTGCGTCGGGCGGGGGTGCCCATGGCGATCGCGACCGATTGCAATCCGGGGACTTCGCCGCTGACATCCCTGCTGCTGGCGATGAACATGGGCGCGACGCTGTTCGGCCTGACCGTCGCGGAATGCCTGGCGGGGGTGACGCGCCACGCGGCACGCGCCCTGGGGCTTCACGGCCGCATCGGCACGCTGGAGATCGGCAAGAGCTGCGACCTTGCCATCTGGAACATCGAGCGGCCCGCCGAGCTTGTTTATCGCATGGGGCTGAACCCGCTTCATGCCCGTATCTGGAGAGGACGATGATGCTCATTCCGGGCGAGGTTTCGCTAAGCCAGTGGCAGGCGATCCATGACGGTTCGGCGCTGCGTCTGGACCCGGCCTGCGCGCCTCGCATCGTCGCGGGCGCGGCGGCGGTCGAGCGCATATTGGCGCGGCATGAACCGGTCTATGGCATCAACACCGGCTTCGGAAAACTCGCCAGCGTCAAGATCGGCGACGCTGATCTGGCGACGCTCCAGCGCAATATCGTGCTGAGCCACGCGGCCGGCACCGGCGCCCCCTCTCCCGTGCCGATCGTGCGGCTGATGATGGCGCTGAAGCTTGCCAGCCTGGCCCAGGGCGCGTCAGGCATCCGCCCCCAGACCGTCACCCTGCTGGAGGCGATGCTGGAGCGCGGCCTGACCCCGGTGGTGCCCGCGCAGGGATCGGTCGGGGCGAGCGGCGACCTCGCCCCCCTCGCCCATATGACCGCCGCGATGATCGGCGTGGGCGAAATCCGGGTCGAGGGCGAGTGCCTGCCCGCCGCGCAGGCGCTGGCGCGGGCGGGACTGGCGCCGGTGGAACTGGGTCCGAAAGAGGGGCTGGCGCTGCTCAACGGCACGCAATTTTCGACGGCGAATGCGCTGGCCGGGCTGTTCGGCGCGGACCGGCTGTTCCGCACCGCGCTAGTGACCGGCGCCCTCTCGACCGAGGCGGCCAAGGGGACCGATGCGCCCTTCGACCCGCGCATTCACCGGTTGCGCCGCCATGCCGGGCAGATCGCGGTGGGCGAGGCGCTGGCCGCGTTGATGGCGGGATCGGCCATTCGCGCGTCGCACCGGGCGGACGATCCGCGCGTGCAGGACCCTTATTGCCTGCGCTGCCAGCCGCAGGTGATGGGCGCGGCGCTGGACGTGATGCGCGCCGCCGCCGCGATGCTGGAGACGGAGGCCAATGGGGTTTCCGACAATCCGCTGATCTTCGCGGACACGGATGAGGCGCTGTCAGGCGGCAATTTCCATGCCGAGCCGGTCGCCTTCGCCGCCGACATGATCGCCATGGCGGTCTGCGAGATCGGCTCGATCGCCGAGCGGCGCATCGCGATGCTGGTCGATCCGGCGCTGTCGGGCCTGCCCGCCTTCCTGACGCCCCGGCCGGGGTTGAATTCGGGCTTCATGATCCCGCAGGTGACGGCGGCGGCGCTGGTTTCGGAGAACAAGCAGCGCGCCTTCCCGGCCAGCGTCGATTCCATCCCGACCTCCGCCAATCAGGAGGATCATGTGTCGATGGCGGCGCATGGCGCGCGGCGGCTGGCGGAGATGGTCGAAAACGCCGAAGCCGTCATCGGCATAGAATATCTGGCGGCGGCGCAGGGGTGCGATTTCCACGCGCCGCTCACCTCCTCCGACGCGCTGGAGGCGGTGCGGGCAAGGCTGCGCGCCGAGGTGCCGCATCTGGAGGACGACCGGCATTTCCACACCGATATGGAGGTCGCCAATCGCCTTGTCCGATCCGGCGCGGTGATCGAGGCGGCAGGGCTGGCCCTACCGGGCGTGGCGGCATGATCCGGCCCTGTGGTTCCGTTTCACATTTTGCCATATGATGATGGAATGATTTCACCATAAGCCGGGATCGGCGCGAAATTGAAACCCTTTTCCGGGCTTGCCATGCGATAAGGCTGCCCATGGCACATGTGGACCCTGCACTTCCCGACGGCGCGGCGGCGGACTGGACGGTTCCGCAGCATTGGGCAGCCTATACCCGCGAAGAACATGCGATGTGGGACCGGCTGTTCGAGCGGCAGGCGGCCATGCTGCCGGGGCGGGTCGTGCCCGAATTTCTCGACGGGCTCGACATATTGCGGATGACCAGGCCCGGCATTCCCGACTTCGCGGAATTGTCGGAACGACTGATGCGGCGCACCGGCTGGCAAGTGGTGGCCGTGCCGGGACTGGTGCCCGATCGCGTCTTTTTCGAACATCTCGCCAATCGGCGCTTCGTCGCGGGGCGTTTCATCCGCAAGCCCGAGCAGATCGACTATCTACAGGAACCCGACGTCTTTCACGATGTCTTCGGCCATGTGCCGCTGCTCACCCATCCGGCCTTTGCGGACTATATGCAGGCCTATGGCGAAGGCGGCCTGCGCGCCGACCATATGGGAGCGATCGACCATCTGGCGCGGCTCTACTGGTATACGGTGGAATTCGGGCTGATGCGGCGCGATGGCGGGATGCAGCTTTATGGGGCGGGCATCGTCTCTTCCTATGGCGAGTCCATATTCGCGCTGGACGATGCGTCGCCCAACCGGATCGGCTTCGATCTGAAGCGCCTGATGCGGACGGAATATCGCATCGACGACTATCAGCAGAGCTATTTCGTCATCGACAGTTTCGAGGATCTTCTGGCCAGGACTTCGCACGTGGACTTCGCGCCAATCTATCGCGCACTGGAAGGGGAGAGCGATCTGGCGCCCGATGCGGTGCTGCCGGAGGACCGGGTCCATCATCGCGGCACGCAGGATTATGCCAAGGCGAAGATGGCATGCTGATGTCACCGCCCTTTTCGCGGGTGTCATACCCGGTTCATCATGATCGAGAGGATCGCCTTCATGCCTGATATCGTCAATCCGCTTGGCCTTAACGGTTTCGAATTCGTCGAATTCACCTCCCCCGATCCCGAAGCCATGGGACGGCAGTTCGAACAATTGGGTTTCGTGGCCAGCCACCGGCACCCGACCAAGAACATCACCCGCTACAGGCAGGGCCGCATCAACCTGATGCTCAACCGCGACGATGCCGGGCGGGTGGCGGCCTTTCGCGGCGAGCATGGCCCATCGGCAAGCGCCATGGCCTTTCGCGTGGCCGATCCGGACGCGGCGATGCAATGGGCGCTGGAACATGGCGCCAAGCCCACCGAAGAGGATGATACCGTTATCCAGGGGATTGGCGGCTCCTATCTCTATTTCATCAGGGATGGCGAAGACCTCTACGCCGACTGGGCGGAATTCCCCGGCTGGCGGGAAGCCGCGGCGAAGAATAATGTCGGCCTGGATTTGCTCGATCATCTGACCCACAATGTCCGGCGCGGTCAGATGCGGGTCTGGAGCCGGTTCTACCGCACGCTCTTCGGATTCGAGGAGCAGAAATATTTCGATATCAAAGGCCAGGCGACCGGCCTGTTCAGTCAGGCGATGATCGCGCCGGACAGGGCCATCCGCATCCCCCTGAATGAAAGTCAGGACGACAAGAGCCAGATCGAGGAGTTCATCCGCCAATATCATGGCGAGGGGATTCAGCATCTCGCGCTCACCACCGACAATATCTACGAGACGGTGGAAAAGCTGCAGGCGCGTGGCGTGAAGTTGCAGGACACGATCGAAACCTATTATGAACTGGTCGACAAACGCGTGCCCGGTCATGGCGAAGATCTGGAACGGCTTAAGAAGAACCGCATCCTGATCGACGGCAATGTCGGGGAAGAGGGCATATTGCTCCAGATCTTCACCGAGAACATGTTCGGGCCGATCTTCTTCGAAATCATCCAGCGCAAGGGCAATGAAGGCTTTGGCAATGGCAATTTCCAGGCCCTGTTCGAGAGCATTGAACTGGACCAGATCAGGCGCGGCGTGATTTCGGTTGATGCCTGAGATTCGGTTTGGAAATGCGCTTGTTGGCGCATGACCGCACCGGCCTTGCCGATGGCATTAATTCCCCAATATGCCCGGCAGGCGCAGGCCCTTTTCGCGGGCGCAGTCGAGCGCGATGTCATAGCCCGCATCGGCATGGCGCATGACGCCGGTGGCCGGATCGTTCCATAGCACGCGCGCGATGCGCCTCGCGGCGTCTTGCGAACCGTCGCAGCAGATCACGACGCCCGCATGCTGCGAAAAACCCATGCCCACGCCGCCACCATGGTGCAGCGACACCCAGGTCGCGCCCGATGCGGTGTTCAGCAGCGCATTCAGCAGCGGCCAGTCCGACACGGCATCCGAACCGTCCCGCATCGCTTCGGTTTCGCGGTTGGGCGAAGCCACCGAGCCAGAGTCCAGATGGTCGCGGCCGATGACGATCGGCGCCTTCAGTTCGCCATTGCCTACCATCTCGTTGAAAGCAAGGCCCAGGCGATGACGATCGCCCAGACCCACCCAGCAGATGCGCGCCGGCAGCCCCTGATAGGCGATGCGCTCCTTCGCCATGTCCAGCCAGCGGTGCAGTTCCCTGTTGTCGGGGAGCAGTTCCTTCACTTTGGCGTCGGTCTTCGCGATATCCTCCGGATCGCCCGACAGCGCCACCCAGCGGAACGGGCCGATGCCCCGGCAGAAGAGCGGACGGATATAGGCGGGGACGAAGCCGGGAAAGGCAAAGGCATTTTCCAGCCCCTCGTCCTTCGCCATCTGGCGGATGTTATTGCCATAGTCGAAAGTGGGGATACCCCGGTCCTGGAACGCGATCATCGCCTCGACATGTTCGCGCATGGACGCGCGGGCGGCCTTTTCGACGGCCTTGGGATCGGTCACGCGCCTTTCCTTCCACTGGGCCATGGTCCAGCCTTTGGGCAGATAGCCGTTGATCGGGTCATGCGCCGAAGTCTGGTCGGTCACCATGTCGGGACGGATGCCGCGGCGAACCATTTCAGGCAGGATTTCCGCGCAATTGCCCAGCAGAGCCACCGACTTCGCCTCGCCGGCGGCGGTCCAGCCGTCGATCAGTTCCATCGCCTCGTCCAGCGTTTCCGCCCTGACGTCGACATAGCCGGTGCGCAGGCGGAAATCTATCGAATCCGGGTTGCACTCGACGGCAAGGCAGCAGGCGCCGGCCATGACGGCCGCCAGAGGCTGCGCGCCGCCCATGCCGCCCAGCCCGCCGGTCAGGACCCATTTGCCCCTCAGGTCGCCGTCATAATGCTGGCGGCCCGCCTCGACGAAGGTTTCATAGGTGCCCTGGACGATGCCCTGCGAACCGATATAGATCCACGAACCGGCGGTCATCTGGCCGTACATCGCCAGCCCCTTCCGATCCAGTTCGTTGAAATGCTCCCAGTTCGCCCAGTGCGGAACAAGGTTCGAGTTGGCGATCAGGACCCGCGGCGCATCCCTATGCGTCTTGAAGACGCCGACGGGCTTGCCCGACTGGACGAGCAGGGTTTCATCCTCTTCCAGGGTTTTCAGCGTGGCGACGATCCTGTCGAAATCCGCCCATGTGCGCGCGGCGCGGCCGATGCCGCCATAAACGACCAGTTCATGCGGATTTTCCGCGACGTCCGGATCAAGGTTGTTCATCAGCATGCGAAGCGGCGCTTCGGTCATCCAGCTCCTTGCGCTCAGTTCGCTGCCGCGCGCTGCGCGGATGTCCCGGACATCATGACGAGGATTCGAGGTCATTTTCATCTTTCCTGTCGCAGGGTGTTTCGTGATCCTTGCAAACTCCCGGCCGTCTCCGCCAGACGGGCCAATATAGGCTTGAGATGCGCGCGCAGCCGGTCTGCCTTGACCGGCGCATAGGCGAATGGCGGGCATTCGGTTTGCAGATAGGCCGATTGCGCCAGTTCCATCTGGATGGCGTGAACCCCGTCCCGCGGCCGGCCATAATGGCGGGTCGTCCACCCGCCCCTGAACCGGCCGTTCAACACCGCCTCATACCCCTCCGCCGCCATGGCAACGTCAAGGACCGCCTGCTCGACGGCGGGATCGCAGGTCCTGCCCATGTCGGTTCCGATGTTGAAATCGGGCAGCTTCCCCTCGAACAGGAAGGGAATATGCGACCGGATGGAGTGGCAGTCATAGAGGATCGCCACCCCGTGGATCGCCTTCACGCGCGCGATCTCCGCCGCAAGGGCGGCATGATAGGGCGCATGGAAGGCGTTGCGGCGTTCTTCCACCTCCATTCCGTCAGGCGCCTCGCCCTCTTGCCAGATCGGTTTTCCGTCGAAATCCGTCAGCGGGATGAGGGATGTCATATTCTGGCCGGGGTAGAGACTATGCCCTTCAGGATCGCGATTGGCGTCGATCACGCAACGGTGGAAGGTCGCCCATATCGTCGTGGCACCATCCAGCAGGCCGTCATAAAGGGTATGAACGTGCCAATCCGTATCGGCGAGAATCCTGCCGTTGCCGTTCAGACGTTCCCATATGTCGGCCGGAACATCGGTTCCGGCATGGGGAAAGCTCAATATGACCGGAGAGTTGCCTTGCCTGACTTCGAAAACAGCCATTTCCGGCCTCCCTGGAAGTGGCGCATTTGAACCGGCTTGAACCCGATCCGGGGCATCTGGCCAGCGCCCTCTCCTTCTCTTCGCTTGACTTAAACATGTATATACATAAAAAGGATTTGGCAAGATCAAATTCAGATGGCCCACGGGCGAACCGCGGATATGGAGGCGATGGTGGCGGCTATGTTTGCAAACTCCGCTTTTCTGGAAGCGGGTTGGGAGGACGGGGTTCGCATCACCGTGGAAAATGGATCGATCCGGGCCATGGAGGCAGGCGTCTCGCCAGAACCGGGCGACGAAAAACATGACATCATCGTGCCCGGCATGGGCAATCTGCACAGTCATGCTTTTCAGCGGGCCATGTCGGGTCTGGCCGAAGTGCGCGGTCCGTCCAACGACAGCTTCTGGAGCTGGCGGACCATCATGTACAGATTCGCTCTGGCCTTTCGGCCGGAGCAGCTGGAAGCGGTGGCATCGCAACTTTATCTCGAAATGCTCGAAGCGGGGTTCACGCGCGCCGGCGAGTTCCATTATCTGCATCACGACAGCGACGGACGGCCCTATTCCAATATCGCGGAACTTTCGGAACGGATCGCGGCTGCATCGGCCGCGTCCGGGATTTCGCTGACCCTGATCCCCGTCTTCTATGCCCATTCCGGCTTTGGCGGCGCGAGTCCGGGCGAAGGACAAAGGCGGTATGTCAACAGCGTCGACAGCTATGCGCGGCTGATGGCCGCATGCCGGAAGATCATGCGCGCCTTGCCCGGTGGGCAGCTTGGCCTGGCGCCGCACAGTCTGAGAGCGGCAACGCCCGAAGAACTGACCGATATCCTGTCGCTGGAAGCCGACGGACCGGTTCACATCCATATTGCGGAGCAGATGAAGGAGGTCGAGGATTGCGTCGCGGCGCTTGGCGCCCGCCCTGTCGAATGGCTGCTCGCCCATGCGCCGGTCGACAGCCGCTGGACGCTGGTTCACGCCACCCATATGACGGATGCGGAAACGGCGGCGATTGCGCGCCGGGGCGCCATCGCCGGACTATGTCCCATGACGGAGGCGAATCTGGGCGACGGTATTTTCCCGGCGCCCGCCTTTCTGAAGGCGGGCGGCAGGTTCGGCATCGGATCGGATTCGAACGTTTCGATCTCGCTGGCGCAGGAACTGCGCATGCTCGAATATTCTCAAAGACTGGCCCTGCACTCCCGCAACGTCATTGCCCGCCCCGGCCAATCAACCGGCGAAAGGCTGTTTGCCGAAGCCTTGGCGGGAGGGGCGCGGTCCCTCCGGGGCAGCGGCCATCTTCGGGTCGGGCAGGACGCGGATTTCGTCTCGCTGGATCGCAGCGCGGTGGCGTTCCAGTCCACCGGCGCCTTGTTCGATCAATGGATCTTCGGCGACGGCATCGCCGTCGACTGCGTCTGGGTGCGCGGCGTCAAGCGCGTGTCACGGGGACGGCACGTCGACCGCGATCGCATCGCCCCGCGGTTCCGCGCCGCGATGCAGGAACTGCTGCGGAATTTTCCGTGACAATCCGGACCCCGGCTGCAACAGGAAGCTCCGGGCTGCCAGGGGATTTGCGAATGACATCGGAGACATTGGCGGGCGCCCCGCTGCACCAACAGATTCTCGGCGATCTGGAAAGGCGGATCGTCTCGGGCGAATGGCCTCCGGGCCACAGGCTGCCCTTCGAAGTCGATCTGGCGGCGTCATTCGGCGTTTCCCGGATGACGATGAACAAGGTTCTGACGCGTCTGGCGGAAGCGGGGCTGATCGAGCGGAAGAAAAGGTCCGGCAGCTTCGTCGCGCGACCCAGGGTCCAGTCCGCGGTTCTGGAAATTCATGGCATAGAGTCGGAGGTTCGCTCCCTCAATCAGGAATATGGTTTCCGGCTTTTATCAAGACGGGTCCGGACGCCGACGCGGGCGGACAGGAGCGCTTTCGATCTGACCGGAATAGGCCGGATATTGGAGGTTAGCTGCGTTCACTTCGCAGGCGATGCTCCGTTCTGCACGGAAGAAAGGCTGATCAACCTCGACGTCGTTCCGCAGGCTGCCGAGGCGGATTTCTCTCAAACCGCTCCGGGCCAGTGGTTGCAGCAGCAAGTTCCCTGGAACACGGCCGAGCACAAGATCTACGCCATCGCCGCGGATGCCGGCAAAGCCGCCCGGTTGGACCTGGCGAGAGGCGCACCATGTCTGGTCGTTCAACGACGGACCTGGAGCGACCAGGGCGCCGTGACCTTTGTCAACCTCACCTATCCGGCGGAAAAGCACGCCATCGTCGCCACCTTCACGCCGGCGGCCTCGAACAGCCTGTCGCGCGCGCCAACTCCCTGAGCGGCAATACACAACTGTCGACAGATTTCTATTACACCGGATCGCCAATGCGAAATATTTCCGGCAGACTTCCCCGTATTTGTGGGCATATGCTAGATGATCGACAGGAAAGCGAGATGCTCGGGAGAATATAATGTCGACACTTTTGGCAAATGCCAGGCTTTCAGCCCTGCCGGGTCCGTTCGGCGTCCGGGTCGATGGACTGGACATGCGGAACGCAAGCGCCGCGGATTATGCAGGCCTTTTCGATCTCCTTCATCAACATCATATCCTGGTGCTGGGCGGCCAGAAACTGGATAGCCAGGAATATATTTCCTTCGCCCGGCATTGGGGACAAATAGTTCCCTATTTTCAGGAACGCTGGACATTGCCGCAATGGCCGGAGATTCTTCTCATAACCAACGAAGCCATTCCGGGCAGGGCGTTGCCTCCGGCGGAAAACTGGCATTCGGATGGCACTTATCTTGAAAATCCGCATTCGGTTACGATGCTATACGGACAGGAAGCGCCGGAGGAAGGCGGCGAAACCTGGTACGCCGATATTGCAATGGCCTATGATGCGCTGTCGGATGAGATGAAGGCGCGAATAGACGGGATGCAGGTCCTGCATGTCAAGAATGGCGGGCTGCACATGGCCCTGCCG
The DNA here is from genome assembly GCF_032153725.1 of Sphingobium sp. Taxonomy (GTDB): domain Bacteria; phylum Pseudomonadota; class Alphaproteobacteria; order Sphingomonadales; family Sphingomonadaceae; genus Sphingobium. The sequence continues at coordinate 4,781 of NZ_JALDYQ010000016.1, read as the reverse complement.
GAAGAGCATGAGCAGGCGCTGACCCTGGAAAGCCAGACGACGCCGGAAGAAAGGGCAAAGCTGAAGCCGGTCAGACATCCGCTCGTGCTTCGCCATCCCGTCACGGGCAGGAAAGCGCTCTATCTTTCCACGACAACGGCCTATGGCATCGAAGGGATGGATGAGGAGGAAGCGGTGAAGCTGCTCCTCGAACTCAAGCGCCATGTGCTCCAATCCTCGTTCCGTAACGGCCACAAGACCCTTCCGGGCGAGATTCTGCTGTGGGACAATTTCTCGGTCCTGCACAAGGCGGCCCCAACCCCTCTCAGCAACGAAGACGGCAAGCGCAGGCTGCTGCATCGCATCACCATCGACGGCCTTCCCGCGAGCCGCGCGGCCTGAGTCCGGCAGCCCGGCCATGAAGAGGATGTAGAGCAGATGCCGAATTTTGACGCTGTAATCCGCAACGGCACTGTCGCCGATGGCAGCGGCGGCGAACTGCGGGATGCCGATATCGGCATTGTGGACGGCAGGATCGCGGCCATGGGCAGGATCGAGGGTCGCGGCGCGGAGGAAATCGATGCTCGCGGCATGTTGGTGACGCCGGGCTTCGTCGACGTCCACACCCATCTGGACGGCCAGGCGGCATGGGATGACCGGATGGCGCCGGTCAGCTGGCACGGCGTGACGACGGCCGTGATGGGCAATTGCGGCGTCGGATTCGCGCCGGCCCGTCCGTCGGAACGGGAACGGCTCATCGACCTGATGGAAGGGGTGGAGGACATTCCCGGCGTCTGCCTTGCGGAGGGACTCGACTGGAACTGGGAAAGCTTCGGCGAATATATGGATGTGCTCGATCGGCGTCCGAGGGACATCGATATCTGCGCGCTCCTGCCCCACGCGCCATTGCGCGTTTTCGTCATGGGGGAGCGGGCGCTTAATCACGAGCCGTCGACCGAGGACGACAATGCCGGGATGCGCCGCCTCACGATCGAGGCGATGAAGGCGGGCGCCCTGGGTTTTTCAACGTCCCGCACAGCCGGGCACAAGACCCTGGCCGGAAAGATCACGCCCACGCTCAAGGCAAGCGAACGCGAACTCGCGGCGATCGCGTCGGGCATGACCGAAGCGGGGCATGGCGTGCTGGAGGTGATATCGGATTGGGATGATCCCGAAGCGGAATTCGCCATGCTGCGCCGCGTTGCACAGGCTTCCGGAAGGCGAGCGCTGGTATCCGTGACGGAGCGCTATCATCAGCCCGAGGTCTGGAAGCAGGTGATGGCCATGGCCCGTGCCGCCAGCATGGACGGCATCCCCATGCACAGCGTGGTCGCGCCCCGGCCCATCGGCGTCCTTTTCGGCCTGGAGGGCACGCAAAACCCCTTTTCCGGCACGAAAACCTATCGCGAGATCATGCATCTCCCGCTGGACGCGCGGGTGAAGGCGATGCGCGATCCGGATATTCGCCGGCGCATCGTGTCCGAAGACCCGCTTGAATTCTCGACCTTCGCCCTGTTGCCCCGCCTTGCCCCGGACAAGATCTTCCGCTTCGGCAGCCCGCCCGACTACGCCCCCCGGCCGGAGCATTCCGTCGCGGCCATGGCCGCGCAGACCGGGCGCAGCACGGCGGACATCACCTATGACCTGCTGCTGGAGGAGGAGGGCAAGGCCCTGCTGTTCGCGCCGATCGTCAACTATATGCACTATACGCTCGACACCTGCCGGGCCATGCTGAGCGACGACAATGCCCTGTTCGGGCTGGGCGATGGCGGGGCGCATGTCGGCTTCATCACCGATTCCAGCTTCCCCAGCTATCTGCTCGCCCACTGGGCGCGGGATGCGGGCGCATTTCCCCTGACCGACGTGGTGCGCAGGCTGTCGGCCCGCAATGCCCATGCGATAGGCCTTCACGACCGGGGCGTGCTGGCGCCGGGGATGAAGGCGGACATCAACGTCATCGATCTGGATCGCCTGACGCTGGCCAAGCCCTATCTGGTGCACGACCTGCCCGCTGGCGGAACGCGCCTGCTGCAACGGGCGGAAGGCTGGAAGGCCACGTTCGTTTCGGGCCAGTGCACCTACAGGGATGGCGTGGAACAGGCCGCTCTTCCCGGCCGCCTTGTCCGTGGCCCCCAGTCGGCTGCGGCCTGATCTTCACGCCTGCACGGCTACTGGAGCGTTTCCACATCCTGTGGAAACGCTCTTTTTTTGACGTTTCCGCTCGTTAGAGCTGTTTCCGATCCGATTGCATCGGCTCGGCCGCTCTAAGTTTTGGTTTACCGCGTTTTCCGAGCCAGCAGGTGATTCCACCTGCTTGGAAAACGCTCTAAAGGCTCGCCTTTTCCAGCCCGGCGATCACGTCCATCGTCGTGCGCACCCGCGACAGTCTGGGCGCTATGACCTGAATCGTGTAGTCATGCTCGGCCACCGTCATCGCGGACACGGCGTCACTCACCAATATCTGGTCATATCCGCGCTCATGCGCCTGACGCATGGTCGTATCGACCCCGATATTCGTGACCAGCCCCGTCACGATCAGCGTATGAATGGCCCTGCGACGCAGATGCGTATCCAGGCTGGTCCCGTAAAAGGCGCCCCAATTATATTTGTCCACGACGATATCGCCCTTTGCGGCGAGTTCCGACGGGATTTCCTTATCCTGCGCCGACAGGGAAAAGCCGGAAAAGGGCGCATCGGTCGTGGGGCGCAGCGGCGGAACGCCCGCGCCGTCATGACCGACGCGCACCAGGGCGACCAATATGCCCGCCTTCCGGCATGCGTCGGCCAGCCTCAACGAATTTTCATATATGACGGAGGTCGGGAACGGCTCCGTCTTTATGCCGAGCGTGAAATTCTGCACGTCCACGATCAGCAGCGCCGTGCCCTTGGCGTCGATTTCCAGATGGGATTGCGGCATAGCGTCTCTCCTCCAAATGTCCGGATCGCTCTCAATAATCGAGCGTCGGATAGCCGCCGCCGTTGACGAACATCAGATCGCCGTTGACGCCGGAAGAATAGTCCGAACAGAGGAACAGAAAGGCCCTGGCCACTTCTTCCATCGCGATATAGCGGCCGATCGCCGTCTGGTCCGCCAGCCGCGCCGCCGCATCATCGGGCGGGCTCTGCTCCCGCTGGAGCGCGGGCTGGAACGGCCTTTCCGCGCCCGCCTTCTGGGTGCGGACGATGCCGGGGGAAATGACGTTGACGCGCACGCCGCGGGGCGCCGCCTCCAGCGCGAGCGTCTTCGTCATATGAACGATGCCGCCCTTCCCCGCCGCCTGAAGCGCGAAGCCATAAATGGGGTGGAAGGCGGCGTCCGCCGACATGTTGACGATGGCGCCGCTTTTCTGCGGATACATGATGCGCAGCGCCTCCTGACAGCAGAAGAACGTGCCGCGCAGGTTGACGTTCATCACCTGCTCCCACAACTCCACGGTGACGTCCAGCGTCTCCCCGCGCCAGGAAAAGCCGCCGATATGGGCAGAGGCGTCCAGACGACCGCACTCGGCCGACACCCGTGCGAAAGCGGCGCGGATTTGGTCCACATTGCCCAGATCGACATGAAGCGGGATCGCCCTGGCGCCCATTTTGGTCAGTTCATGGGCGGTAGCCTCATTATTCTCATCATGCACGTCGAGGCAGATGACACAGGCCGCGCCTTCCGCCGCCGCCAGCAGCGCGGTTTCGCGGCCTATGCCGCTGGCGGTGCCTGTGACCAGGATTGTCTTGTCGGTCATCATCATGGGCTGCATCCTCTGGCAAGATTGGGACAAATGGGTTCGTTAAAGCCGCTGACGTCCAGTCAACGGATAGGCCGCGAAATAGACCGCCTGAAGATCGGCCTGTTGCGACAGCAATAGATCGTCGGCGCCATGCCGACAGATTTGTTCGATATGCTGGCCGACGGATTCCGGCGTCAGCAGGGGATCGGCCAAGCCTTCGCTGCGCGCGAACGACAGGTGGGATATCAGGCCTCCGCCGGCCGTGAACAGCTCGCCATTATTCGCACTATCCGGACTGACGAGATAGGCGGACAGCGCCGCAACCTGCTCGGGCCGGAAATGGATTTCCATCCAGCGCCGGAAATCCGGATCGGGATGCTGCAACAGCAGCGGCGTGTAAGCGCTGGGCATCACGGCATTCACCTGTATCCCCAGCGGCGCGCCGCAAATGGCCGCTTCCTTGGTCAGGCCGATCAGCCCTGCCTTGGACGGCGCATAGGCCCCGCTCATGCCTGATCCCAGCGCCGCGCTGGACGCGGTATTGAGGATGCGGCCATAGCCCTGGTCGGTCATGGTCGGCCAGACGGCCCGCATCAGCCGATAGGGTCCCAGCAGGTTGACCGTGATGACCTTTTCAATATCCTCGTCGCTGTCCGCCCCGAACGGAGCCGGTCGGGAAATTCCCGCATTGTTGATGAGGATGTCGATCCGGCCGAAGGCGGACAGGGCGGCGTTTGCGATGTCCCGGGCCGATTCCACCGATCCCACCGCCCGTTCCACCGGGATGGCCACCCCTCCGGCTTGGGTGATTTCGCTGGCGACCTGCCCTGCCGCATCGCCATCCATGTCATTGATCACAAGCTGGGCGCCGCGCTCCGCAAGCAGCGAGGCGGTGGCCCTGCCAACGCCCCGACCGGCTCCGGTGATTATTGCGACCTGTCCATCCAGGCGGACGCGGTTCCCACTCATTCCCAGCTCCAGGCCTGTCTCAGATTTTTCCAACCAGCTCCGGCACGATCTTGAAGAGATCGCCGACCAGACCGATGTCCGCGACCTGGAAGATCGGGGCATCCTCATCCT
>NZ_JALDYQ010000080.1:0-19914 GCF_032153725.1 Sphingobium sp. | reverse complement strand
GGACTGGGTTCCTGCCTGCGCAGGAACACGGTGCGCTTCAAGGAATGCTCAGCTAAGCCGACCGTCCACCTTCCACCCCTATTCGCCGTAAACGATCCGTACCCTGCTTGCAGCTTCCGCCGCGATGGCGCGCGCCTTGTCGGCATCATCCGCCAGAGCCAGCGCCACGCCCATGCGGCGATAGGGGCGAGTCACCGGCTTGCCGAAAAGGCGCAGGTCGACTTCCCCGCCCGGCGTTGAAAGCGCGTCGGCCAGTCCTTCGAGCCGGAAGTGGTCCGACTCCCGGTCGGCCAGCACGACCGCCGACGCCGCCGGGCCACGCAGTGCCACTTCCGGACCGGCAGGCCCAGAATGGCCCGCGCATGCAGGTCGAACTCACTGAAATTCTGGGAGATCAGCGTGACCATGCCCGTGTCATGCGGCCGGGGCGACAGTTCGGAGAAGATGACGTCCTCTCCCTTCACGAAGAACTCCACGCCGAAAATGCCATAGCCGCCCAGATTATCGACGACCTTGCGCGCCATGTCCTGGGCCGCGGCGAGAGCGGCATTCGACATGGGCGTAGGCTGCCAGCTTTCCTGATAATCGCCACGTTCCTGCCGGTGGCCGATGGGCGGGCAGAAACTGACGCCCTCGCGGCCGCGCACGGTCAGCAGGGTGATCTCATAGTCGAAGGCGATGAATTCCTCCACGATCACGCGGCTGCGGTCGCCGCGCATATTGGCGACGGCATAGTTCCAGGCGGCTTCCAGTTCGTCAGCGTTGCGGACCGTGCTCTGGCCCTTGCCGGAGGAGGACACGACCGGCTTGATGACGCAGGGCAGGCCGGTATGGTCGGCCCCGGCCAGCACTTCCTCCAGCGTTTCGGCATAGCAGTAGCGTGAGGTGCGCAGGCTCAACTCGACCGCCGCGACTTCGCGGATGCGGTCGCGGTTCATGGTCATGATGGTGGCGCGGGCGGAGGGCACGATGGTCACGCCGCGTGCCTCGAAATCGGCCAGAACCTCCGTGCGGATCGCTTCGACTTCCGGGACCACCAGATCGGGTTGATGTTTTTCGATGGCCTTTGCCAGCAGGTCGGCGTCGAGCATCGAAAAGACCTCGAACCCGTCCGCCACCTGCATGGCGGGCGCGCCGGCATAGCTGTCGCAGGCGATGACCTGCGCGCCCAGTCGTTTGGCGGAGATCACGAACTCGCGGCCCAGTTCACCCGAGCCGAGGAGGAGGATCTTCGCGGTGAAGGGCATGGAGGAACTCCCGCTAAGTGTAAATTGCCGTCTCAAGAGAGCGGTAATCCAACCCCCTCCGTCATCCCCGGCTCAAGGCCGGGATGACGATGACGTTAAATCTCTGCACTCATCAGCGCCGGGAAGAAGCCCTCATGCGCGCTGCGCAGGGTCGCCAGCGCCACGCTGGCCACCCTGTCGCCGCCGGTAGTGCCGATGCGAACTGCGCCCGGAATGTCGACGCCCTGAGCGGTGGTTACGATGTATCGGCCCTGATCCTCGCCAAAGGCGCTTGCGGTCGTGAGCGCGATGCTCAACTCCACGCCGATGCCGCCAGCCAGCGCCATTTCCGCCACGGCCACGAGCAGGCCGCCGTCGGAAATGTCATGCACCGCATTGACCTTGCCTTCCGCGATCAGCGCGCGAACCGCCTCGCCATGGGCACGTTCGGCGGCCAGATCGACCTTGGGCGCGTCGCCCGCTTCGCGGCCCGCAATTTCGCGCAGCCAGATCGACTGGCCGAGATGCGTGCCCTCTCCGCCGATGAGCCAGATCGCGTCGCCCTCATTTTTGAAGGCCACGGTTGCCATCACGTCGACGTCCTTGAGCAGGCCTATGCCGCCGATCGCTGGGGTCGGTAATATGGCCGAGCCGCCGCCGGTCGCCTTGGACTCATTGTAGAGGCTGACATTGCCCGACACGATCGGGAAATCGAGCGCGCGGCAGGCGTCGCCCATGCCCTCCAGACAGCCGGTGAACTGCGCCATGATCTCCGGCCGCTGCGGATTGGCGAAGTTGAGGCAGTTGGTGACGGCCAGCGGCGTCGCGCCGACCGCGCTGATGTTGCGATAGCATTCCGCGATGGCTTGCTTGCCGCCTTCATAAGGGTCCGCATAGCAATAGCGCGGGGTGCAATCGGTGCTGATCGCAATGCCCTTTTGCGAGCCATGGACGCGCACCACAGCCGCGTCGCCGCCGGGGCGCTGCACCGTGTCGGCGCCGACCATATGGTCATATTGCTCCCAGATCCAGCGGCGCGAGGCGATGTCGGGCGAACCCATCAGCTTCACGAGGTCCGCACCGATGTCGGCACTCTCCGCAATCTCGCCCAGCGGCTGGACGCCCGACCAAAGCTTGTACTCGTCCTTCGGCATGGCCGGACGGTCGTAGAGCGGCGCATCGTCGGCCAGCGGGGCGAGGGGGATGTCGCACACCGTCTCGCCATGATGGACCAGCACCATGCGGCCCCCATCTGGACCACCTTCGGTAACGTGGCCGATCACCGCGAAGTCCAGTTCCCACTTGCGGAAAATGGCTTCGGCAAAGGCTTCCTTGCCCGGCTGAAGCACCATGAGCATGCGCTCCTGTGACTCCGACAGCATCATTTCATAGGCCGTCATGCCGGTTTCGCGCTGCGGCACGGCGTCCATGTTCAGCTGGATGCCGACGCCGCCCTTGGACGCCATTTCCACCGAGGAGGAAGTGAGGCCCGCCGCGCCCATATCCTGAATCGCGACGATGGCGTCCGATGCCATCAGTTCAAGGCAAGCCTCGATCAGCAGCTTTTCGGTGAAGGGATCGCCGACCTGCACGGTGGGGCGCTTCTCTTCCGAATCCTCGCCAAAGTCCGCCGAGGCCATGGTCGCGCCATGGATGCCGTCGCGACCGGTCTTCGACCCAACATAGACGATGGGATTGCCGATGCCGGACGCGGCGCTGTAGAAGATCTTGTCCGTTTCCGCGACGCCCACGGTCATCGCGTTGACCAAAATGTTGCCGTCATAGGCGGGGTGGAAGTTCACTTCGCCGCCCACGGTCGGCACGCCGACGCAATTGCCGTAGCCGCCAATGCCATGCACCACGCCGGCGATGAGATGCTTCATCTTGGGGTGATCCGGACGACCGAAACGCAGCGCGTTCATGTTCGCCACCGGCCGCGCGCCCATGGTGAACACGTCGCGCAATATGCCGCCAACGCCCGTCGCCGCGCCCTGATAGGGTTCGATGTAGCTCGGGTGGTTGTGGCTCTCCATCTTGAAGATCGCGGCCTGGCCATCGCCGATATCGACGACGCCCGCATTTTCGCCGGGGCCGCAAATGACCTGCGGCCCTTCGGTCGGCAGCTTCTTCAGATGGATTCGCGAGCTTTTGTACGAGCAATGCTCCGACCACATCACCGAGAAGATGCCGAGTTCGGTGAGGTTCGGTTCCCGGCCAAGCGCGTGCAGGACGCGATCATATTCTTCCGGGGAAAGCCCATGTTCGGCGACGACCTGGGGCGTGATCTGGGATGCGGTGCTGGACATGAGCGCGCCTTTAGCGGGGGAGCGCCCGATAGACAATGCTGACGCTCACCGGCCCTGTGAAAACATGATAGCGTGCGTGCGTTGGAAACCCAAAAGGGAGGTCCGCATGGAATGGATGCTGTTGCCGTTGCGCCGCTACGCCCAATTTTCCGGCCGGTCGCGGCCCCGGGAATTCTGGATGTTTGCCCTGTTCCTGTTGTTCTGCTTCATCATCCTGTCGGGGGTCGAAACGATGCTTGGCCTGACCACGACCGATCACTGGTTCCAGCGCGGTCCCTGGTGGGCGAGTGCGGGTTACAGCACGCGCGGCGGGCCGCTCACCGGGCTGTTCGCGCTGGCCATGCTGATACCGAACATCGCGGTGTCCGTCCGCCGGCTGCACGATGGCGATCGCAGCGGCTGGTGGCTGCTGATCGTCTTCTTCCCGATCATCGGCAGCATCGTCTTGCTGATCTTCTTCATCATGGGCGGCACGCGCGGCCCCAATCGCTTTGGCCCCGATCCGGTTGAGGTGGGGGAGCCGGAGCTGCGTTGATATTATGACCGTCATTCCAGCTTCCGCTGGGATGACGATGTTATTTCTGTGTCAAAAGAAAAAGGCCGGCCTCCATAGGGAGCGCCGGCCCGAACTTGCAGGAAAAACTGATCAGGCCTTGCAGCTCAGCGCGCTCTTGCCCGGCAGGGTGGCGGTGATCTGCTTGCCCGAACCCTCGACCTTGTAGCCTTCGGCCTCGAAGGGCTGGCCGGCTTCGGCGGCGGTCAGCTTGGTCGGGGCGCCGGTCTTTTCAGTGCGCAACTGCGCCGTCTTGCCGTCGCTCATGAAGTCGACGAACAGCAGGCTGTTGTCCTTGCAGCGATACTGACGGCTGGCCTGAACCGAAGGCGGCAGCTCGATCGGCGCGGCGTTGGCCAGCTTTTCCGCCATCGGATCGGCGGGGCCGCCCACGACTTCGGGTTCGTCATTCTTGTTGCAGGCCGACAGCAGCGTCAGCGCCGCGGCGGAGATCAAGGGGAGATAATATTTCATAGCGGTCCTTCTATGTGCACTAGCTATGCCCAGCGTCAACGCAAAATTGCCGCAAGTCCTCCAGCGCCCTGTTCTGACGTCATGACATTTTCATGACGATAAGCCGGAATTGGCGGGAGAAAGCCATGCGGGCTTGACCGGGCGGGCAGGGGCGGCCAATGCAGGAACATGGCGCAAGACAGCACGATACAGCAGGCCGATCCGTCGCAAATGTCGTTCGAGGATGCGCTGCGCGCGCTCGAATCGATCGTCCGGCGGCTGGAGAGCGGGGACGTGCCGCTCGACGAATCCATCTCGCTCTATTCGCAGGGAGAGGAATTGCGGAAGCGTTGCCTGGAACAGTTGCAGGCGGCCGAGGCCCGCATCGCCAAGCTGACGATTGATGCCGGCGGCGCCGTGACGGGCGCGCAGCCCTTCGGCGCGGACTAAGTGCGAAGCATTTGGGAGAGGCGGCCATGAGCGGAGCCGACTCAGCCCTGTCGCTGGTTGCCCGCCGGGCCGCGGCTCTCGCGGGGGAAGTCGACCGGCTTTTCGACGCGCTGCTGGCTATCCCGGACGATCCCCGCAGGCGCCTTTATGAAGCGATGCGTCATGCGGCGATGGATGGCGGCAAGCGTCTGCGCCCGCTGTTGGTGCAGGCGGCGAGCGACCTTTTCAACATATCGCGGGATTCGGCGTTGCGCGTCGGCGTCGCGGTCGAGTGCATCCATGTCTATTCACTGGTGCATGACGATCTGCCGGCCATGGATGATGACGATCTGCGGCGCGGGAAACCCACGGTTCACAAGCTTTTTGACGAGGCGACCGCGATCCTGGCGGGCGATTGCCTGCATGATCTGGCCTTTGAAGTGCTGGCGGACGAGGAAACCCATCCCGATCCCTTCGTCCGTGTCGAGCTGGTGAAGGCGCTGGCCATCGCCAGCGGCACCAACGGCATGGCAGGGGGCCAGATGATGGATCTGGAGGCGGAAAAGGCGAGCTTCGACCTGCCCACCGTCACGCGGCTCCAGCAATTGAAGACCGGCGCGCTGATCGGCTTCTGCGTCGATGCGGCGGCGATCATGGCGCGTATTCCGCATGACGCGCGCACCCGCCTGCATGGCTATGCGCGGGACATCGGCCTTGCCTTCCAGATCGCGGACGACCTGCTCGACGTGGAGGGTGACGCCGCGCTGGCCGGCAAGGCGCTGGGCAAGGACGCGGCGGCGGGCAAGGAAACCTTCGTCTCGCTGCTGGGCGCCGAACGGGCGCGCGAGCAGGGGCAAATGCTGATAAAGCAGGCCAAGGCGCATCTCCATGGCTTCGGGCCGGAGGCTGACTTGCTGCGCGCCATCGCCGACTATATCGTGGAAAGGGATCGTTAGGGGCATGAGCAAGCAGAGGGTGGGGGTTTACCCCGGCACGTTCGATCCGATCACCCTGGGTCACATGGACATCATCCGCCGTGGCGCGAAGCTGGTCGACAAGCTGGTGATTGGCGTCACGACCAACATCTCCAAATCGCCCATGTTCTCCGACGAGGAACGGCTGGACATGGTTCGTCGCGAATGCGCCGGGATCGATGCGGAAATCGTCGTCACCGGGTTCAACTCGCTGCTGATGGACTTTGCCGAATCGCAGGGGGCCAGCGTCATCATCCGGGGCCTGCGCGCCGTCGCGGACTTTGAATATGAATATCAGATGGCGGGCATGAACCAGCAGATCAACTGCCGGGTCGAGACGGTTTTCCTGATGGCGGACGTGTCGTTGCAGCCCATCGCCTCGCGCCTGGTCAAGGAAATCGCGCTTTACGGCGGGCCCATCCACAAATTCGTCAGCCCGTCCGTGCGCGATGACGTGGAGGCGCGAGTGGCGAAGCTCGGCCTGAAGGGGCAAGGATAACAGCCACTCAGCCTTCGTTCAGTTGCCAATCGCGAAGAGGGCGCTATCAGAGGCTACTTCGCACCTGGGCAAAATATAGGAAAGCTTCATTCATGCGGTTCACGTCGGCGCTCAAGACCGTGACGATCGGTTTCGCTCTTTATGCTTCGAGCGGTGCGGCTCTGGCCCAGGGCGGCCGCAATGCCGAAGAGGCGAAGAAGGAAGAGGCCGCCGTCCGTGCCGAACAGACGGCCAAGCAACTGGGCCTTGATCCGGCAACCAAGCTGCCGCCCGCCACCGTGCCGGTCGATCCGCAGAATGTCTGGGATCTGGACCTGTCGAGCGGGGGGCGCGTCCGCATCCAGCTGCGCCCCGATATCGCGCCTGCCCATGTCGAGCGAATCAAGGAACTGACGCGTCAGGGCTTCTACAATGGCCTGAAATTCCACCGCGTGATCCCCGGTTTCATGGCGCAAGGCGGCGATCCCAAGGGCGACGGCACCGGTGGTTCGACGCTTCCGGACCTGAAGGCGGAGTTCAACCCGATGCCGCATCTGCGCGGCACCGTCTCCATGGCCCGCGCGCAGAGTGAGGACAGCGCCAACAGCCAGTTCTTCATCGTCTCCCTGCCGCGCATGCAACTCGACAAGAAATATACGGTTTTCGGCCGCGTGATCGAGGGCATGCAATATGTCGACGCGATCCATCAGGGCGAACCGCCGGCCGATCCGACGCTTATCCTTCAGGCGTCGATCGAAAGCGACGGCAAGCCGCCGGTGACTGCGCTGCCGACGCCACCCGCGCCACCCGCCCCGTCGATCATCGCTCCTCCGGCCAAGGCGTCCGCCAAGAAGCCGGTTGCGCCGAAGAAGAAGTAAACCGCCCGGTTCGCCGGGGCACCAGCCATGCGCGTAGACCTGTTCGATTTCGACCTGCCGCCCGAGTGCATTGCGCTTCGGCCCACTTCGCCGCGGGATGCGGCTCGCCTGCTGCTGGTGTCCGGCGATGCGCCTTTCGAGGACCGCGTGGTGCGCGACCTGCCCGGCCTGCTGCGCGCGGGCGATGTGCTCGTGTTCAACGATACCAGGGTCATCCCTGCCCAGCTTGAGGGCATGCGCGGCAATGCGAGGATCGGCGCGACGCTCCACAAGCGCCTTGGCCTGCGCCAGTGGCAGGCCTTTCTGCGCAACGCCAGGCGGGTGCGCGATGGCGACCGGATCGATTTCGGCAACGGCGTCACCGCGCGGGCCGGCCCGCGCGACGAGGATGGCGGCGTCACGCTGAGCTTCGAGGGAGAGGAGCCGGTGGAAGTGCTGCTGGAGCGGGCGGGACGGATGCCGTTGCCACCCTATATCGCCAGCAAGCGCCCCACGGACGAGCGCGACCGCAGCGATTACCAGACCATGTTCGCGCGGGAGGATGGCGCGGTGGCGGCACCCACGGCGGCGCTGCATTTCACGCCGGGACTGCTGTCGATGCTGGGGGAGGCGGGCGTGAAGACGGAAACGCTGACCCTGCATGTGGGGGCCGGAACTTTCCTGCCGGTGAAGGCGGATGATACGGACGATCACCGGATGCATGCCGAATGGGGTCGGATCGACCAGGCGGCGGCGGACCGTCTGAATGCGGTGCGTCAGGCGGGAGGACGCGTGATCGCTGTCGGCACGACCAGCCTGCGCCTGCTGGAAAGCGCGGCCGGGGAGGATGGCATCATTCGCCCCTTTGCTGATGAGACACGGATATTCATCACGCCGGGCTATCGGTTCCGGTCGGTGGACGGGTTGATGACCAATTTCCACCTGCCCAAATCGACACTGTTCATGCTGGTAAGCGCCTTGATGGGGCGGGAGCGGATGCAGGCGGTCTATGCCCATGCGATTGCGCGGGGGTATCGTTTCTACAGCTATGGAGACAGTTCGCTGCTGTTGCCTTGAGTGGCTGTATTGGGTGGATTCTTGCCATTACAGCTTCGTCATCCCGGACCTGATCCGGGATCCCGCTTTTCTTCTTGAGCGCACATCTGAAAAGGTAGCGGGACCCCGGAGCAAGTCCGGGGCGACGGATAACAAATGTCCAACTTTGGCTACTTCTGATCGTTCTCCCTATTCCCGCAAAGCCGCCACCAATGCCGCCAGCATCGGTGCCTCGCGCAACCCGGTCGCTCGCGCCCCATAGATCAGACCGACACAGCGCCGCTCGCCGAAATCCTTGAGCGCCACCCGCGCCATGCCTGGCCAGCGATAGCTGTCGGGCATGACCGTGATGCCCAGCCCCGCCGCGACCATCTGCATCACCCGCTCGTCATTGGTCGAGCGGAAGGCGAAATGGGGACGGACGCCGCGATCGACGAAATAGCGGCTGGTGGCGGATAGCGCCTCGCAATGGCGGCGGACGATCATGGTTTCGGCCGCCAGTTCTTCCGCCGTGACCGTCTTCCGCCCCGCCAGCGGGTGGCGATCGGACATGGCAATGCCATAGCCTTCCTCTATGATCTGCTGCGTGGCGAAGCGGTCCATGCCGGGCCGGATGAGGCTCAGGGCCACGTCGATCCGTTCCGCGTCCAGCCGCCCCAGCAATTCCCGCTCGCTGCCGGGAACGAACTCGATCCGTCCCCGTTCCGACGCTGCGACATTTGCAACGGCTTGGGCGGCCACTTCGCCCGGGATGCTCAGCAACAGGCCGATGCGGAGCACGGGCGCCTGTGCCGTCTGCTGCCCTGCCAGCTCCGCCAGGTTGAACTCCCGTTCGATCCGCCGGGCATGGATGAGCAGCCGCGCGCCCGCTTCCGTCAGTTCGACCCGCTGGTTGCTGCGCAGGAAGAGTGGTGCGCCGACGGCCTGCTCCAGCTTGGCGATGCCGACCGAAAGCGTTGGCTGCGACACCAGGCAATTCGCGGCGGCGCGGGAGAAATTGCCCTGGTCCACGACGGCGAGGAAATAGCGGAGCAGATAGCGTTCGATCATAGATGAAGCCTATACACTGACCCGCGTGATTTCAATTTTTCTCGGGTCACGTTGATCGATAGGATGCGCGGGACGAAGGAGAGCTTGCCATGACCGATTTCGACTTCGCTCTGGGCGAAAATGCGGAGATGATCCGCGAAACCACCGCCCGCTTTGCGGCTGACCGCATTGCTCCTCTGGCGGCGGAGATCGATGCCAAGGACTGGTTTCCGCGCGAATTATGGCCTGAAATGGGCGCGCTGGGCCTGCACGGCATCACGGTCGATGAAGCTGATGGCGGCCTTGGCCTTGGCTATCTGGAACATGTCGTGGCGCAGGAAGAGGTGGCGCGGGCATCGGCCTCCATAGGTCTGAGCTATGGCGCGCATTCCAATCTCTGCGTCAACCAGATCCGCCGCTGGGCCACGGCGGAGCAGAAGGCCCGCTATCTGCCCAAGCTGATTTCCGGCGAGCATGTCGGCTCGCTGGCCATGTCGGAAGCGGGGGCGGGGTCGGACGTCGTCTCGATGAAGCTGCGCGCGGAGAAGCGGGGCGAGCGCTATATCCTCAACGGCACGAAATTCTGGATCACCAACGCCCCTTATGCGGACACGCTGGTCGTCTATGCCAGGACCGGCGAGGGGTCGCGCGGTATTACCGCCTTCCTGATCGAGAAGGATTTCAAGGGTTTTTCCATCGGCCAGAAGATCGACAAGGTCGGGATGCGGGGTTCGCCCACGGCGGAGCTGGTCTTCGACGATTGCGAAGTGCCGGAGGAGAATGTGATGGGGCCGCTCAACGGCGGCGTCGGCGTGCTGATGTCGGGCCTCGACTATGAGCGCGCGGTGCTGTCGGGCATCCAGTTGGGCATCATGCAGGCCTGTCTCGATGTGGTGCTGCCCTATGTGCGGGAGCGCAAGCAGTTCGGTCAGCCGATTGGCGCTTTCCAGTTGATGCAGGCCAAGGTGGCGGACATGTATGTCGCGCTCAACAGCGCGCGGGCCTATGTCTATGCCGTGGCGCGGGCATGCGACATGGGCAAGACGACGCGTTTCGACGCGGCGGGCGCGATCCTGCTGGCGAGCGAAAATGCGATGAAGGTCGCGCTGGAGGCGGTGCAGGCGCTGGGCGGGGCCGGTTATACGAAGGACTGGCCGGTCGAACGCTATATGCGCGATGCCAAGCTGCTCGACATCGGGGCGGGAACGAACGAGATTCGCCGGATGCTGATCGGCCGCGAGCTGATCGGCGCGTGACTCAGTTGCGGCCCACGAACAGGAAACCGACCGCTGCCATGATGCAGAGGAAGGCGGCCAAATGGCGCCAGTGCAGCGGTTCGCCCAGCACCGTCACCATGAAGCCGCCGAAGATCAGCAGCGCAATGGCTTCCTGCGCGATCTTGAGCTGGCCCGCGCTCCACCCGCTGGTGAAGCCGATGCGGTTGGCGGGCACAGCGAAGCAATATTCGACGAAGGCGATGCCCCAGCTGATCAGGATGATGGCGAACAGGGGTTTGTTCATGCCGCCCTTCAGATGCCAGTACCAGGCGGTGGTCATGAAGAGATTGGATATGGTGAGGAGCAGAATGGTCGGCATGGATGGCCTCGGATATGCGAAGAAATCGCAGGGGAGCGCAAGGGCATGAGTGCGCCGGTGCTTGATACGAAAATTTCGGCGGAGGGCGAGGGCTTTCGCGCCAACGTCGCGCATAACCGTGCGCTGCGGGATGAGTTGCACGCGAAAGTGGCGCAGGCGGCGCTGGGCGGAAGCGAGACGGCGCGGGCCAAGCATGTGGCGCGCGGCAAGCTGCTGCCCCGCGACCGGGTGGAGCGGCTGCTCGATCCGGGTAGTCCGTTTCTGGAAATCGGCCAGCTGACCGCCAACGACATGTATCATGGCGAAGTGCCCGGCGCGGGCATGATCGCGGGCATCGGGCGGGTGTCCGGGCGGCAGGTGATGATCGTCTGCAACGACGCGACGGTGAAGGGCGGCACCTATTATCCGATGACCGTGAAGAAGCATCTCCGCGCGCAGGAGATCGCCTTGGAAAACCGCCTCCCTTGCGTCTATCTGGTCGACAGCGGCGGCGCGAACCTGCCCAATCAGGCGGAGGTCTTCCCGGACAGGGAGCATTTTGGCCGCATCTTCTATAATCAGGCGCAGATGTCGGCGCGGGGCATTCCGCAGATCGCCTGCGTCATGGGCAGTTGCACGGCGGGCGGCGCCTATGTTCCCGCCATGTCGGACGAGACGGTGATCGTGCGCAATCAGGGGACGATCTTCCTCGCCGGACCGCCTTTGGTGCAGGCGGCGACGGGCGAGGTCATCAGCGCCGAGGATCTGGGCGGCGCGGAGGTGCATGGCCGCCGCTCCGGCGTGGTCGATCATGTCGCGGAGAATGATGAGCATGCGCTGACGATCGTGCGGGATATCGTTTCGACGCTGCAACCCGCGCCGGAGATCGACATCAACCTGCGCGAACCGAAGGCGCCCAGATATGATACCGAGGAGCTGTACGGCATCATTCCGCAGGATGTCCGCGCGCCTTATGATGTGCGGGAGGTGATCGCCCGCATCGTCGACGGCAGCGAGTTCCACGAGTTCAAGGCGCTGTACGGCACCACTTTGGTCTGCGGCTTCGCCCATATCTGGGGCATGCCGGTGGCGATCCTCGCCAATAATGGGGTGCTGTTCAGCGAGAGCGCTCAGAAGGGCGCGCATTTCATCGAACTCGCCTGCCAGCGGCGCATTCCGCTGTTGTTCCTCCAGAACATCTCCGGCTTCATGGTCGGCGGCAAATATGAGGCGGAAGGCATCGCCAAGCATGGCGCCAAGCTGGTGACGGCGGTGGCGACGGCCAGCGTGCCCAAGATCACGGTGCTGATCGGCGGCAGCTTCGGCGCGGGCAATTACGGCATGTGCGGCCGGGCCTATGGACCGCGCTTCCTCTTCACCTGGCCCAACAGCCGCATCTCCGTGATGGGCGGCGAGCAGGCGGCGAGCGTGCTGGCGACCGTCCACCGCGATGCCGCCAAATGGACGGTGGAGGAGGCGGAAGCCTTCAAGGCGCCGATCCGCCAGAAATATGAGGATGAGGGCAATCCCTATCACGCCACCGCCCGCCTTTGGGACGATGGGGTGATCGACCCCGCCCAGACCCGCGACGTGCTGGGCCTGGCCTTCGCCGCAACGCTCAACGCTCCAGTCGAGGAGGCGCCCCGGTTCGGGGTGTTCCGCATGTGATCCAGTCCCTGCTCATAGCCAATCGCGGCGAAATCGCCTGCCGCATCATCCGCACCGCCCGACGTCTGGGCATCCGCACCGTCGCGGTCTATTCCGATGCCGACGCCAGGGCGCTGCATGTCAGGCAGGCCGATGAGGCGGTGCATATCGGGCCATCGCCGGCGCGCGAATCCTACCTGATCGGGGAGCGGATCATCGCCGCTGCAAAGGCGACGGGTGCTGAGGCGATCCATCCCGGCTACGGCTTCCTCTCCGAAAACGCCGCCTTCGCGCAGGCGGTGATCGATGCGGGCCTGATCTGGGTCGGTCCCAATCCCTCCAGCATCACCGCCATGGGGCTGAAGGATGCAGCCAAGAAGCTGATGGCCGATGCCGGGGTTCCGGTCACGCCCGGCTATCTGGGCGAGGATCAGAGCCGCGAGCGCCTGAAGGCCGAAGCCGACGCCATCGGCTATCCCGTGTTGATCAAGGCGGTCGCGGGCGGTGGCGGCAAGGGGATGCGGCGCGTCGATGCGGCGGCGGACTTTGCCGATGCATTGCTCTCCTGCCAGCGGGAGGCGGCGTCCTCCTTCGGCAATGATCAGGTGCTGATCGAGAAATATATCCTTTCGCCTCGCCATATCGAGGTGCAGGTGTTCGGGGACAGCCACGGTCAGGTGGTGCATCTTTTCGAACGCGACTGCTCGCTCCAGCGCCGCCACCAGAAGGTGATCGAGGAGGCCCCCGCGCCGGGCATGGACGAGGCCACCCGCGAAGCCATTTGCGGCGCGGCGGTGCGGGCGGCGCAGGCGGTGGACTATGTCGGCGCGGGTACGATCGAGTTCATTGCCGATGCCAGCGAAGGCCTGCGCGCCGACCGCATCTGGTTCATGGAGATGAACACCCGGCTTCAGGTCGAGCATCCGGTGACGGAGGAGATCACGGGTGTCGATCTGGTCGAATGGCAGCTTCGCGTGGCAAGCGGTGAGCCGTTGCCGAAAAGGCAGGAGGAATTGTCGATCAACGGCTGGGCCATGGAGGCGCGGCTTTATGCGGAGGACCCGGCCAAGGGCTTTTTGCCCAGCCCCGGCAAGATCGACCGGTTGCTGTTCGATACCTGCGCCCGCGTGGAGACTGGGGTTGAGGAAGGCGATACCGTCAGTTCCTTCTACGACCCGATGATCGCCAAGGTCATTTGCCATGGCGAAGATCGGGAGAAAGCGTGCAACGATCTGATCCGCTGGCTCGACAGCAGCTTCGTGGGGCCGCTGCACACCAACAAGCCGTTTTTGCACGCTTGCCTTTCCATGGCCGATTTTGCCGAGGGCCGCCTCGACACTGGTCTGATAGAGCGGCAAGGGGAAGCGTTGACGGCCATCAATGGTCCATCCGACCGGGCGCTCGCGGCCGCGGGGCAGCGTTTTCGCAGGGACTGGCTCGATCATAGCGATTGGGAAGGGCGTCCGTTTCGCGAAGGACTGTTCGGTTTTCGCCTCAATAGGTTGCCGACGACCAAGGTCGACCTGTTCGTGGATGGCCGCCATGCCATCGCGGATGCGAAATCGGGCGATCTGCGCACCGGCCTTTGTTCCGACATGGAACGGGACGGTACGATCATCGTCACCGAAGCCGGGCAAAGCTGGTTCTTCAGCCAAACCCCGCCGGTAAAGGCTGGCGGGGCGGCCGCATCGGACGGCGCGATCCTCTCCCCCATGCCGGGCCGGATCATCGCCGTTGCCGTGGCCAAGGGCGACAGGGTGGCCAAGGGCCAGAAGCTGGTCACGCTGGAGGCGATGAAGATGGAGCATAGCCTGACCGCGCCCTTCGACGGCGTGGTGGCGGAACTGGATGCCAGCGAAGGTGGTCAGGTCAGCGAAGGCACGCTGCTGGTGCTGGTCGAGCGGGGAGAGGATTGATGGCGGGCCGCTATTTTGACGATTGGCGGATCGGGGACCGGATCGATCATGAAATACGCCGCACGGTGACGGAAACGGACAATCTGCTCTTTTCGACCATGACCCATAATCCGCAGCCGCTGCATCTGGATGTGGAGGCGGCGAAGGCCTCTGAATTCGGCCAGATTCTTGTCAACGGCACCTTCACCTTCGCGCTGATGGTGGGGCTGTCGGTGGGCGACACCACGCTGGGCACGCTGGTCGCCAATCTTGGTTATGATAAGCTGGTCATGCCCAATCCCGTTTTCATCGGCGACACCATGCGCGCGGAAACCGAAGTGACGGACCTCAAGGAAAGCCGTTCGCGCCCCGAAGCGGGGATCGTGACATTCACGCATCGGCTCTATAACCAGCGGGACCAAATCACCTGCCAATGCCTGCGCATGGCGCTGCTCAAGAAGAGGCCTGCATGAAGCTCCGTTCGTTGCTTTTCGTTCCCGGTGACCGTCCCGAGCGCTTTGCCAAGGCGGCGGCCAGCGGCGCCGACGCGATCATACTCGACCTTGAAGATTCGGTCGCGCCGGAGCGGAAGGCCTTTGGACGGGAAGCGATTGCGGAATGGCTGGCCTCGCCCCGTGATATCGTGGCTTTCGTTCGGGTGAATCCGCTGGACGGCGATCATACCCGCGCGGATATGGCCGCCGTGCTGCCTGCGGCGCCCGACGGGATCATGCTGCCCAAGGCCGAAGGGGCGGCGAGCATCCAGGCTTTGACAGGCTTGGCCGATGGCGCGCATGTGCCGCCGATCCTGCCGATCGCCACCGAAACGCCCGCCGCCATTTTCGAGCTGGGCACTTTTCGGCAGGTGGGCGATCGGCTGGCGGGCCTGACCTGGGGCGCGGAGGATTTGCCCGCGGCGGTCGGCGCCTCTACCTCGCGTGAGGAAGATGGCCGTTACACCGCGCCGTTCGACATGGCGCGCAGCCTGACCCTGTTCGCCGCCCATGCAGCGGGCGTCCCCGCGATCGACACGGTTTTCCCGCGGATCGAGGCGATGGACGATCTCAGGGCCTATGTTGGGCGGGCGCGGCGTGACGGCTTTACCGGCATGATGGCGATCCATCCGGTTCAGGTCGCGGCGATCAACGAAGGTTTCACCCCGACCGAGGCCGAAGTGGCGCGGGCAAAGGCGGTGATCGAGGCGTTCCGGGCGAATCCCGGCGCCGGCGTGTTGAAGCTCGACGGCAAGATGATCGATCGTCCCCATCTCATCCAGGCGCAGCGGGTGCTGGCCGCTGCGGAATAGGGAAAGGGCCCGACCTTGCGGCCGGACCCTCTTGCATGTGCATGGCGGATTTTATCGGTATCGACCTTTTTCATAAGTCGAACTGGTGCCGCTGTAACGATCATTGCCCTCATCGTCCCGTGATCCGAACAGCGCCTGCTGTTCGCGCTCGGTGCGCCAGGCCGTCTGCGCTTCGTCCGCTGTCTTTTCCAGCGTGATCTTCTGCGCGTCGACAGACCTTATCCAGGATGACGGGATCGAATGATGCGCGCCGTTGGCATCCTGATCGCTTCTGGTCAGAATGATGCGGTCGCCGCGCAGCTTGTCCACGGTGCCGACATGCTCGCCGTCGCTGCCGACGACTTCCATATGTTCGCGCACCTGCTGGATCGCCGTGCGCTGCTCGCCGCGACGGGTGCGCCAGCTGCCGAATTCATTGTTGAAGCGTTCGCGATGCTCATTCTGATATTCGGCATAGTCGCGGTCCAGCTCATTGATCCGCTGCTGTCGCCATGCATAATAATTGGCGTCATGATGTTCGCCATAGTCATGGGTCGGACCCCAGGCGCGTATGCGATAGCCATGATCCTCGCTGCCAAAGCCGCTGCGCTCGCCGGTATAGGGGGCATAGCCCCGATTGGGCAGGTAGCGGCTGCTGTTGGAGGCTGAAGCATAGCCTATCCGGCTGCTTTGATCCCGCGGATCGCCATAGGGGCGGTTGTAATAATCATCATATGTGCGACGGCGTTCGGCGTCTTCGTCGCCAAACCAGCTCCGGATCTCATCGCCTGCCCGGTCGAAAAAGCCACGTTCGTCGGGATCATAATTTTCGGGCGCGCGTCCCGGACCGCCGAACTGGCCGCGCGTGCCGTAAGGGGAACTCCGCTGGTCCCGCCATTCGCGTTGCGCGCGATAACGGTCCGAATCGCGATCCCAGTCGGTCCAGTTGCGGTCGCTGTCACCATAGCGACGTCCGCCTTGGTAACCCATTTTCCGTCTCCTTGTCTGCTTTCCCACGGCGCCCATCAAGGCGTCGTCAGAGCACCAATGAGATTCCCGCCGCATCGTTCCGGGCGTTACGCAGGAGTAATGTCCCGCCTTTGCCCCGACAGATCGAAAGGGTTCCACGAGCCATTGATCGAGATGGGCAAAGCAGTGCATTTTTTGCGCAAAAAGACCGTTGCATGAGCGCAATCGCTCGCCTATAGGCAGCGCTCCTTACGGGGCCGTAGCTCAGCTGGGAGAGCGCGTCGTTCGCAATGACGAGGTCAGGGGTTCGATCCCCCTCGGCTCCACCATTTTCCAGAAAAGTCCTAGATTTCTGCCAATCGGCGGAAATCTGCGGCTTTTCTTGCCTCTTTGTTACGCGCATGTGTAACACAGGGCCATGGAAGAAATGCCAAAACCGCCATACGTCGTTGAACGTGCGGGTAGCCGAAATCTCTATTACCGCAGGCGCTTCCCTGATGACGTAGCCGCGCATCTGGGCCGGTCGGATTACAATAAGTCGTTGGGCGTGTCCGCGTGGAAAGATGCCGGGGAGCCTGCGCGCAAGCATGAGCGCCAATATCATCTCGCGGTTCAAGCCGCTCAGCGTGAAATCCATGAGGCAAACGAACGGATCAGCCATTCAGCGGCGAGAGAGCAGGGGATAATCGTCCCGTCGCGCATTTCTGCTCCGGTTCGGCCCACCGATCCCTCCCTGCCTTTGCTGACCGATTTGGATGCGCGGCGGATCGCGCGGGATTATCTGTTGGCAGCACGGTCGGAGCTGGACGGGTCGCCTCCCGACGATGCTATGGATGCCCAAGGACGCGATGAATATGTGATGGAGGTCGAAGATCGCATCGCAATGTTCCGTTCTCCAGAAGATACCGGAACGATGCGCGTCGTGCAGTCAATCGAAGCCGACCTGCTGACCAAAGCCGGGATGCGTGCCGATTTCCTTTCGCCGGAGGCGCAATTGCTGCGGGAGCTGGTTCGTCGCGCAGCCTTGCAGATTGCTCAGATGGAGCGCCGCCATCTGGACGGGAATTATTCCAAGGGGTTTGATGACGTTGCCTTTCTGGAGCCTGTCGTGGCGTCTCCGGTCTATTCGCCGTCCTTACGTGCGCGTCAGAGGCGGACCTTCGGCGACGTGCAGCAAGCCTATTTGGACACGATCTTTCGCAAGGGGCAGGCCGAAAAGACCAAGGACCGCTACCGCGCGGAAATTAAGCATATCTTGGCGTTCTTCGGTTCCGAAACGCCCTTGGCGACGCTGACCAAGGCCGCTTGCGAAGGCTTTGCCGAAGTGATTGATAAACTGCCTCCCAATTTCGAGGATTTGATCCGAGGAGGGGCCGATCTTCGCTCAATCGCTGGCAATCGGTTGCCGAACGCTCCCGTCCTGTCATATGCGACACAGGAGAAATATCTGAGCCAGCTATCGCGCTTCTGCGGTTGGGCGAGCGGGCATGACTATATCGCCAAGAACTATGCAGACGGGTTGATGCCCAATGGCAAAAAGCCGGATGGCTCGGTTGCGAAGATGCCTTTCGAGGATCATGAGCTGCAACGCATTTTCCGGCGGCCAATCTATACCGGCTGCCGTGATGATCGCCACGGTTTCAGCGAACCGGGAGATGCTATCATCCGTCGCGCCCGCTATTGGGCACCCGTGATTGGCCTCTTTTCGGGTCTTCGGTGCGGCGAGATTTTGCAGCTAACCCCATCGCATTTCCGCGTCTCTGACGCAGGCACGCCCTTCATCGTCTTGACGAAGGATATGAAGCTCAAGAACAAGAACGCCGAGCGAGAAATCCCCATTCATCCGATGCTGGTTGAGATTGGTCTGCTGGACTGGGTAGGGCGCCGGCGCGGTCGGGCTGAGCAAACCTTGTTCCCAGAGGTGCCGATTAACAAGTATGGCGATGCCAGTTCATGCTTCGCTAAATGGTATCGGAGCGATCTCAAGCATTTCGGTTTGGGCGACCGCCGACCTCTGCTGTCGTTCCACTCATTCCGGCATACATTCAAGCGAGCCTTGGACCGAGCCGATGTGCCGGAAGAGAAAAAGGATGAGTTATGCGGCTGGACGCGCGGTAAGAAGATCGGACGACGCTATGGCAGCGGTCTTGAGGCTGATGTGCTGGCAGAGGCCGTCAGGAACGTGTCATACGGCCTCGATCTCGATCATCTGCGGGCACATAGTTCCCTCGTGGACTGACCGCCCCTCCGGCATCCGAAATCCCTTGCAACCGGTTGCAAGAGGTCGGCCTGTTTAGATGAGGCCGAAATATCTCTGGAGAGATTGATGTGTGATGGGGCTGACGGCAAATTTGCCATGGGGATCGTTAGCATCAAGCCAGTTATTCCATCCGAGAAAATAAGCGTCACTGTCGCCCGTCAAGGCTCTCGTCCGTCGTGTGGTCGCGGACTGGAACTGTCGCACGTTAATTCCGGCTTCGCTTAAAAGGCTGGCTTCGATGACAGGCCCATGTTGTGCGATTATGCGCGCACCAGTTCGGACGTGATCGGGCAAGCCCTCCATCCATTTTGCCATGTGCTTGAATGTGATATCTTCAAGGTTGGAAATATGGATGTCGCGATATGCATCATCAAACGTGGGGGCTGTAAAGGGCACGCGAGTTAGTGGCCGGGCGAGGTTGTCGCGTAGATTTTCAAGAATTTCGGCGCGCGTGCTTTCACTGAACGAAGCCAGATCGTAAGCAGTGATGATGATCAACATTGGCTAAATCCTGAACAAGTCTCTCAGCCCGGCTTGTGTAATGCCTTGCCGATGAACTTCTTTCGCAAGAAATGGATAGCGCCGCTCAAGAAAATTAAATGTAACATCTTCACGTGCATACTCTATAAGTATGTTGCAACGTTCTTGAACATAATTATCATCTTGATTTAGTCGGAGTGAGTTTATCGTATGTGATACCTTTACTCGTACATCGTGATTGAGTGCGGGATTTGCACGCAATAAGCAAGAAGGAATATCTATAAAGAACCAGTCATTTTGCACCTCGAATGGATCGAGAATGTCGGTTTGGTTGCCCTTGGAGCTATTCACGCGCCCACTAGATAAGCGAAAATTATTCCATTCATAAGCAAGATTGGGGTGAATTGCTTTTGGATGAAAATGATCTACTGACCCCTGTTCG
>NZ_JALDYQ010000143.1:0-4345 GCF_032153725.1 Sphingobium sp. | reverse complement strand
GGGGGACCTGGTGTCCGTCTATGTTGGCGACCGTCCAATCCGCCGCCTCAGTGGCCGCGTCCCGTCCGGTGAGAGGCCATCTATGTGGGTCCGGGGATTCGGGCAACCCCTAAAATGACAGTTTTTGGAAATTCCTTGAAAAAACTCGCGGAAATTGACTCAAATAGCTGATTTTTCTATATATTTTCCTTTTGCAGTCGCGAAGGCTGATCAAGGATACCGGCAGAAATCTGCTCCTACACGGCAAAAATCTTGCCCGGATTGAACAGGTTCTTGGGGTCCAGGGCACGCTTGATCAGGCGCATCGTCTCCACCGCATCG
Organism: Sphingobium sp.; assembly: GCF_032153725.1. GTDB lineage: Bacteria > Pseudomonadota > Alphaproteobacteria > Sphingomonadales > Sphingomonadaceae > Sphingobium. The sequence goes on along the minus strand of NZ_JALDYQ010000143.1, from coordinate 4,024 downwards.
CCCAGTTCGTCGATCAGGCAATCCTGTTTCCCCAGCCCGATACCATGTTCGCCGGTGCAGGTGCCGTCCATCGCCAGCGCGCGGTCGACCAGGCGGTGGTTGAGCGCCTCGACCTCCGCCAGTTCCTGGGCGCTGTTCAGGTCCATGGAGAAGATCACATGGAAATTGCCGTCGCCCACATGGCCCAAAATCGTCGCAGGCAGGCTGACCTTGTCCAGATCGGCGCGGGTTTGGGTGATGCATTCGGCCAGGCGGCTGATGGGCACGCAGACATCCGTGACCCAGCCGACCGCGCCGGGACGCATGTTGACGGCGGCATAATAGGCCTCGTGCCGTGCCTTCCAGAGTTTCGAGCGTTCTTCGGGCAGGTTCGACCAGCGGAATTCGCCGCCGCCGTTCAGGGCGGCAATGCCTTCCACTGTTCGCACCTGTTCCTCCACATAGGATTGCGACCCGTGGAATTCGAAGAAGAGCGTGGTGAGTTCGGGATAGTCCAGTTTCGACCAGCGGTTGACGGCGCGCATCTGATGGTCGTCCAGTAACTCGACGCGCGCCAGCGGCACGCCGATCTGGATCGACTGGACCACCGTGTCGACCGCGCCTTGCAGCGTGCCGAAACTGCACACGGCGGCGGAGATGGCTTCGGGGATCGCATGCAGGCGCAGGGTGATTTCGGTGATGATGCCCAGCGTTCCCTCGCTGCCGATCATCAGGCGGGTGAGGTCATATCCTGCGGCCGACTTGCGTGCCCGGCGGGCGGTGCGGATGTCGCGGCCGTCAGGCGTCACCACACGCAGGGACAATATCGCCTCGCGCATCGTGCCGTAGCGGACGGCGTTGGTTCCCGAGGCACGGGTGGAGGCCATGCCGCCGATCGTCGCATTGGCGCCCGGATCGATCGGGAAGAACAGGCCCTGATCGCGCAGATATTCGTTGAGCTGCTCGCGCCGGACCCCGGCCTGTACCGTGCAGTCGAAATCCTCCTGATGGACCGCCAATATCGCGTCCATCTGGCTAAGGTCCACGGTGACGCCGCCATGCACCGGCAGGGCGTTGCCCTCAATCGACGTGCCCGCGCCATAGGGAATGATCGGCACCTCCGCCACGATGCAGAGCCTGACCAGCTCCACCACTTCCCCGGTCGAATGGGCGAAGACCACCACATCGGGCAGGACGGGGTCGAAATGGGTTTCGCTCTGGCCGTGCTGGCTGCGGATCGCTTCGCCAAGGGTCGCGCGATCACCGATGATCGCGCGGAGCTGGTCGATAAAGCCATCGGGAAGGGGCTTGCGCGGTTGGGGGGATGGGGCGGTCATGACGGTCAGAGAGCGGCGCCGGTGGAAAGCAAAGCCTTGAACGTCATACATCCTCCTTCCAGATGCCTTGGGAATCATGTCCGTCCCGGCCGCTCATGAAGCTATCCGATAGCTACGCCTTTCAGACAGGTTTATGAAGAGGGGTGACTTTGCTTTCCGGCGAACGGACCCCCTTGCCAGCCGGGCGCGGACGCGTGTAACGGGCAAGGCGCGCGGGACTTGAAGCCCCGCGCAATGATCGCGCCGGTGTCCCGAAAGGGACTTAAAAGGGAACGCGGTGCGGGAGGAAACTCCCCAATCCGTGGCTGTCCCTGCAACTGTAAGCGGTGAGCGCGATGCATATGCGCGGCGGAGCAAGGCTTCCGCCGCCAGCCACTGGGCCGGACGCTAAATCCTGCGAGGCCTGGGAAGGCCTTGCATCGATGCGATGACCCGCGAGCCAGGAGACCTGCCGGCGTCTGGTCGCTCTTGCCTGGGTCCAGGGGATGGCCATGGCACGGTGTCTTTCCGTCTGAGCGACGAACGAGCGGTGGAGGCCGCATCGGTTCGCGGGAACGGTCGCTTTTGGCGTCCGGCCGTCCCTGCGCGCCGGCCGTCGACTGGCGGTCAGGCTCCACCGGATGTCGCGAGACGCCGGAAGGAATGGACATGCGATTGAAGATAATGGCGGCGGGCCTGATCATGGCTCAGCCTTTCCCGGCTCTGGCCGAGGTTCCCGTGGATGCCGAGATCGTCGTTTTCGGCCGGGGCGAGGCGAAGATCGGCGTCGCTCAGGCGGCAAGCGAGGGCAGCGTGGCTGGGTCCGACCTGCTGGTCCGCCCGCTGCTGCGCGTGGCCGAACTGCTGGAGGCGGTGCCGGGGATGGTCGCCGCCCAGCATTCGGGATCGGGCAAGGCGAACCAATATTTCCTGCGCGGCTTCAATCTCGACCATGGGTCGGACTTCACCACCTATATCGACGGCGTGCAGATGAATTTCCGGTCGCATGGACATGGGCAGGGCTATCTGGACCTTAACGGGCTGATCCCGGAAATCATCGCGCGGGAGGATTTCCGCAAGGGCCCCTATCGCGCCGATGGCGGGGACTTCGCGCTGGCGGGTGCGGCCTATATGAAGACGATCGACGGATATGAGCGGCCGTGGATGTCGGTCGAGGGCGGGTCCTACGGCGCGCGGCGGATCGCGGCGGGGGGCACGATCAAGGGGCCGGGCGCGGGCGAGCTGACGCTGGTGGCGCAGGCCAAGGCCTATGACGGGCCGTGGGAAGAGCCGGAGCATCTGCGTCATTATGCCGGTTTCGCCAAATATCGGGCGGGCGCGGTGGAAGCGACGCTGCACGCCTATCGCGCGACCTGGCGGCCGACCGAGCAGATTCCGGAGCGGATCATCGGATCGGCGGAATGTGCGGACGTCTTCTGCTCACCCGATCCTTCGGCGCGGGGCGAAACGACGCGCTTCGTCGGCAATGTCGCGGTCACCCAGGCGGACTGGCGGGCCAATGGCTATGCGCAATATTATGACTGGTCGATGTATTCCAACCCGACCTATGCCGATCCCGATGGCTCCAGCGCGCAGATCCGGCAATATGACCGGCGCTGGATCATCGGCGCGACCGCCGAGAAGCGCTGGTCGCTGGGGTCGACGCTGGATTTGGGCATCGGGACCGAGAATCGCTACGACCATATCGGCAATGTCGGCGTGTCCCGCACCGCCGACCGGGCGTTCCTGGCGTCGCTGGGGCGCTATCATGTCGAGGAGCTGTCGCTGGCGCTTTATGGCGATGTGACATGGCGGCCGTTGACGGGGCTGCGCCTGACTGGCGGGCTGCGGGGTGATCATTATCGTTATGCGGTGCGGGCGCGGGATGCCGCGGCGGCTGCTCTGGGCGCGGGCAAGGGGTCGGACGGCCTGCTTTCGCCCAAGGCATCGCTGGCCTACAGGCTGACGCCGCAAGTGGAACTCTATGCCAATTGGGGGCGGGGCTTTCACTCCAACGATGTGCGCGGGGCGGTGAATGCCGACACGCCGGTTCCGGTGCTGGTGCGCGGCACCGGCAAGGAACTGGGCGGGCGCTTCCAGATCGGATCGGCCAGCCTGACGGCGACTTATTGGTGGCTGGATGTCGGCAGCGAATTGCGCTTCGTCGGGGATAGCAACGCGGTCGAGCCGACCGGCGCGAGCAAGCGGCATGGTTATGAGATCGTCGCCTTCTGGCGGCCGCTGCCCTGGCTGGCGCTGGACGGCAATTATACCGCCAGCCATTCACGCTACGACAATGGCGACCATATTCCCAATGCGTTCGAAAATGCGGCATCGGCGGGGGCCGCGATCGTGGTCGGGCCGTGGGAGACGAGTTTGCGCGTGCGCCATCTGGGCCCTTATCCGCTGATCGAGGATAATAGCGCGCGGGACAAGGGCAGCACGGTGGTCAATGCCCGTGGCGCATGGAAGGGCAAGCGGATCGAGCTGTATGGCGAGTTGCTGAATATCCTCGACAGCCGGGACAAGGATATCGCCTATTTCTATGAATCCTATATCCCCGCCTTCGACGTCGCCGGGGCCCAGGAGGGGCGGTTGAGCCGGGTCGTCGAGCCGCGGACGGTGCGGCTGGGGGTGAAGGTGAACTTTTAGGACCGCATTTTGGCCATTTGTGGACATTCCTACCCTCGTCACCCCGGACTTGATCCGGGGTCCCGCTACCTTTCAGA
>NZ_JALDYQ010000015.1:0-75517 GCF_032153725.1 Sphingobium sp. | reverse complement strand
CCCAGGAACAACGCGCCATAATTGGTCATGTTCTTGAGGAAATAATCGGGATCGGCGGTCATGACCTGAACATGCTCGGACGCAAGATCGTCGGCGATGCGCACCATTTCCTCATCGCTCTCCGCGACGATCACCTCGCCATAGGCTTCCCACGCCTTGCGGGCATGGTCCGCGGTCGGCAGGATTTCCAGCAGCTTTTCCACCCATTCCATGGTGTCGCGCGCCAGCTTCTTCGACGTGGTCAAAAGCACCGCAGGGCTGTCCGGACCATGTTCCGCCTGTCCCAGCAGATCGGTCGCCGCCAATTCGCCATCACAGCCGATTTCATCAGCGATGACCAGCGTCTCGGTCGGACCGGCGAACAGGTCGATGCCCACCCGTCCATAAAGCTGGCGCTTGGCCTCCGCAACAAAGGCGTTGCCTGGGCCGACCAATATGTCGACCGGGGCGATCGACTGGGTGCCAAGGCCCATGGCCGCGACCGCCTGAACACCGCCCAGGCAGTAGATTTCATCAGCGCCCGCCATCGCCTGCGCCGCGACGATCGCGGGAGCGGGCCTGCCATTGAAAGGCGGCGCGCAGGTGACGACGCGCGGCACGCCCGCGACCTTGGCCGTGATCACCGACATGTGGGCGGAGGCAAGCAGCGGATATTTGCCGCCGGGTACATAGCAGCCGGCCGCGCTCAAGGGCAGATTCCGATGACCCAGCACGACGCCGGGCAAGGTTTCGACCTCGACATCCTTCATCGAGTCCCGCTGGATTTGCGCGAAGTTTCGAACCTGGGTCTGGGCGAACTCGATATCCTTCATGTCTTGCGGCGACAGCATGTCGATACAGGCCTGGATTTCGGTATCGCTCAGCCGGTAGCTGTCGCGATCCCATTTGTCGAACTTCACCGACAGTTCGCGAACCGCATCGTCGCCGCGCTTCTCGATATCCGCCAATATGCCTTCAACCGTGTCGCGAACCTGACGGTTCACCTCAGCCTTCGCCTCTGCGGTCGCGCCGCGCTTCAAATATTTCGCCATGTCTCTTCCACTCCGAAACTCAGTAAATGCCGCCGCTATTGCCGCCAGGTTCCTTGCCGAAGTCACGAAACGCCTCCAGCGACGCCTCCTTCGGGTCCATGGCAACGTCCCAGGTGATTCCCCTGTCGCCAAAGAAGCCCGGCGAATCCGTCTGCCAGAGCGCGGCACCGAACATCATCTCCCAGACGCGCGGTACCCAGCCATCGTCCAGATAATCTGTATCCGCATGATATTCGGCATCGCCGCCCGCCGGACAGGGGAAGTAATAATACATGGCCGACGATATGCGATGCCGATTCAGCGCGGCAGCAAATGGCCGTTCATGCGACCAACCCTTGTCCTGCATATAATTGGCGCCGACCATCACCTCGTCGATATCCTCCAGACCGAAGGCGATATGGGCATATCCGCGCTTGCCCTTCGTCCCCTTATGCTGGGTGGTGAGCCAGAAGATGGTATGATGTTCATAGGTGCCGTCAGCACGCGCGAAGATACCGTTCGCCTTGCTATGATCGCTCATCCGGAAACCTAACCGGTCGCGATAGAATTCATAGGCCGCGACATAATCGTCGGAAAAATACACGATATGATTGATCGTCTTGGGCCGGGCCCGCGCACGCCACTTGCGATGCTGGTTCAACCGCTGGATATGGTCGGGCGCATTGACCGGATCGGGCCGACATAAGACCGGTCGCTTGTTCCACACGCGCAGCCCGATGGGATTGCCGTCGGGGTCGAGGAAATGCGCCGTGCCGTCGGCATCGCGCCGCACTTCCCGGTCCACCGCGACACGCACAACCAATGCCTCCAGATTTTCTGCCGTATCGACGCCCAGAAACATCTCGCGCACGCCTGACCCCGGAAAATAGGCAGGCGGCAGATCCGGATCGTCGGTCGGCCGCATGATCAGGCGCGATCCGCTGGCAAATTCCCACACGCTGCCGTCTGCCGGCCCCTCACCCCGGATCAAGCCATAATCGTCCCAAAAACGGTTGCAGAGTTCCACGTCCTCCACGCCGTAGACGACACTTTCTATTCCCAAAATCGCCATCGCGGGCCTTACTCCCAAATTCCCTGTCGGACACTTGCCCGGTGAATGAGCATCAGATGAAACCGGCATCCTGGCTTGGCAAGAAAATATTATCGTATGAGATAATTATTCAGATATACGCCAGATGACGCTTTTGAAGGCAGCGTCATTGTGGCAGCGACACCTTCGCCCGTTTAAGGGGCAGGACGGCGAAGCGGCCGAAGGGAAGGATGAGGATGGCCAGAAAAGAATTCACCCGGGCATCGGTGATGGCGGCGCTGGGGGCATGGATCGGCTTCATCGTCGGCCCCAACGCGATGATCGCGGCGACCAACAGCAATTTCCTCAATGTCCTTCCGCAAGCGCTTCACACGTCGCGGACGAATATTTCCTTCGTGCTGGCGCTGGCGCTGTGGTTCAACGCTTCGCTGCTGCCCTTTGCAGGACGGGCGATGGACCGGTTCGGGGTCCGCATGGTCATCCTGCCGGGCGCGCTGATCTTCGCGCTCGCCTTCGCGCTTTTGAGCGGCATGGCGCATCTGTGGCAGTTCATTCTGCTTCAGGCACTGCTCACCGTGGGCGCGACGATGACCAGCTCGGTCGGCTATGCCAAGGTCATTTCCATGTGGTTCGACCGCAATCGCGGGCTGGTCCTCGGCCTCTGCGTGGCGCTTGGCGCGGGCGCGAGCCAGACGATCATGCCCAAGGTTTCGGCTTGGCTGATCACGGCCCATGGCTGGCAGGGCGGCTATCTTGGCATTTCGCTCATCATCCTGTGCTTCGGCTTTCCGCTGCTCTGGATGCTGGTCCGCGCGCCCGGCAAGCCCTTGCCCCAGCATGTGAGCGAGGAAGGCGTGCCCGACGGCATCCCCTCTCCGATCGACCAGATCGGCGTGACGCGCGGGCAGGCGCTGCGCCAGCCCGTCTTCTACCTCGTCTTCTTCGCCATCATGTTCGGCTCCATGGCGCTGCTCGGCACGATGCAGCATGCCGTGCCGATGCTGACCGAGCGCGGCCTGCCGCTCAGCACGGCGACGACGGTGATGAGCTTCGTCTTCATGGGCGTGGTCGCGGGCGAATTTTCCGCCGGCTTCATCGTCGACCGCTTCAACACGCCGCGCGTCATCCTGCCCTATTTCATCAGCGCCGCGATCGGCGTCATCACCGTGCATACGCAGAACGACCTGCGCCTGCTGCTGCCCGGCGCGCTGCTGATGGGGCTGGGTCTGGGGGGCGAGGTGGGGCAGAACGCCTATCTCGTCTCGCGCTATTTCGGGCTCAAGGCATTCGGCGCGATTTACGGCATGACCTTTGCGGCGTCGGCAGTGGGCAATGGCACGGGCCTAATCCTGCTCGGCGTGATCCGCGATCAGACGGGCAGCTATGCGATGGGCCGATATCTGGCCGGGGGCGCGATCTGCATTTCGGTCCTGTGCATCGCCAGCCTCAAGCCCTTCGTCTACGCCAGCCGACGGGGGCATTAAGGAAAGAGGCCGGAGCTGGGGAACAGCTCCGGCCCCTTTCGCATCAAACCTTGGGCGCGGACGTCGTATAGTCATCCATGCCGATGAACAGCCGCGAAAAGCGCCAGTGACCCGCCTTGCGCAACTCCACCCGATAGATCACGGTCGCGCCCAATATCAGCCCGTCCGCCGCCACCGACACCAGCCCATAGGCAATCGCCAGGGCGCGATCGGCGGTCAGTTCCTCAATCAATATGTTGCTGAAGCAATGCCGCCGCTGATCCTGCTGCTGCGACAGGACATTGGCGAAGTTGGCGACGATCGCCTTGCCACTCTTCACCGTCTGGAAAGGCTTGCCATTGCCCTTGGCGACCTCCAGCACCGCCTCATCCGTGAACAGTTCGGACAGTATATCGAACCGCAACTCATCATGCGCCATGCCATAACGGGCGAACGCTTCATGGATCAGCAGATAGTCCATCGGATTGGCAAGGGCCGCGACTTTCGAGGGCGCACGCATGGCAACGGCGCCGTCCTTGTGCGCCCATCCCTGACGTGGCTCGCTGGCCTTATTTTCTGCCGCCGCGGAAGGGCCAGAGCCAGGAAACGGCACAGCCGCCGCCCCCGCTATGGCCGTGAACAATAGCGCGCGACGACGATCGTCCATATTCCCTCCTGCGTGAATATTCAGTTGATGCCCAGCAACCGCAACAGATTGCCACTGAGCAGCGCCTGCCGGTCGGCATCGGACAGGCCCGGCAACGCCGCAACCAGCCCGTTTATGTCATAATGGCCCATGTCGAACGGGTAATCGGTGCCGATGACGACATTGCCGATCCCCACCCGCTCGATCAGCAGCGCAAGATCGCGCGGCTCGAACAGAAGGCTGTCGAAATGCAGCTTCGATAAATAGCTGCTGGGCTTGTGCCGGCAGGTGCAGGCATCCGGGCGCTGCGCCCAGGCATGATCGGCACGGCCCATATGCGCGGGCAGATAGCCGCCACCATGGGCCGCCACGATCTTCAGCCCCGGATGCCGATCCAGCACCCCGCCGAAGATCAGGTGCGACAGCGCCACCGCATGTTCCACCGGCTGGCCGACATGGTTGGACAGATAGGCCGGCTCCAGCCGCTCATCCAGCGAGCAGCCCATCGGGTGGATGAAGATGAGCGCCCCCAGTTCCTCCGCCGCCCGCCAGAAGGGATCGAGGCTGCGGTCCGACAGGTCCTTGCCGTCGATGATCGAGCTGATCTCTACACCCTTGAAGCCGAGTGTTTTCACCGCCTGACGCAACTGCTCCACCGCCAGTTTCGGATGCTGCGGCGCCACAGCGCCCAGCGCCAACAGCCGGTCGGGCGCCTGCGCGCACAGTTCCGCCAACGCCTCATTCTGGATGCGCACCAGTTGCTCGGCCAAGTCTTCCGGCGCCCAATAATGATATTGGTTCGGCGACGGGCTGACGACCTGCACGTCGACGCCCATCGCATCCATATCGGCCAGCCGCTTTCCCACCTGCGTCAGCCGGGGGAAGCAATTTGGAATCATAACCTCACGATTATAATCGACCGTCTCCTGCCCCATGGTGCGGATGCGGAACTCTTCCTCTCCCGCCCGTTCGGGCCGCTCGGCCGTCAATTTCTCGACCGCCGGGAACATGGCGTGGGCGTGGATGTCGATGGTCAGCAGCGGCTTGCCATCCGCCCCGACGATCCGGGGCGAGGGCAGCGAGGCGGGCACATCCCCTGGACCGGCGACCACGGCGATCAGTCCAGCCGATAGGTGTCGTCGCCCGACGCACCGCCTGTCATCCAGAACAGATAGGCCCCCAGCGATTCCCGGATCGGGAAGGCGGCGAAGCCGTTGACGATGGTATATTGCGTCGGCAGCTGCTCGAAGGTGGGGCGCGCCCATTCCACGCCGCCCTTGCCCGCGAGATAGCGGGTCGTCTTGACCCCGCTCCAGGCCGGAGGAGTCAGCGTGGCATAGTTGGCGTCAGCCTCCTCGCCCCATTTCTTGCCGGGACGGGGCGTCGCCGGGATATATTTCCACGACAGCAACCCCCGGTTCTGCGGATTGCCCGCCGGGGCATCCGTTTCCACCAGATCCTCCGCCCACAGCTTGGCGAAGGGGAAGCCGCGCCAGCTCATGCTGGTGTGATGGCGACCGTTGAAGTCGCTGACCTCCGGAATGTCGCAGAACAGCTTGTTATGGCCCAGTTCCTCGCGCCCGGTGGTGATGGGATCGGACAGGCTTTCCCAACGCGCCATCAGCAGCGTGCCATGGACATCGCCCTCCGTCTGGCTGGCGTAGATCACGGGCACCTTGACGTCGAACATATTATAGCCGCCGCCCGCCAGCCAGGAAAAGCCGGTCATGTAGATGGCCTCGACCGTGACGACGGGATCGCCCCACAGGCGAAACCCTTCGGGCAGCACAGCCTCCAGCGCCACCCCATCGGTCAGATAGCGGGTGCCGAGGGTCGAACGCACCGGCTCCCGCGCGAAATCCTGCGGCACGCCTTCGGGCGTCCAGCGCGGACAGGGATTGGGGCCGAAAAAGACCGGCATGCGGTAAAATTTGCCGGGTTCGCGGGGGAAAGCCATGGAATGTCCTCTCTGAACGGTTTTCAGGCGCCGACAGGCGTGTCGTTGAACACGGCGCCAGTGCGAATTTCGAGATTTTCGGGCAGCGTGATGCGCAGTTCCTCGCTGAACTCGCCCGACACCAATATGAAGGCCATGCGGCACGGCTTGTCGGATCGGTTTTCCCACGCATGGTCGGTGCCGCGCTGGACGACGACGGTGCCGGGCGTCAGCAGCACCTCGCTGTCGTCCAGGATCATCCAGATTTCGCCTTCCAGCACGATGCCGTAATCGACCGATTTCGTCCGATGCATCATCTTGTGCCGCCCATCGGCGCGCGGCGGCAGCCTGTCGATATGGCCGGGAAAGAAGTCGTTGAAGCGGATTTTCGTGCCCCCTTCCGGCGGCGGCGTGATCAGCGGGCCGTCGGTCGGTTCCGGTTCGTCGGCGGTCAGGATGGCCGGAACGCTTTGCGTATTCCATATCTCGATGAAATCGACGCCGGTGCCGCGGTCGCGGATATTGGGCGGCGTGCCGTCCGACAGGATGATGGACTTGCCGTGGCCGTCATGCCCGGTCACCACCCGGCGGGCGGGTCGGCGCTCAGGACTTGCTTCATTGCTCATCAATTGTCTCCGCAGATCGGTCGAAACCGTAAAGCAGGGCCGGATTGTCAACCAAAATGGCGTTGCGACGGCCCAGCTCCGGCACGGCGGCAGCCAGCAGGTCGAGCAGGTCGCCATCATCGGGCATCCAGCGACTATTGGGATGCGGCCAGTCCGTTCCCCACAGGGTCCGGTCCGGCGCGGCATTGGCCAGCGTCCGCATGAACGGCGCGGCGTCGTTCAATGTCGCCGCCTGCGTCATGCGATCCGCTGCCGAAATCTTGATCCAGACATGCGGCAGCATCACCAGATGCAGCAGCATCTGGAACGCTGGCTGGTCCAGCCCATAGCCCGCATCCAGCCGCGCCATATGATCGATCACCACCGGGCAGGGCAGATCGGCAAGGAAAGCCGCTTCCTCCTTCATTGAGGCCGCATCGACATGAAAGACCAGATGCCAGCCCATTGGCCCCACCCGGTCCAGCACGCGCAATATCGCATCATGGCCCGGCCGCGTACCCAGATGCCCGACACAATTGAACCGCGCCCCGCGAAAGCCTGCCCGGTCCATCGCCGCCAGATCGTCATGGGACAGACTGTCATCGACGATCCCGACCCCGCGATAGGCCCCCTGCCCCCGCTCCAGCGCATCCAGCATGGCGTTGTGATCGGTGCCATATGCCGCGGGCTGCACGAACACCGCCCGCGACAGGCCCAGCGCGCGCGTCATCTGCCGATAGCGCTCCAGCGGCGTTTCCGCCGGTTCGTAGGCCCGCCCCGGCAGATAGGGAAAGCGCGCGGCCGGCCCGAAAATATGGCAATGGCTGTCGCACGCCCCCACGGGAACGGTCCAGTCGGTCGCCCCATGCGGATTGGCATGCGGCGGCGGCAAAGGCGTCAGCATAGGCGCAGACATGGAAGCAGGCATGGGATCAGGCCGCCATCACGCCGCCATCAATGGCGAAATTCGCCCCCGTCACCCAGGTCGATTCGTCCGAGGCGAGGAACAGCGCGGCGTTGGCGATATCCTCCGGCTTGCCGAGGCGCTTGATGAGCAGGCGTTGCAGGATGCGCTCCGCCACCGCGCCGCTGCTGGTGCCCGCCGCCGCCGTCGCCGCCGTCTGCACCATGCCCGGCGCGATGGTGTTGCAACGGATGCCGTGCGCGCCGCCTTCTATGGCGATCTGACGGCTCATCGCCTCCACCGCCGCCTTGCCCGCGCAATGGGCAATCATGCCGGTGTTCACCGAGCCACGCCCGGCATTGACCGAGGAGAAGTTGACGATCGACCCGCCACCTACCTTGATCATCCACGGCCAGGCCGCCTTCACTGCCAGGAACACGAGATCGACCTCGCCCACCAGGGTCGGAATCCATTCCTCCTCATAATCCATGGTCGCGACCGGGGCCATGTGCGGCGCGATGGCGGCGGCATTCACCAGAATGTCGATGCGGCCATGTTTCTCGCCCGCAAAATCGATATAGCGCTTCACATCTTCCGGCTTGGTGAGGTCTATGGGATGGACGCTCTCGAACGCCAGCCCTTCGGCACGGGCCAACTCGACCGTCGCATCCGCCCATTTCGCCGAAATGTCGCAACCCACGACGGTCGCCCCTTCCCGCGCGAACCGCAACGCGATCCCCTGCCCGATGCCCGCCCCGATGCCGGTGACGAGCGCGATCTTGCCTTCCAGACGGCCTGCCATCTTGTCCTCCCCTATGCCGCGATCAAAGATCGGCCATGGTCATGAAGCGGGTCTGCAAATAAGGCTCAATCGCCTCCGACCCACCTTCGAACCCATAACCCGAATCCTTCATCCCGCCGAAGGGCGTTTCGGGATGGCCGAGGCCAAAATGGTTGAAGGAGATCATGGCGCTCTCCACCTTCTCGATCACCTCCTTGGCCGTCAGCGAGGATGTGGTGAAGGCATAGGCCGACAGCCCGTAAGGCAGGCGATTGGCCTCGGCATAGGCCGCCTCGCGATCATCGAAGCGGTTGATCATCGCGATCGGGCCGAAGGGTTCCTCATTCATCAGCGCCGCGCTGGTCGGGACATCCGTGAACACGGTCGGCTCGAAGAAGAAGCCCGCATTGCCGATCCGCTTGCCGCCGGTGCGGAGCCTGGCACCCTTTTCCAGAGCATCGGCGGTCAGCCGCTCCATCGCCTCGACCCGGCGGATATTGGCGAGCGGCCCGGTGGTCGTCGCGGGATCAAGCCCCCCGCCCGGCTTCAGCGCCGCCGCCGCCTCGATGAAGGTCGCCGCGAACGGCTCATAGGCATCGCCCTCGATCAGGAAGCGGGTCGGATTGACGCAGCTCTGCCCGGCATTACGGAACTTGTTGCCGACCAGCGCCCTGGCCGTCGCGACCGGATCGGCATCCCTGAACACCAGCACCGGCGCATGGCCGCCCAGTTCCATCGTCGTCAGCTTCATATGCTTGCCCGCCAGCGCGGCGAGATGCTTGCCGACCACGGTTGACCCGGTGAAGCTGATCTTGCGCACCAGCGGATGCGGCACCAGATATTCGGAAATCTCCGCTGGCGTGCCGTAAACCAGATTGACCGACCCGGCCGGCGCGCCCGCATCGACAAAGGCGCGCACCAGCTCGGCGCAGCTGCCCGGCGCCTCTTCCGGCCCCTTCACCACCAGCGAGCAACCCGCCGCCAGCGCGCCCGCCACCTTGCGGACGATCTGGTTGACAGGGAAATTCCACGGCGTGAACGCCGCGACGATGCCAACCGGCTCGCGCAGCACCAGATTGGTGATATTGCCAGCGCGGCCCGGAATGACGCGGCCATAGACGCGCTGCGCCTCGCCCGCCATCCAGTCGCAGGCCTCTGCGGCGCGCTCCACCTCGCCGCGCGCTTCGCCTATCATCTTGCCCTGTTCCAGCACCATCTGGATCGCGATATCCTCGGACCGCTCGCGCAACAGCCGGGCGGCGCCGTTCAGCACCCTGGCGCGCTCCAGCGGCGACACCTTGCGCCATGCCGCCAACCCCTTTTCCGCGGCCGCGAGGGCACGGTCCAGATCATCGATCCCGGCATGAGCGACAGTACCGATCGGCTCACCCGTGGCGGGATTGACGACGCTGAGCGTCCGGCCGCTAGCGGCAGGCGACCATGCGCCATCGATCAGAAGGGAAACGCTGCGATAGGCCGGCATGTCAGCCATAGATCCTCTCCATCAGGGAATTACGGCGATCGCCGTCTCGATGCCGATCGAATATTAGCGCATAAGATAATTGTCAACACGCCCGCTTGACCGTTCGGCATTAATTCTCTTATCCGATAATTATGATGGCGCCGAGCGCGCGATCAACCAGAGGAGGATCGCATGAAACTTGTACTGTTCACCCCCATGATCGATGCGCCAGCATCCGATGCGCGCGCCGGCCTGTTGACGGAGAAGGGCGTGATCGACGCCTCTTCGGTCGTGCCCGGCGCCCCGGCGCCGCAGCAGATCATGACCGGCCTGATCGACGCCTATGCCACGCTGAAGCCCGCGCTCGAAGCACTGATCGAGTCGGCGCCCGCCTTGCCGCTCGACTCCATTCGCCTGCTCCCACCACTGCCGCGCCCCGGCAAGATCGCCAACTGCATCGCCAATTATTGGGAACATGCCCAGCGCGAAGCCCGCCCGCTCAACATGTTCCTGAAAAATGCCGATGCCGTCATCGGGCCGGGCGACACAGTCGAACTGCCCGATTATCAGGAACCCTATGCCTTCATGCACGAAGCTGAACTGGGCCTGGTCTTCAAGGGACCGTCCAGGAAGGTCAGCCAAGCCAATTGGCGCGACGCGATCTTCGGCTATACCTGCTTCATGGATATCACCGCACGCGAAAGCGGTCGCCGGACATGGCGCAACAATAGCTGGATGGGCAAGAGCTTCGACACATTCGCGCCGATCGGACCCTGCATCGTAACAGCGGATGAGATCGAGAATCCGAACAACCTGTGGGTCCAGTTCTGGAACGATGATCAACTTCGCCACAATTACATCACCGACGATATGGAGCATCCGGTGCCCGAAATCGTCGAGTTCATCACCACGATCATGACAATGAACTCTGGCGATATCGTCGCCTGCGGCACCAATCATGAAGGATTGGGCTTCATTCAGGACGGCGAGACATTGACCATCAAAATTCACGGCATCGGCGAATTTTCGGTCAAGGTCAGCGACCCGCTGAAGCGGACATGGGAACGCGGCGTCTATATGGGCGAGGGATCGACCCATCATGACGCGGTGAAGCGCCATAAGCCCGAAACCGTGCTCCACGGCTATGAACTGCCGACCGAGGGCGCGCAAAATGGCTGACGCCGTCTTCAGCCGCTGGCCCTGGGCACCCGGCCTGACCGACAGGGAGGCGCGCGCGCTGTTCGACGCGACGGGCGGCTGGCCGCTCCGGTCGGTCGAGGGGGAGGAGGAACTGGCCCTGCTTCGCCATGACGGCCAACTGCCCGCGACACCCGCCGGCGGCGCCCACTACCGGCTGGAACAGGTCAGCGACACCGGCCCCGCATCGGAACCGTTCGGCGTCATCATGCTGGTCGCCTTCAACGTGCCCGCCGATCGCGCGGCGGAGGTCGATCACTGGTATGATGAGGAACATATCGACCTTTTGATGAAGGCCGATGGCTGGCTCCGCGCACGCCGCTATCGCGTCCAGTCGCATGGCGGCGGACCGCAATGGACCAGCATGGCCTTTCACGAACTACGCGACATTTCGGTGATGGCCTCGCGCGAACGCGCCTTCGCCCGATCGACCGCATGGCGAGCGGAACTGGAGAAGGAAAGCTGGTTCCCCGCAGCAGGCAGAGGCGTGTTTCGTCCGCTTGCCCGTTGAGAGAGGCGCGAGGCGGCTCTGAAGGATTTGTCCGGTGGTGGCCATTTGTGGACGATTATTCCTCGTCACCCCGGACTTGATCCGGGGTCCCGCTTTTCTTTTCGGAGCGCGCCTGAAAAGGTAGCGGGACCCCGGGTCAAGCCCGGGGTGACGAAAAGGAGACGGTCCGCAATCCACCCATGCCCGCCGTCAAGGCGCTTACATCGCACCGAATGGCGATCCGGCTTAATCCCGCTTCGTCACTCCATTCAACACCAGATCGCAAACGAACGTCTTGTAGACCGCGCGCAATTCTTCCTCGTCGATCGGCGCACCCTGCGCGACTTCGAGCTGGCGCCGCGCCGACACGAAGAACTCCGCCATGCCGATCACCACGACATAGAGCAGCCCCGGGTCCATCCCCCGAAAACTGCCGTCGACCAGTCCCGCCCGCAAGATGGCGCCATAGGCGCCCTGCCCGCGATTGGTGAATTTCGCGATCATCTCCTGCGCGGCCGGATCATCCGAGGTCGCGATTTCCGACACGATCAACTGGTGGAAGAAGGGAAAGGTCGCATTGAGGTCGATCAGCGCGCCGATCCGCGCGCAAAGGCGGCTGCGCGGGCTGCCGTCCGACTGCTCGGCGGCCAGTTCGACCTGCTTGCCGAACCGCTCCGTCACCCGCTCCGCCACGGCCACCAGCAGCGTCGCCCGGTTCTTGAAATAATAGCGGATCAGCGAGGGATGCACGCCCACCGCCCGCGCCACCACCACCGGGGTGATCGCGGAGGGCGGCTGGTGCTTCAGCAATTCGATCGTGGCGTCGATCAGGCCTTCACGCCCGACCGCATGATCCGCGCCGCCTTCTCCCGTGGAGGCGGTACGCGGCCGACCCCGGCTTCGCACCACAGCTCCGGCCTTTGCCGGTTCGCCTTTCTTCGCCATCATCCATCCCTCATAACCGATATACCGCCCTAGCCAGCATTGGCATGGCGCTGCAACAGGATATTAGGCTCAGCAATAAATATTGAGGCTTCATGACTGGCATCTTTCCCCCGCTCGACATTCCGGCAGGCCCCGACCGCCTGCCCCGGCAGAATCCGGCAGATTATGACGCCGGGCAGCGCGAAGCCGCCGCCGCCCTGATCGCGTCCCCCCGCGGCGAGGTGCGCGGCCCCTTCGTGCCCATGATGCGCAGCCCGCAATTGATGGACCGCGCACAGAAACTGGGCGAATTTCTCCGCTATCAATGCTCCATCCCCGAACGGTTGCGCGAATGGGCGATCATCGTCACCGCGCGCTTCTGGCAGCAGGCCTATGAATGGCATGTCCACGCCCCGCTCGCGGCCAGGGCCGGGGTCGCCATCCCCGCCATCGCCGCGCTTGCGGAGGGCAGGATGCCCGATAGCGCAGCGGCGGATGAACGCATCGTGCATGATTTCTGCCTCGCTCTCCATCGGGATCATTTTGTCGGGGACGCGCTCTATGCAGAGGCGCTGTCGCTGCTGGGGGAAAAGGGCGTGGTCGAACTATCGGGAATCTGCGGCTATTACGCCCTGCTGGCGATGATGCTGAACATGGCGCGGACGCCCGCGCCGGGAGAAGCCTTCGCCATCCCATTTTAGAAGCTGAAAAAGCGGTCAGGGAATAACCCCGACCGCCTCTTCCGTCCTGGGAAATTGCACGAACTCGATCAGATTGCCCTCATTGTCGCGGATGAAGCTGGCCGCGCGCCCGTCGGGCAGTTCCTTCAGCCAGACCACGTCCGCGCCGCGCGCCCTCAACCGCCCGATCGTCGCCCGCACATCGGCCACGGAAAAGGCGACATGCTTGTTGCCACAGGTCAAAAGGTCATCGTCCGGCACCCGCCGTTCGATATCCGCCGCCCTGGGATCGGGCACCTTCAGCAACTCGACATGCAGCGCGCCATTGCCCAGCACCGCGATCTCCGCCGGGATGGAGGCGAGATGATAACGCCGCTGAAGGGTGAAACCCAACATGGCTTCCCACCAGTCGATGGAGGCATCCATGTCCGCCACGCTGACGCCGACATGGTGGAACCAGATTTCCTGACCGTTCATTTCCCCATCCCCTGTCATATGGCCTGCCGGATCACCGCCCCCAGCTTCGCGCTCAATTCGCGCTGCTCCGCAATCGGAGCGAGCGCCATTTCCAGTTCGCCAATGGCAACCGACCCCTCCAATATCGTCCGGCACCGCTCATAGCGCCGCTCGGTAAAGGCCGAAAACAGCACCTCGCTATCTTCGAACCGCCCGATCATCTCGCCCAGCACCACCGCATCCTCGATCGCCATGCCCGCGCCATAGCCGACATGCGGCGTCGTCGCGTGGGCGGCATCACCGACCAGCAGCACATGCCCCTTATGCCATGGCGGCGGCTGGAGCACGACCTCCAGCGGGCGATAGTTGATCAGCGCATGATCATCCAGTTCCGCGACGATGCCCGCGAAATGACCGCCGAACTGCCCCAGCTTCGCGCGCAATATGGCCAGCCATTGTTCCTGCGGCATCCACGGATTGCCGAGCGCCGTTTCCAGCAGGTAGACATACATGAGATCGTCGGAAATCGGGTTGAAGCCTGCCTTGGCGCCCTGCCCGGAATAGACCCAGGTGGCGGTGACATCGGCCGGACGCGACACCACAGCGCGCCAGCAGCCCTGACCGGTGAATTTGGGCCGCGGGCTGCCGGGGAAGATCATGCCCCGCACCCGCGAAAACAACCCATCGGCGCCAATGACGAAGCGATGCGGCGCCTGCACGCCGTCGCTGGTCGTCACGATGACGTGATCGCCCGCCTCCTCCCCAATCTCCGCCAGAGCCTCGACCGTCACGCCGGTCCTTACCCTGATCCCGGCGTCGCGCACCGCATCGCGCATCACTTCATGCAGGCGCGGCCGCAATATGCCGCCCATATTGGGGATATCCTCGCCAAAGAGCGGCGCGGTGCTCCCCTCCGCCAGCACCGTGCCGTCCGCATCGCAGGTCCGCGCCGGCCCGACCGAGGCAAAACCCGCTTGCCTAACCGCGTCCAGCAATCCCAGCTGCGCGAAGGCGCGCAAGGCTCCGCCGTTCAGCGTCAATCCCGCCCCCAGCGCGTTCCAGCTGGGATCGATCTCGACGATCTCGGTCGTCACGCCCGCCCGATGCAGGGCGATGGCGCAGGCCATGCCGCCCATGCCGCCGCCCACGATTAAAACCGGAAGATCCTTGCGCATCGCTCACCATATCCACTCTTGTCTCGCCCCATGGGCGTTGACACCAGCAGTAGCAAGCATGGCGGCGTGTCACAGCCTCGTACCCGTATATCAGCCTTAGCAACAGCGCTTGGGATCAGGCAGCCACCGGCAGATAGGCAGGCGGGGCATCCTCGCCGTCGGTGTCGGGCAGGCGCCGGACCAGATCGGACAGCAACCGCGCGATCTTGCGGATGGCCAGCGTCGCGGGCCGCTGGTTGGAACGGACCAGCACGAGCAGCAGTTCCAGCGCGGGATCGGCGATATTGGCGGCCACCAATTCGCCATTGCCCACCTCCTGCCGCACCGCCATGCGGCTGGTGACCGTCCATCCCATGCCCGCGCCGACCAGCGCCTTCTGCATCATCAGCGTGTCGGCCTGCGTCGCGAAACGCAGCGGCACATCCTGTCGGCGCGCATGATGTTCGACCAGCATGCGCAGTGGGTTGGGTGGCTTGGCCATCACCAGCGGCAGCTCGGCCAGATCGCGAAAAGGGACGGTATCGCGCGACGCCAGCCCATCCCCGGCCGGCCCCGCCAGACAGAGCGGCAGGCGCAGCAGCGCCTCCTCCGATGGCCCCACGGTGCCCGGCTCCCGCAATACGAAGGCCAGGTCGACGCGCCCCGTCGCCACCTGTTCGGCCAGTTGCCCGCCGGTCGCTTCAGTAAGGTGCAGTTCGACGCCGGGAAACAGCCGCGCCGCCTCCGCCGCGAACTCCGCGGCGATGCGCAGCGAAGGCAGCAGCCCGACGCTGACGCGCCCTACCGGCACGCCGGCCTGCCCCTTGATATCCAGCATGATCTGGGCGGCTTCCTCCACCATGGCGCGCACGCGGGGCAATATGGCTTCGCCCACTTCGGTCAGCGCGACGCCACGCCCTGTGCGGTAGAACAGGCTGCACCCGCATTGCGCCTCCAGCGCATTGATATGGCGGCTGATGACCGGCTGCGGCCGGTTCAGTATGACCGCCGCCTTCGACAGGCTGCCCATCTCGCTGACGAGGAGGAAAAGCTTCCAGCGCTCAAAATCCATATGCTCTCCTGCGTGCGGCCCGATCCGGCTCTTTCGTGATAAATTCACCTACACGCTAATTTTATTAAAAGCAATGGGCTCTGCAGTTCAGCGACTGGCTGTTATGCATCCGCGCGCCTAGCACAGGGACGAAATCCTTGCGCATAATCCACGAAAATAGAGGCAATAGGGGAGTATGAGGGCATGCCGTATCGAAAGATCCTGTTGATCACCACCGCGTGTCTGGGCGCGACGCTGGGCGGCGCAAATGCCGTGATTGCGCAAGATCGGGCAAATCAGACAGGCGATAATTTCGCTGTCGCGGACATCATCGTCACCGCCGAGCGGCGCGAAACCTCCATCCAGAAATCGGCGCTGAACGTCACCGTGCTGGGCGCGGAAGCGCTGGGCAATCGCGGCATCGGCGACAGCCGCACCATGCTGGACTCAGTGCCGGGCCTGAAGATGACGGTCGCCAATCCCAACGCCTATATCGGGCTTTACGGCCTCGCCAGTGGCTCCGGCACGCAATATTCCGACGCGGTGATGGGGTTCAACTATGGCGGCGTCCCGCTCGCGCGTCAGACCTCGGCCTCGTCCTCCTATTATGATCTGGAACGCGTCGAAGTCCTGAAAGGACCCCAGGGCACGCTGTACGGCCGCAACGCGACGGTCGGCGCGATCAACCTGATCCCGGCGCGCCCGACACAGAAACGTGAAGGCGCGCTCAGCATCACGGTCGGCAACTACGATACGGTGAACACCAGCGGTCATTTCAACCTGCCCATCAACGACACATTGTCGAGCCGCCTCGCCTTCCAGACGACGCGGCATGACGGCTATTTCACCAACGGGCTGGACGATGCGAACAATTATGGCCTGCGCGGCAGCCTGTTGTTCGAACCCTCGTCCGACCTGTCGGTCCTGTTGTTCGCGGACGCCTATTTCAACCGCGCGCGCGGCCCCTACAGCACCTGGCGCTATTATCTGGGCAGCGATCAGCAATGGATCGATCCGGACAATCCCTGGTTCGGCCTGGGCGCGGCGGGGACGTGCGGCAATCAGTTGCTTTGCCCCAGCTTCGCAGCGACCAGCGTGGGCGGCGTCAATTCAGTCAGCAATCCGCAGGGCTTCACCAACACCGGCGCGACCGGCTATGGCAGCAACTCGGTCTATGGCACGGACGGCCGCAACAATGCCGACCAGATCATCCTGTCGTCGGAGATCCGCTGGCGCACCGGCATCGGCACGCTTACGATCCAGCCGGCTTGGGTCCACACGAAAATCGACTATTTCACCTATTCCAACGGCCTCAACTTCTCCAACCTGACCAAGGCGGACCAGACTTCGCTGGAAGCGCGCCTCGCCTCCGACGGCAACGGCCCGCTGCGCTGGGTGGTCGGCGGCTTCCTGTTCCACGAACATCAGGACGCCTTCCTCAACAATCTGCAAAGCACCGGCTATGCGATCCTGCGCACGCCCAATCTGGTGGACGACAATGCCGCCGCCTTTGCCGACGCGACCTGGTCGCTGACCGACAGCCTGCGCCTGACCGGCGGCCTGCGCTATACCCATGAGAAGAAGTCGCAGGACGGCTACACCACCGCCAGCGGCCTTTCGACCAGCGACGTGGCGACGATCCGCGCGGCCGGCGGCACCTGCACCACCGGCGCGACGCCCGCCAATCCGATCCTTTATGACGGCCAATATTATTTCCCGTCCAACTTCTGCGTCGTCGCCAATAGCGGCCGTTACAAGGAAAATAATCTGAGCTGGAAGGCGGGACTGGAATTCGACCCGCGCCCCGGATCGATGCTTTACGCCACCGTGCGCACCGGCTTCCGCGCGGGCGGCTTCACCGTCGGCACGCAGAATGATTATAAGCCCGAAAAGCTGACCGCCTATGAAGTCGGCTCCAAGAACCGCTTCTTCGACGGCCGCCTGCAAGCCAATTGGTCCGCCTTCTACTGGCGCTACAAGAACCAGCAGATCAGTCAGTTGCAGCTTTATTATCTGAACGGCATCGCCATCGGCCAGACCAGCTATCCGTCCAATTTCGACGGCAATCTCCATGGCGCGGAACTGGACTTGCAGGCGGCGGTGACGCGCAACGATCGCCTGAGCCTCGACATCCTTTATGCCAGAGGCAAATATGACCAGACGCCACCGGTCGCCACCGTCAATAGCAGCGCACTGACGCCGCAATATGATCTGCCGCGCATCAACCTGCCCAAATGGTCGATCAGCGGCGGCTATAATCACCGCTTCGACCTTGCCAATGGTGGCAATGTCAGCGCCGGTGTCCACGCCCATTTCGAAAGCAGCGCGCGGCTTCGCATCATCGATCCCGCCTTGCTGACCAGGGGCGACATTCGCGACGCCTATGTCAAGACCGACCTCGACCTCACCTATAATGCCCCGAACGACGCCTGGTCGCTGCAAGCCTTTGTCCGCAACGTCACCAATGAAGCAGTGGTCGGCGTCGGCTCCAGCGGACAGACCGCGCTTGGCACCTTCTTCCGTCCCAGCAGCAATCCGCTGGGCCACCGCTCCGCCACGCTCGACCCGCCCCGGACATGGGGCGTGCGGCTCTCGGCGCATTTCTGAAATCAACAGGGCTTTCCGCATGAGGAAAATATTCGAACCGTTCCTCCGTCCTCCCGATCGAGCGCGGCGCTGAATCCATAAAAATCAGGAGATTATATGACGGACATGACCCATGGCCTCAACCGTCGCGCCATGCTGACGGGCATCGGCGCGGGGAGCGCAGCGGCAACCGCCGTGATGCTGGCCGCCGCCCCCAGGGCCGCGACCGCCGCCAGCGTGCCCGGCGAGGACGTCTGCCGGATCACCCCCGATGTGGTGGACGGCCCCTATTATGTGGACGAGCAGATCGTCCGCCGCGACATTACCGAAGGCAGGCAGGGCATTCCCCTGGAAATGCGCGTGCGCGTGGTCGACGCCTCCTGCCGCCCGGTCGCGGACGCACGGGTCGATTGCTGGCAGGCGGACGCGCTCGGCATCTATTCCAACTTCCCCAACCAGGGCGACGATCTGAAGGTCGCGACGCCCGGCCAGACCTTCCTGCGCGGCACGCAGATGACCGACGCGGACGGCTGGGTCGTCTTCAGTTCGATCTTCCCCGGCTGGTATCGCGGGCGCACCACCCATGTGCATTTCAAAATCTATATTGGCGGGCGCACGCGCCTCACCGCGCAGATGTTCTTCCCCGACGCGATCAACGAATATGTCTACACCCATGTGCCAGGCTATACGCGCGCGGCGGTCCGCGACACGATCAACGTCACCGACTGGATCATGGAGGCGGGCAGCCGTGCCATGGTGGCGCAGGTGAAGGAAGAACTGGACCGCTATGTCGCCACCATCACCTATGGCGTCGATCCCCGCGCTACCCCGGCTGCTGCGGAACAAATGCCCTGTCCGCCCGCGCCTGCCCTGTGCGTGCCGGAACCCGGCGCTCCGCCGACCGGCACGGATCGGATCGCGTCGCTCGTCCCTTCCAAGGCCGCGCTCGACCGTCCCAAGGCGCAGAAGCCCCCACTCCCGGAAGGCTGGAAATCGTCCGCAAGACGCGCTGGAAATAGGGGCTGATCGTCAGGTTACAGGGGCAGGCATAACGTTGCGCGACGTTATAATTAGCGCTTAAATGAATTATCACTTGCGCGCTGTTGCCCTCCCATCATAGGACCATGATGAACGGTCCGTACAGGCCCGGAAGAATTTTGAGGAGAGCGTCATGGCCAACATGGCAGCATGGGCAGACAGGCTGGCGGCGACCCCCGTCAGCCTTGCGATACAAAGTCATGAATGGGTCATTCCCACCATTCAGAGCATCCACATCCTGGCCATCGCGGCGGTCATGTCGTCGATCGCCATGCTCAACCTGCGCCTCGCGGGCCTGATCGGCCATCACCAGTCGGTGCGGGACATGGCGCACCGCTTCCTGCCATGGCTGTGGCGCGCGCTGCCGGTCCTGCTGATCACCGGATGCCTGATGATCGTCGGGGAACCGGCGCGCGAACTGCTCAATCCCTTTTTCTGGTACAAGATGACGATGCTGCTGGCCGTCGTCCTGCTGACCCTGCCGCTCCAGCGCATGATCGAGGACCGCCCCTTCCGCGAGCATGATGCGGGCAAGCGCCAGCTGATCCGCCTCATTGCCCTTTTCTCGCTCATGCTCTGGCTGGCCATCGTCTTTTGCGGACGCTGGATCGCCTACGCCTGACGCGCGCCAGCCCTTCCGGAGTCAAAAAATGGCCCTTATCGACATGCTCGCCGCGCTGGAGGCAGCACCCTTCGCCGTGGCGATCGCTGAATCCCCCTGGCTGTTCCCCGCCATCGAAGTCATCCACGTCATCGCCATCGTGCTGGTGGTCGGCTCCATCGCGATGCTCGACCTGCGCCTGCTGGGCGTGTCGCGACGCGATCAGGGGGTGATCGAACTCGCCAATGAAACGCTGCCCTGGACATGGGGCGCCTTTGGACTCGCTTTGTGCAGCGGCCTGCTGATGTTCGCGTCGGCGGCGACGCGCTATTTCGACAATATCCCCTTCCGCGTGAAGATGCTGCTGCTGCTGCTGGCGGGCATCAACATGGCGATTTTCCACCTGTCCGCCTATCGCAGCGTCCATCACTGGAACAACCAGCTGCCCACGCCCGGCGCCGCGCGGATCGCGGGCACCATGTCGCTGACCTTCTGGGTCGGCGTGGTCTTTTTCGGCCGCTGGATCGGCTTCGTCTGATGCTGGAGTGGGACCGGCGCACCCTTCTGGCCGGAGCCGGAGCGGCGGCGCTGGTCCCCGCCATGGCACAGGCAAAAGGCCGGCTCCACCGCATTTTCACCGGCAGCTACAGCTGGGGACCGAACGAGCCCAAAAGCGGCAATTTCGGCCCGCCCGACATGGTGAGCGAGGGGATATACAGCTTTCCCTTCGACAGCCGCTCGGGCCGCGCAGGACCCGTCGAACTTGCCGCCCACACCCCCAATCCCGCCAATCTGATCCTGCACCCCAACCGGCGCATCCTCTATGCCGGGTCGAGCCGCTTGCCGATCGAACAGGGGCAGCACCGGCTGACCGCCTTCGCGATCGAGCAAGGCCGTCTCATCGAAATCAACCATCTGCCCTCGGGCGGCGGCATCCCGACCCAGGGCGCGGTCAGCCGGTCCGGCCGCTTCATGGTCACCACCAATTTCGATTCCGACAATATCGTCAGCTTCTCCCTGCGCCCCGATGGCGGCCTGCAATCGCTGGTCAGCGTGATCGGCAAACCCATAGGCGCGATCCCCGCGAAGGACAGTCCGCCCACCGCGCCCGGCGCCATCGCCGGCGGCGCGCGACAGACCGGCGCCACCGATCGCCTGCGTCCGCACATGGCGCTTCTCTCCCCCGACGAGCGTTTCGCCATCGCCACGCAGATGAGCACGGACAGCTGCGTCATCCTGCGCTTCGACGCCCAGACCGGCACGCTCATCCCGCATGGCGAAGCGCATGACCGCCATGGCTCCGGCCCCCGCCATATCGCCTTCGCGCCCGACGGGCGTTTTCTCTACAGCGCCAACGAGGAGGGATCGACCATCACCGCCTGGCGCTGGGATGCACGGGCAGGCGCGTTGGAGGCGATGCAGCAACTCCCCACCCTGCCCGCAGGCACGAACGGCGCCAACAAGCCCGCCCATGTCGCCATCCACCCCTCCGGCCGCTTCGCCTATGTCAATAATCGCGGCCATGGCAGCATCGCCATCTACGGCATCGACCAGACGGACGGCCGCCTCGCTCCGCAGGGCTGGACGATGCTGCGCTCCCCGGTTTCCTGGCATTTCCTGATCGACCCCAGCGGCGGCTGGCTGATCGTCGCCAATCAGTCGGACAGCAGCACCCAGATTTTCGCGATCGACCCGCGCAGCGGCGCACTGAGCGACAGCGGCCAGTTGCTCGCCACCCCCTGCCCGACCTGCCTCACATTGGTCTGACGTTCACCAGTTGAGCGGCTGGGGCCGGTCATCATCCGGGAAATATTGCGGCACCCGGTCGCGCCAGATCTGGTCGACATTCATCGGCGTGGCCGACAGCATCTTGCCGCTTAGGTTCTGATTACCGAAACTGTCGACCTGGAACAGCGCCTCGAACCCTCTGGCGCCTTTCACCTTGTCCAGCATGGCGCGCGTCGGCGCATCATGCCCGGCATAGTCGGCCACCTGCATCAGTGCCGCGTCGCGGGTGCCCGCGATCACCACCACCCGATTGCCATTCGGCCCCGGAAAGGCCGCGACATAGCCATAATCCTGCCGGGGGCCGTTGCCGCTTCCGGCATCGGCCGATGTCGCGACATGGACCTTGCCGTCGCGAGCATCGACCAACTCGTCATAGCTGTCCCCGACCCGGAAACGCGACCCGTTGAACAGCGGATCGCGAAGACCGCGCAATCCGCTGAAATAGCCGAGATAGACGATATTGCTGATCCGCAGCATGTCCGGCGTCAGGTCGGACACCGGCACGACGCGCACCGGCCTTTCCTTCCGCCCGTCGGTCCGCAGCACGGGCAATATGTCACGCAGCGCGCTCGCCACGCCGATCGGATAATAACGCAGGCCAAGGTCGCGATAGCGATCCTTCAACGCCGGCTCCTGCATGATCCGATCATCGAGATCGTAGCGCGAATTGACCGAAAATTCGCGCACCAGCCGGTTCGGCACGCCGTCATGAGCATTTTCACCGAACAGATAATAATCGCCCAGCACCACGACGACCGGCTTGTCCGGCTCCAGCACCGGCGCCCATAAGGCACTCTCGCGCAGGGCCGCCAGATCGCGATCGGCCGCATCGGGCCGCCACCAACTCAACCAGGCCAGGACGCCCAGCACCGCGCAGACCAGCACGGTAATGCCGCTGGAAAGCGCAATGACCGGCCAGCCCGAACCGGCCGCCAGCGCGGAAGCCGCCGTCCTGGAAGGGGGCAGCGCTTCCTCCGCCTGCTGCTGAGGCTCTGCAATCAAACGATATTCGCCCTTGGACAAGGTCAGGCGATAGGGTTGGGCCGCGCCTTCGGCCTGATAGAAATCGGCCAGCCGCTTGCGCAGGCGGTGCGCATAGACGCGAACCGACGAATCCTGCATCGCGTCGAATTCATCGCCCCGCCCGAAGGCGGCGGAGGCGACCTCGATCTCCTTGGGCGCGCGCCCCTCCAGCGATGTGCCGACAAGATAATCGAACAGGCCGATCAGCGCCGCCGATTTGCCCAGATGCTGGCCATCGCGCAGCAATCTGGCCTGTTGGCGCAGCGCGTCCCCGTGGTCGATCAAATCTCCCATCTCCATTCTATTTCCGAATAATCACCGCCCGCCAAATATGCCATGTCGAAATTCGCATAGCGGCTCTGGCGTTGACCGCCACCGGGCGAACCCCGACAGTCCTTTCCAAATGAAAGGGAAAGGATGCCAATGGCGAAGGACGACTCTTCGATCAACCGCCGACAGGCCATGACGCTGGCGGGCCTGTCACTCGCCATTCCGGCATGGAGCAGCGCAGCACCCGCAGCGCCTCGCCTCCGCGAAGCTGCGCCGGAACTGGCCGTGCCTCAACCCCTGCCGCCGCCGATCGAGATGCGGGAGGGACTTGTCGATGTGCCCGGCGCGCGACTTTTCCATCGCGACAGCGGCGGCAAGGGACCTGCCATCCTGCTCGCCCATCCGGGCACGGGCAGCGCGCTGATCTGGGCCTATCAGGAAGCGGCGCTGGTCGCGGCAGGCTATCGTGTCGTGGCCTGGTCGCGGCGCGGTCATTATGGCACCGTGGTGGAACAGGCCGGGCCGAACAGCGGCGCCAGCGACGATATCGACCGGCTGGCCGACACGCTCAAAATCGACCGCTTCCACGCACTGGGATCGGCGGCGGGCGGCGGCGTGATGCTGGATTATGCGGTGGCCCGGCCGCATCGGGTGCGGACGCTGGCCATCGCCTGCTCCATCGGCAATATCGCGGACCCCGCCTACAGCGCCCGTAGCGTCGCGCTGCGCCCCGCGCCCTTCGACAAGCTTCCCGCCGAGCTGCGCGAACTTGGCCCCTGCTATCGCGCCGCCAATCCCGAAGGCGTGGCTCAATGGCTGGCGCTGGAGCATAAGGCGCGCGCCGCGCCCATGGGTCCGCCCCCCGCCGCTGGCCAGCGCAATGGCCCCCGCACCCAATGGAGCGACGTCGCCGCCCTGCCCATGCCGATCCTCTGGATGACAGGCGACGCGGACCTCTTCACCCCACCGCCGCTCCTCGCGGAGTTCCATGCCCGCACGAGGGGCAGCGAAATGGCAATCATCCATGGCGCAGGCCATTCGGCCTATTGGGAACAGCCCCGCGCCTTCAACGCGACGCTGATCGATTTTCTCAAGCGACGCGGCGGCTGACGCGAAAAAGGCCCCGCCCTTATGATCGGGCGGGGCCTTCCCCCGGTTCAGATCTTGCCGAGCAGGCCTTCGCGCTCCAGACAGATATCCTCCTTGATCCGCGTGCCCTCCGGCTGCCGGACAAACAGGATTTTCGCGTCCCAGGGCCTGGTATACACCTCCGGATCATCGACATGGATGGTGACTTCCATCTGCCTGTCGCCCACCGCCTTGAAGCGCTGGGTCAGATGCGCGTTTTCGCCATGCGGCAGCCCGGATTTGTCGAGCGCTGCGCTGTCGTGCAGCGCCTGCACATCCACCACCAGCGTCTCGCCATCCCAACTGCCTGCATTCTGCCCGAAATAGGTCGGCCCGATCACCTCGCGCGGGGCGCCCATCTCCACCATCCGCACCAGCCGGTTCCATTGATAGAGGAACAGGATGCGCGGCTTGGTCGTGACGATCTCGAACGGCACCGCCGGGTCGATCATCAGCCGCGGTTCGCCCGGCGGCTTGCAGCGCTTCGCCGGATCGACCTTCGCATCGCCCGCCAGATATTTGGCGCGGACAGCCTGATAGGCCCTGGCGGCGGCAGGCTTCAGCGGTGGCGCCTTGCCATCCACCGGGCGCAACAGGCCATCGCCCTGCGCCAGCCATACCCCTTCCAGAGAGGGCGCTGCATTCTGGGCCGAAGCCATGCCGGCACCCGCCAGCAGGGCGACGATCAGCGCTTTTTTCGCGGCGCCACGCAAATTTTCACTGATAGTTGACACCGAAGGCCTCACCCAGATCTTCACAAATATCCTCGACATAATGCAGGTCCGGCCGCCAGCGCAGCGTCACCTGTTCGGCCGGCGTCAATGCGCCGGATGCGTCGACCCTGAACCGGTCGATCGCAATATTGCCATCGGGCAGCTTGGCGAATTTCTCGACATAATGGTCGGTGGCTGCCTGTCCTTCGACCTTCACGCCCTCCGTGTCGACGACCAGCGTGTTGCCCTCCCACTTCGCAATGGAATCACCGCTGTAGGTCGGCGTGAAATTCGCCTGATGCCTGTCGGTAAAGCGCGCCCAGCGCAGCGCATGATTTTCCTCCATCAGGAAGATCACAGACCGGTCATTCATCACGATCGTGGTCGAATAGCTGGTCAGGCCGGGGAAGGCGAACTGGCAGGCGCGCGAACCGATATTGGGCTGGCGCCCACCACCGGCAGGCGCGCCACCCGCAGCGGCAGGGCGCGGCATGGGCGGCGGACCGCCGGCACCGCCGGGCGCTCCACCGGGACCACCACCCGGCCCGCCGGCACGCGGCTTGCGCAGGAAATTATACATGCCGTTGAAATCGCGCGGATCGGCGCTGGGCGGCACGCCCTGTACATTCTGCCGGGTGAGCTCGCTCTCATCCGGCTTGATCCGGCCGCCGCTCAACGCCTCGCGAAATTGCGGCGGCGCTTCCTGAAAATCCTCGTCCGTCGCCTGTCCGACCTGACCGATCCCCGGCGATGCCGCCAGAAATCCGCCCGCCGCCAGGCCCGTCAACAGGCCGGCGCGCCAGACGGCGCGGGCTGCTCGCAACCCCATCATCCTTCTCCCTAATCTATATGCTCAGACGATGCCGAACTTCAGGACCGATCCGTCCGCCTTCTTGACGGTCAGGAACTCGCCCCCATTGCTGCCGTCCCGGTTGGGCGCGACCAGCAGGCGGATCTTCTCGCCGGGCCTGATCGAATCCTTCTTCCACCCGTTACGGGCAAGGATCGACACCGACGGCCCCTCCAGACGCCAGTTCTGGGTGCCGCCCTTGCCGTCCGGCACGGTCAGGTCGATCCAGGTGTGCGGGTTGGCCCACTGGAATTTCTTCATGGTGCCAGCCACGACAATGGGCTTCGACCGGTCGAACGCCGCCGCCGAATGATGCGCGATGCCGACGGCGGGAACCGCCGCTGCAACCAGCATCAGGGCAACGCGAAACGGGAACTTC
The DNA here is from genome assembly GCF_032153725.1 of Sphingobium sp. Taxonomy (GTDB): domain Bacteria; phylum Pseudomonadota; class Alphaproteobacteria; order Sphingomonadales; family Sphingomonadaceae; genus Sphingobium. The sequence goes on along the minus strand of NZ_JALDYQ010000015.1, from coordinate 49,331 downwards.
ATCTTCCACCTCTCCTTTGCGCCGGGCTTCGGGGCGCCTGCGCTCATCTTTCATCCGTTTCCCCGGCCCAGGCTATCGGCGCGGGGGTATTTCAGCTATTTGCCATGCCCATGTCCAATCCCCTGAAAAGGGCAGGAAACGTGCCCGGCGGCAAGACGATTTCCTCAATAAGAGGTAGCGGGATCGAAGTGGCAATAGGGAACCGGAATGAACGGGCCCTGCGGCGTCGACTTGCCGTCATAATGCCAGACACTGGCGGGCATCACATAGCCCGGACGCGCAGCGGGCGGCGCGCCGTTCGGCCCTGCGGCGCGCGGCACGTCGCGGCCGGTCTGACCCGCGACCATCGGCTGGGGCGGACGCGCGGCCCTTTCCTTCGCCGTCTGGGTGATGCTCTTGTCATATTTGGTGGAGTAAAAGGGATAGACCTGAAGATGCCAGATCTTCCACACCCCATCCTCCTTCACGAAGTCCACGCCATATTTGACCGCCAGCCAGCCGCCGACATCGTCCGGCCCGTTGACGCTGGCGCCGAAACTGTCCCAGACGCCCTTCGCCGTCTCGCCGTCGCCCGCGACCTCGATCACCGGGGACAGCATGGAATGCATGTGGAGGATGCCGGGCGCCTGCACTTCATCCGGATCGGCGAAGCGCGCCTTCATCGCCGCGATGCCGACCGGACCGCCGGGCGTTTTCCAGCTCACGCCCTCGGTCCTGAGGGCGAACAGGTCGGCCAGTGTGCCCTCCCCCTTCATCGTGCCCTGATGATTGTAACGGCCCATCAGATTCTGGATGTCGTTGAGCGCCACGATCCGGTCCGCCGCAGGCAGAGGGCAGGAAGCGGGCGACGCCTGCGCCGGTGCGCAGGCCAATCCCGCCACCGTTACCACCATCCCGGCGGTGGCCATCCCTATCCTGCCGATAAATCCCGTCCGCATCATTCGCTCTCCTTCGCACGGCTTTTGACCCGTGCCCTTGCCCCTAAACCGCAATGCCCGCCCACGCAAAAGCGCAAGGCATCGCGCGACCGGTCCTGAAATTCCAATATTTCCACGCGATTTCAGATTGTTGTATGAAAATAGAGGGCCTTTCCTCCATGTCTTGCCCAAAAACGCATAGCTGAAAGACGTCGCCATGGCCGCAACAGCCATCCCCATCCTGTCTAGGGAGAGAAGGAATGAAGATGGAGATGAAAATGCGTCTTTCCCTTGCCCTGATCCTGACGAGCGCCGCCCTGATCGCGGGCAGGCCTTCCACCGCGCAGGCGCCCGGGTCCGGCCCTGCGCTACCGCCCGAATATCGCGCCTATCTGCCGGCGCCGGGCGTGGACCGCGCCACAGTGGCCCCGCCGGTGGCAAAGGACGGTGTGCAGGACAAGGCAGACCGCGCGACCTTCCGCGACCGAAGCCAGTCGGAAGGATCGCCCCGCTGGACCATGGCGGTCAATGATTCCGGCAGGGGCATATTGAAGGCATTCAGCTGCGCCGCCGGGATCGGCCTGACCAACGATAACGCGCCTGCGCTGGTGGCCCTGCTGTCCCGCTACCGCACCGACCTGATCAATGTGACGCGGGAGCGTGCCGACGCCGCCAGCCTCCGCCCGTTCCAGCGTGACAAGGGACCGGTCTGCCTTGCCGACAAGGCGCTCAGGACCGCGACCGGCACCCCGCTGATCCAGTCCGCCTGGGGCTGGACCGTGGCGCTGATCCTTTCCGAAGCGCTGCCCGACCGCACCGACGCGCTGCTGGCCCGAGGCCGCGCCTATGGCGAGAGCGCCGCGCTGTGCGGCTTTGCCTCCGCCAGCGAAGTGACCGGCGGCCGCGACCTTGCCGCCGCGATGCTGGCACGCAGCCGGTCGGACAGCGCCTTCGCCGCCGATCTTCAGAAGGCGAGGGCCGAGATCGGCGCCCTTTCCCGAACCGCCCCCGCTCCCCCGCCCGCCGACTGCGACGCGGAGCGGACGGCGCTCGCCACCCGTCCCTATTGACCATCAAAATCCGCCGAACTCCGTCATGTTACAGCGGGTTACAGCGCAACCCGTACATCCTGCTACCGTTCATTACTTGGCCCCGTCTTTCCGCTTCTTCATGCCGCCGTCCACAGCAAGGACAGAAGAAGGGGAATGACGGTGCGACACAAAGGCATAAGGCGCCGGATCGGGGATCATCTGATTTACGGGCTGGCCATCGGCCTCGCCCCGATGCTGGCCCATGCGGCCGAAGATACCGCCACAACCGAGAGCGCGGCTGTCGACGATATGGAGGCATCGCACATCATCGTCTTCGGCCGGGGCGAAGCGAAGATCGGCGTCTCCCACGCCGCCAGCGAGGGCAGCGTGTCCGGCGCCGACCTGCTGGTCCGCCCACTGCTGCGCGTCGCTGAACTGCTGGAGGCGGTGCCCGGCATGGTCGCCGCCCAGCATTCGGGATCGGGCAAGGCCAATCAATATTTCCTGCGCGGCTTCAATCTCGACCATGGGTCGGACTTCACCACCTATATCGATGACGTGCAGATGAATTTCCGCTCGCACGGTCATGGCCAAGGCTATCTCGACCTCAACGGCCTGATCCCGGAGATCATCCAGAGCGAGAATTTCCGCAAGGGACCCTATCGCGCCGATGGCGGCGACTTCGCGCTGGCGGGCGCGGCCTATATGACCAGCATCGCCCGCTTCGACCGGCCCTGGCTGTCGGCGGAGATCGGTTCCTATGGCGCGCGGCGACTGGCGGCGGGCGGCACGATCGGCGACGCCAACAGCGGCGAGCTGACGCTGGCGGCGCAGTTCAAAATCTATGATGGACCATGGGAGGAACCGGAGCATCTGCGCCATTATGCCGGTTTCGCCCGCTATTCACGCGCCACGTCCCTGGGCGATCTCGACATCACGCTGCACGGCTATCGCGGCACCTGGCGGCCGACCGAGCAGATTCCCGAACGCATCATCGGCTCGTCCGTCTGCGCCGACGTCTTCTGCTCGCCCGATCCCAGCGCGACCGGGCAAACCACCCGCATCGTCGGCAATGTCCGGCTGACCGGGCCGGACTGGCACATCAATGCCACTATGCAGCATTATGACTGGTCGATGTACTCCAACCCCACCTATGCCGACGCCACCGGCGCCAGCGCCCAGATCCGCCAGTTCGACCGGCGGCAGGTCTATGGGCTGAAGGGCGAGAAGCAATGGACGCTCTCGCCGCTGCTCGATTTCGCCATCGGCACCGAAAACCGGATCGACGATGTGGGCAAGGGCGGCGTCGACCAGACCGACCGGCGCGTGCTGGTGAGCGAACTCGGCACCTATTCCCTGACCGAAGCGTCGGCGGCGCTCTATGCCGAGGCAACCGTCCGCCCCCTGCCGAGCCTGCGCATGATCGGCGGGCTGCGCGGCGATGTCTATCATGTCGACGTCCGCGCCCGCAACGCCGCCGCCACCGCTTTGGGGCAGGGCAACGCGACCGACACCATCCTCTCGCCCAAAATCTCGGCGGCCTATTCCCCCCTGCCCGCCCTCGAATTCTACGCGAATTGGGGCCGGGGCTTTCATTCCAACGATGCGCGCGGCGCGGTCAATACGGCCACGCCGGTCCCGCTGCTGGTGCGCGGCACCGGCAAGGAACTGGGCGCGCGCTTCCAGCATGGCAGCTTCAGCCTGACCGCGACATATTTCTGGCTGAACGTCGGCAGCGAACTGCGCTTCGTGGGCGATTCCAACGCGGTCGAGCCTTCAGGCGCCAGCCGCCGGCGCGGCTATGAGCTGGTCGGTTTCTGGCGGCCCTTCCCCTGGCTGGCGATCGACGGCAATTACACCGCCACCCGCGCCCGCTACGACAATGGCGACCGCATCCCCAACGCCTTTGAAAATGCCGCCGCGCTCGGCGCTTCGGTGGTCGCGGGACCATGGGAGGCCAGCCTGCGCATGCGCCATCTCGGCCCCTCGCCACTGGTCGAGGACAATAGCGTGCGCGACAAGGGCAGCACCGTGGTCAACAGCCGCGCCGCCTGGAAGAGCAAGAATGTCGAAATCTTCGGAGAACTGCTCAACATCTTCAACAGCCGGGACAAGGACATCGCCTATTATTACGAATCCTACATCCCCACCTTCGACAGCGCTCCGGTAGAGGGCCGCCTGAGCCGCGTGGTGGAACCCCGCACCGTCCGCGTCGGCGTCAAATATCTGTTCTGACGAAAAGACGCGCCCTTGCCGATGGGGCAAGGGCGTGCAGGCAGGAAGTCCGATCAGAAACGCGCCGTCACCGTCACGCCATAAGTGCGCGGATCGGCGGCCTCGAACCCGATATTGGTCTGGTTGAGCGCCCCGAACACCGGTACCGTGTTGGTATAGGCGGTCGGCACGGTGATGCTCTGGAGCGTGCCGACATTGCCGATGTTGCGGACATAGGCGGTGATCCCCCAATTCCCCTTGGCCGGGTTGAAGGCCAGCGATGCATTCACCTTCATGAAGGACGGCTGCTCATAATATCCGGCGGCCAGAGCGGCGGCGTTGGAGGGGATGGCAAGGTTGCTCTCCGTCTCGAAATGCCCGTCGACCGATGCCACCAACGTCCCCGCCTTGCCCACGTCGAACACATGCGAATAACCCGGAATGATGGTCCAGCTGGGCGAGCGTGGCAGCGCGAAGCCCTTGAGCGAGTCCCCGAAGGTCACCGTCGCCGCCGTGCCGCCCGCCAGATTCACCTTGCGGAAACGCGCGTGCAGATAGGAGATGTTCATCGTGAAGCGGTCATGATCCGACAGGATCAGCGTGCTTTCCACTTCGCCGCCGAAACTGCGCGCCCGGGCCGCATTGGCGGTGATGGTGGTGGTGAAGTCCGGATCAACCTTCCGCGTCGTATAACCCAGGGTCGCATTGGGATTGAACACCTGCGCGGCATAGCTGAACTGATAGTCGCGATAATCGTAGACGAAGGCGCTGACATTCAGTCGCCATTTCCGGTCGAGCAGATCATTCTTCATGCCGATCTCGAAGGAGGTCAGGCTTTCCGGATCGAAGGTGTTGCGGAAACCGGGATTGAGCAACCCGCTGCTCGCCGGTGGCAGATTGATGAAGCCGCCACTCTTGAAGCCCGACGACACCAGACCATAGACGTTGGACGTCGGGCTGACATCATATTGCAGCGACAATTTATAATCGGCCCGCTCGAACACCGCGCGCCCCTCCGGAACCGAAAAATAGACGCGATTACCGCCCGTATTGGTCGCCGACCATTCGCCATTATTGGTCGTCGTGCCCGCAACGCCATTGTCCAGCAGATAGAAAAGCGTCGTGTTGATCCGCGTCCCGTTCAGCGCCCCGCTGCCCGACGTCGCGCAGGTGCTGGTCTGGATGCTGTTCGCAACGCAGATATTGCCGACCTGCTCATTACGCAGCTTGCGCTCCCGCGTGTAGCGCCCGCCCGCGATCACGCGCAGCCGTTCGGTCAGCGGCACGGTGACCTGCGCGAAGCCGGCATAGTCGCGCACCTCGCGATGCGGGCTGACCTCGCTGTAGAAGGCAGGCGGCGCAATGCCCGGATCGACCACGGCGGTCGCGGGCACCGCCGTCGCGCTCAGCGTCGTGGTGCGGGCCGCCGTGGTATAGCCGGTTCCTGTCTGCATGTTGACGCTGGTATCCTCCTTATTGTCGAGGAAATAGCCGCCGACCAGCCATTTGACCGGCGATGATGCAGGCGAAGACAGGCGGACCTCCAGCGTTTTCTGGTCCTGCCGCGACACCTCCTTGCCATTGGTGGAGGCCAATGCGCTCGCGATCCCGTTCGCATTGGCATGCCCCGAGGCCAGCGCCTGCGACAGCCGCGTCTGGTAGGTCAGCAGGCTGAAGGTGTTGGATTCCAGATTATAGCGCGACCGATTATAGGTCGGCTGAATATACAGCTCGGCAAAGCCCAGATTGGCCGTGATATCGGCATAATAATTGCCATTGTTGAAATGGCGGAACCCGGTCGAAGGATTGGCCGAAGTCCAATAGCCGTTGGGGAAGTGCACCGCGCCGGTCAGGTCGATCAAACCGCTGGCCGATTGCTGCTGGCCAAGGCCCGTCTGCCTGGCATAGTCGGCGGTCAGGATGACCTTGAAATCGCTGCTCGGTTCCCACAGCGCCCGGACGCGCCCGCCCAGCACATGGCTGTCGCTGCCGCCGTTCGACAGATAGCCATCGCGCCGCTCGCCCGATACCGCCGCGCGCAGGGCCAGCGTCTGGCCGATCGGGATATTGACCATCGCCTGCCCCGCGAACAGGTCGTAATTCCCTGCCTCCAGCGTGCCCGACGCCTCGAATTTATGCGACGGATCATTGGCGATCACCGTGACCGATCCACCCTCCGCATTACGCCCGTTCAGCGTCGAGTCCGGCCCGCGCACCACTTCGACGCGGGCAATGTCGTAAAAGAGCGCGCGGGTCGACTGGGCCCGCTGCTGGAACACGCCGTTCAGGCTGACCGTGACCGGCGAATCCTGCCCGAAGACCGGGGCAAAGCCGACGCCGCGAATGGACACGAAAAAGCCCTGGCCCGAAGCGCCCGTGCCCATCAACTGAACCCCCGCCGTATCGCGCAGGATTTCGTTCAGCGTGCCCTTTCCTTCCTTTGCGGCGCGGTCGCCGTCGATCGCGGCAATCGACCCGATCGTCTTCTGAAGCGAGGAGCGCATCTTCTGCGCCGTCACGACGATATCATGGAGGGAGACGCGCCGGTCGTCATCCTGACTGGCTGCATTGCCGCCATCCGCCGGCGTATCGGGGGACTGGGCCCAGGCCCCGCCCGACATCATCAACGCCAGCGCCAATGCACCGGACGCAATACCGGCATGAACTTTCCGCATCAACTTCTCCCTCTCCTCTGATGGGGAGAAGACGCGATGATCCCGCGCTTTGTTTCCCCCCCTTACGATCTTCGTCGTTGCCGGGAAGCCTAACGGCAGAAACAATGAGCAATAGTCACGTCATCGTCATAGCAGCTATGAGAATGGAACGGGTAGGTCATGGGCCTGATGATCAATATTGGCCATGTGTGGACATTCAGCGCGACGTGCTCCTGCGCAGGCAGGAGCCCAGTTCAGATGTTGCCAGGACGAAGTGAGGGCGGGACTGGGTTCCTGCCTGCGCAGGAACACGGTGCGCTTCAAGGAAGCGGCCCGTCCGCCATCCACCCAATTCTGCCTTTCCAAGCCAAATCCCCACACGTCCTGGCCGCGGCAGCCCGGAACGCAGCGACAACTGTAACGCGTCGAACTGAAGCTCACCGCCAGAACGGATTCTTCCGCCCCATGCGGAAACGACGGCGGAACAGATTGAGATAGACGAACAGCCCCGTCGCGCTCAGCACCAGCATGCCCAGCCCCGCCAGCGCGCTGACGACCCGCCCCACCGTCCCCGCGAAATAGCCGGCATGGATGTCCTGAAGAACATAATGCCAGCCCTTTTCCTGTGGCGGCATCGGCGGCAGCAGGGCGCCCGTCGTGATATCAATGCGTACCGGCCTGCTCTCGGCCAGATTGACGGTGACGATCTGGCCTTTGCGATCCAGGCTGACGCCGCTGAGCGCCGCGCCGGGATGCGCCGCAGCGACCATCGCCAGCGCCTTCGCCACGGCGGCCCGCGCGGCCTCGGCGGAATAGCCGGGCGCGGGCGGCGGCGCTTTTTCCGATCCGGGGGGCGATTTCCCCTCCAGCCACATGTCCGCCTGAAGCGCCACGCCCGTCCCCGCGATGACGACGAAGAAAAGCACCAGCGGCATCGCGATCCAGCGATGCCATGTACGATTGTCGACCAAAGGCTTTCCTTCCTATCCGCTTGGGTCGCTGATCATTTGGGCCGGACTATAGCCATTCCGACCGGCCGGAAAAGGATATTCACCTATGCGTTAAATATTATGGCCTCATTCGGTCGATGCGATACTCTTTCGCCGGGTGCCGCCAGTCCAAGCAGCCCGAGAACAGGAATGGGAGACGATGAAAGCAAAAAGCCTTCTCATGGCCGCCACGCTGCTGGCCATGCCACTGGCCCCGGCCCCCGCCGCCGCCAAGGCGCTCAGCAATGTCGAAAAGGCTGCTGAAGCGCTTCAGATCAACAATATCATGGGCCGCTATTCCCTCTATGTCATCGCCAACCAGTGGCTTGCGATCGGCGACATGTTCGCGCTGGACGAACCGGACGTCCGCCAGAATGTGCCCACCACCATGGAGGGCCCGGCGGTTCGCGACTATTTCCGCCGCCGCGCCGCCGAACCGCTGAAGGACGGGGTGATGCACCAGCACAGCTTCCTTGCCCCGATCATCGAGGTGGCGGGCGATGGCCAGACGGCCAAGGGCGTGTGGGATTCCCCCGGCATCGACGTGGGCGACGGCGATACGATGGCGAACTGGGCCTGGGTCCGCTATGCGGTGGACTTCAAGAAGACCCCGCAGGGCTGGAAAATCTGGCATATGCGCGTCCTGCCGGTGTGGAAGGCGCCCTATGGCGATGCCTGGTCGCAAATGGTCCGGCAATCCTCGGCTGGCAAAAAAAGCGGCGGCGCAAACAGCGACAACCCCGCCGCCAGGCCCGCCCAACCAGCCCCGCGTCCGGCCGCCATGGCGGGATTGCCTCCGGCGGGCACGGAACAAAAGTGGCGCTATAACGGCCTGGGCGCGCCGCCGGTCCAGCCGTTGAAGCCGCCCGTGCCCTATCAGAGCTTCGACCCTGCGGACGCCTATTAGCTTCCACTTTGGGGTGGGAAGTGGACGTTATAATCGTGATCCCAGCGAAGGCTGGGATCTCAGGCGGTCGGGCACGACCCAGCCTCACGAGGCCCCAGCCTTCGCTGGGATGACGGTTTTGATGTCAGCCAATGGCCCATCCCGCCCCAAAAGATTTCCCTGTCCTACAGCACCCCAACGAGCGTAAAGCCCAAGCCGATCTTTGAACCGTAAAACCGCAATAGGAAATTTCGCCCGAACCCGCGCGTGTCCGCGCCTCTATCGTGTCACCTTTGTCACCCAAAGCATCCAACACCCACAAAAAGACCCGGGGATTTCACGCCCCGGGCCTTCTTCGTGACAGTCTTCGACATTATCAGAAACGAACTCGCGCCCCGACCTTATATTCCTGTCCGATCAGGTCATAGTTCAGCGACCGCGAACCCGTCGTCATCGCAATGATCGCATATTTGGGTGGCTTGCTGTTCAGCAGATTGTTGACCACGCCAAATATCTGGAAATTGTCCGTGATCTTGTAGCTCATCGACAAGTTCGCATAGACCCGACCGTCGAACCAGTTCTGGTTGATGCTGGTCGTGCCCGTCGTCGTGCTGTAACCTGCATCATCCGGTCCCTGCAACGTCGGATCATAGACCACGCCACTGAAACCCCGGAACTGAAGGCCGGCGCTGAACCTGTCGGTGTCATAACCCAGCGTCACATTGCCCGTCCAGCGCGGCGATGCCAGCGCCGTTCCCGCAAGCTGGGTCGCGCCCGTCAACGTCACCTGCGTATAATCGATCGCATAATTGACCAGCGCCCGGATCGAAAACTCGCCCGGCAGCTTGCCGATCGGGAAGTGGTAGGAGATTTCGCCGTCGACGCCCTCCACCTTGATCGCGTTGATATTGTAGGACTGGTTCCGCAAGAGCGAAATGCCGGAGGCCGAACTGCCGTCGAAGGTGATCGCCGAACAGGCAAGACCGTTGCCCGCGGCGCATTCCGCCAGCGTCTGGGTCGAATTCAGCCGCGCGATCGCGCCTTCCAGCTTGATCCGATACCAGTCGACCGCCGCCCGGAACTTGCCCAGGCTGAACACCGCGCCCGCCGTCAACGTTTCGGCGGTTTCGGGCTTCAGGTCCGGATTGCCGGTGCCCTGCACGGTCGTATCGCCGCGCAGACCATAGCCGGTGTTGATCGTGCCATTCGCCCCGACCGTGCCGTTGGGAATGGTGTTGAGCAATCCCGTGCTGGTCGTGCCGCCACCCACGAAATAAAGGTCGTTGAGGTTGGGCGCGCGAATGTCATGCGACCGGGTGATGCGCAGCCGCAGCCAGTCGACCGGTTCCCAGGTCCCGCCAACCTTCCAGGTCGTGACCGGGCCGCTCAGCTCGTAATCGGTGCGACGGACGGCGCCGTTCAGATCGAGCGACCTGGCAAAGCCCACATCCTTCAGCAACGGCACGCCGAGTTCGGCATAGGCCTCCTTCACCGTGTTCTGGCCACCGAAATTGGTGTAGTTGCCAAAGGCATAGAGGTTGGCGACCGGCTGCGCAGCGACCACGCGCAGCTTGTCCTTGCGCCATTCCGCGCCCACGGCCAGCGACACATCGCCCGCCCATAGCGAGAAGGGCGAACCCGACAGGTTGATCGCCGCGACCTGCTGCGTGATATAGCTGTCCTGTTCCTGATCCTGCGTCACATAGTCGATCGCAGCCTGGCTGTTCCGGTTGGTGCCGAAGGGATTGAATGGCACGCAACTCTTGCTGTTGAAGCTCTCATAGACGGAGATCGCCGTCCGCTCGGCAGCGGTCAGACCCGTCAGGCTGCAATTATTGACCGCATATTTGAGCGCGGCGGTCGGCAGACCCGAAGATCCGAAGCTCTGATGCGTGCGGCCATATTGATAATAGGCGTCCCAATGCCAGCCGCCGAAAATATCGCCTTCCGCGCCGACCAGCCCGCGCTTCGTCTCGTTGGACTGCCAGCTTTCATTATTGCCGAAGTCGGTATTGACCCGGCCCAGAGTGAAGCTGGTCGTCCCCGCCGGCAACAACGCCAGCAGCGAAGCGGGCACCATCGGATTGCTGGTCGCAATGGTGAAGGTCGATGTGGTGAAAGACGTCACCGTGCGCGGCATCTTGCTATGACCGTAATTGGCCTCGGCAAAAACCCTGATGGCGTCGGTTGCTTCGAATTCCACCCGCCCATAGGCGACCTGACGACTGTTCGGATTCTGCAACTGGAACGCGCCATAGGGGCTGTAACCGTAATTGTCGTCGCTGCCGGTCATATAGCTGCTGTAGATCGTGCCCCGATCAAATCGAACCGGATTGCCGCTGGCGTCGAAGCTGTAATAGATCGGGTTTGCGGCGGTGCCATAATTGTTGGTGATCAGGCCCGTCGGCGCGAAGCTGCCATATTCGACACCTTCCTTGAACAGGCTATAGGCATTGCCCGTGCCGCCCGGCGACACGATGCCCGGCTCCGTCCGGCCATAGGGGCGCGTATAGATATTGCCGACGCCCCGGCTGTCGGAAAAGTCGAAGCCGACGATCACATGGCCGCGCCCATCGGCAAAGCCCGTGCCCGCCGCGAAATTGCCCGCGACTTCACCCCCGTCGCCATATTTGGTGATGCTGCTCTGGATACTGGCGGTGATGCCCTCCATCTTGTTGCGCAGGACGAAGTTGGTGACGCCCGCCACCGCATCCGAACCATAAGCGGCAGAGGCGCCACCAGTCACCACGTCGACGCGATCAATCAGGCCGACAGGAATCAGACTTGTATCCAGCGTGCCGCGGAAATTGGTGCCGACATGCCGCTTGCCGTTAACCAGCACCAGCGTCCGCTCCGCACCCAGTCCGCGCATGTCCAACAGGGCCTGCACGCCGAGTTGCTGGTCAGCAACGCGGCCGCTGCCCTTGCTGCTGCGGCTCACGCGGAAGGCGGGCAGTTCGTTGACCACATCCGCGATATTGCTGGGCGCGCGCTGCTGCACGGTTTCGGCGGTCAGCACCTGAACCGGCGTCGGCGCGGTGAAGGTGCTGTTCTGAAGGCGCGTGCCGGTGACGATGATGTCGGACGCATTGGCGGGCGCGTCGGCCGCGCTCTGCTCGGCCGGTTGCGGCACGGCGCTGTCCTGAGCGACGGCCGGCGCGGCCAGCATGATGGCGAGAGCGGAAACGCCCGCAGATAAAGAGGCGGTAAATTGCAAGGACATGGTCCTCCCCTGTGAAACCCTGAAATAGTTTTGAGACGAGGTGAGGGACGCCCTGCCGAACGGCGCTGAAAAAGCGCCTGTTCCCATAGATCCTTCTCATTCGCGCTTCTCTTCATCCGATGCCGAACGCGGAACGCTGTTGAGGTGCCTTCTAGGCGAAAAGGCGGAGTACGGAAATATAAATTATCTTCTTTGTTAATTTGAACTGGACCATAGCAGCTATGCAATTGACGGATGTGCCAAGGAAATCGGCAGTTTCCATATATTGAAACGCCCTATTCAAAAATTATTACCATCTATAATTATTGACCGGACCGCCCCACCCGACGCATGGTCCACCTATCCGGACATAGCAGGGTGCTACCCGGCAGGCAGAAACCATGGGAGGCAAGATGCGACAATTGAATAGGCCATTATGGCTCGCCGTGACAGCGCTGATGCTGGGCACGGCGCCGGCAGGGGCGCAGCCGGGCAATCCCTTTCAAACCCGGATCCAGACGGTGCAAATCAGCAGCAGTCTCTATCAGCTGAGTGCCGGCTCCAACGCCGTACTCGCGGTCGGGGCAAAGGAAGCGATCCTGATCGACTCCCTCTTCTTCAACCCCGACAGGCTGGCTGAGGCGGTCCGCAAGATCACCGACAAGCCAATCCGATATGTCGTCAATACCCATGCCCATCGCGACCATACGGGGGGTAACGCGACCTTTGCCGGGCTGGGCGCGAAGATCATCGCCACCCCTGCGGCGGCGAAACGGATTGCGGAACCTTCCACCAATATGAAGGGCGAGACATCGCCGCCGATCGACAGGGCGGGCTGGCCCACCATCACCTATGCAAAGCCCACCACGATCAGCATAGCGGGTGAAAGCCTGCGCTTCATTCCGGTGCAGCCCTCGCACATGGACGGCGACGCGATGGTCTTCTTCCCGCGCCAGAATGTGCTGGTGCTGGGCGACCTGCATCACAGCCATGAATATCCGGTCTATGACGCGCAGACCGGCTGCAAATGCGGCACCTATGATGGCAACCTCAAAGTCTATCATCAGGCGCTGGCGATGATCGATGATCGGACGAAAGTGGTGGCGGGCCATGGCGGCCTCACTGACAAGGCGGAACTGACCGCCTATGTCGCCATGCTGGAGGATGTACGGATCAAGGTGAGGGCGCTGATCGCGCAAGGCAAGAGCAAGCAGGAGGTGATCGACGCCAAATTACTGGCCAATGACAGGTCGGTCCATCCGGGCGGCCCGGACAATGCGGACGCGTTCATCGGCACGCTTTACGTGGCACTGAAGACGGGGCTCGGTAGCTGAAACCGGGTGGGGAGGCCACGCCTCCCCTTCCCCCCTCAAACGAAACTGCGGCTGACGAACCAATAGGTGCCAATCGCTACCAGCAGCGAGGCGATCACGTCCACGACCAGCGGCCGGGACAGCGCCAGCCGCATTCGTACCAGCGCGGCGGCGATCACGCTTACCAGCAGCACGATGCTGATCTGCCCCACTTCCACGCCCAGATTGAAGCCGACCAATATCTGCGCCAGCTTTTCCGGCGGCAGGCGGCTTTCCAGAAGGTCGGCGGCAAAGCCAAAACCATGGATCAGCCCGAACACCAGCGTCACCACCATGCGCAGCCGTCCCGCGTCGCGCAAATGGCCGGACACCATCAGATAGTTGGTCGAAAAGATCGCGGCCCCGATCAGCAACAGAGGCGGCAACAGTCCGATCCCCACCAGCCGCAACACCGCCATCAACGCCAGTGTCCCGCCCGTCCATAGCGCCACCATGCCTGGCCGCCGCGCCGCAATCGCGATATTTTCCGTCCCGACCAGCGCTATGGTCAGTGCCACCAGCGCGTCGATATACTCGGCATGGGGACGGATGATGCCCGTCACCGCCAGCCCCAATGTCAGGCTGTGCCCGATGGTGAAGCCTGTCACCACGAAGATCAGATCGCGCAGCCGCCGCGAAATCAGCACCAGCCCCAGCAGGAACGCCATATGATCGAGGCCGGTGAAGATGTGCATCACCCCCATCTCGACAAAGCGCAGAAAACCGGCATTGGTCAGGCTGTTTCCGCCAGCGCCGTCGAGATCGATGGCAGGCGCGCCGGCGTCGATCAACTGTTCGACAAATTCACCATCCGGCCGCTGGATCTGGGCGAAATGGATATGCGTCGGAACCAGCTCGAAAAAGGCGGTGGAAAAAATCTTCATGTCCTGCGTCGAGGGGCAGGCATATTGAAATTCCGCCCGGCGGAAGCCAGCGGCGGCGGCGATCATGCGCGCCGGCGCAGTCTTTGGACAGGCCTTGCCGTCCGCCATCGCGCCGACATGCGCGTTCAGATAAGTCAGCAGCCGGCGGTCATCGGGAATCCGCCCGCCATCGGTACGCCGCGCTTCCGTGTCGGCCACGCTGAAGCTCATATGTACCAGCCGCCCATCCAGCGTCCAGGCGCTGTGCGATTCGCTGCGGGTATGGGCTGCAACAGGCGTCGCCAGCAGCAGGGCCGACAGCAGCACGGACAGGAGCGCCGACAGAAGGAACAGCGGCGCGCGGGGCAGCATCATTCATAGCCCTTTTGAAGCGATATGTCGGCGCGCTTCCGCAGGAAGCGTTCGTTGCCCGCCGTCAGCGTCTTGGCCTGATCGGTGACGAAGTCCTGGAGCACCCGATCGCGCACCACCGCAAACGGGCGGGGCGGCGGCGCGATATGATGCCGCATCACCAGAATATGGATGCCATCGGGCAGCGGCACGGGTTCGGACACCTCGCCATCCTTCATCCTGCTCGCGACCGCGAACAGCCGCTCGCCAAGGTGCAACCGGGCGGCGAAGATGAACTCCTCCCCGTCGGTCATGATCGCGCTGCGCCGCAGGCCATGGCGCGCTAACACGGCGGGCGCGGTGCCCGATAGCCGCAGGTCAGCCGCCGCCGCGGCCGCCCGTCCAGCGGCCGAAACGGGCTGGACATAATCGTCCAGCGCCATCTGCCCCTCATCGGCATAGCGGGCGCGGTTCTTCTCATAATAGGCATGCAGCGCGCTTTCATCGGGCACCGCCATGGTCGCGTCCGCCGCCGCCTGCGCCTCGACCGCGCCCACCAGCGCCTGCCTGACCTCTATCGTGTCCGCCTGCATGCCCAGTTCCACGCCGCGCTGAACGTAGAGTTCCTCGCGTATCATGTCGTCCAGCACCTGCCGTTTCTGCCGCATCGTCGCCTGACTGAGCGACACATCGTAAAGCGCGCGCAGCTGCGCGGCATAGTCGCTCATCAGGATCGGCACCTGGTTGACCAGCGCGACATCCTCCGCCGGGACGATCGATGTGCGCGTGCCGTCCGCCGTGAACAGGCCGAACCCAGCGATAATCAGCCCGACGATCGCGCCCGCGCCGCACAGCAGCAGCGACCGGCGCGCGCCGGGCCGACCCATCGACCAGATGTCGTCGGCTTTGGAGCACTTGGAAGGATTGCCGTGCATCATCAGAGCGTCTTTCGGGTCGAGGCGTCGCCCAGGCTGGCGACATAGAGAGATACGGCCCGCGCATCGAATGCAGACAGGCTTTTCGCAAAAGCGGGGCTGGAGCCGGCATGGCCATTGGCGATGCTGTCGGCGATCGTCGCCGCCGATCCGTCGCCATACAGCCAGACGCCGTCGACCAGATTGGGCGCGCCGACCGCGCTGTCGCCGCTGCCATCCTGGGCATGGCAATCGAAACAGCCCGCTTTCCCGACATAGAGCGCCTTACCCCGCTCGACCGCGGCCTTGTCCGCCCAGTCGCCCTGAAAGGAACGAAGATAGGCTGCCATATCCTGAATCTCCTGCGGCCGCAGCGGCGGGATCGGTTCCATTGCATAGGGCTTGGCGCGACCATAAGCGGGCATAGAGGCAAGGTGCCAGCCCCTGGCGTCGCCCGACCGGATGCCATGGAGCACGATCTGCTCGATCTCCGCCACCAGGCCCGACCCGTAGAGATGATCCTCGTCGGTCAGGTCCGGCGCGCCTTTTGCCGCCACGCCCTTGCCGGCCAGGCCGTGGCAGGTGACGCAATGGGCCGCGAACACCACTTGCCCCCGTGCCAGAGTGGCCGGCGCCAGCGCTGGCATGTTCAACACAGTTTCCGGATCGGCCTGCATGACCGCGTTGCGCAGGCTCCGGTCCCGCCCGGCATGGAGGACGAGGAGGATCAGCGCGACGGCCGCTAACAGCAGCAGCGTGCCAGGCCAGAACAGCCTGCGCGGCATAAGCCTCTCTCCCTGTCGAAGATGGTCATTATCCCCGTCATTCATTTGCCGCCCTTCCCCTGCGCGGCGTCAGGGCGCCGTCACCGCCTTCGGCGTCAAGATTTGATCGACGATCGCGCTGGCCTGCTCAGCTGTCACCTGCTGCTGCGCAGGCATGATCGCCATGCCCCAGCGTCCCTTGGTACCGTGAAGGATCGCATCGCGCAGCCGCTGCCGATCGGCATCGGTCGCCTTTTCATACACGGTGGCGACATCTCGCATCGCCGGACCAACCCGCGCATAGTCGGCGGCATGGCAATTGGAGCAGCCATGCGCCACCAGCATCCGATTCATCGCCAGAAAAAGATCGCGATCCGGTCTTTCCGCGCCGCGTTCCTCCACCGGCGGCCGACCGGACCCGCAAGCCGACAGCAGGGCCAGCACCGACAGCAGGACCAAGCCTGAACCCTTGGACATTCTCCACTCCCTTATCCGCCTGTCATGCAATCGGCCGGTGCTTAGCCAATCACCCTCTTTCCGTCCAATAAATTATCGTCTATGCGAATTTTAGACATTTCAGGAGATGGGTGAATGACTTCAGGCAAGGGACTGCACCGCCGTGCATTGTTGCGCGGAATGGCAGCCGGGGGAATCGCGGCGGGCGCGGCTGGGCTGCTGACGGCGTGCGATGGAAAGGGCAAGGCGATTTCGCAGAGTACCAGGCAGCAGTTGAACGATGCGGTGGAGGGCCCGGTCTATTGGCGCGGCGACGAAGCCTATGAGAGCGCGCGCGGCGCAACCGCCTATCGCGCCAACAAGCCCAAACGCTATCCGCAGGTCGTCGTCCAGGCGCAAAGCGACAAGGATGTGGTCGCCGCCGTCAAATTCGCCAAGGCGCAGGGACTGAAGGTCACCACCCGGTCGGGCGGCCACAGTTGGTCCTCCGCCCATATTCGCGACAACTGCCTTCTTGTCGACATGTCGCGGATGCAGACGGTGGAGATTGACGAGGCCAGCAAGACGCTGTGGACCAATCCCGGCGTCATCGGCTCCGCAATCAACGCCCAGTTGGAACCGCTGGGCCTGCTCATCCCCACTGCCCATCATCCCTCGCCCGGCATTGGCGGCTTCTGCATGAATGGCGGCTTCGGCTGGAACAGTCGGCTGTGGGGCAATGGCGCGCGCCATGTACTGGCAATCGACGTCGTGACCGCCGATGGCGATCTGATCCGCGCCGATGCGACGCAGAACAGTGATTATTGGTGGGCGGCGCGCGGCGGCGGCGCCGGCTTCTTCGGTGTCATCACGCGAATGCAGTTGCAGGCCCATGCCCGGCCCAAGGTATGGAAGGGCAGCGCCTATGGCTGGGACAATGCCGCCGAAGTCTTCGACGAATTGATGACATGGGCCTGCAACGTCGTGCCGCAAATCCCGCCTCATATGGAATTCGTCATGTCCTCGACCGCGAACAGCCGTGAAACGGGCGAGAAGGTGCCGACCCGAATCTCGATGGCAGCGCTGGTCATCACAGATGACGAAGCGGAAGCCGACAAGGCGCTCGATATCCTCAAAAGCTGTCCGGTGATCGACAGGGCGCAGTTCAAGGTTGAAAGGGCATCCACGACTTTGGAAGAACGATATCAGAGCGGATTCAAGGCCGATCCCGCGGGATTTCGATTTGCCGCTGATAATTTCTATACCGATGCGCCGACGGAAAAGCTGGTGCCAAGACTGCGCAAGGTGTTTCTGGATCTGCCGACACCGCATACCCATACATTCTGGTTCGCCTGGGGACCGATAAAGCCTTTCCCAAAGGATATGGCTCTGTCGATGCAGGGACCGATCTATGTCGGCACCTATACACTCTGGACCGACCCGAAGGATGACGAGGCAATGGAGGCCTGGCCGCCGGCACGTATGAAGGAGTTGGACGACCTGTCCCTCGGTGGCCAGATGAACGATGAAAATATGCTCCACCACCCACAGCGCTATTTCTCCGAGGAAGCCTATGCAAAGCTGGAAAAGCTGCGGATACGCTATGATCCCGAGGGTCGTTTTGAAGGATTTTTGGGAAAACCCATGCCGATGTAGCGTTTAGGGCAAGTTGACGAGGGGTCGCCTGCCGCCATCAAAGACGTTCTTCTGGATTGCTCACCAGCAGCGTACCTTTGTTCCGTCCCGCAAACAGATCAGCGAATGCCGAGGGTAATTTCATGAAACCCTCCCGTAAATCCACGCGACAGCTCAGGCGGCCGCTGCCTGCCCATGCGCGGATATTTGCCATGGCCTCTTCATGACGATCAGCAAAGTCACCGACTACGAAGCCTTCCATACGGATGCGCCCATAAACAAGTTTCATCATGTCCGCTGGTCCGGCCGCAGGCCGGCCAGCGTCATAGGCCGATATCTGACCGCAAAGGACAATCCGCCCATGCGGGACCATCCGATCGATCGCATCCTGCAAGATCCGACCCCCGACATTGTCGAAGAAAATATCGATGCCTTCGGGACAGGCCGCCTTCAATTGTCGTGCCACATCGGCTGACCGATAGTCGATCGCACGTGCCACGCCGCAAGCCTGTTCGAGCCAACGGCATTTTTCCATGCCGCCCGCAACAGCAACCACGCGACAACCCGCGATGCGCGCCATCTGGCAAACCATCATGCCGACCGATCCCGCCGCGCCCGACACCAGGACGGTCTGCCCCGGTTTCGGCTCCCCAACCGAGAACAGTCCGAAATAGGCGGTCAGACTGTTGGGCGAATAGAGGGTCATGGCATCGGCAGTATCCATGCCATCGGGAATCGCGGTCACGGGCACCGCCGCCTCGTCGGGACGCAGCACGGCATGATCCTGCCAGGGCGCCACAGCCGTCACCCGTATACCTTGGGAAAAGCGGGGATGCCGCGATGCCAGCACCTCGACGGCCGCCATGCCCCGGATCGGCTGACCTATGCCGATCGAGCCTCGGTAACTGCGGCCCGGCGCGTTCAACCAGTTACGGATCGTCGGCGCGCAAGAAAAGATGCGGCTCCTGACCAGTATTTCGCCCTCGGCCAGTTCCGGCGCGATGAACCATTCCTCGCGATATTCGAAATCGGAAACGGCAACCGCCCCCTCGGGTCGGCGCGCCAGCACCCAGGAGCGGTTCAGGGTCACGCCTCTTCCCCGAAACCCAGGCCCTTTTCAGCGAGGCGAACAAGCAACGGCGCGGGACGGAAGGACTCGCCATGCCCGGCTTCCAGCATCCGCATCCCGGCAACGATCTTCCCCAGGCCGACCTGATTGGCCCAGAATAGCGGCCCGCCCCGATAGACCGGCCAGTTATAGCCCAGGATCGCGGCGACATCGACGTCGGACGCGCGCAACGCCATGCCTTCGTCGAGAATCTTCGCGCCCTCATTCACCACCGGATAGAGGAGCCGCGCCAGCAGCGCCTCATCACCGGCCGTGGGGGTGTTCGTGATGCCCCTTGCTGCCGCCACCTCAGCGATCAGTCGCGCCGTCACCTCGGACGGATGGGAGCGGCGTTTATCATCATAGTCATAATAGCCCGCGCCGCGCTTTTGGCCGAGGCGGCCAGCCGCCACTAGGTCGCCCATCACGCTACGCTCGGTCGCGTCGCGGCCGATCACATCAAGGCCGACCAGGTCCATCATCTGGAAATGGCCCATGGCAAAACCATAGTCGGTCAGCGCCCGATCGATAGCGGCGATCGGCGTGCCTTCCAGCATCATCGCCTCGGCCTGTGTGCCGCGCGGGGCCAGTAGGCGGTTCGCGATGAAACCATCGCAGATGCCGCTCAGCACCGCGACCTTGTTGATCCGTTTGGCGAGCTTCATCGCGGTGGCGACCACCGGTTTCGACGTCGCGGGACCGCGCACCACCTCCAGCAGCCGCATGACATTGGCCGGCGAGAAGAAATGCAGGCCGATGACCCATTCCGGGCGTCTGGTGGCGGCGGCGATCCGGTTGAGATCAAGAAAGGAGGTATTGGATGCAAGGATCGCGCCCGGCTTGGCAATCGCGTCCAGCTTGCCGAATATCCCGGTCTTGACGTCCATGCTTTCATAAACCGCTTCGATCACCAGATCGACATCAGCCAGCACGCCGAGATCGAGGCCTGGCGTGATGAGGCCCATGCGTTGATCGACCTGCACGGCCGTCATTCGGCCTTTCCTTGCCGTCGCTTCGTAATTCGCCCGGATCACGCCGATGCCACGATCGAGCGCTTCCTCCGTCATCTCCACCAGCGTCACCGGAATACCCGCGTTGAGGAAGTTCATGGTGATCCCACCGCCCATGGTACCGGCACCCACCACCCCCACCGAGCGAATGTCGATCGCCTGCGTGTCGGCAGGCACATCCGGCACCCGCCCAGCCTCGCGCTCAGCGAAAAAGACATGGCGTTGCGCCGCCGATTCAGGGCTAGCAACCAGTTGCGCGAACAGTTCCGCTTCGCGTGCCATGCCCTCGTCGAACGGCAGCGTCACCGCTGCCTTCACCGCCTCGACAA
This sequence comes from Sphingobium sp., assembly GCF_032153725.1. GTDB lineage: Bacteria > Pseudomonadota > Alphaproteobacteria > Sphingomonadales > Sphingomonadaceae > Sphingobium. The sequence goes on along the minus strand of NZ_JALDYQ010000015.1, from coordinate 28,677 downwards.
TGGCGCCGGGCGCAACGAAGCCCTTGAAGCGGCGGGTGTTGGCGCTGGTGAAAGCCTCGAATATCTGAGGTCTGTCGCGATCCTGCGCGATGCGGTCTTCGCGATCGCGGACCTTCGGACATGCTCCGCCATCCGCGACGATCACTTTTGCAAAAGCGTGCGCCGCCTCGTGCAATTGGGCAGCGGGCACAAGCTTGTCGACAAGTCCCAGGGCAAGCGCGTCGCTCGCCCGGATCTGGCGACCAGAAGTGATGATCTCCAGCGCGGCTTCCGCGCCGACGATCCTTGGAACCCGCTGTGTCCCCCCGGCGCCGGGCAACAGGCCGAGATGGACCTCCGGCAGGCCGACTTTCGCATTTTCCGCAATGACCCGGTAGTGGCATGCCAACGCCAGCTCGAAGCCGCCGCCGAGCGCGGTACCGTGGATCGCCGCAATCACCGGCTTGCTCCCCTGCTCGATGGCCTCGAACAGTTGAGCGAAGCTTGGCGATTGCGACGCCTTGCCCAATTCGGTGATATCGGCGCCCGCAATGAAGGTGCGGCCCGCGCAGATCAGCACTATGACCCGCACGGCAGCATCCGCGAAAGCTTCCTCGATCGCGGCGAGTACGGCGGCGCGCAACGGCGCCGCCAACGCGTTGACCGGGGGATTGTCGAGCGTGATGATGGCAACGCCGTCAATCACGGCGCTGGCTACCAACTGGGTCACTTGTCTGTCTCCTGGAGCAGATTCCGATCCGATTGCATCGGCTCGACTGCTCTTGTCTTTTGTTTGTCCGCGGTTTCCGAGTCAGCAGGTGCTCCACTGCTTGGAAAACGCTCTAGGCAGCGGCGATGGCCGCGCGCGTGGGCATCATCGAGCAGGCGCTCCTGACGTTCCAGCAGCCTCCCGCCAACGAGGAACTGCCGGCGGCCGAACATCGGCGGGCGCGACACGGCGATGGCCGCGCGGCGGCGACCGATCTCGTCGGCCGCGATCACGGCCATCGCCTTCTTGTCGAGTTTGCCGGTTGCCGTGACCTGCATCGTCTCGACCAGCACGAGATGCTCGGGCCATTTCTTGCGGGACACACCCTGGTCCGCCATGTGGTCCAGCAGCGCCGCCAGATCGATCACGCCCTCGCCGGGCCGCAGCCGGCAGACCGCGCAGGCCTGCTCGCCGAGCTTGCGCTCAGGCACCGCCACCACCGCCACTTCGGCAACCGCCGGATGGCGCAGCAGCGCCGCCTCGACCTCGGCAGGATCGATGTTGAAGCCGCCGCGGATGATCTGATCCTTGATCCGGCCGACCACGCGGATGAACCCCGCCTCATCGCGCACGATCTCATCGCCGGTCAGGTAGAAGCCGTCGGGCGTCATGCGCTCCTGCCCCGCGCCCAGTCCCTCGGCATAGCCAAGGAACAGGGAGGGGCCGCGCACTCCGGCCTGCCCCCGCGACCCACGCGGAAGAGGCGTGAGAGCAGGATCGAAGGCTTCCTCCTCGGTGCCCGGAAAAGGCATGCCGTCGAAAATCTGGCGCCGCTCCAGCGAATGGCCGGGCCGGGTCGAGGCATGGCCCATGCACTCCGACATGCCGAACATGCGCAGCGCCTTGAGGCCGAGCAGACGATCAGCGTCGGCGATCAGTTCGGCGGTCATGGCGCTGCCCCCGACCGCCATGGCGCGCAGCGGCAACCGGCCGCTCCATTCGCCAAGACGGGCCGCCTCCACCATGGTGAAGAGGTGGGTCGGCACCGCGATCGCCCAGCCGCAATGGTAGCGTTCGGCCCGCTTCAATGCCTCGACCGGCACCCACGGATCGACCAGCACCAACGGATGCCCCAGGGAAAGCGCGAAATGAGCCGTGAAGGTGAAGCCCGGCGCGCTGTCCAACGGCACGATGCCAAGGATGGCATCGTCGGGCTGAAGGCCAGCGATGGCGGCGCAGGCACGGGTCGCATAATTGAGCGCGCCCGCGCCCTGCATCACCCCCTTGGGCACGCCGGTGCTGCCGGAGGTGAAGCCGATCAGCACGGTTTCCCTGTCGCGCGGGTCGGCCGAGCGGGTTCCATCCGCCGGTATGACCTCCGCGCCGTCGCCGTCCGATGGCACGACCTTGGCGGCATGGCCGAGACGCGATTCCAGCAGCGCGAGATCGCCCGCGCCAAGCTTGGGCGAGATAGGGCAGAAGACAGCCTCCAGCGACGACACGGCCAGCGCGGCTGCGATTGTCGCAGGGGTCTTGTGCGCGGCGACCAAGACGCGCGAGCCTGCACCGACGCCTGCCGCGGACAGCGATCCGGCAATCTCCAGCGCTAGCGCATGGAGCTTGCCCCGGCTCCACAGCCGATCCTGGCAATCGACCAGCGCCAGCGCTTCGGGATCGCTGTCGGCCAGCGCGTCGAACTGCGGCCAGAGCCGCTCCCGCCCCCATTCGAGCGGCGGATGTCCGATGTCGTCAGGCAATGGACTGCCCTCCATCGACAAGAAAAGTCTGCCCGGTAATGAAACTGCCCGCATCTGAAGCAAGCAGCGCCAATGTGCCCGCCACTTCCTCCGGCCGCCCGAAACGACGCAGCAGGATGCCGGCGCGGGTCTTTTCCTGCGTGACGGCGTCGAGCGTCTCGGTCATGCCGGTTTCGATCGAGCCCGGCGCAATCGCATTCACGCGGATGCCGTGACCCGCCCATTGGGCAGCGAGATCGCTTGTCAGATGCACGATTGCCGCCTTGCTGGTGGTGTAGGGAACCACCTGCCCGGCATCCGGCTGGTAGGAAAGGAAGGCGCCGACCGAGGCGATGTTGACGATCGCACCGCCACCCTTCGCGATCATGTGGCGGGCCACATGACGGCAGGCGAGGAAAGTGCCGGTGACATTGACGTCCATCACCTTCTGCCAGCCCTTGAGCGGGATGTCCTGCGGCAGGCCCCACCAGGAAGCACCGGCATTGTTGACCAGGATGTCGAGGCCGCCCAGCCGCTCAACCACCGTCGCGATCGCGGCCTCCACAGAGGTTTCGTCCGCGATATCGCAGGCGAGCCCGATGGCCGGTACACCGAAGCGCCCGGAGATGGCGGCAGCGATGGAGACGCAATCCGCCTCAGTGCGCGAGGCGAGCGCCACCGCGCAGCCGAGATCAGCCAGCGTCGCCGCCATCGCCTCGGCCAGCGCGCCGCGCCCCCCGGTGATCAGGGCGCATTTGCCGTCAAGCCGGAACTGGCCCGCCGCAAAGCCGGGAACGAGATCCGTCATTTCCCCTCCCCAGCCAGCAAATCCACCTCGTCGGTGATGAGGATGATCCGCCGTCCGCCCATGCCCTTGGTCTGGGCGGTGGCCGCCTTCCACTCGGGCGATGCGAAGGCGGCGTCAAGCCCGGCCTGGTCAGCGAAAGTCAGTACGGCATGGCCGTCCCAGCCCGGCGCTTCCGGATTGTCGTAATCCTTCGTCACCGCGCCGTGCCGATAGGCTATCAGCCCAGGCAGAACCCTGGCGGCGTCGGCGTGCGGGCCACGCCACCAGAGGGTGAACTGCTCGTGCGTCCAGTCCTTTGGCCGGCTGGCCAGGATGACCATGCTGACCGCCATGGCCTATTTGCCCGTCCAGACCGGCTGGCGCTTCTCAAGGAACGCGGCGACGCCTTCCTTCGCATCGGCCGAATGATGGACCACGTTGCAGGTCATCGTTTCCAGCGTGATCAGCGAATTGGTGTCGGCGTCCATGCCGCGGTTGACCGCCATCTTGGTCATCCACATGCAGAACGGGCTCTTGTCGATCAGCGGCGCGCAGAAGTCCTGGATCAACTGTTCGAGCTGGTCGCTGGGCGCCGAGGCGTTGCACAGACCCCATTCGACGCATTCATCGCCCGAAAGCAGCTTGCCGGTCAGCATCAGTTCCTTCGACTTGCGCATGCCGATATAGCGCGGCAGGCGATAGATCGGACCGGCGCCGCCGAACAGCGCGCGGCGGATGTGAAAATCGCCGATCTTCGCGTCCGATGCCGCGATCCCGAAGTCGCAGGAGATGAACAGCTCGAACCCGCCGGCAACCGCATAACCCTCGACGCAGGCGATGGTCGGCTTCTTCATATTGTAAATCTTGTCATAGGTACGGGCCGAGTCGATGGCGAGCTGGAGCGACGTGCTGGTTTCATGCAGCACCGGGCCGACGAGTTGCCCAAGGTCAGCGCCGGCACAGAAGGTATTGCCACGGCCGCGGAACACGACCGCCAGCACCTTGTCATCCTCGGCCGCGCGATCGACCGCCACTTCCAGGTCGCGCAGAAGCTGAGGACTGACGCAATTCTTCACATGCGGGCGGTTGAGCCAGATGGTGCAGATGCCATTATCTGCCACTTCATATTGAATGACGTCCTTTTCGAGTTCCACTGATTCTCTCCTTGGTAAAATGTGTCGGTAAAAATGGTTGCGTCCGGTCAACGGGCGATGCCGCCCTCCTCCGGAGGCGCGAGCATGCCTCCCACCGCCATCCAGGCGGCGATCCCCGCGGCGGGAACCGCGCAAAGCACAGCCTCGGCGATTTCCTCGTCAGTCGCCCCCGCATTGCGGGCGCCGCGCACATGCGTGGCCGCCATCGGACTATATCCTGCCGCAAGGATGGTGAGCAGCAACAGTTCGCCATGTTTGGGGGATAGCGGATTGGCATCGATGCTGCCGCGCCGCATCAGATAATAACCGTCGGCCGCCTTGGGGCTGAGCCGCAGCAATTGCTGCAACGGCGCGGGAATGGTGCCGAAATAGGCGGTGAAATTGGCCGCCGCCTCCCCTTCGCCAGCGACCGGCAGCGGTTTCGCCTCGGGCTCCTCGAGATCGTCGAAGCAATCCGACAGGATCGCCGCGAAATCCGCCGCCGCCGCTTCCCCGCGCAGACTGGTGAGCACGATCAGGCCCGCCGTCGCCTCCTTGGGCGCAAGGCCCAGCGCGACGCCACGCGCCATCTCGCGACGAGCCAGGTCCAGATGGCGGCGGTCGACGGCCGCTACCGCGGCAAACAGCGCCTTCAGTTTCGCGGGGACTGCGCCGTCCGAATCGATGACCGACCGAAACGCCGCGAACCCCGCCAGCGTGTAGGGTGCATGGCCTTTCAGCAGTGCGATATCCATGAGCGGGCTTGTTGTCATGAGGTTCTCTCCTGCCCGGCAAAATGCTCGACCGACTGGTCGGGCGTCAACTTAAAAATTTCTTCCTGACCAGTTTGACAGCCAACCGATCGGTCGAATATTTCAATCATAACGTCGACCGCCGCGAAATGACGGCGGCTTCATGATCGCTACGGGCGTTTTAGCCGCTCGCTGTTCGATTCACGACCCAATCAGGCGGCGAGCGCCTCACGAGCCGCACGGCCGCCACCAAACAGGCTCGACAGCAACAGGACGCGGCGTAGTCCTCGCCCGACAGCAAGTTCGTCAGTGACGCCCATGCCGCCGTGAAGTTGCACGGCATCCTCGGCCAGCCGAAGCGCAGCATCGCAGACATAGGCTTTGGCAGCCGTCACGGCCACGCACTCATCCAGCGCCGCCTTCAGCAGCATCGAGCGCGCTTGCTCGAGCATGACGTAGAGCCGGGCGCAGCGATGCTGGATGACCTGGAAGCTGCCGATCGCCTTGCCGAACTGCTGGCGTTGCTTCACATAATCGACGGTCTGGTCGAGCAGGCTATCCATCGCGCCGACAAGCTCGGCAACGATCGCCAGTTCCGCCAGCGCGATGGCCGCATCGAAATCGCCCGGCAAAAGGTCGAGCAGCTCTGCCGGCGTGCCGTCCAGCGAAATTTCGGCCGCGATGCTGCCATCCACCAGCCGCACGGGCCGGCGGAGCACGCCGGGCGCTTCGGCCGCGACGAGTGCCACGCCGCCCCTGTCCAGCGCGACGATGAAGGCAGCCGCCGCCATGCCGTCGCGGATCAGGCCGGGATGCCCCGAAACGCGGCCCGCCTCTATGGTGCCGCCCCGCGCGAAGCCAAGGATCGCTTCGCCCTGCGCAAGCCGCCCGGCCCAGCGCGCGACCTGAGCATCCGTGCCACCCCGCGCGATCAATTCGCCGGCAAGGAGAACGCCTTCGGCAAGCGGCGTGATGGCGAGGCTTCGCCCGAAGGCCTCGGCGACGAACATCACGTCCGCCGCGCCACCGCCCATGCCGCCGAGCCGCTCAGGCAGCAGAAAGGCGAACAGGCCCAGTTCGCCCAGCGCACGCCAGTCATCAAGCGACATCGGGGCCCTGGCCATGCTGCCGGCGTCATACCGATCGGCAAGGAACCGCTGCACGGTTTCCTGCGCCATCGCCTGCTCCTCACGGGGCGCCAGATCCATCGTCAGAACACCTCGATGATCGAGGCATTGGCGATGCCGCCGCCCTCGCACATGGTTTGCAGGCCATAGCGCTGCCCCCGCGCCCTGAGCGCATGGATCAGCGTCGCCATGAGCTTCGTGCCGGTGGCGCCGAGCGGATGGCCCAGCGCGATCGCACCGCCATTGACGTTGAGCTTCGCGGGATCGGCATCGAGCGCCTTGGCCCAGGCCATCGGGATCGACGCGAATGCCTCGTTCACCTCGAACAGGCCGATGTCGTTCATCGACAGGCCAGCCCGTTCCAGAACACGGCGCGTCGCCGGGATCGGTTCCTCCAGCATGATGACCGGATCGCCCGCCGTGACGGCAAGGTTGACGATACGGGCAAGCGGCGTCAGCCCATGCGCCTTCACCGCCGCTTCGGACGCGACCAACACACCGCTGGCGCCGTCGCAGATCTGGCTGGCGGAGGCAGCACTCAGCGTACCATTTTCGGTCAGCAGTTTGACGGCGCCGATCGATTCAAGCGACGCATCGGCGCGAACGCCCTCGTCGCGATCATGGACCAGCGTGTCACCATCCGGCGTCACCACCGACAACGGCACGATCTCCTTTGCGAAAGCGCTGGCCTCGATCGCCGCGCCTGCCTTCTGGTGGCTCGCGAGCGCGAATCTGTCATGCTCCTCGCGCGTGAAGCCATATTTGTCGGCGATCATCTGCGCGCCAACGAATTGATTGAAATAGGGCACGCCGTAACGCTTCTTGATCGATTCAGCGAAGGGATCGGCGCCGATGTCAAAGGCCTTGGCCGCGTTGATCGGTGATCCCATCGGCACGCGGCTCATGCTTTCCACGCCCCCGGCGATCACGATATCCTGCATGCCCGACATCACCGCCTGCGCGGCGAAGTGCAACGCCTGCTGGGAGGAGCCGCACTGGCGGTCGATCGTTACCGCCGGCACGCTGTCCGGCAGGCTGGACGCCAGGACGATGTTGCGGCCGAACGCGAAGCATTGTTCGCCGATCTGGCTGACGCAGCCGATGATGACATCGTCGACGGCGGCCGGATCAACCCCGGCATCGGCGACCAGCGCATCGAGCACCGCCGCGCCCAGATCGGCGGGGTGCCAGCCGGCCAGGCGGCCGTTACGGCGGCCGCCGGCGGTGCGACGGGCGGAGACGATATAGGCTTCAGGCATGGGTCTTTCCTTTGTCTTTTCAAAGGCCGAGCGCGGCCTTGGCGATGATGGTGAGCTGGATTTCGCTGGTCCCGCCGAAGATCGACCACGCTCGGGCATTGAGGTAGCGGGCGGCGGCGGCCTGCGCTTCGGCCGAACCGACCGGTGACGGGACATCTGCGCCATAAAAGGGGCGCTGCTCCGGAAGCTGGAGTCCGGCAAGACCAAAGACATCGACCGACAGCGCCTCGATGCCTTGCCGGATTTCGGATGCGATCAGCTTGGTGATCAGGCTGCGGAAACCGGGCGCGGCACCCGCCTCGATCTCGATCAGCGTGCGCAGTTCGGTCATCTCCAGCGCTTCCGCCTCAAGCTGGAGACGGGTCCCGCGGTCCGCCAGCTCACCCCGAAGCGGACCATAGGCCGAACGCAGGCGTTTGAGATCGGCCAGCAACTGCGGCGCGAAGCAGGAACCGCCGCGCTCATTCTCCAACAGGAACTTGGCGATGGACCAGCCCTGCCCTTCTTCCCCGATGCGATCCGACACGGGCACGCGCACCTCATCGAGGAAAACCTCATTAAGCTCATGATCGCCGGATGCGCTCAGGATCGGCTTCACCGTCACGCCCGGCGCGGCCATGTCGATCAGCAGGAAACTGATGCCCTGCTGCGGCTTCACATCGGGATCGGTGCGGACCAGCGCGAACAGACGGTTGGCGAACTGGGCCTGGGTCGTCCATATCTTGTGGCCCGAGACAATATAATGGTCGCCCTCGCGCACCGCGCGGGTGCGCAGGCTCGCGAGATCGGAGCCGGAGCCGGGCTCCGAGAAGCCCTGCGCCCAGATATGCTCGCCGCTGCGCAGGCGCGGAAGATAATGCGCCTTCTGCGCGTCGTTCCCGAAGCTATACAGGACCGGGCCGACCAGCTTCAGACCCATGCCGGGCAGGATCGGCGCTCCTGCCTCGGCGCATTCCTTCTCGAATATCCAGCGCTGGATCGGCGTCCAGCCTGGTCCGCCGGCCGCCACGGGCCAATGATAGACCAGCCACCCTTGGGTTTCGAGAATCGCCTGCCATTGGCGCGCAATGTCCGGGTCGGCAAAGACGCCCGAGGTAAGAGCCGCCCCCCGCCGCAGCTCCGGCGACAGGGACTGATCAAGAAAGGCGCGGACCTCGTCGCGAAAGGCGCGCTGGGCTGCATCGAGGGCCAGGTCCATGGGGCTTAGCGCTCCACGATCGCGACGGCCGAGACGCCGGGCGCGCCATAGACATGGCTATAGCCCAGACGCAACCTGCCGGGGACCTGCCGGGCGCCTGCCTGGCCGGTCAGCTGGACATAATTCTCATAGACCTGACGCAGGCCGGAAGCGCCGATCGGCTCGCCGCAGGCAAGACATCCGCCATCCGTGTTGACGGGCAATGCGCCGCCGATCCCGGTGCGCCCCTCGGCGATCCACGCGGCCTGCTCACCGTCCGCGCAGAACCCGTTCTCGGCCATGTGCATGATCTCGGCGCCGGCCTCCGTATCCTGAAGCTGGGCGATGTCGATATCCTCAGGGTCGACCCCCGCCATCTCATAGGCAGCCTTCGATGCAACCGTGGTCGGTGATCCGCCCCGCGCGATGTCAAGCGCGGGCGAGAAGACCTCGAAGGAGCCGGGCGGCCGCGTGCGTACGGCAGCCGCGCGCAGCCTGACGGCGGGCAGGCCCAACTCGCGTGTCTTCCTGCCGCTCGCCAACACCAGCGCCACAGCACCTTCGGCCGGCGAGCAGAACATGAACTTGGTCAGAGGATCGCTGACCATCTGCGATGTCAGGATCGTCTCGATATCAACGGCCTCGCGCCGCCAGGCATGATCGGCCAGCACACCGTTGGCGAACGCCTTCTCCGCCACCGCACCCAGCATCCGCGCGGTGATGCCGAAATTCGCCATGTAGCGCTGGATTTTCATCGCGAAGAACTGGGTGGTGAGCATCAGCCCCGTCTCGCCATACCAGTCCGGGAGGCCCCAATCGGCGGGCAGCGGCGAAAAGGAACCGCGCGGATGCTTGTCAAAGCCGACCGCGATGCCGAGATCGAATTCACCCGACTTGATCGTGCTGTAGGCGCCGAACAGCGCCGATCCGCCGGTTGCGCATCCGTTGGCGACATTGACGAAAGGCAGACCGGTAAGCCCCAGTTCGGACACCATCGTGTCGGCATTGCCCGCCGAATCCGATCCTCCAAAAGCAAAGCCGACGTCCGGCCAGGTGAGGCCGGTGCGCTCGAGCGCCTGACGGACGGCGTAAACCCCCTGCTGAAGGCCGCTCAGCCCCGGCGTCCGGCCGAACCGGTGAATGCCCGCGCCAACGATGAAGACGTCCTCGCTCATGGTTGCGCTCCTTCAATGGGTGCGAAGGCGAAGCTGGTGCGGACCTCGCCGCTCTCCAGCGTGAAAGGCAGCGGCACCAGCCGCATAGGCATGCCGATGCGCAGCGCTGCAAAATCGACATGGGCCAGCCGGGTTTCGACGATCAGCGCCCCATCCAGCTCGACATAACCCACCGCATAAGGCTCGAACGCTTCCGGTCCGGCATAGGGCGGAGATTTGGGACGAAAGCGCTGGACGGTCCAGGACCAGAGCCGGCCTTCCGCCGGCAGGACGACGCGCTCGAAGCGGCTCTCGGTTGCGGGACGCGGCGGAAAGACAATCCTTCCGGTGGCGCGCTCGCGGGACGCGATGAGGCGAAGGTCGCCGGCGACTATGGACAACAGATCGGTGGCGATAGGTGGTGCAAGCATGTCGGGCATGGAATCTCTCCTGCCCGACCTTCTAGCGTTCGACCGTCCGGTCGGCTGCTGACCAATGCGACAGCGGTTAACGCATCGTGGCCAGGAAACCGAGCTGAGCGGCCTTGAACAGCGTCTGGTCGCGATTGACCGCATCGAGCTTTTGCGAGGCGGAGCGAATATGGAAGCGGACGGTGGTGCGCTGTAGACCCAGGATCAGCCCGATCTCATCGTTCGTCTTTCCGGCCGCCGCCCAACGCAGACACTCGACCTCCCGCTTGCTGAGCAAAACCCCCGCCAGGTCCGGCCGCGCCCGCGCAGTGACCTTCACATAGCTTTCCACAAAGGCGCGGGCGAGCACCGCGAGCATATCGGCACACGCATCATAGGCCGCCGACAGGTCCTCTTCATCGGGATCGGGCGACAGAAAGCTGGCAGCCCCTATCTGCCCGAACGGCAGATGGATAGGGACGACCAGCGCCGCAGCCGTCATGGCGCGCGCCCGAAATTCCGTGAGATCGATGGCATCGAGCAGCGGATTGGCGATCCGCGTGCGGAACCCCTGGGCATTGCACCAGAATGGCTCCGCCTCGACGCGGCAGGCATGAACGAGTGGCGAGGAAAGGGCCAGGTGCGGCGTCTCCCACCAACGCGCCTCGCCTTCCCGGAAACCGAACACTTCGCTCGCAAGGAGCGCCCCGTCGCCATCGCGCATCAAATCGCGAATCGCGATATTGTGCGATACCGCCGTGCGAAGGCCGCACAGCGCCTCCACCTCGTCGCGAAGCGCCTCTGCCGCGGACCGGATGCCCGACGGATCAATGAAGCGCACCGCCGCAATTGCTTCGGTCGACAGGAACACCGACGGTCGGGACGGTGTCGGCATGGCCTATTGCTTCGTCAACCTCAGTCCCTCGAAGAAGGGGCCGCACAGCGCGTCCGCAACCTCTTCGGGTGACCGTTTCTTCGCCAGCGGTGGATACCATTTATAGGCCCAGTTGCACATGCCCAGGAAGCCGTAAGTGGTAATGTCGGGATCGCAGTCGCGGAACTGTTTATTCTCGATACCAAGCACGATGATGCCCCTTATCCGCTCGAAATATTCCTTCCGCTGCGCCCTTATCTCGTTGCGCATCTTGCCTTCCAGATCCTCATAATGGTCCATGAAGGCGCGGACGTAGCCCGGATGCTCGGCGATCTGGCGCAGGATATCGATGCAGCCCGAACGCAGCCGATCGAACGGATTGGCCGCCGGGTCCTTGTCCGCCACCCCGTCGAGCAGCACGCTCATATGCGCTTCATGGATCGCGTAGAGAATGGCGTGCTTGCTCGGGAAATAATGATAGAGCGTCGGCTTGCCCAGGCCGACTTCGTCCGCCAGCATCTGCATCGACGCCTTGTGATAGCCAACCTTGTCGAACAGGATCGCGCAGTGCCTCAATATCTCGTTGCGCTTTTCGCCATGCGCTTCGGTCGTCTGTCTTTTCTTCGTCGCTTGCCGAGCCATGCCGGGCCTTAGTCCTTTTCCTCTTTGCCAGCCGCCGCAAGGCCGCCGGTTTTCACTCTATTGCACCAGGGCCGCAGCGTCCACGGGAAGTGCGGCACGGTTGATGCGGGGCGCTTCCTCACTCCCCGGAAGAAGAGAAGACGATGCCCCTCTCCAAATGGCAACTCGACCGCCCGGTCGGTTGTAACTACTGATGTCCCCGTTCGCGCCATGGCGCAAGTGTGATGGAGAGGAAAAATGCAATTGAACGGCAAGGTGGCTCTGGTAACGGGTGCCAGTTCCGGGCTGGGCCGCCATTTCGCGATGTTGCTTGCCGCACAGGGCGCGACGGTCTTCGTGGCGGCCCGACGCGCGAGCGCGCTCGAAGCGCTTGCCGAGGAAATCCACCGGACAGGCGGCGCCTGCCTGCCGCTTGCCATGGATGTGACCGATGCAGCCTCCGTCGCCGATGCGTTCGAACGGATCGCGTGCGAAGCGCCCGTACCGCTGTCGATCCTCGTCAACAACGCCGGCGTCGCCCAGACCCGCGCCGCGATTGATGTGACGGCGCAGGAGTGGCTGGATGTGCTCTCGCCCAACCTCACCGGCGCTTTCCTCGTCGCCCGGGAGGGCGCGCGCGCCATGCGCCGGGACGGGGGCGCGATCGTCAATATCGCCTCGATCCTGGGCGAGCGCGTCTCCAAGGGACTTGCCGCCTATGCCACCAGCAAGGCGGGCCTGATCCAGCTGACCAAGGCGCTGGCGCTCGAATGGGCGCCGCTTGGCATACGCGTCAACGCGCTGGCGCCCGGCTATATCGAAACCGATCTCAACCGTGACTTCTTCGCATCCGAAGCCGGTCAGCGCCTGATCGCGCGCATCCCCCAGCGCCAGCTCGGCCGGATGAGCGATCTCGACGGCCCCTTCCTGCTGCTCTGCTCGGACCAGTCGCGCTACATGACGGGCGCCGTCATTGCGGTCGATGGTGGCCACCTCGTCAGCGGGCTGTAGGGGATCAGGCATCCATCGCCGTGGCGCCGATCACCCAGGCCGACAGGCCAGCGGTGGGCACCGCGCAGATCACCGCCTCCGCAACGGCCTCCTCGCTGGCCCCCGCTTTCCTCGCGCCGTTCATATGCACGGATGCCCAGCTGCTATAGTCCGCGACGAGTATGGTGACGAGCAGCAGCTCGGCATGCACCGGCCCAAGAGCGGTGCCGGACAATGTGCCTTCGCGCATCAGATAATAGGCATCCGCGCCGAGCGGCTTGAGTTCGAGCAGCTTGCCAAGCGAAGGCGGCATCGTACCGAAATATTGGAGGAAATTGGCCTCACTGGCGCCAGGGTCAACGACCAGATCCTCATCTGCCGCGTCCGGATCGACCGCATCGGGATAGGCCCGCCGAAACAACCCGTGGAAACGCAGCGCCGCCCCTTCCCCGCGCACGCTCGACAGGATCGCCACCGCCGCGCCGGCCTCCTGCTCGCTCAGGCCTGCATCGCGCGCCGCCATCAGTTCGCGGAGCGCCATCTCCTCATAGCCTTTCACAGTCGCGGCACAGGCAACGAACAGACGCTTGATCCGGCCCGGAATGACGCCGTCGGTGTCGATGATCGCACGCCAGCGCCGGAAACCGGCGACCGTCTTGGGCGCATCCCGACGCAACAGCCCGAGCGCAAGGAGGGGATTGGAAGGGATAGTCATGATCTCTCCTGATTTTCCAGACCGTCCGGTCGGCTGATTCCTCAGCTATGCCCCTCTTTCCTTGGCGTCAATGGCGCGATTGAGATTGACGCCCGACCGGACGGTCGAATAGATACAAATCAGATACCGAGTCCTGTATCGGACCGAAGGATGAGAGAGGAACGGGAGCCGGCATGCACATATTCTCCGGAAAAATGGCGATTACCACCGGCGTCTTCACCTTCGCTCGTTTCGATGATGCCGGCATGAGGGAGAAGACGGCGTGACCCGCTTTGCCGGTCGCATTGCGCTGGTCACGGGTGCCGCATCGGGCATCGGCCTTTCCACCGCGCAGCGATTTGCCGCCGAAGGCGCCACTCTGTTGCTGGTCGATCGCGACAGGGAAAAGCTGAAGACCGTCCGCAACAATCTGGCCGGGGAAGCGCATGACGCGATCACGCTCGATGTGACCGACGAGCAGGGCTGGATCGCGCTTGCCGAGCGGATAAAGGCCCGCTTCGGCAAGCTCGACATCCTCGTCAACAATGCCGGCTTCGGCCGGTTCAAGCCGATTACCGAAACCTCGCTCGAGGAATGGCGCTCCATCATCTCGGTGAATCTCGACAGTGTGTTCCTGGCGACCAAGCATATGATGCCGTTGCTCGCCGCATCGGGCCATGGCGCGGTCGTCAACATGTCCTCGATCCGCGGCATCGTGGCTGCGTCCGGAACGGGCCCCTATTGTGCAGCGAAGGGTGGCGTGCGGATGTTCACCAAGGTCACTGCGCTCGAATGCGCGGAAGCCCGCAACGGCGTGCGGGCAAATTCGATCCACCCCGGGCATATCAGGACGCCGCTGTCCGCCCCCGCCTATGCAGACCCCGAGATCGCGAAGAAATTGCTCGCGGACGTGCCCATCGGCCGTCCCGGCGAGCCCGACGAGATCGCCAACGCCATCCTGTTCCTCGCCAGCGACGAAAGCCGCTACATGACCGGCGCCGAGTTGGTGGTTGACGGCGGGACGACCGCGCAATGAACAGGATCTTCGGCACCGTGAGCGAGCGTGCAGGCACCATCGCAGCGAAGGTCGAAGGCGCTGGGGCAGCATGAGCAGCGCTCCTGTCACTTTGGAACTGGCGGGCGGCGTTGCGTGGCTGACGCTTGCGCGACCCGAGAGGCGCAACGCCATCGGCCCCGAGGTTGCGCGCGCGCTCCGGGACATGGCCGATCGCTGTGCGGACGATGCCCGGGTGCGATGCGTCGTGCTGACCGGCAGCGGCCGTTTCTTCTCGGTCGGCGGCGATGTCGATCTCTTCGCAAAGGCAGGCGATGATGCGGAGGCAACCGTGCTCGACCTCGCCAACAGCTTCCACGCAGGAATCCACCGCCTGGCAACCATGGCCAAGCCGCTGGTCACCGCGATAAACGGCCCCGCCGCCGGCGCGGGCTTCAGCCTGGCGATCCTTGGCGACATCGCGATCGCGTGCGCCTCGGCTCACTTCACCTCCGCCTACAGCGCACTCGGGCTGACGCCCGATGGCGGCGCGTCCTGGTGGTTGCCGCGCCTCGTCGGCCTCCGCCGCGCGCAGGAGATCATGTTGACCAACCGCCGCATCGAAGCGCAGGAGGCCGCCGCCATCGGCCTCGTCACCCGCGTCGTTCCCGACGAGACGTTGATCGACACCACTCGGGAAATTGCGCGGAGCCTTGCCGCCGGACCGACGACGGCCATCGGTCGATGCCGCTCCCTGCTGCTCGCCTCGACCACGCAGGATCTCGCCACGCAACTTGACGATGAGAGCCGATGGATAGCGTCATCCGCCAGCGGCGCGGAGGGACGCGAAGGAATCGCTGCCTTCCTGGCAAAACGTCCGCCAAACTTCATCGCAAAGTGAAGCCTTCCGCGTCATGAAGCGAGGTAATATGAGGCCGACGACCGCCACTTTCGTCTCGAGTGAGGCAAAGAAAGGTGGGTATCCGTCGTGAGATACCCCAACTTTGACACCTTGGCGGGACAACTGCTCAGGCGGACATCGCGCCCAGCCCCGAATCCTTGCGGCTCATCGCCACAATGCTCTCGAAGTGCGGATCGCTGCGGGTCAGTATATCCTGCGCCCGCTGCTCGATGGCGGCATCGAAGCTGCTCGAGGTGAAGACATAGAAGCGGTTGTCGATGATCCCCTGAAACGCCAAGTCGGCTGCCTCCTCGGGCGTCGTCGCGTTGCGATAAAGTTCATCGCGCATCGCCTCCAGTTCCTCGGATTCAACCGGCGGGTCATTGGCATCGGCATGGCGATCCGGCCGCAACCGCTCCGCCTCGTAGATGCCGGTGCGAACCAGCCCGGGATTGAGCATCGTCACGCCGATCGGCGCGCCGATTTCCCGCAGACCGGCATAGAGCGCCTCAGTGACCCGAACGACGGCATGCTTCGCAGCGCCATAGCATGCCGATCCCGAACCACTGACAAATCCGGCGACGGAAGCCGTGTTCATGATGTGCGCCGGCCGACCCGCCTCGATCATTTTCGGTACGAAACTGCGCAGGCCGTTCACCACCCCGTAAAGATTGACCCCGATCGACCAGTTCCAGTCGCCGGGCGTATATTCCCACACCCGGCGATGCCGGCCGCCGGGTACGATGCCGGCATTGTTGCACAGCAGGTCGACCGCGCCGAACCGTTCGAACGCGGCATCGGCCAGCGCATCGACGCTTGCGCCGTCGGATACGTCGCAATGCATTGCGAAGGCGCGGTCGAAGCCGATTCTCTCGGCCAGCGCCTTGGCCTGATCGATCTGGATATCGGCCAGGACGAGGTTCATTCCTTCACGGGCGGCGCGCTCCACCAGCGCGGCGCCGATGCCGCTGCCTGCCCCGGTGATCACCGCGCATTTCTCTTTGAAATCATGCATCCGACAGACTCTCCTGATGACCGCCATCGGCGAAACGCGCGGCGTGAAAAAACATGAACGCGCTCAACAGCGAGCCGACCAGCACCAGCACCAGCGCGTACCGCAGTGCCTGCTCGCCAAATTGTGGCGTCAACCAGTCACTGAGCATGCCCGTGACCCACGGCCCCAGACCAAGGCCGAAAAGGTTGAAGCTGAGCAACAGCACGGCATTGCAAAAGGCCCGCATTTGCGGGGGCACCACCGATTGGGTGGTCGCGATGATCGGACCATAATAAGCGATCATGAACGTCCCCGCGCCAATGGCCGCGCCAATGGCGACAGGCAGCGAAGCGGCGAAATATTGCAGCAGCGCGAACGGCACCGTCGCACCGACCACGATGCCCATCCACCAGATCGGCCAGCGGCGGTCCCTGAGCGACAGGCGATCGCAGACCAGGCCGCTGACATAAATGCCGACACCGCCCGCCGCGCCGCTCAGCACCGCCAGCAGGCTTGCCACTTCGCCCAGCGACAGCCCGAAGCTTCGCCTGAAGAATGGAGCGTTCCAGGTCATCATCGCATATTGCGAAAAGCCATGGAGCATGCCCGCCATGACCAGATAACGGAACACGCGATTCCGCCACAACAGCGCCAGCGACCGGCCCAGTGGCAATGGCGGCTGCGGCGCGACTGGCGCCGGATCAAGCTGTCCGCGCTTCGGTTCGGCCAGCATCATGAGCACGACCGGCCCCAGCAATATGCCGACAATGCCGACGATGGCGAAGGTCGTGCGCCACCCCACATTGTCCGCTAGCCAGCCGGTCACCGGATAGCCGATCAGCAAGCCGGCCGGCAGCGCGAGGCCCCAGGACGAAATCGCGGTCGCCCGCTTCGCCGGCGGATAATAATCGGCAATCAGAGAGGTGCTCGCGGGCACGCTGCCCGCTTCGCCGATTGCGACGCCAATACGGAAAAAGGCGAGGCTGGTGAAGCCGATCGCCAGCCCGCACAAGGCCGTCATGCTGCTCCACAGGACAAGCGAGACGATAATGATCCATCGGCGGCTGTAGCGGTCGGCCAATCGCGCGATCGGAAGCGACAAGGTCGCATAGAAGAGCGCGAAGGTGAATCCCGTCAGTGCGCCCAACTGACTGTCGGACAGGCCGAGTTCGGCCTTGATCGGAATCTGGAGGATCGAAAGGATCGTGCGGTCCATATAATTGAACGCCGAAACCAGAAACAGGGCAAGCAACGCCATCCGCCTGGCGCGCACGCCCTGCGCATCGGTAACGCCTGTACGGATCGTCTTGTCCATCACACCCATCCGGCCGATCGCGCCGCGGTAACGCCATAGGTGGCCGCCAGCGCCAGTCCGCCAGCATAGCCACGACCAAATATGTCGCTGGCGTCGGCCCCCGCGGCATACAGGCCGGCGACACGCGAACCGTCGGCACGCAGCACATGCGCGCCAGTATCAACTGTCAGTCCGCCAAAGGTGAAGGTGATCGCCGGATGCACCACCAGGGCATGATAAGGCGGCTTGTCGATTGGCCTGTGATCCTCGCTGCGCGGCGGGTCCATCACTTCCCAGCCATGACGCGCTTCGCGGTTATAGGCCTCCATCGTCCTGCGGACGGCCGTCCCGTCAAAGCCCTGATCGGTGGCGAATGCCGCCAGCGCATCCAGGCTAGATGCCACGATGCCCTTGCCGCCATGGTCAAGCGCGGTCTGCATCTTGTCAAGCGGCTCTCCGATCGACACCACCGGGACCGTCGCATAGGCCTCGTGCACGCGCGCGTCCCATATGCACAGCGCGCGGGACCCGGGCTGGATCAGCGTTTCATAGGTGTTGCTATGGTCGCCCCGTGTCTCGTCGCAAAAACGCGCGCCCGCCATGTTCAACAGCAGCGAATGGTCGCTGTGATATTGCGACAGGTTGACGTAAAGCCGTTCGTCGTCCCAGCGATCGGGTTCGCTGACCAGATGGCCGTAGAAATGCGGGTTGGTGCCCGCCACATGCCCGCCCGCAGCTTCGCCCAGCCGCAATCCGGCGCCGTCGCTGACCGGATTGGACCGCAGCAACATGGTTTCCGCGCTGGGATGGATATAGCGCGCCCGCAGCTTCGGCGAACCCTGGAAACCACCGGTGGCCAGAATCGTGGCGCGGGCCTGGATCGTCACGTCGCCGTCGACATGATGCGTCCGGGCGCCGGTCACCGCGCCATCGTCGTTCAGAACCAGTGTCGTCGTCTCGGTTTCCAGGACGATAAAGCCGCCATGCTGCTCCACCAGATCGGCGCAACCGCGAATATGGCCGAGAATATCGATCTGGTAGCCCTGACCATGCAGCACATCCATGCGCGGCGTCATGTCGACGCCACGTCGACGCAGCCAGGCGACAACGTCCGGATAGGTATCGAAAACCACCTGCCCAAGCGCGGGATCGCCGCCGCCATGAAGCTGCATCTTGGCGCGCGAGGCGGCGGTCCAGAACACCCCGCCCGACAGGACGGCAGACCCGCCGAGCGCCGCCGCCTTTTCGACCACGATCACGCGCGCGCCGCGTTCGGCGGCCCAGCCGGCGGCGGACATGCCGGCCATGCCCCCACCGATGACGAGCAGATCGCAGTCGATCGTTTCTTCCATGCGCCCGCGTCCCTTAGAATTTGGTTTCGAACTGAAGCACTATCGAACGCGGTTCGCCGGCGACAGTATAGACCTCACCGCTGCCGCCCGGCTTGTCGAAGCCGATGGTACCGTAACGTCGGTTGGTCAGGTTACGGCCGATGATGGCGAGCGAATAGCGATCGTTCACGTCGAAACGCGCGCCGGCGTTCAACATCAGGAAACCATCCTGATAAGATACAGGGTTAAGGTTCAGCCCGGTATAATAGCCCGAACTGTAGCGCACATCGGCGTTCAGCGTCGTGCTGATATTGCTGGCCAGGTCGAATGTCTGCACGGCGCCGGCCGTGGCGATGAACTTGGGCGCGCGATAGACTCCCCGACCCGACAGGTCCTGCGCAGTGACGTTGCCCACCGGCACGCAGCCTTGCGCCGCCGTCTGACCGGTATAGCATTGGGCGTTGGCGAAATCCTTGTAATGGGCGTCGTTATAGGCAGCCGTCGCGCGCAGGGTCAGGCCGCCGGGCGCGCGGTAGGCGCCTTCGAACTCAACGCCCTGGGCAATGGTGTTGGCCGCATTCTGCGTGACGTAGGTCAGCGTGCTGGCATTGACCGCCAGGATCGACGTCAGCGGCAGGCCCTTATAGACATAGCGGTAGCCGGTCAGGTTGGCGGTCAGCCTGCCGTTCATGGTCGATGTTTTCGCGCCGATCTCGAAACCGGTCACCGTTTCCGCGTCGAAACTCAGCGTATCGCGCGTGGTGATGGCGCTCAACGCACCGGGGTTGGAGAAACCACCCGCGAGGAAACCGGTCTTGTACGCACCATAAAGGGTGAGTTGACGGCTTGGCCGCCATGTCAGGGTCGCCTCAGGCGAGATATTGTCCTGGCTCTTTTCGCCAATGATACGAACGCCGACCGGCAGTTGCGAGGTCACGAGCGGATGACGATATACGTTGCCCGAATTCACCTCATTATGCTGCCTGGTGTAGCGCGCGCCACCGGCCAGTTCCAGTTCGGGCGTGATGTCGAAGGATGCCTGGCCAAAGATCGACCATGCCTCCGACCGGTTACGCTGTTCATTGTCGTTCGCATTGTACCGGCCAGTGGCAGGATCAAGCGGCAATGGTCCACTCGCCGCGCCGACGAAAAGGACGCGGCGGTTGCGCTCATAATGACCGCCGCCCGCGAAATTCAGCGGCCCGTCGAAGGATGTCGTCGCGCGCAGTTCCTGATAGAAGCTCTTGTTGCGCTCGTTGCTATAGGACCAGAAATAGGAATAGGCCGTCGCATCCGCATTGCCCTGGCTGGCATAGTCATAATCATAATAGCCCGTGACCGAAGTGATCGTCACCGCGTCGGCGGCATATTGGAGCGTCAGCGTCGGCAGGTAGCTGTTATTCTTCGAATAGGGACGACCATTGCCGTTCTGCGTCACCTGCGACCAGTTGGCCAGAATCGTGGGCGACAGCCAGCCTTGTGACGAACGGTCGTTCAACTGGCAGTCGCCGGTCTGGTCCACGACACCACCACCCGTCACCGGCCGGGTGCGACCGCCGGGGCAGCCCATGATCTCGCTGAAGCTCTGAATGCCCTGGCCCCGATAGCGGCTTGCCAGCATCTTGAAATTGGCGGTGAAGCCATCGCCGCTGTCATAGGTCAGCGTGACGCGCCCTGCCAGTTTCCGCTCGGCCCCCAGGCGGCTGGGCGCGGCCGGCACGAAGGTGCTGCCCGACGCAGCGGTGCGCACCAGATCGGCGACCCCGTCCCGATCCTGGTTGTGGATATAGCCCTGGCTGTCACTGGCGAACATGGCGACGCGCAGGCCGAAACCTGCGCCGATCGGTCCGCCAGCCGCCGCCTCCACCTGCGCATTGTCCGACGTGAATTCATAGCCGGTCCGGACATAGGCCTCGAATTTCGATCCAGGATTGGCCGACTTGATCGACACCACGCCGCCGGGTGAATTCTTCCCGAAGAAAACGGCCTGCGGCCCCTTCAGCACGCTCAACCCCTCCACGTCGAACAGCGCATCGTTCAGGATGCGCCCGCGGCTGATCGCCATGCCGTCGAAATCGAGCAGGACCGATTGTTCGACGCCGCCGTCGATCGACGAGGAATTCACGCCGCGCAACGAGATCGACGAGGCAGAACCGGTAAAGCCGCGATCGAGACTGATTTCGGGAGCCGCGATCTTGATGTTGGCGACCGAGGTCAGGTCATATTGGCGGATCTGTTCCTGGCCGACGACCGTTGCTGCCACGGGCACATCCTGCAACCGTTCCTCGCGGCGCCGCGCCGTGACGACGATTTCCTGACTTTGCTGCGCGCTCGCGTGCGCTGGCTGCGATGCCGCCTCCTGTGCGGAGACGGATGATGTTCCCATTGCGATAACCGTCAATCCGGTCGCCAGAAGCCAGTCTGTCTTGCGTGCCATCAGTTTTTCTCCCTCTTGTCCTCAATTGTTTTTCAGGATCGTTCTTCAAAAAAATCAGCTTGCGCCCGCCTCCCTGGCCGCTTCCCACGCTGCCCGGGCAAGGGGCACGATGCGTTGGATGACGTCGCCGGCATTGCCCGCGGTCTGGATGCCGTCACGGGCACGACCGGCGATCCCCTGCAGGATCGCGGCGACGCGGAACAGGTTGAACGCCGTGTAGAAGGGATGGGTCGCATCGACTTCGAAACCAGTGCGATCGCGATAGGCCTTTGCATAGTCACGAGCGCTGGGGATACCCAGCGCGGCGAGGTCCGCTCCCCTTAACGTGCCCCGATCGTCGACACCCTCCGGCCGGAGCCATTCCATCATATGATAGGTCAGGTCGCCGATCGGATCGCCCAGCGTCGACAATTCCCAGTCGATGACGGCAGCGACGCGCGGTTCGGTCGGATGGATCAACAGGTTGTGAAACGAATAATCGCCGTGAATGATGCTGGTGCGATCATCGGTTTCCGGGACCGCTCCCGGCAGCCAGGCGATCAGCCTGTCCATTTCAGGAATGTCGATGGTGCGCGATGCGTCATATTGCCGCGACCAGCGGGAAATCTGGCGGGCGAAATAATTGCCAGGTCGCCCATAATCACCAAGCCCAAGCGCTTCGTAGTCAACAAGGTGCAGCCGCGCGAGCGTTTCATTGGCCGAATCGTAGATCGCCGCGCGATGTTCACGCGTCAAACCCGGCATGCGTGGGTCCCAGAAGACCCGTCCGGGAACATGACGCATGAGGTAGAACATCGTGCCGATCACCGCCTCGTCCTTGCACAGGAGCAGCGGCTCGGGGACAGGCAATCCTGCTTCGAACAGGGCACGCGTGACGCGATATTCGCGATCGACGGCATGGGCGGACGCCAGCAGCACGCCCGCCGGCTTACGGCGCAACACATAGCGCGCGTCGGGCGTGTTGAGCAGGAAGGTGGGGTTGGACTGTCCCCCCTGAAACTGCTCGACCGTCATAGGCCCGGAAAAGCCACGCACCGCGCTTTCCAGGTAGCGCGCAAGCAGTGCCTCATCGAACTGGCTGCCCGGAGCGACGGCCTCGGTCTGGCCGATCATGGCGGCTGGCTGGGCCGGGGTCATTGCGCGATGTCTCCGCGATAACGATCGAGTTCCAACCGTGCGAGTTGGCGCTCATGCACTTCGTCAGGGCCATCTGTCAGGCGGACGATACGTGTATTCGCCCATAGTTCGGCCAACCCGAAATCGTCGGAGACGCCGCCCCCGCCATGCGCCTGAATAGCGTCGTCCACGATGCGCTGCGCCATCTTCGGCGCGGCGATCTTAATCATCGCGATCTCAGCCCGCGCGGCCTTGTTGCCAACGGTATCCATCATGTGCGCGGCCTTGAGGCAGAGCAGACGTGCCATCTCGATCTCGCAGCGCGCGCGCGCAATCCGCTCTTCCCACACCGAATGTTCGGCGATCGCCTTGCCGAAGCTCTTGCGCGAGAGCAGGCGGCGGCACATCTTTTCAAGGGCCACTTCCATCGTCGCGATGTTGCGCATTGTGTGATGGATGCGCCCGGGACCAAGGCGCCCCTGCGCGATCTCGAACCCCCGCCCTTCACCGAGCAGCAGATTCTCGGCGGGTACGCGCACATCCTCCAGAAGCACCTCGAAATGACCGTGCGGCGCATGGTCGTATCCGAACACCGGCAGGTGCCGCACGAGCGTCACGCCCGGTGCATCATGCGGTACCAGGATCATGGACTGCTGCTTGTAGGCAGGCGCGTCGGGATCGGTCTTGCCCATCAGGATGAAGAAGGCGCAGCGCGGATGCCCCGCGCCCGACGACCACCATTTGCGCCCATTGATGACATAATCGCCACCGTCGCGGAGGATGGATGTCCGGATGTTGCGGGCATCGGATGACGCCACTTCCGGCTCCGTCATCAGAAAGGCGGAGCGTGTCTCACCATCGCGCAGCGGGACCATGAAGCGCTGTTTCTGCTCCGGCGTGCCATAACGATGCAACACTTCGAAATTGCCGGTATCGGGCGCCATGCAGTTGAACACTTCGCTGGCGAACGACACACGCCCCATCAGTTCCGCGATGGGAGCATATTCCAGGTTGGTCAGGCCGGGGCTGGTGAAAAACTCGTCGTCATGTTCCGACGGCGGCATGAAGAAGTTCCAGAGTCCTTCGGCCTTGGCTTTGGCCTTCAGTTCATCGAACACCGGCGGGATTTCCTTCCACCGATCGATTCCCGCGCTTTGGCGATGGAATATCTCGATGGACGGAATGATGTGTCCGTCCATGAAAGCGCGCACTCGCTCCATCCACTCGCGCGATCGATTTGACTGCTCGAAAAACACAGCGAACCGCTCTCCCATTCACCCGCCATTCCAATCATTCGTCCGGTCGGTCGACTCATGCATTAATCGACCGACCGGTCGGGTGTCAAATATTGATTGCGGCCATTATGGGCGCGGATGCCCCCTGGACAATCTGAAGATAACCAGCATTTGCGCTTCGCTCATAAGCAACTGTCCAAAACGTCAGGACTGAGATTTATCCGTTTGCCGGTGGCGGATTTTCACCGTCGTTTCGTTTCACAAGAAAACTGAGCAGGCTGACCGGATGCAGCGATGTGCCCGACCCATATGCCTGTTGGAGAGATGCAGTGCCGCGCGCCGTGGCGCACGGCTCACGCCTGAACGGCCCATAATCCCCGAAAGGGGGCAACAGGGGACCATTCATGCAGAAATTCCTGTCCGTTCGCCGTGCCGCTCTGCTGCTTTCATGCTGCATCGGCGCAGTATCGCACCACGCCCGGGCGCAGGAGCCGAATACGGAAGAAGATGCCAGCACCATCACCATCACCGGCCGCCGCATCTCGCAATCGGCGGAGGCGATCGGTGAGGACAAGGTGAGCAATGTCGTGGCGATCACCCGCGAAGCCTTGCTATCGGCGCCATCGGGCATTTCGGGCCTGAAGATGCTAGAGCAGTTGCCCGGCTTCAACGTCCAGACCGACGGCGCGCTTGGCCTCTACGAGTTCGGCAACAGCGTCCAGACCCGCGCCTTCAACCTCGATCAGATCGGTTTCGTGGTCGACGGTATCCCCACCGGGCGCAGCGACGCCTTCGGTGGCAGCCCGGTGTTCCGCTATGTCGACAATGAGAATCTGGGCGTGGTGGAGGCCGCGGTCGGCGCCGGGGATGTCAGCCTGCCCAGCTATTCGACACTTGGACCGGTGGTGCAGTATAACAGCATCGCACCACAGGATGAGATGGGCCTGTTCGTGTCGCAGAGCTTTGGCGATTTCGGCATGAAGCGCACCTTCATC
This sequence comes from Sphingobium sp., assembly GCF_032153725.1. Classification (GTDB taxonomy): domain Bacteria; phylum Pseudomonadota; class Alphaproteobacteria; order Sphingomonadales; family Sphingomonadaceae; genus Sphingobium. The sequence goes on along the minus strand of NZ_JALDYQ010000015.1, from coordinate 3,978 downwards.
CGCGCCAGCACCGGGCGGATCGGCCCGTTCAAGGCCTATGTCAGTCGCACGAAGCTGGACAGCGACCTGTGGCGCGGCCCCGGATCGGTCGATCGCGAGCATTGGGAGGGGCAGATCCACGCCGATCTGGGTGGCGATAGCTGGGCGCGGTTCAAATTCGTGTCGAACGACTTTTTCGATTATGATTCGCCCACCATTTCCCGCGCCCAATATAATTGCACGGTGAAGAGCGTGGTGGGCGTTTGCGGCCGCGATTTCGCCTATATCGAAAATGTGCCCAACACGACGCCCGGCTTCGCGCCCACGACTGCGGGCATCTATTATTCCAACAGCAATTATGCGCAGGTCTATAATCTCGCGATCAATGTGCGGAAGGACAAGCTCTACGGCGCGACCTTCCATGCGGGCATAGCCGATGACGTATGGGCGGAATCGACGCTCTATTGGGAGGACAAGGGCGGCTATGGCGTGTCGCCGGACACTTATTCCAATTCGCTGGGCCGCTATAACAGCGAGGTCGCCATCGGCCTGCCGGTCACCAGGCCCAAGGGGGTCGAGTTCGGCCGGTCGGGCGTGGGCGGCGACCGCTATGGCATCACCACCAAGCTGCACTGGGAAATGGGCGTCAACATGGTCGAGGCGGGCGCCTGGGCGGAGGTCGACAAATATCACCGCACCCAGGCCCGCTACAACACGGTCGACGGCGCGCCGGACAGCGCGCCCAATCTGGACGAGCTGGTCTATCTGCGCCGCGACTATCATTACCGGCGCGACACGCTTCAGCTCTTCCTGAAGGACACGCTGAAGCTGGCGGACGAGAAGCTGGTGCTGGATTTCGGCTTCAAGGGATTGCTGCTGGACTATCGCTATAACGGTTATCGCGACTTCGACGATTATTACCGGACGGTCGGCGGCGTGGCGGTCGCGGGCTATGGGCCGAGCATCAACACCGCCCATTACAAGGACATGTTCCTGCCGATGGCCGGCCTGCTCTACAAGATCGACGGACGCACCCAGCTCTTCGCATCCTATGCCGAGAATATGGCGCTGCCCAAGGGAATGGACGACATCTACTCCGTCATCCGTCCCGGCGGCCTGCGGGTGCCGCAGCCGGACGCCGAACGCTCGCAGAATATGGAAATCGGCATCCGCACCAATCAGGGGCAGCTCTATGCTTCGCTCGCGGGCTTCTACACCAGGTTCAAGAACCGCATCCAGTCCATCACCACGATCCTGCCCGGCAGCGGCGGCGCGGCGACCGAAACCTTCTACCAGAATGTCGGGCGGGTGCGGTCCTATGGCGCGGAGTTCAGCGGCACCTACAAGCCCGCCTTCCTGGACGGCCTTGCCTATGGCAACCTGAACGTCACCTACAACAATGCCAGGTTCAGGGACGACATTCCCGCCGCCACGCCGATCCTGATCGCGGACAAATATATCCCCGACAGCGCGAAATGGATCGTCAGCGGCGGCGTGACGATCGAACCGGCAAGCTGGCTGGTAGCTAACATTTCGGGCAAATATACTTCGCGGCGCTGGTCGACCTTCACCAATGCGGCGGGATCGAGCGTGCCGGGCTTCACCGTGTTCAGCGCCTATGTCGATATTGGCGACGGCTGGAGCTTCGGTCCGGTCAAGAGCGTCAAGGCGCGGTTCAATGTCGACAATCTTTTCGACAAGGACACATTGTCCTACATCTCCTCCTCGGTGACGGGTGACGGCTTCTTCCGGCCGCTTTCCCCGCGCACCTTCCAGTTCACCATTTCGGGCGAGATCTGATGCGATTCACGATGATGATGGGGGTGGCATGGGTCGCGCTGCTTTCCGCTACGACTCAGGCGCAGGAGGTGCCGAAGAAGGTCTACCAGCTTCATCAGGGATTGCTGACGCTGGACACCCATCTCGATACGCCCGCTTCGCTCGACCTGCCCGGCTGGTCGATCGAGCAGGAGCATGACGTCCACAAGGACTATACCCAGGTCGACCTGCCGCGCATGAAGAAGGGTGGGTTGGATGGCGGCTTCTGGGCGATCTACACGCCGCAGGGACCGCTGACCGAGGAGGGCTTCCGCAAGGCCCGCGACTTCGCGATCCTGCGCGGCCTGTCGATCCGCGAGATGGTGGCGTCGGACCCCGCCAATTTCCAGCTTGCGTTAGAGGCGAAGGACGCCGCGCCGATCGCGGCGGCGGGCAAGCGCATCGTCTATATGTCGATCGAGAACGCCTATCCGCTGGGCGAGGACGTGTCGCTGCTCAAGACCTTCTACGACATGGGCGTGCGCGTGTCGGGCTTTGCCCATTTCGCGCATAACCAGTTCGCCGACAGTTCCACCGATCCGTCGAAGAAGCCGCGCTATGGTGGGCTCAGTCCGTTGGGCAAGGAATTGCTGAAGGAAATGAACCGGCTCGGCGTCGTGCCAGACGCATCGCACAGCAGCGACCAGGTGCTGGACGATCTGCTGGCGCTTTCCACCACGCCGGTGCTGCTGACCCATTCGGGCTGCAAGGCGGTCTATGATCATCCGCGCAACATTGACGACGAGCATCTGAAAGCGCTGGCGGCCAAAGGCGGGGTCATTCAGATGAACGCATATGGCGCCTATCTACGTAGCTCAAAGCCCAATCCGCAGCGGCAGGAAGCGCTGAAGGCTCTGTTCGGCCAGCTGCGCGAGGATGCGAAGCTGTCGCCCGAAAAGCGCGCCGAACTTCTGGCCAAGCGGCAGGAAATCGACCGGCTCTATCCCGAGACGGACCGGGCGACTTTCGACGATTTCATGGCGCATATGCTCCATGCGCTGAAGGTGATCGGGCCGGATCATGTTGGCATCGGGCTTGACTGGGACGGTGGTGGCGGCGTTGCCGGGCTGGAGGATGTGGTCGACCTGCCGAAAATCACCGCCGCCTTGCTCAAGGCTGGATATAGCGAGGCCGATGTCCAGAAAATCTGGTCGGGCAATGTCCTGCGCGTGCTGGCCGCCGCCGAGGCGGCGAGGAACAGATAAGGGATCATGACGATCCATGTGGGACCCTCGGTTGACCGTGTAAAACCTGTAAATACCACGCTCCGTCAGCCCAAGCGACACTCCCGCGCAAGCGGGTTAGGATATTGGCGCGTAGCCATGCGGCTGCTGATCGGCTCGATTGCTCGATTCCGGAATAGCGGGTTGTGTACAGGGATTTTAAAATAGCCATCCTTATCAACCGTGCTCTTTTTGCAACGATGGATACAACTCATTCCAGGGTGTGTAGGGGATTCAGTTCAGGGTGCGACGAAAGTGGTGGATTTCGAAGCGCGGAAAGGCGACATTTGCAGCCCCTCATGAGATGAATCCACACACACCTAATGGATCGGTAGGGGGAGCGGCAGCATATGATCTTTATGGCGCGCTGGTCCCCGTTCCTCTTTTCCCTGATCCTTTTCTGCTGTGCCTGATTGTGGTGGTGATAGGAGCCTCCCTCTTTCCGACACGGGGCATGGCATGGCTGGTGGGATTATCCCGCGCCGACGCCATCGTGCTGATGTTGCGGGCCGAAGAAGGTTTCCGGCGTGCCGATGGCGGGGGGGGGGCATTGTTTCCCGCGACGCAGGTCGGCCTGCTCATCCTGCCGCTAATGATCTTCCACCAGTTGCAGCTTTTCCTGTGCGCGGCAGGCTCCGGCCCTCCCCGAGCTTCCTCGCTCCGAAAAGAAGATCGCTGCCTGACCATCCCGGACTCCTGCATCCCCGGTGTGACAGCGAATTTCGTCTTGCTGGATCAGCATGCCGCCACCTTGTCGAACGAGGCCGCCGTGAGGCAAGTGACAGAGATCGCCACCGCCGTCCGCGCCGGTCGCACGAACGCCATGGCAGTGCTGGAGGGGTGCCTTGCCGGTCTGGCGGCGGAGGGCGGACAGCTGGCGGCGATGACCCGCAACCTGGCCGATGTCTGGTTGCGACACATCATTGGCGTAATAAAGCACACCGTCAACTTTAGTCAT